>JAQVDS010000007.1 GCA_028697715.1 Acidithiobacillus sp. | reverse complement strand
GCAAACCGCTTGAGCTCCCGCTCGCTCATCTCTATCCGCTCCTGCGTCATTCGTCCTTGCCTCTCTACTCTTCCAGGCGGACATTTCTAACGTGCCGAAAGCGGACATTACTAATTTGCTGCTACAGTGGCTGACAAATGCTTGCACGATGGAACATTTTCGCCTAGATTCCCAAACAAGCGTTATGAGGCATTCGTGTTAGTTATGGCTAATACAGTGCATCAAGTATAGAAAGGCGATCTGCCATCGTGGCATGACGGCGGTGTTGGGTCAGGGTGTGTCTCTGCCTGTGGTTCTCGCGATAGAACCCATGCAGCGATGCTTCCAGAGCGTTTGGAGGAACGCGATGCGTAGAAGCTTGTTGGGGGTGGCGGTAACGCTGGCGGTATTTTATTCGGGGACGGTCATGGCGCAGGCGCATACCAAACCGCGCCATCACGAAGTGGGTAAGCGTACGCATGCTGTCACCTATCATCACAAGGCCAGGCCCGTGCTGCACCGACAGCGCCACGCCGTCGGGCCATCCGTTCACCGCGACACTCTCGATACCCAGCCGGCCAGTTTCGATAGCCTTGCCCCCAGCGCACTGCAATTGATGCACCTTTCCCCTGTGCCCTTTGCCGGGGTAGGGGCTGCACCGCAGGCCAACCCCTTGCCACATTATTCCTTCTCGCGCCCCATCCCTGACGAAGTGCATCCAGTGGATTCGGCACATTTCATCAATGCCGCTCTGATCCTTGACAAAGTGGCGGATAACGCGCCTGTGGCTGCCGCTCCGGCAGTCAAGGCGAGCGAGGCCGTGGCCGTGACACCAGCCACAGAGAATGGCGTGTCATCGCGCCCGGGTGGAACGCTGGGGGTTGCCCTGCAGATGCTTGCCAGTCAGGCCTACTACTGGGCGAGTCATCCTCTGGAGGCGCTGCAGCAGGAAGGGGATTTTGCTGCTGGAGATAACGCCCGCTCTGAACTGCGCAACGATGTGGCTTTGGCGGCGCAGGACGCAACGGCAGAAGCGGCATCCGACAGCTGGCTTTCACCTCATGGTCTGGTTTCAGCAGCTTTGCGTTTTATCGGTGCGCCTTATGTGTGGGGTGGGACCAGTCCGCGCACAGGCTTCGACTGCAGTGGATTTGTGAAGTACATCCTCGCCAAGTTTGACATTTTCGTCCCGCGTACGTCCTACGCGCAGGCGGCCGCCCTGCCGGCAATCCCCCGCCGGGATCTGAAGCCGGGTGATCTGGTCTTTTTCAACACCATGCATCGCGCATTTTCCCATGTTGGCATCTACATCGGTCAAGGCAAGTTTGTGAGTGCGCAAACGCCAGCTACGGGCGTGCAGGTGGCCAGTCTCAACGATCCCTACTGGGCCGCGCGTTTTGACGGTGCCCGTCGGCTGCCGCACGGGGTCAGCCTTTCCTGATCTTCGCGTAACGAGAGGCGAGGCTTGCGGCCTCGCCTGGGCTCTGTGATTCAGAGTTTCCCGTAGGAGTGGAGACCACCCAAGAAAAGATTGACGCCAATGAAACAGATGGTGACGACGATGAGGCTGATCAGCGCCCACCAGGCCATCGGGCGTCCATGCCAGTTTTTTTGGCTGCGCGCATGCAGAAAACCGGCGTAATTCAGCCAGACGATCAGAGCCCAGGTCTCTTTGGGGTCCCAAGACCAGAAACCACCCCAGGCTTTCGCCGCCCAGACCGCTCCGAGAATGGTGCCGACAGTAAAGAATAGGAATCCGAAAGCGATGCTCCCCGAGTAGCTGCGCTCCAGGATTTCCAGACTGGGTAGGCGATCACGCAAAAAACCACCCTGTTTGACTGCGCGGTCCTTGAGCAGATAGGCAAGGCCGGCCATGGCAGAGATATAGAAATTTGCGTAGGCGACAAACATCGATGGTACGTGAATCTTCATCCAGAAGCTTTGCAGTGCGGGAATCAACGGCGCAATGCGGTCGAGGTGATAGGCCGCGCCCACCCAGAACATGAAGATGTCGGCAATCAGCACCAAGGGCAGAACAAACGCCCCGAGACCACGGCTCTGGCTCTCTTCTTCGTAGTACAGGTAGAACAGGATGGTCATGGCGCAGAACAAGGCCATGACGTCGTAGATGTCGCTGACGGGAATGTGCCCCCAACTGGGGTGGCCGATGTAGGTTTCCCGCCAGCGAATGGCGAGTCCGGCGAAGCCCAGGGCCGATGCCGCCCAGGCAAAGCGTTGACCCCAGCGTCCGCCAATCTCACTGCCACGAAAGAGGTAGGTATAGTAGCCAATGGCACTGCAGAGAATGGCGACGCTCATCCAGTCGAACATGGCATTGCTGTGGAGGACGTAGCGCAGAAGCAGGCTATCCCCATCCCGGTAGCCGAGGCCATAGAGTCCTACACCAACACCGGCAATCGCTAACACTGCCAGAGTGAACAAACGAAAATGCGGCCATTTCAGGCCAAACCACAATAGGCCTGCGTACCACAGAGCGAGGACGATGTACTGCCACATCCAGAACTGTGCCTGGAAAACTACCCATATGCCAAGGGCGCCGACAGTGAGAAAGGCTGTCCAGGCGAGATTTTGTTTGAGACTGCTTGGGAACGGTTTGTCAAAACGGGTGTACTGCTGTTCGAGTTGAACAGACATGATGCGGTTGCCTCCCTGATTTTGCTGTTTTGCTGCCGAAGTGTAGCAATTCTGGGGCCGCACGATCAGGTTCAGGGGGATCACGATTTGTAGTGCACAGTCGATTTCCGGCTGGACCGTGCTGCACAATTCCTTGGAAAAAACTGCCCGGGCTGGGACAGATCCGGAAAACGTGCTAGGGATTTGGCGCGCCGCTGTCATCTAGGCGGGCCAGCAGGCGGAAGCCGCCAATCATGCCGCCAATACGCTGCTGCAGTTCTGCCTCCCAGTCTGGCCCCAAGGGCCAGGACTTCCCGCGGGTGTGGCTGGCGAGTTCCAACTTGTCTGGGTCTCGTCCATCCAATAGGATCAACAAATCAGGCCAGTCTCGATCCAGGTGTTCATGTCGCGCTTCCAGCCATTTTCCGCCAGACTGTTCGGCCAGCGCGACAGCGCGCTCGGCGATTCCCGGGTATTGTTCGTGCAAAAAGACGATATGGGCGCGGCGTTTATACATGCACGGCAGGGTAAACCGCTCGATTTCTTTTGTCGAGTTGCCCGTTGGACCAGCCCATGAGCGCTGCGGAGAGGCTGGTCGATTGGGAGGAGATGCTGGGGGCGACGAGTCCCCTTGCCGCGTTGTTGCCGGGATTCCGCGTGCGGGGCCAACAGCAGGAAATGGCGGCGCGGGTCGCCGCAGTATTGGGCGATGGCGGGGTGGCGCTGATAGAGGCGGGTACGGGAACGGGCAAAAGTTTTGCGTACCTCCTGCCCGCGCTTCTTTCTGGTCGGCAGGTCATTGTCTCTACTGGCAGCCGCGCCTTACAAGACCAGCTCATCGAAAAGGATCTCCCGATCTTGCGCGCGGCGTGGCCGCAGTCGCTGCGTAGCCTGCGGCTCAAGGGGCGCAGCAATTATATCTGCCCCTATCGTTTGCAGGAAGCACTGCGGGAGGGCGTGACGGCTACCCTGCAGCGTGATCTGCTGCGGGTTGCGGACTGGGCCGCCGCCACCCGGGATGGCGACATTGCAGAGTTGCGCAGCGTGGCCGAGGATTCTGCGATCTGGCCGCTGGTGACCTCTACCCGGGATAACTGCCTTGGTGCGGACTGTCCCGCTCAGTCCTCCTGCCCGGTCTTGGAGGCGCGGCGTCAGGCGCAGGAAGCGGAACTGATCGTCGTCAATCATCATCTTTTGCTATCCGACCTCGCACTGAAGGCGGAGGGCAAGGGCGACCTGTTGCCGAGTGCAGATGCGCTGATTGTGGATGAGGCGCATCAGTTGCCGGAGCTGACGGCACAGTTTTTTGGCCAGCATCTGAGTGCCCATCGGCTGGCCGAATGGGGGCGGGATATCCGGGTTGCAGCGCTGGCAGAGGCTGCCGACGATGGCGACTTGCGTGCAGCGGTGCAGGATTGGGAACATGCCGTGCAACGTTGGCTAGAGAGTGCCGGGGAGGGACGACAGGAGTGGTGCCCGGATGACGATGCGGGCGTCGCCCAGCAGTTCCGTACGCTGTTGCGCTGTTTTGCGCCCTTGCAGGAGCAGTTGCGCAGCGCCGCGCCGCGCGGCAAGGGTCTGGAGCAGTGCGCCCGGCGTGGCGAAGAGCTGCAAAGTGTCTTGGCGCATTTCGCCGCACCTGGTCTGGAGGAGCAGGAAGTTCGTTGGTGTGAGCGTCGGGGACGCGGGCTGTTATTGCACGCTACCCCCCTGGATCCCGCCGAGACCCTGCAAAAACACCTGTTTTCGCAATTCGATGCGGTCCTGCTCACCAGTGCTACCTTGCGTATTGGCGGAGATTTCGCGCAAACGCGCAAGCTCTTCGGTTTGCCGGAAAGTAAGGATTTTCTGGCAGTAGCACCCTTCGACTACGCACACCAAGCCTTGCTGTACCTGCCTGCCGGGCTTCCCGAGCCGAGCAGTACCGGTTATACCCGTGCCTGTCTGGAGGCAGCCCTGCCGGTGCTGGAGGCCAGTGGAGGCCGGGCATTTTTCCTCTTTACCAGCCATCGCGCCCTGCAGGAGGCGGCGGCGATTCTTTCCAGTCGTCTGCGCTATCCCTTACTGGTGCAGGGGCAGGCACCGCGCTCACGCCTGCTCGAACGCTTCCGTACTGCCGGCGATGCAGTCTTGCTCGGAGCGGCAAGCTTTTGGGAGGGGGTCGATGTGCAGGGGGAGGCGCTATCGACGGTGATCATCGATAAACTTCCCTTTGCCAGTCCGGGGGATCCGGTGCTGCAAGCGCGCATGCAACGGATTCGGGAGCGGGGTGGCGACCCGTTTCGTGACCTGCAGATCCCGCAGGCGGTCATCGCCCTCTGTCAGGGGGCTGGCCGCTTGATTCGCTCGGAGCAGGATCGCGGGGTGTTGATGCTTTGTGATCCACGGTTGCGCAGCAAGGGCTATGGACGCATCTTCTTGCAGAGTCTGCCGCCCATGCGGCAGAGTAGCGAGCTTGCAGAGGTGCAGGATTTTTGGCGGGAACGCGCGTGAAGAAAATCTGGTTAGCCATCGAGACCGCAACTGAGGCCTGTTCAGTAGCCATTTCGGATGGCCAGAATCTATGGCAGGACGTGGTTGTAGCCCCCAACCGCCACAGTGATCTGCTCTTGCCGATGATTGATGGCCTCCTGGCGCACGCTGGATTGCAGCTGGCGCAGATCGATGCCTTCGCCTGTGGCGTGGGGCCGGGCGGCTTCACCGCTGTGCGCCTTGGAATTAGCACGATGCAGGGCCTGGGCATCGCAAGCGGACGATCGATCTATCCGGTCTCGAGCCTCCAGGCCCTTGCCGCGGCGGCGCCGGCTGAGCCAACGCTGGTCGCTTTCGACGCCCGCAAGGGAGAAGTTTACGCGGCGGCCTTTCGCTCGGATGAAGCTGGTATTCCCGAGCTGATTGGCGCAGAACGGGTCTGCCGCCCGGAAGATCTCGCCTGGCCACCGACACCAGATCCTTGGCTGGGCCTGGGTACGGGCTGGACCCAGTATGCGCCGCGCTGGTCCGACGTTCGTTGCTGGCGCGGCGATGCCTATCCCCAAGCGGCGCAGGTCTTGCAAATCGCGCGGCGGCGCGCCGCGTCGGGCGACCCGGGAGTCCCGCCAGAAGCACTGGAACCGCACTACATCCGTCCTTCCCAGGCCGAGGAGAGCAAGTAGTGGCGCTGCGGATCATGACCAGCGATGATCTCGATGCCGTGGCGGCTTTGGAAGAGCAGATATCCCCTGGTCCCTGGACGCGAGGGATTTTTCGGGACTGTCTGCTTGCCGGTTACGATGCCTGGGTGGGGGGGGCAGGTGACCAGTTGCTCAGTTTTGGCGTCCTCTCGGTGGGGGCGGCGGAGGCGCATGTACTGAATTTGGGAGTCCATCCGCTCTATCGTCGCCGTGGTCATGGCCGAGAAATGCTTCAACAGTTACTCGGTCGCGCCAAACAACTGGGTGCCGAACGAGCGTTTCTCGAGGTGCGGGTTTCCAACCATGCCGCGCAGGAGCTCTACCATCAGGCAGGCTTTCATGAAATTGGCGTGCGTTTGCAGTATTATCGAAACAAAGAGGGTCGCGAGGATGCCTTGGTGTTGTCTCGCTCCTTGATCAATGCCCTCTCCACGTTGTCTGAGAGTTGAACGAAATGTCGGAAAATGCCGAGGCGCTGGCGCGCCCCCACAGCTTGGACGAGATTCGTCGCCGTCGCACCTTTGCCATTATTTCGCACCCGGATGCGGGCAAGACGACCCTGACAGAGAAGCTACTGCTCTTTGGTGGGGCCATCCAGATGGCAGGGACGGTAAAGGCACGTAAAAGCAGTCGTCACGCCACTAGCGATTGGATGGCGATTGAGAAGAGCCGTGGCATCTCGGTCGCCAGTTCGGTGATGCAGTTCGAGTATGCCGATCACGTGATCAATTTGCTCGACACGCCAGGTCACCAGGACTTCTCCGAAGATACCTATCGCGTGTTGACGGCAGTGGATTCGGCACTGATGGTCATCGACGCCGCCAACGGCGTCGAGGCGCAGACCATCAAGCTACTGGAGGTCTGCCGTCTGCGGGATACCCCCATCATCACCTTCATGAATAAATTCGATCGCGAAAGCCGCGACCCCACCGAGCTGATGGATGAAGTCGAGTCGGTGCTCGGCATTGCCTGCGCGCCAGTCACCTGGCCGGTGGGCATGGGTAAGCGCTTTCGTGGCGTCTATCACCTGTTGCGCGACGAGATGCTGGTCTTTACCCCAGGGCAGGAGAGTCGCGAGCAGGAGTTGGAGGTTATATCCGGTCTCGATAATCCGGAACTGGACCGTCGTTTTCCCGAGGAAATGGCGGACTTGCGTGACGAAATCGAGCTGCTGCGTGCCGCCGCCAATCCCTTCGATCTGGAAGCGTTTCTTGCGGGCAAGCAAACGCCGGTCTTTTTTGGCTCGGCAATCAATAACTTTGGCGTGCGCGAGTTGTTGCAGGCACTCATCGACTGGGCTCCGGGACCGCTTCCCCGGCCCGCCACGAGCCGCTGTGTCGAGCCCGATGAAGAAAAGTTCTCTGGTTTCGTCTTCAAGATCCAGGCCAACATGGACCCGCAGCATCGCGATCGGGTCGCGTTTCTGCGCATCTGTTCTGGGCACTTTCAGCGCGGCATGCGCGTGCGTCACCTGCGCCTGGGGCGAGAGATCCAAATTCACAATCCCATCACCTTCCTGGCGCGTGAGCGTGAACTGGTGGAAGACGCCTATGCCGGGGATATCATCGGTTTGCACAACCACGGCAGCATCCAGATCGGTGACAGCTTCAGCATGGGCGAAGACCTGCAATTTACCGGCATCCCCTACTTTGCCCCGGAACTGTTCCGCCGCGTGCGTTTGCGCAATCCCCTCAAGGCCAAACAGTTGCAGAAAGGTCTGCAGCAGTTGGCAGAGGAGGGCGCAACCCAGGTTTTTCGTCCGTTGCAGGGTGGGGATCTCATCCTCGGCGCGGTCGGGGTCTTGCAGTTTGATGTGGTGGCGGAGCGGCTGAAGAGCGAATATGCCGTCGAGGCCAGCTTTGAACCCGTGAGCGTGCAGACCGCGCGTTGGGTGGAATGCGCGGATGCCAAGCGCCTGGCGGAATTCAGCCGCAAGCTGGAAGAACATCTGGCGGAAGACGCCGGCAATCGTCTTGCCTATCTCGCGCCTTCACGGGTGAATCTGGAGCTTACCCAGGAGCGCTGGCCGGAGATCATCTTCCATGCCACTCGCGAGCATGCCGGCGCATGAGAGTGCCCCTCCGTGCCCTTGCCCTGGTTGCCGCCTTTCTTGCGCTGCCAGCCTTCGCGCAGGATTGGGAAGCCCTGCGCAAGCAGGCGGAACAGGATCCGCAGGCCCTGGCGCAACTGCAGCGAGCAGCACGCAACGGCCATGCTGAGGCGGCGTTTTTTCTGGGTACGCTCTACGCGCCACCCATTTGCAAACAGGAACGCACGGTGCCCAAGAGCTGGGAGCAAGCCCTGCATTGGTATCGCATCGCCTCCGACCTGGGGGTGGCGAAGGCCGATTTCGACCTCGGCCTGGCCTATGAAAAGGGGCTGGGCGTCAGCAAAAATCCGGCACTGGCACGATATTATTATCGGCGCATGATGACCCAGGCGGCGCGAGAGGTCGGTGTGCCTGCCGGCCGTGCCGATACCCTCGGTACGGGCGAGGTATATCCCCAGGATTCCGTCATGGGTCCTCCCCCCGGCTTGGAGTGACTGATTCCGCCCCGGGGAGAGGGCGTATCCCTGCCTTGCGCCAGGGTCTTGATCCTCGTATAGTTTGCGCCTCGTTCAGGGGAGAAAGGCACGGTCGTCCCTCGCCCCGCTCGTGATAACGCAATAGAAGGAGTAATCATCAATGACCGAAGCAAATTTTGTCCTTGCTGCCGAGCCACGCAAGGAAGAAGGCCGTCGTAACAGCCGACGCTTGCGCCGCGCGGGCCGGATCCCGGCGGTCGTTTATGGCGACGGCAAGCCGGCGGAATCCATTAGCCTGGATGTCTTTGCCGCCTACAAGTTTCTTGGCAATGAGCAGGTGTATAGCAACGTCATTACCCTGGACCTGGGTGGCCGCAAGGAAAGCGTGCTGATTCGCGACCTGCAGATGCATCCCTATAAGAATGATATCCTTCATGTGGACTTTATGCGCGTGCACCAAGGTGAGTTGGTCACCTTGAGTGTGCCTGTGCACCTGCTCAACGAACAAAACGCCGTAGGAGTGAAGATGGGAGGCGGTCTGCTGCATCGTGCGCTGACGGAAGTCGAGATTCAGGCCCCGGTCGGCAAGCTGCCAGAGGCCATTGAAGTGGATGTGCGCGAGCTGCAAGTGGGCGAAAGTATCCATTTGTCCAACCTCAAATTGCCGGCCAATGTCGTGCTGGTTGCGCTCAAGCATGAGGATGACAAGGAAGTGGTGTCGATCCATGCCCCACATGGTCCGGCGGCCAGTGAAGAAGAAGGCGCTGCGGCGGAGTAACCCGCTTCATGGACTGGTTGATTGCCGGTCTGGGTAATCCCGGTCCGGACTATGCAAAAACCCGCCACAACGCGGGTTTTTGCTTTGTGCAGGAACTGGTGCAGCGCCACCAAGCTTCTTGGCGCCTGGAGAAGGCCTGGAAGACGGAGCTTGCCCGGTTCGCGATCGGCGGCCATGATCTGCTCGTGTTGCAGCCGCAGGACTTCATGAATCGTTCCGGAGCGCCGGTGCAGGCCGCTGCCGCCTTCTTTAAGATTTCGCCTGCGCGTATCCTCGTGGTGCACGACGAACTCGACCTTCCTCCCGGTGTGGCCCGTTTCAAATGGTCTGGTGGCCACGGTGGGCACAATGGTCTGCGCGATCTCGATCGCGCCCTGGGGACGCGGGACTACTGGCGCCTGCGTATTGGCATTGGGCATCCCGGCCACAAGGATCGGGTCGTGGGATATGTGCTAGCACGCCCTGGGGCTACGGTAGAAGCGGAAATCCATGCCGCCATCGACCGCAGTCTGGGTGTTCTGGATGATTTTCTCGCCGGGCGGGCGGATGCCGCCATGAAGACCCTGCACAGCGAATAGGAGCCCTCCATGAGTTTGGCTTGCGGCATTGTTGGCCTGCCCAACGTTGGTAAATCCACCCTTTTCAACGCCATCACTAAGGCGGGGATTGCGGCAGAAAACTATCCCTTCTGTACCATTGAACCCAATGTGGGGCTGGTCAGTGTTCCGGATCCGCGCTTGCTGGCCCTGGCGGAAATCGTTCATCCGCAGAAGGTCGTGCCGGCGGTGATGGAGTTTGTCGATATCGCCGGGTTGGTGGCTGGTGCCGCCCAGGGAGAGGGTCTCGGTAATCAATTTCTCGCCCACATTCGCGAGACCGACGCCATTGCCCTGGTGACCCGGTGTTTTGTCGATCCGAATGTGGTGCATGTGAATGGGCAGGTCGATCCCGTTGCTGACCTGGAAACCGTCATGACGGAGCTGGTCTTGGCGGACCTGGCCAGCCTGGAAAAGGCACTGACGCGCGTGACGCGGCAGGCCAAGGGCGGGAATAAAGAGGCGATTGCGGAGCTTGCCGCCATGAACAAGCTGCAGCCGCACCTGAACGCCGGCAAGCCGGCACAAAGCGCGCCGCTGACGGCAGAGGAGCGCCAAGTGCTGCGCGAACTCTTTCTGCTTACCCTGAAGCCCTTGATGGTCATCGCCAATGTGGCGGAGAACGAGCTCGAAGACGGCCCGTGGCGGGCACCTTTGGAGGCATGGGCGGGGGAACGGGGCGCGCAGGTGGTACCAGTTTGTGCCGCCATCGAGGCCGAACTGGCGGAGTTGGAGCCGGAAGAACAGCTCGCATTTTTGCAGGACCTCGGGTTACAAGAGCCAGGACTCAACCGGATCATCCGCGCTGCCTACCAGCTTTTAGGTCTGCAGACCTATTTCACCGCCGGCGAAAAGGAAGTGCGTGCCTGGACGATCCCGGTAGGGGCTACTGCGCCTCAGGCCGCCGGGGTCATTCACAGCGACTTCGAGCGTGGTTTTATTCGGGCGCAGACGATCTCTTACGAAGATTACATTCACTACCGTGGCGAAACGGGTGCCAAAGAGGCCGGTAAACTGCGTGCCGAAGGTAAGGACTATGTCGTCCATGACGGTGACGTGATGAACTTTCTGTTCAACGTATGACGCTTCTGTTGTCCCTCAGGACGGAATCAGACTGGCCAAGCAGAATCCCCTGAGCAGGTTGTTCTGTTGTTCCTGCAATTCCATCCACGCAGTGTGCAGCGGGCAGGGGTGGAGGTCAGAACACTCTTTTTGTCCGAGAATGCAGTGCACCTGTTTTTCTGGGGCGGTGCTTACCGCTTGCAGAATGTCATAGGCGCTCAGGCTCGCAGCCTCAGGTCGCAGCGCAAAGCCGCCACCCTTGCCCTTGAGAGATTCCAATACGCCACGTTTGGCTAAAATCCGTAATACGCTAGCCACGCAGGGTTCCGAAACCCCTACGGCGTGCGCAATGTCGCGACAGAGAATGGGTACTCCAATTCCCTGCTCTGCAAGGAATAGCAAACAGCGGAGGGCACATTCGGTATTTTTGTTGAACATTTGTAGTCGGTCGTTGTGTGGCCGTTAACACGGAGGAAGCGCCTCAGCACTTCCTCACGCCGATGGCACAGGAAATCTTGATAATTGGGTCTAATGAGCGACAACGGTGGAGGGCTTGCCTCCACTGGTGGTGCGCAGGGCATTACGGCGCATCGCCCAACTCATGCCCAGCATGGCTGCCGAAAAGGCCGCCGAGAAGCCGATGATGATCCAGTTGTAGATGCCCGAGCCTGCCTGTGGAGCGACAGCAAAAATCACCTGCAGACAAATGGCCAGGGCGAGGTAGGCGGAAGATCCAATGATCAGGACCATTTCCTTGTTCTGGACGTTGCGGATCACCCAGATCCCTTCTAGCACGCCCACAATGGCGATCCAGGCAAATACGGTCAACAGCGTAAACACTATGTTGCCCTGCGTAGCCAGAATGATAACGGCGATGCCGGCCGCGACGCCAACGATGGCCTTCAAGGCAATCAGTACCCGTGGGCAGGTGCCAGAGCCTTTCTGTGTCAGACGGATTGCCGAGTAGCCACCATCAAAGAAGACATAGATGGCAAAAAACCAGATGAGCAGAGTCATGGTGGCACCGAAATCCAGCAACGCAGCGATAACGAAAGCTAGCGCGGCGATACCCCGGGCAAAAAGCAGTTGCCAGGAGAATAGGGTCATACGATCTTCCCGCCCGAGTGTTTGTGTATTCATAGGTGTACCTCCTTTATTCCTGTCCCGAAAAATGGAAAGAATGATAAAAAGCATTCTTTCATCTGGTTTATAGTCAAATAGAAATCGCAAAGCAACTATTATTTTTTTATTTTTCTGATTATCATATAACCTTTCTTATTGAAAGTTAGTGGTTAAATTTACGTATTATTACATTAATATAATCTTATTAATCGATTTTCCTGCGCGTTGACCCACCGGAGTCGGGCGGGTCGCCTCCTCTTTGCTTCTGGAACTGCCTGATATTTCTTTTTCTTTCCACCAAACTATGCTAGAGTCTTACTGGTAGGGGTGGTTCGGAAGGCCTCCCCCGTCGAGCAAGTATGTCAGGATTGACCGAGCAGGGAGCGATATGCCCATCGTTGCACCGCAGTATGGTATCACCCCAGAGCGCAAGCGTGCGCGGGATCAGGAAACTGGAACGGAACAGCGCGTTCCCCGGCGCTCCGTTGAGCCTGTGCCCCCCGAAAATATCGATCAGACTGGTCGACCGCAGTTCTGGTACCCAAAAGATCTGCCTATCCCAGAGGAGTCGGCACGTCCGGCCACTACTCAGCCAAGTTCGCGTTCGAGTACACGATCCGTTACCGTGGAAGTGCGTAAGCGGCGCAGCATTCCACGCTGATCCTTGAATGGCCTGATATCCTGAGGTATTTCCGTTTCGGACATGCGAAAACGGGAGGTGAAACATGAGCCTGTTTGATAAGTGGCATCCAGTGGCATGGCAGCCCTTGGTGCTGACTCAAGGTGGTTTTTTGGGCTCTGCGGTTCGCTTTTTGCCGAGTCAGCCCGGCGGTGTGAGCGGCACCTTGCAACAGCTGCACGATAACGGGCTGGGTTCCGTTGTCGATTCGTGGATGTTCAATGGACAGAACCAGCCGATCAGCGTGGATCAGATCGAATCCGCCATTGGCAGTGATCGGATTCAAAACATCGCCAGCGCAATCGGTGTGGATCCGCAAACCCTCACGCAGGGATTGAGTCGGGCCCTCCCAGGGATCATCGATCGTTTGACGCCGGAGGGCGAGGCTCCGGTCGCAGGAGGTCTGGATCAGGCCCTGCTGTACGCAAACCAAAGGAGAACACCATGTTGAAACAAGTATTGGCTTCCTGTGTTGCCGCGTCGTTCCTGCTCTCTGGCGCCGCTTTTGCGGAAACCGCTGCGCCGGGGGCGCCGATGAAGATGGAGAAGAAGGTAGAGCAGCACAAAGCCCCGCGCAAGCTTACCGCACAGCAGGAAAAGATGAAGACCTGCAATGCCCGTGCGAAGGGTATGAAAGGCGAGCAGCGCAAGTCCTTCATGAGCAGCTGCCTGAAGAAGAAGTAATCCAGGTTTGTGCAGGAAAGAAGGGCTGGCCGCGGCGTGGCCAGCCTTTTTACGTTGCGCGGCTCGGGTGTCGACGACGTTGTGGGTAACGGTTTCCGCGATGTGGCAGCGGGTTGCCCCGTTCTGGAACGGGGAAGGGCGCCGGTGGCGCGCCGATCAATGGCGCCAGCTCCTGCAGGGCCAGGCAGTAAACGCGCCGCTTGAAGGCAATGATTTCTGCTGCCGGACGCCAATAATCCACCCACTGCCAGTCCTCGAATTCCGGGTGCGCAGTCTGCAGGTTGATTTCTGCTTCGCTACCCTCAAAGCGCAATAAAAACCAAATCTGTTTTTGTCCGCGATAGCGCCGTTGCCGGTTACGGTTCCGCGCATTGGGCACATCGTAGCGTAGCCAACCCCGGGTACGGCCCAAAATACACACCTTGTTGGTGCCCACCTCTTCCAGGAGCTCACGAAATACCGCCTGCTCGGGACTCTCGCTGCCATCAATACCGCCCTGGGGAAACTGCCAGGCATTTTCACCCACTCTTTTCGCCCAGAGTACTTGATTGTCTTGGTTGCAAATGATCATGCCCACGTTGGGGCGATAGCCGTCTGCGTCGATCATCGCTATGTCTCTCTACAGAATTTATCGTACTCTAACAAAATTCTGGATAGAGGTCATGGGCGCTTGCGGGCGGCACACTTGCATTTTACAGCGAGTGCAGGAGGTCGAGGGAAAAGCGTTGTCCAGCAAGAAAATCGTGAATGCATTGCTCTACCATTACCGTACGGAGTCGTGCCGCCGAGAGCTCCTCTGGCCGCAACCAACGCGGGCCAATGATGCCGGCATCCAGAGGAGCCAGTGGATCATACCCGCTGGTGTGGCCGGCGAAGGCAATGCGGAGATAGGTAAGGTCTTTGTGCGGATGTCGCCAGTGGTAGATGCCCAAAATGGCTTCGGGGACAAAATCATAACCAGTCTCTTCCAGGGTTTCGCGGATGACCGCGTCGATCAGACTTTCCCCTTTTTCCCAGTGCCCAGCAGGCTGATTGAGGCAGGGCTGGCCATCGATGAGCTCTTCGACGAGAAGGAAACGCCCGTGGGTATCACAGGTGACGGCGGCAACGGTAACATGCGGGCTCCATCTCATGCGGCAGATTCCTGCTGGATTTCGGTTTCCTGCAAAAAGCGCCAGGCACCAGGCTGCAGATCGCCCAGAGTGAAGGGGCCAAAGCCCTCGCGGTGCAATGCCTGTACGTGATTGCCCAAAGCAGCCATCATGCGGCGCACCTCATGGTAGCGCCCTTCCTGTAAGGTCAGGCGGATTTCCCGCTCGCCCAGTCTCTGTAGCTGCGCCGCTTTGCAAGGCATGCTTTCGCCCTCCAGAAGCAGTTTGCCGCTGGCAAGGATCTGCTCGGCATCGTCCCGCAATGGCTCCGCTAACTGCACCTGATAGTGACGGGGAATCGCGTGGCGCGCGTGACTCCAGCGGTGCAGCCATCGCCCGTCGTCACTCAGTAGCAGCAGGCCGCTGGTGTCGCGATCGAGGCGCCCGGCACTGCTCAGGAGCGGGCGGCGATAGCGCCAGCGCATCGGCAGGTCATCATAGATGCTGCGCGGATCATCGTGGGCACAGACCGTGCCCAGATCCTTGTGGTAGAGCAGATAGAGAGGGCCTGCCGGATCGATGGCCTCACCATCGACGCGGACTTGGTCAGGATTGACCTTGCTTCCAGATCGCAGCCTATCCGCCACGCCGGCGACCTGGATGCGACCCTCGCGTAGCCAGCCGCGTACCTCCGAACGGCTGCAATAGCCGAGCCGGGAAAGAAGGTGGTCGAGGCGCTCTTGTCTAACAGTCATCAGCGGAGTGTAGCCGCCCGGAGGCGGTGACGGAAGCGTTGCCAGGACCTACAATGCGGGCTGAGTTAGCACTGGGGAGCGATCATGGCCGAGGGGTTTACCCTGCCTGCAGAGTGGGCAGCACAGCAGGAGGTGCAATTGACCTGGCCGCATCCGGCAACGGACTGGGCGCCAAGGCTGGAGCAAGTCTTGCCAGTATTTGCCGCTATCGGTGCGGCCATCAGCCAGCGGGAAGATCTGCTGGTAGCGTTGCACGACGAGGCTAGCCAACGCGAATGTGAACGACAGTTGCGCGCAGCGGGCGCTGATCTTGCGCGTTGCCATTTTCATCGGGGTCCCAGCAACGATTCCTGGGCGCGAGATCATGGCCCCATTACCCTGCGGCACCCGGATGGGCGCCGTCGACTGCTGGACTTTGCCTTCAATGCCTGGGGACTGAAATTTGCCGCCGATCTCGATAATCAATTGACGCGTCGCCTGCATGCTGCTGGAGCGTATGGTGATCTGCCTTTGCAGACCCTGGGCATGGTCCTGGAGGGCGGTAGCATCGATAGCGACGGCCAGGGTACCCTGCTGACGACGGACGCCTGTCTGCTGTCGCCCAATCGTAATCCGCAATGGTCCCGAGAAGAAATCAGCAGCCAGCTCTGTGTCCTGCTTGGTGTCGAGCGCGTATTCTGGCTGCAGTCCGGTTACCTGCAGGGCGATGATACCGATGCCCATGTGGATACCCTGGCGCGGTTCTGCAGCGCGGGGGTCATTGCCTATCAGTGCTGCGACGACCCCCTGGACGATCATTTTGCCCCCCTGCAGCAGATGGCGGCGGAGTTGGCGGGATTCCCGCAGATCGATGGCCGCCCCTATCACCTGATTCCGTTGCCTTGGCCAGCTGCTCGCTATGATGAAGAGGGCGAGCGATTGCCCCTGAGCTATGCCAATTTTCTGATCATCAATGGTGCTGTCTTGTTGCCAGGCTATGATGATCCCGCCGATGCGGTGGCAGCGGAGCGACTGGCGGCCGCATTTCCGGACCGGGAAATCGTCTTGCTTCCCTGTCTGGAGCTGGCGCGCCAGCATGGCAGTCTGCATTGTGTGACCATGCAGATTCCTGCCTGAGGGGCTGCCTTGACAGAATGCTACCGGGTGGCCATCGTGGGCCATCGCTAGGGGGAGTTTCATGCTGCACTATCCCAATATCAATCCCATGGGTTTCCAGTTGGGGCCGATTACCATCCATTGGTATGGCCTGCTGGAAATCATCAGCTTTGTCATCGCTACCCTGTGGCTCATTCGCCGCGGACGCCGCAGCCATACGCCTTGGAAAAAATCCGAGGTGGTCGATCTCGAGTTTTTTGTGGCGATCGGCGCCATCCTCGGCGGTCGCGTGGGTTATGTGCTCTGGTATAATCTCCCCTACTATGTGCAGCATCCTTTGCACATGCTGTATATCTGGGATGGCGGTATGTCCTTCCACGGTGGCCTGCTTGGTGTGGTGTTGGCCTGCTGGCTTTTCGCGAAAAGCAAACCGGAGCATGGTTTCATGCCCACTCTTGATTTTATCGCACCCGCAGTTCCCATCGGTTTGGGTCTCGGCCGCATTGCCAACTTTATCAATGATCAGCTCTTTGGTCGGGTAAGCCATCTGCCCTGGGCGATGGTCTTTCCGGCCGGGGGGCCGCAGCCGCGCCAGCCCTCGCAGATTTATGAATTCCTTCTCGAAGGAGTCCTACTGTTTTTGATTCTCGCCATCTACAGCCGTCGCCCCCGTCCCATCGGTGCGGTGGGTGGACTCTTTGTATTTGGCTACGGCGTGTTCCGCTTTCTGGTCGAATTCGTGCGGCAACCGGATATCCAGTTGGGTTTTGTCCTGGGTCCCCTGACTATGGGGCAGGTGCTCTCTATTCCCATGATTCTTCTCGGGCCGGTCATCATCTGGTGGGCCTATCGCGGTGGCTTCGCTGAACAGACGCACAGCGCGGCGGTGCCGTTGGAGGCCCAGGCTGAGTAACGGTCCCGATCTCAATGCACCGCAGTGGGAGGCGGTGCGCCATGTGCATGGGCCATTGCTGGTACTCGCCGGCGCGGGCTCGGGAAAGACCCGGGTGATCACCCAAAAGATCATCCATCTGATTCAGAATGAGCAGGTTGCAGCGCAGCACATCGCCGCGGTTACCTTCACCAACAAAGCGGCGCGCGAGATGAAAGCGCGGATTTCCCAGCGTCTGGAGGGCCGGACCGGACGGGGGTTGCTGGTCTCGACCTTTCATCGCCTGGGCCTGCAGATTCTGCGCCGGGAGCTGCCACGCCTAGGCTATGGGCCAGCCTTCAGCGTCATTGATCCCGGCGACAGTCTGGCAGTCGTACGTGGCTTGCTGCGCCAGAGCAACGGCGCAGCGGATCTTGCCGAGGCGGTCCAGGCGCGCATCTCGCGCTTCAAGAACGATGGTCTTTCGCCGGAGGAAGTCGTAGCCGATGATCAGATCGGTGTTCTGGCGCAAGCGCTCTACCCCGAATACAACAAGTCCTTGCACGCCTGTAATGCGGTGGATCTGGACGATCTGATCCTGCTGCCCACCCGTATCCTCAGCACCGACGAGGCAGCGCGTGCCTACTGGCAGGATCGCATTCGGTACCTGTTGGTGGACGAATACCAAGACAGCAATGGCGCGCAATATCGTCTCCTACGCGTGCTCTTGCAGCAGCGCCAGAACCTGACGGCGGTGGGAGACGATGATCAGAGCATCTACTCCTGGCGTGGCGCCGCTGCGGACAACCTGCATCGTCTGGCGGAGGATTTCCCCACCCTCAAAGTGATCAAGCTGGAGCAGAATTATCGTTCTACCGCCCGTATTCTGCGGGCTGCTAATGCTGTCATCGCGCAGAACGAGCATTTATTCGAAAAACGATTGTGGTCGGATCTGGGGGAGGGCGAGCGTATACAGGTACATGCCTGTGCGGATGAGAGCGATGAGGCCGAGAGGGTAGCGAACGCCATCCTGCGTGACCGCTTTCAACGTGATGGAGCGTATCGTGACTACGCGGTGCTGTACCGTAGCAATCATCAGTCCCGCCCGTTGGAAGCGGCCTTGCGCGCTGCGCGGATTCCCTATCAGGTCTCCGGCGGAATCTCGTTTTTTGAGCGTGCGGAAATTAAGGATTTTCTCGCCTACTGTCGCTTGATCCACAATCCCGACGACGATCCAGCGCTGTTGCGCGCCGTGAACACGCCGCGCCGGGGAATCGGCAGTCAAAGTCTGGAACGTCTGGGGCAACATGCGCGGGCCCAAGGGCAGTCCTTCTTCGCCAGCATCTTTAGCGAAGAGCTGGAGTTGGCGGCGCGCAGCCGCAACGCCTTGGAAGATTTTGCCAACTGGATCAATCAGAAAAATGATGAAGTACAGCGCTGTGCGGAATTGCTTCCCGTCCTGCAAAGCATCCCGGAAGAGATTGGCTACTGGCAATATCTGTTGGATGAGGGAGATGAGCGTGGCGCCCGTCGCCGCTGGGAGAATCTGCAGGAATTGCTGGACTGGGTGGGCCGTCTGCTGAAGCAGGAGGACGGTCCCAAAGATCTCGGTGAACTGCTGCAACGTCTCATGCTCTACACCATGCTCGAGAGGGAAGAGGACGACGATCGCGACGTCGTACGCTTGTCTACCCTGCATGCAGCCAAGGGACTGGAATTTCCGCAGGTATTTCTGGTGGGGCTGGAAGAGGAGTTATTGCCGCATCGCAATAGCGAGACGCCCGAGCAGATCGCCGAGGAGCGTCGTTTGTTCTATGTGGGAATGACCCGGGCACGCTTTCGCTTGCAGCTCAGTTTTTGCCAGAAGCGCAAACGCTATGGTGAAACCCTGAATCCCGAGCCATCGCGATTTTTGCAAGAGATCCCCGCCGAGCACCTGGATTGGCAGCGTAGTGCGAGCACAGCTGATGCCCCGGAGGAAACCGAGGACGCCTTCGCGCGCCTGCGCGCCCTGCTCGACAGCTGAAAAGCGAAAGGCCAGTCGGATGACTGGCCTCTTGTGCTCGCTACAGGATACGATCAGGCAGAAGCCTGCTCTCCCATTGCCTTCACCCGTGCCGACAGGCGGCTCTTGGTACGCGCTGCGGCATTGCGATGAATGACGCCCTTGCTGGCGGTCTTGTCGATGATCGACTCAGCCGTGTGAAACGCACTGCGAGCCTGCTCCTGGTTGCCCTCACGGACGGCGCGTAGCACGTGCTTCACGTACGTGCGCATACGGGAATGCAAGCTGTCGTTGTGCAGCCGCCGCTTTTGATTCTGAATTGCGCGCTTGCGCGCCTGAGCCGAATTCGCCACGCTACCACTCCTGATACATGCAAAAGGAAGTCCCCATTTCTGGGACAACAGATGTGCAAATTCTGCGCAGTTTCACCACCAAAGTCAAGGTGTAGCCTCTTCTTCCCCACATTGGCCCCTGGCTTTGTGGCAAGAAAGACACTACACTTTGCCTCTTCATGAAGAATTCCTCGCGCCCAACACGCTGGAAGCCCGTAGGCATCGGCTTGGTCTTGCTTGCCATTCTGGCCATCCATTATGCCATCATTGTGCTGGGCCTCTTGCACCTGTCGGGTGACGAGGCCCAATACTGGACCTGGTCGCGCCATCTCGCCTGGGGCTATTACACCAAAGCGCCCATCATCGCCTGGATCATCGCCCTCGGGACGCGCATCGCCGGCAACACGGATCTCGGAGTGCGCTTTTTTGCTCCCCTCTTTGCCTTTGCCCTGACTGCCATGGCGTATGTCTTTGCCCGGCAGATCCATGGCAGCTATCGGGCCGGTGCGGTGGCTGCCCTGCTCTTTGCGCTGACGCCCATCTTTTTTCTGGGCGGGCAGGTGATGACCACCGACATCCCCATGGTGACCTGCTGGTTTCTCGCCCTCTGGGCAGTCTGGTGGGCGCTGGTGCGGGATCGGCCCTGGGCCTGGTACGCCGCCGGTCTGGCCGTGGGTCTTGGCTTGCTCAGCAAATACAACATGGGGGTCTTGCCCATGGCGATCCTGGTGTATCTGCTCCTCTCCCGACATTGGCGCAGGACCCTGACCAGCCCCCATCCCTGGCTCGCGGCACTGCTGGCCTTTGCCGTCATTTCACCCAACCTCTGGTGGAACAGCCATCATCATTGGGTAACCATGGAGGCTACCTGGGGCAATGTCACCGGTGGCCGCGGTGGTTGGGAACATTGGCTGACGTTCCTGGCCGGGCAGGCGGGTGTCGTCAGCCCGGTCCTGTTCGCCCTGATCTTCGCCGCGCTCGCGATGCGTGGTCGCCGGCTTACGCCGCAGATGGGCATTCTCGTTTGGCCGAGCCTGTTGGCCCTGACTTTTTACCTGCAAAAGGCATGGACCGGCCAAGTGGATGTCAACTGGCCGGTGGCAAGCTATGTAGGGCTTTTCCTGTGGGCGGCGGGGCCCCTTTCCGAGCGGGTCTGGGCGCGCTGGACGGCGGCGGGTCTGGCCTTGTCGGTGTTGCTCATCGGTCTGGTATTGTCCGCCAATCTTCTTCACCGCGCCCATGTCCCCTTGCCGACGCGCTGGTATGTGCCTTTCAAGCAAATGCGGGGCTGGTCGGAGATCGCTGCGGCCGTAGATCGGGCCGGCAGGGGGCTGGCGCCCTATTTTGTGGTCACGGATTTCTATCAGGTTAGCGCCACCCTGAACTTCTACCTGGCGGGGCAGCCTTTCGTATACTATCAGTCATTCGGCCCCCGACCGGCGCTGGGCAACCAGTATGCCCTCTGGCCCGGTTACGCCGGGCGCCGCGGCCAGAATGCCATCCTCGTCCTGTGCGGCGACATCGGCCATATTCCCACTTCCTGGCGGGCCCATTTTGCCAGCTGCCGGCAGCCCGTCTTTTTTACGGCGCGCTCCGAAGGGGTGAACTGGCATCGCATGACCTTGGTGGTCTGTGAGGATTATCAGGGACCGTAGGAGGAGGGCCGGAGTGTGAAATCAGACGATAGTAGTGCTGTATTCCCTGCTCAGGGCGAAGTTTCTGCCATTCCCGTGTCCAGCAGCGCTCCAGTATGCCCTGAAGCGCTGGCCGGCCCTGACCAGCTACCTCGACAGCGGCCACCTCAGTATTGACAACAATGGAGCTGCGTAACCGCTCGGGAGGAGTCCAAGATGTCGTCACAATCGCGAGTTCAATGCTGTAGGTGCAAATGTGCTAGCGGCGGGCCCGGGTCGCGGTCGGGTTGCAAGTAAGCGGCGATGGTGGCACGGGCCACCGGCAAGGCTTGCCAGGCGTTGTGCCCGCCATTCTCGACGACCACGGCTACGGCGATTTTGGGGTGATCGACTGGTGCCCAGCCGATGAACAGGGAGTCGTTATTGTAAATCGTCCGCCCATAGGCGTAGCCCTCGGGAATTTGTGCGGTACCTGTTTTGCCGGCGATGCTGATGCCGGGGATGCTGACGGTATGACAGGTGCCGGTATTGACGCAGGCCTCCATTCCCTGGCGCACGGCATGCAATGCCACTGGGTCGATATGCAGGTTTTCCGGTACCGCATTGGGGATCGGACTCCGTTCTCCAGTGCTGGAATTGACCCATTCCTTGGCGACCTGTGGTTGCACCAGATAGCCGCCATTGGCAATGGCGGATACGGCGCGCGCGAGTTGCAGGGGGGTAACCAGGAGATAGCCCTGACCGATGCCCAAAATGACCGAATCGCCGGTGTACCAGGGGGCGTGCAGGCGGGCCCGCTTCCACTGCGGAGTGGGAACCAAGCCCGCTAAACCGCCCGGTAAATCGATGCCGGGAGACTTGCCAAAGCCAAAGCGCCACAGGGTTTGATCCTGCAACTGGATGCCCATCTTCACCGCCAGCTTGTAATAAAAGACATCCACAGACCAGGCCAGCGCCTTGGTGAGATTGGTTTCACCAAAACCACCGCGGTTCCAGTCCCAGTAAGTGTGTCCGCCAAGCTGAAAATTGCCCGGACAATAGGTCCGAAAATCCGGGCCTATTACCCCCGACTGAATGGCCTGGATGGAGAAGAAGGGTTTGGCGCAGGAGCCGGGCGGGTAGAGGCCATTGTCGGCACGGTCGGTAAGCGGATGGCCAGGATTATCGAGGAGGCTGCGCCAGTGCGCTGTACTGATGCCATCCACAAACCAGTTGGCATCGAAACTGGGGCTGCTGACCATGGCAAGTACATGACCGTTGTTGGGATCAAGAGCGACGACGGCACCCCGATAATGATTGCTCTCGAGGGCATTTGCAGCGGCTTCCTGCACCCGTAGCCGTAAATGGGTTACAAGGTTGTCGCCAGCCAGCGGCTCTTGCTCTTCCAGCGTGCCGACCTGCAAGCCTTCGGCATTGATCTGTTTGATTTGATACCCCATCTGGCCACGCAATCGTTGCTCATAGTAGCTTTCCAGACCAGTTTTGCCGACGTAGTCCCGCCCGCGGTAGTTCTCTGCCTGATGCCGTTTGAGATCAGTAGCGGTGATCGGCCCCACATAGCCGACGATGTGGGAAAAAATGGTGCCGAAGGGGTAGTTGCGATGCATCAGGGCGGTAACGCGCACCCCAGGAAATTCTGCCTTGCGCACCGCCAGGGCGGCGACTTGCTGGGGACTGAGATTCGCTTTGAGGATGATGGGATCAAAGCTCGCCTTGGCTGCCATGCTTTTGTCGAAACGGGCCATGTCACCGTCGGAAAGATCGAGCAGCTTCTGCAGGCGATCAAGGGTGCTGTGCAGGTCGCTGGTCTGATCTGGTGTGACTTCCACCGCGTAGGTTGGCTGATTTTTTGCAAGAATCTGGCCATGATCGGCAAGGATCAAGCCGCGGGGTGGGTTGACGGGAACCAGGGCAATATGGTTGTCATGGGCCAGTTGCCGGAATTTTTGATAATGCAATACCTGCAGGTCGAGCAGGCGGGCGAGCACGACCAGCAATAGCAGCAGCACCACGATGGCAGCAATGCCGAGCCGGTTACGAAAATTCTGTCCGGAAACAAGAGGGGTGGAGGTCTTTTTCATGGGGTTATCGATTTGCAAATGCCTGCCGCCCTTCGTACACTCCTTGCCACACGGAAGCCGGGGGTAAGCGTGCGGGAATCTCGGGTCGAATTTCTCCTGGGTCAAGTCGAAGCCATGATACTCGATTATCACGCTCTGCGCCGCCAGGTGCGGGGAGTGGGTCAGATTGCCGAGCTTGCGCGGCTACGTCGGGAAAAAGAGATCCTGGAGGCAGAAAATCTGCAGCTTCGTCGGCAGCAGCAAGACATTCGCGAGCGTCTGGATCGGCTACTGGAGCAAATCTCCATCTGGGAACGGGAAGAGTATCAGCGATGAGTCAGGGCAATGCCGCCGATGCGCGCGAGCTGATCGCCGCAGAGTTTCTCAATCAGTCCTATCAAATCACCTGCTCGCCCGAGGAACGGAATCTGCTTGGGCAGGCCATTGTCACGCTGCAGGAGCGTTTGCAGGCAGCCAAGGTGCGTCAGGGCGTGGGCGTCCAAAGGGAGCGCGCCCTGCTCATGGTTGCGTTGAATCTCGCTGCCGACCTGCAGCGCAGCCAGGGTGAATTGCAACAGGCGCAGAACACTCTGGAGACCGTGACTGCCCGATTGCAGAACTTGGTTGACATGGGTCAGGGCGCGGAGTAGCTTGGAGCTACTCCCTGCGGGGCTCGTGGTTCCGGGATATTTCCTGAACCAACATTGTCTATCCAGGGGGCCTTGGTCCATATCGTTGGTGTGCCGCTCCGCTGCGGAGTAGCCTGATACGATTCCCGGGCTCCCGACCTGGTCATCAGGTTCGTGGGATAGCGGGCGCCACGACCCAAGCGGGGAGTTTTTCTTTGTCGGTATCCAAAATCGATATTCGTCGTAGCATGCGGCAACGCCGCGCGGCCCTGAGTGCCGCCGATCTCCGTCAAGCGGAGGGTGGCCTGCTTCGCCAATTGCGAAATTCCCCGATTCTCCGCAAGGCGCGTACCATTGCTTTATATTGGCCCATGCGCGGGGAGATTGGTGCCCTGCCTATCCTGCAACTACCATGGTCGCATCGCCAACGGTTCTTTCTCCCCGTTCTGGCTGGCTTGCATGCGACTGAGTTGCGTTTTGCGCCGTTTTCCGTAGGTACAACCCTCAGCAAAAACCGTCTGGGAATCCCCGAGCCCGAGGTGCCGCGTCGTTACTGGAAATCCGCCGCAGAGCTGGACCTGTTGTTGTTGCCGTTGGTCGCCTTCGATGCCACTGGCCAACGCCTGGGTATGGGGGGAGGCTTCTATGATCGCAGCCTGGCAGCATTGCGGCATCGCCGTCACTGGCGTCGCCCCCGTCTGGTGGGGGTAGCCCACGCCTTTCAGGAAGTGCGAGAATTGCCGACGGAGCCATGGGATATCCCGCTGGATGCCATTGCTACGGAACGAGAATACCGGAGTTTTCGACGATGAACGTACGAATCTTCTTTGCGGGCGACGTGATGGGAGCGCCTGGACGCCGTGCCTTGCAGCAAGGGCTGGCCGATCTGCGCGTGGAAAAAGCTCTGGATGCGGTAGTGGTCAATGGCGAAAATGCCGCTGGTGGTGCGGGAATCACGCGCAAGATCCTGGACGAGTTTTTCGCCTGGGGCATCGATGCGGTCACAGCGGGAAATCATGTTTGGGATCAAAAAGAAACGATCAGCTTTATTGTGGAGGAGCCGCGTCTACTTCGTCCTTATAACGCACCTCCCGGTACGCCGGGGCGCGGAGCACTGCGGATCGAAAAAAATGGCTGGCGCCTCGGCGTGCTCAACCTCATGGGGCGCCTGTTCATGCATCCGCTCTACGATTGTCCCTTCCGTGCCGCGGACGTCGCCCTGGGCGACGAACTAGCCGGCTGTGATGTGATCCTCGTCGATTTGCACGCGGAGGCCACCAGCGAAAAATATGCCCTTGCCTGGCATCTGGACGGCAGAGTCAGCATGGCGGTCGGTAGCCATACCCATGTTCCTACGGCGGACGAGCGGGTGTTCCCCGGGGGTATGGCTTATCAAAGTGACGCCGGCATGTGCGGTTGTTACGATTCGATCATCGGCGTGGATCGGGAAATTGCCAAACGCCGATTCATCGACGCTATGCCTGCCAAGGCGCCGGTGGTCGATGGCGTGGCGAGCCTCTGTGGTCTGCTGGCAGAAATCGACACCGAGACGGGGAAGGCAGTGCAGGTGGAGCGGATTCGCCGGGGCTACCCCGCGGATTGAGCTGCTGAAGCCCCACTGAGCCAGTCGCTGCAGCGCTGGTTTCCGCCATCGCCGATCTGTAGATAGGCAGTATCCAGCGGGGGAACAAGCAGAATGCAGTCGCACTCGCGCATCCTGCCATCGCGCAGAAAGTGCAGGTGCCGAGGGATTCCTGGAGTCAGTCGATCGATTTGGGACTGCAGACGCTCGGCCAAGATTTCCTCTCCGTCCAGGGCCAGCAGACGGTCCCCCGGACAAAGACCAGCCTGTTCCGCCGCTCCGCCAGCACGCACGAAAGTCAGTTCCACGCCAATCGCTGCCTTTTCCCAGTTTGCACCGAGATCGGAGCGTCGACCTTCCGTTTCCACACCGCCACGGTCCTGCTCGTCGCGGGCGGCACGCCAGAGCAGATCAACACCCAGAATCTGCAGGCATTCTTGCAGGGGCAGGGGCTGCGCTTCGGCAACCCACTGTCGCACTTCGTCGACCCCAGCATTTCCCAGGACAGGCTTGAGGAGGGCAAAAATTTCGCCTTCTGGCAGGGACCGCTGCCTTTCTCCATAGTCTTGCCAGAGTCGGCGCAGAAACGCGTCGAGGCTGGAGCCACGCTGCCGCAGCCGCGCGTCGAGACAGAGGGCGGCAAGGGCGCCCTTGTTGTAATAGCTGATCTCGAAGTTGGCCGCGGATGGATGCGGATGATAGAGCTTGGTCCAGGCGTCGGCGCTGGATTCGGCCAGGCTCTGATAGCTTTCCCCGGGACGCCGGGCGAGGCGAGTGATTTCCTGTCCCAGTTCTTCGAGGTATTGTGCCGGAGACCATAGGCCTGCGCGACACAGAAGCAGGCTGTCGTAGTAGGAAGTGATACCCTCGAAGACCCAGAGATCGCGACTGATTATCTCTGTTTCCCAGAAGCTGTCACTCCATGCCGCCGGACGGATACCCTGGACCAGCCAGGAATGAAAATACTCGTGGCTGGCGAGTCCAAGAAACTGACGGTAGCCTTTGGGATCCGTGCCGTCGAGATCACTACGGTTGCACAACAGGGCAGAGGATGCCGAGTGCTCGAGGCCACCATAGGCGTTTTGCCCACACATGCACAGAAAATGATAGCGCGAGAAGGGGCTGCCGCCCCAGAACTGCTGCTGGCAAGCACAGATTCTGGCAAGATCCTCGCCCAGGCGGAGTAACTCTGGGTTGTCGTGGCCCAACAGAGCGAGGTGATGAGGTAATTCTCCGGCACAGAAATCCACCCGATGCAGGGGGCCGAAGAGCAAGGGATGATTGCAGAAGCTGCGGTAGTCGGGGGCGCGAAACTCGCCCCAGGACCACGCGCTGTCAGAGATCGCTTCCATGCTGGTGGCCAGTTGCCAGTCGGCGGGACCGCTGATTTGCAAGGTATGTTCTTGCTGCTCCTGACCAAGTACCCGCAGAAATACTGCCGGGCCATTGAAGAACCCGCCCCGGTCATCGAGATAGGCAGTGCGCACTGATCGGTCAAAGGCATAAACCTGGTAGGAAATGGTTACCGGGCCGTTACAGGGAGCCAGGCGCCAGTGATCCTTGCGGAATTTTTCCACCGGCAATTTCCGTCCGCCCGCCGTTGCCCGCATGCTGACGATGTGGCGGGCGAGATCACGGATGGTATAACTGCCGGGTACCCAGGCGGGCAGGGCGAGAATCTGACCGTCTGGGTCGGGCTCGGCAAGGTGCAGATCTACCTGAATCAGGTGGGCATTTTCTTGAAGACGGATATGGTATTGCAGATTCATGAATGCCTCAGCGCCAGGCGGGCGCCAGTTGGCGAAAGCGTGGATCGGCGGCGTCCTCCATCCATTCATAGAAGATGGATTCGGTACTGCTGAGGATGACACCGGCATGGCGCAGACGTTCGAGTGCCCACTCGCTCTGCCGGGGCTCGCGACTGGCTACCGCATCGATGGGGACAAGCACGTGCCAGCCCTGGGCCTGCAGGTCAAGGGCCGTTTGCAGCACGCAGATGTGGGTTTCTACTCCCAGCAGGCAGATCTGCCGGCGATCCAGCCGGGAACGCAGGGCATTGCGCAAGGCGGGGTTGGCATGACAGGAGAACTCGGTTTTCTCGAACGTCGGACCGAAATCGTGGAGGCTGGGATCGATCGCGCCGAGCCCTATAGGATATTGGGCCGAGAGCAGAATGGGAAGGTCCAAGGCTCTGGCACTGTTCAGGAAGCGACGGACGTTGTGCAAGAGTGTTTCCTTGCGTTCGTCCCCCAGCATGGCCAGTAGCTTGTCCTGCAGGTCGATGGCCAGGATGAGGCTGCGTGCTGCCCGAACCCGCATCTTCAGAACTGGAATTTCTTGTTGGTGGGGTGGCGTAGCGCGGGGATATCCGTTTCAAACAGGTCCTTGCTACCCAGGCTGCCGTTGGCGGCGCGGCGATAGCGGCGCACCTTGCAAAGTGGAGACTCGCCGAGGATGGCGAGGAGGCGCCCGCCGGGGTTCAACTGCTCGAGAAAGGCCTTGGGGAGCTGCGGGAGAGAACCGGTCAGGACGATAACGTCGCAAGAGCCGGATGCGGCCCAGCCGCCCGAAGCATCACCCACGTGGAGATGTACATTGGTAACGCCCTGCATTTGCAGACGCCCTTCGGCGGCGTGAATGAAATCGGCGCGATCATCAACGCTATGGACGAGCTTGCCCATACTGGCCAACAGGGCGGTAAAGTAGCCACTACCGGTGCCAACTTCGAGGATCTGGTCTTGCGGGCGAATTTCCAGCTCCTGCAAAACCCGTGCTTCCATCTTTGGTGTCCACATTCGTTCGCCGTGCCCCAAGGGGATTTCAAAGTCGGCGAAGGCGAGCTCCTGCAGCTGCGTAGGCACGAACTGTTCCCGCTTGACGCGTTGCAGAACTTGCAGAACTTCGGGGTCAAGAACATCCCAGGTGCGAATCTGGGTGTCGATCATGGTTTGGCGAAGGCTGTCGAAGTGCATGGGAATCATCCAAAATACCTGCTACATTTAGGCACGCCGTCTAGGGCAAGTCAATTTTTCCGGGGGTCGATCATTGGAAAGTCGGGCGCACGCTTTGATTGCCTTGGTCTTCGTTGTCGTGTTAGGGGCAGCACTCACGGTGGCCGGACTCTGGATGCACCATTCAGCGCCGGTCGGCAAGCTTTACAATGTCATCTCCCCGTACAGTGTGACGGGTCTTACGGTGCAAGCGCCGGTGCGTTTCAAAGGCGTGCGCGTGGGCGAGGTGAAGTCCATTGGTTTCGATCCACGCAATCCGCGTATGGTGCGAGTGCAAGTCAGTGTCGACGCCAATACCCCCATCACCAAAGCGACCTTTGCCGAGTTGGAACCGCAGGGGGTGACGGGACTGAGCTATTTGTCGCTCAACGATGCCGGCACGGATTTTTCTCCGCTGGCGCATGCGCCAGGGCAGGTTCCCGACATTCCGATGCATCCCAGTTTCATTCAGGTGCTATCCCGCAGTGGCGAATCCCTGGTCAAGCAGGGCAATGAATTGGCCTTGCGCATGAACGACCTCCTCGATGAGGAGAACCGCAAGCACTTCACGGCGACCTTGCGGCACCTGGACCAGGCCAGCGCTGAGCTGGCCGAGCTGGAGGCCGCTTTACAGCCAGCTCTGCGGGAGTTGCCGTCGACCATCGCCGCGACACGCTCGACCATGCAGTCCAGTCAGCAACTCGTGCGTCACCTGGATGATCTGGCACTTGCCGCCAAGGCACCTTTGCAACAGCTCAACGGTACCAGTGTCGCCTTGCACCAGTTAGCGAGTTCCGGTCAGCAGAGTTTCGCCGTCCTCAATGATCAGACGCTCCCGCAGCTCAATGCCCTGACGCAGAGTCTATTGCAAAGCAGTCAGGACTTGGGCGCCCTGAGTCGTGAATTGCGGCAAAACCCGCAATCGCTCCTGTATGGGCGTGGAGCACCGCCGCCCGGTCCGGGACAGTCGGGCTTTGCCGGGGGAAACTCATGAAGGGAAAGTCAAGTTTCTGGCGCGTTTTCGTGGGCAGTGCGCTGGCGTCGACAAGCTTGGCCCTGGCGGCTTGTGCCAGTGCGCCGGCCTGGCAGCAGCCGTACGCCTTGACTGCTGCGCCGGATACTCAGCCCGTGAGGCAACACCAGGCCGGCGTGTTGCGTCTGGAAGCCGTCACGGCGCCGAGCTGGTTGGCGGGCGAGGAGTACCTCTACCGTTTGCAGTATGCCAGTCCCCAGGCCCTGCGACCCTATAACGATGCGCGCTGGGCGGCGGCGCCGGGCCAGATGCTGACCCTGTTACTGAGCCAACGTCTGCGACAGCAGGGCGACTGGCGCGCCGTCCTGGGGCCGGCGCAGGCGGGCCGTCCGGCCTTGCTGCTGCAATTGGGGCTGCAAGACTTTACCGTGCATTACAGCAATGCCACGGCGGGCGAGGCGCAGATCTCCTGTACCGCTACCCTGCTGGCCGCTCGGGGCTATCGCGTTCTGGCGCAGAAAAGTTTTGCCGTCCAAGCACCTTTGCCAAGTACTGGACCCGCTGCGGGTGCCACTGCCATGAACCGGGCCGCTCAGGAGCTGGTGGCGCAGATCGGCGATTGGGCGGCGCAACACAGTCCCGCCGCAGACTAAGCGGCTGCAGGAGCCTTGACCACCAGTACCGGACAGTGTGCGTGGTGGACCACGGCACTGGCCACGGAACCCAATAGTAGGCGACCAATCGCCCCTTGCTCCTGACTGCCGATGACGATCAGGTTATATCCCCCTTCTGCCGCATATTCGCAGATATTCCGGCCAATGCCACCCGCTTTTTCGAGAAGTAAACCGTGGCTCGGAACACTGGTGGATTTTTGCAGGGCATCCAGTCGTTCCTGCGCCAACGAACGCAGGCGCTGCATCATCTCCAGAGAACTCGGTAGCAGCTCCTCCGGAAGCTGCAGGTCCATGATCTGGGTATCAAGGATGTGCAGCAGGGTGAGCTCGGCCTGATGCAGGCGCGCCTCCTCGCCTGCGTGCGCAAGGACCGTGCTGGCCATTCCGCTGAAATCGACGGCGACGAGGATTTTGTGGTAGCTCATCTGGGTTCTCCTTGCAGGATGCTCAGCACCTCTGCTTCGCTGAGCAGGCGATTTTCACTGTCGCGGCGGCCGCGGTATTCCCACAGACTCTGCGCCAGAGTCTTTTCACTGATGACTAGGCGATGGGGCAGGCCAATCAGGTCCATAGTCGCAAACTGTACCCCCGGACGTTCGTCGCGGTCATCGAGGAAGACTTGCAGTCCTTTTGCCTCGAGCTGCGCCATCATCGCTTCGGCGGCTGCCAGCACCGCCGGCGATTTCTTGGCCTGGATGGCGACGATGCCAACGTCAAAGGGCGCCATGGCGGGTGGCCAGCAGATGCCACGTTCGTCAAAATTCTGTTCGACAGCGGCAGCGACGATGCGCGATACACCAATGCCATAGCAGCCCATGAGCACGACCTGCTCTTTCCCGGACTCATTGAGGACGCGTACGCCCAGCTTCTCGCTGTAGCGGGTGCCCAGCTGAAAAACGTGCCCCACCTCGATGCCGCGGCGAATGCCCAGGCTACCCGTGGCACAGTGCGGACAGGCATCCCCTACCTGAACATTACGGAGGTCCGCTGCTTGTGGGTGCGGCAGATCGCGTTCCCAATTGAGATTCAGCCAGTGCTGTCCGCCAATGTTGGCGCCCGTACTGAAGTTGCGCAGGACTAGAACCCGCTGGTCCGCGACGATGGGCAGGGGGGCCGGCAAGTCCTTGGGGCCGAGAAAGCCAAAGGGCACGCCGAGCAGCTCCTGGGTCTCTTCGGCGCTGGCGAGGCGTAGTGTGTCCGCGTCCAGCACACGCGCCGCCTTGATCAGGTTCAGCTCATCATCTCCCCGTAGCAGAAGCAGCATGGGTTTGTCATCGGCAAAGACCAGAAGACTCTTGACCACCTGAGCAGGACTGACGCCGAGCATCTTCGCCTGTTCTTCTACCGTGCGAATCCCCGGAGTAGCCCGTTGCTCGGCAGGTAGAAGGGGATCGCTGCTGTCCGGCAGCGGACGGCTACGAGCCAGCTCCTGATTGGCCGCGTAGTTGCAGGCCGAGCAATGCACGATGGCATCTTCTCCGGAATCCGCCAACACATGGAATTCATGGGAGGCCTTACCACCGATGGCCCCGGAATCGGCATCGACGGCGCGAAATTCCAGGCCCAGGCGCGTAAAGATGTGGTGGTAGGCGTCGTACATTTCCTGATAGGTGGCCCTCAGGGAGTCTTGATCGATGTGAAAGGAATAGGCATCTTTCATGATGAACTCGCGTGCACGCATGAGTCCAAAGCGCGGACGAATCTCATCGCGGAACTTCGTCTGCACTTGATACAGGTTCAGCGGTAGTTGTCGATAGGAGCGGATCTCCCGCCGCGCCAGATCGCTGATCACCTCCTCGTGGGTCGGTCCCAGGCAGAAATCGCGTTGATGGCGATCTTTTAGGCGCAACAGCTCGGGGCCATAGAGTTCCCAGCGCCCCGACTCCTGCCACAGCTCTGCCGGTTGTACCACTGGCATCAGCACTTCCTGAGCACCAGCGCGTTCCATCTCCTCGCGTACTACCGCCTCCACCTTGCGCAGTACGCGCAGGCCCAGCGGCAGCCAGGTGTAGAGGCCCGAAGCGAGGCGGCGGATGAAACCGCCGCGCAGCAGCATCTGATGGCTGATGAGCTCGGCTTCCGCTGGGGTTTCCTTGAGGGTGGGAAGAAAGAATTGACTAGCGCGCATACCCGATCCATGACTACAGAAAGATGGTGCAGTGTAGGCAAAGTCAGGGCCACGCAAAAGGGGGAGGAGCGAGCTGTAGGGTAACCCATGTCCCCGCGCTCCATGCGTCGGGTAGGTCGCATGATTTCGTTGCTGCGCCGCGGAGCGCGCCGGTGATCATGCGGCAGCAGTTTTTTATTGGCGGCTGTATATCAGTGAGATTTTACTTTCATCGATGACACAATCGGCGAATTGTTTTGTAATTTTCTGTCCATTTATTTGTATGTAGTTATCTCAAAATATATTTTTTCTACAATATTTTGAACTTTGTCCTATTTGATTGGTCATAATTTCTGTCTTGCAACGGAAAAAGGAGAAGATGAGGAATGAGTAATAACCCTATTATTGCTATCAATCAGTCAAAAGTTGCCAATCGTCCAGAAAGCTATCAGACGATGATGAAAATTGGCCCAAAAGTTTGCATTACTACGGCATCTCACCACGGATTCCTGGGCTTTGAACAATTGCTGCAAACGGGAATCCATCCCATGGCGGGGCGCTACGGCGGCGGCGCTATCGATATGCGCGAGACGCTCAATCCTATTGGCATGTTTCAGTACACCGTATGGAAAGACGTAAAATCCCACGAAGAAATGCATCATGATAATTTCAAGGAAATTTATGAGCTTTGCGGTGATTGTCTGGACATGGTGATCGAGGGACCGTGGGAGCCATACTATGAAATCGTCCGTTCGGATTTGCCACCGATCATTGCCATAACCGACGTTCCCGCTGCCTTGGGCGGAGCCTTTGCCAAGCAAGAGGCTGTTCCCAAGGTAGCACTGGCTGCCAAGCGGGCCATTGCGATTGGTGATCACTGGGTCATGGATGGGCATGAAACGGCGTTTGAGGAGGGGGCAGAGCGTACGCTCAGTTGGTTCAAAGAGAACATTCCCGGAATGATTGGTTGGATGATTCTAAAGCAATTCGGTGTTTCGGCCATTGGTTCCTTCCAGCTCGATCCGCAAGGAATGTTGAAGGCAACTCTGGGAGCCAATCCGCCAAAATATAATACCAATCGCGGCAGCGCGATCCCCAGTACGCCACCAATTCCTGGGCAAACTCCAGTTCAATATCTGGTACACATGGAGTGGGAATCGCCAGAGGCGGCTCACATGGGCATTGCCCACGCGATGCTCGACTATGAGTGTCGTCAGATTCACAACGATGGTGTATTGGCACACCTCGACAAAGGCCCCTATTACCAGATTTTCGCGCCGATGATGGAACAAGGGCAGTGGCGGAAAAGACTGGTAAAATAGCGGGGAACTGAGTTAAGTTACCAGACTGGTGATGAAAAAGAAATCGGTTTTCGGAGCGGTCGCTCCTTTTCTGCTGTATGCAACGCTACGGAATTTGCGATACTTTTTGTGAAGAGAAAAGCCGACTGGAAACCGACAGCGATGCCCTACGCGGTGGTCATGGCCACCGGCGGAACGGCAAGTATGGTGGCAGCGGCTGATTATTGGCTGCTGGCCACAACCTTGCTCACCTTGGCCTGCCTGCAGGCAGTGTACATTCCATTGACCTGGATTTGGCTCCGGCGTCGATCCCTGTCGATGCCACCGAGCTTCCACTTTGCCCAAAGGTCGGCTGATCAGTATGTCGGCGCCCACACCATTCCCCTTGGTTTGGCGGTATTAAGCTCGGGGATGGCGTTTTTTGGGTATGTGGAAGGCATACCAGCATTGCTGGGCTTGGCAGAGTTCCTGCTCGCTCTCAGTTGGCTGCTAGTACTTCTTTGTGCAGCACAATTCTTCCTGGCTTTATACCGGTTCGGGATTTCGTTGGAACGGGTGAGTGGTGCATGGTTCCTGGTGCCGGCAGCGGTCTTGGGAGCCAGCGTTGCTAGTGGAGATGTCGTCGCATCGACGCAAAGCGATTGGAACCTTGTCGTCGTTGCCGGTGCCCTGCTGGGTGGGATTCTATATGCTGCCATCGCGTTCCTAGCAGTCCTGCGCATTCGTCGGTTTGGCTTGCATGGCGTACCGCAGGCCCCCTGGTGGATCGCCATGGGCTGTGCCGGATTCGCCGCCCTGGCTCTGGGGCATGCCTGGGCCTGGCAGAATTTGACCCCTGCAGCACACCATGCGCTCGCCATGCTGATCATACTGGCGGAAATTGTCGCCATCGTTCTGTTCTTTCCAATAGCCTTTCGCAGCGCCATTTTTCTGTTCCGTAACTGCGCCTTCCGCAACCCCGTTGCCTGGCCTCCCACGTTCTCCACGTCGGTATTCGCGCTGAGTTGCCTGCAGTCGGCATCAATCCTTTCCATCCCCGCGTTCCACTGCTTGGGGATTGTGGCTGGATTTTTCGCATTACTCTTTTGGTTTACCAGTATTTTCTGGGAGCTGTGGCGCAGAGTCACAGCGGGCTATTTCGCCAAGGAGATACGCTGACTGTCGATTGGGCACAAAAATTCGATTTTTCTAGTGCGTTGGCTTCTGTCCCGTGCTATTACGCCAAGCCAGCCATAGGAGGGGAATGGCCCACAAAGCGGAGAACTGATAAATCTGGTTGAGAGACAACAAGGATTGCAGGGGCCCCAGTCCGGTCGAGCCAATGCCCTCACCGACCATCAATGCCCCCACCAGTAGTCCTGCCATTTGTGTTCCCTCCTTGCCATGACGGGCAACACCAAACGCCATGCTATAGGGGTAATAGACGCCACAGGCTATCCCCGCCAAGGCAAAGAACAAGAGCAGAGATTCGGCGCTTTGCAACTGCGGAATGATCAGAAAGCAGGCAGCCATTCCCAAGGGTATGGCACGATAGACCCAGCATCGCGAAAGCCAGTGGTCGGGAATGGATCCGAGGACAAAGCGCGCGACGGTCTCGCCGCCCCAGAACAGGGACAGGGCTGCAGCACCCGTTGCCCGCGGGAAATGATGATCGACGCTGACCAGAATATTCGCCCAACTGCCAAAGCTACCCTCGCAGATGGCGTAGATGAGGACTGCGGCAGCAAAGGGGATCATGGATTTTTTCCAGGCGCGCAAGCCACCGATCTCCTGTCCCTGTTGTTCTTCCTGGGCCTGGGGCAGGAGCAAGACCAGCAGCCAGAGCAGGAGGATGACTGCGGGCCACAGTACCCAGGTCAGCCAGTTGGAGGACAGATGCAGGAGCATGGGGGAAACTGCCGTGGCACCGCCAATCACGGCATTCAGGATGGTGACGGCCGCCGTGGCGCTACCGGCAAAGATCAGGGTAGAAGCTCGGTTGATGGCAGCGTTGGTCAGACCAAAACCGACGCCAAGAAGCAGTGTTTCGGCGAGCAGCAGAAAAACTACGGAACCATGCCCGCTGAAGTAGGCAAGGACCAGCAGTCCCATGGCGATTGCGTTGCTCAAGATGCCAATACGAAAGAGTCCATGCGCACCGAGGCGCCTATGGATGCTCCCGGCGGCGAGGGCGGCGATGACGGCACCAATGATCTCCGGAAAATACAACATGCCATAGGTACTATTGCTCATGTTGTACGGCGCGCTGCGCAGGATACTCCCCAGCGCCGGGATCAGCACGAAGGCCGAACCCTGCAGAAACCCCGCCGCAAATACCGCTGTCGTGCCCTTTTTCACTCAACTGCTCCGCAGTCGTTCGCGCAGAACGCTGGCTACGCGGATGGCGTTGGCCATGATGGTGAGAGAGGGGTTCACCGCGCTGATGGAAGGCATGAAGCTCGCGTCAACCACATATAGATTGTCGAGATCATGGGCCTTGCAGTTACGATCGAGAACACTCGTCTGCGGGTCATCGCCAAAGCGGCAGGTTCCCACCTGGTGGGCGGTAGCGGAGATATCCATGGACTGAAAGAACACCAGGGGAAAGCCGATCTTCTGTAGAATGTCTTGCCATTTTGCGCAGAGACGGCGATGGCTCTCACGATTTTTGGGTTGCCAATGCAGCTGGATGCCGTCGCGCTCATCCACGGTGACGCGGTTTTCGGGGCTTGGCAGATCCTCTGTTGTCAGCCACCAGTCGACAGAATGGCTGGCCGCCCAGGCGGTCATGGGAATTGGCCAGCGCGGACGTTGCGCATGCAGCAGGGCCGGTGTCACCTTACCAAGGCCCTGGATATGGCCAAGGGGATAGGGGTAATCGGGATCGCCAGAGTCTTCGTAAAAATCATTCAGAGCTAGGGTTTTTTGGAAGATACTGCGGTTCTCGCGGGTGATCTTGATCGCCATGCAGGCGCTGTTGAGGTGACACATATAGTTGCGTCCAACCTGATCACTACTGTTGGCGATGCCATTGGGAAATGTCTCGCTGCGGGAGGCCAGGAGCAGAGCGGCGCTATTGACCGCGCCCGCCGCCAGGACCACGACACGGGCATGGTAGCGGTGCTGATCGGTCTCCACCCCGGATACCCGTCTGCCGTCCTCTGCCAGAAGGATCCTGCGTACTCGCTCGTTGCGAAGCAGGGTGACATTGGCGTGTTGCAGGGCCGGTCGTACCCCACAGAGCTCGGCGTCGCCCTTGGCATGAACGAGACAGGGAAAGCCGTCACAGGTGGGACAGCGCACACAAGGACTCTGCGCAGGGTCGTCTTCCAAGCGGTGCAACGCCAGCGGCAGGGGGAAAGGATGATATCCTTGGGCGCGTAAGGCCGTATCGACCAGCGCTATGTCTTCCTCGTGGGGCATGGGGGGAAATGGATAGGGGCCTCGGGCTCCCTCGGTTGGGTCGCTCCCGGCTGCGCCATGGGCGAAGTACCAGTGCTCGGCAGTATCGTAATGGGGCGCCAGATCTTCGTAACAAATGGGCCACGCCGGCGTCACCCCGTCGACATGGCGACGCTCCCGGAAATCCGTGGGACGCCGCCGCAGGATGGCCGCGCCGTAAAACTTGGTATTGCCACCCACGTGATAGCCCGTCACCGGATGGAAAGGCTGGCCGTCGCCATCCCGCCAGGTTTCTTCGGTATGGTAGCGGTAACTTGCAAAGACCGTTTGTGGATCCCAGTTGCCCCATTCGCGCGGCAGGTAATCACCACGCTCCAGAATCAGGATGCGCAAACCGCTGTCGGCCAGGGCGCGGGCGAGGGTGCCGCCACCAGCGCCACTGCCGACGATGAGGACGTCGACGTCCATGGGTTCAGCCTCCGTGGCGAAAATCGGGATAGATCAGCATGCCGCCATCCACCGCGAGGGTGGTACCGGTGATGTAACTGGCCAGATCGCTCGCCAGAAAGGCCACGACTGCGGCAACCTCTTCCGGTTTGCCCAAGCGACCCATGGAGATTTTTTTGTCGAGGTCCTTGAGGGATTCCGGATCGTCCCAGACCGACTGATTGATAGGGGTCTTGATGGCACCGGGGGCGAGGGCGACCACCCGAATGCCCTTGTCGGCAGTTTCCTGGGCCAAGGTCTTGGTGAACATCGACAGGCCCGCCTTAGCACTGGTGTAGGCACTGTAGCCCTCCCAGGGAATGAATTCATGTACCGAGGTGATGTTGAGAATCACGCCGTGTTTTTTCTTCTCCATTCGGGAGATGGCGGCGCGGGCACAGTAATAGGGACCCAGCAAATCCACTGCGATGACTTTTTCCCATGCTTGCGGGTCGTCGTCCCCTACCAGGGCATGGGGGCCATCCATCCCCGCGTTGTTGACCAGGATATCCAGGCCACCAAACGCGCCTTCGACGTTGCTCAGGAGCTGTTCCACTGCCTCCGGGTCGGAAATATCGGCGGCAAAGGCCCGAGCTTTGCCCCCCGCTTTCTCAATGTTGCGTACCACGGCTTCGGCCTCTTCCTGTCCTTTACGGTAGTGCACCGCCACCTCTGCCCCGGCCGCAGCCAGGGTCTCGCTCATGGCGCGCCCCAATCCGCCGCTACCACCCGTCACCAAGGCCGTTCTGCCGGCCAGGTCGATACTGATCATGCTACACCTCCAATAATCTGCACGGAAAAGTCTTCTCCTTGCCAACTCTGGCTGTCTGCCCAATACAAGGCGAACTGTAGGCTCTGCCCGGGGCGTAATTTGCGGGTAGGCAGGCAGGCCAGGTATCCCAGACCCCAGTCTTCGGCATCGAGATCCTGTACCTTCTGCCAACCATCGATGCCCCAATGGATACGGAAAGGGGCAGCCAGGAGAATGCGCAGCTCTTGTCCAGCGAGCAATTTGCGTGGCCGATGGCGTAGACGCCAGATGCGGTAGTCCAGTTCCGGCTTCTTGCCCGCGTAACGTTTCCAGGTCTGCGCTGGACGATCCACGGCATGCCCTTTGATCGTGCTGTGGCAGAGCTTGAGAAATTCGCCGTGGGTCCAGCAGAGGGGCATGGCGGAGCCGCTGGGCTTACCTGGAAACAGCCCCTTTTCGGGAATCGGATCACTTTCCCAGATCTGTTCCGGTAACAGACCGCCCGCGCCGGTCATGGTCGCCATGGCGCGCAGGTAGGGCAGCGGATCTTCCCCGGCAGCGAGGGCATAATGGCCGCGCTCGCCAGTGAGCAGCGGCCAGCCGCGCCCGATGCCCGTACCGTCGAAGGGGCTGCCGTCGCGATGCTCGCCGTAGCCATCGCCGTTGTAGCGGTGCCAGACCGGACCGCTGGGTGTGTCGCTCTTGAGCAAGCCATCCATGACCTTGACCGAATCCTGAATATGCGGATCGTCGGCGGCACGTAAACCATAGCGCACCAATTGTAAGAAGTCCGTAGCCACCTGTTCGTTGGCGGACCAGTGCGGATCCTGAGCGCGGTTCTTGATCAGCATCCATTCATCCTTGGCCCCGTCATGGGTAAGGACGTCGGCTGGAGCAATGCGCATGAAGTAACCCGATACCTGAAAACGCCGGGCGAGATCGGTACCACGCGTAAAGGTCCACTCTTCCAGATGGACATTCCAATAGTCTGCGAGCATCAGGGCGCACTCCGCCGCCTTGCCTTCCAGAAAGGACGCCCCCTCGACTAATGCAGCGATGGCGACGGCGAGGGTAAAAGCATTGATGCCACCATCTTCTTCCCAGCGATCCTGGCCGGTAACCGGCCCTTCGCGCACGATGAATTGCAGGGCGCGCTGGATCATGTCGGTGACCGCCATGTCTTGCAAGGCCTCGCGTTCCTGTAGCAGGCTGGCGAGCAACACGGGGAAGCCGGCTTCATCGAGCTGAATGCCTTGCCAGAAGGGTTTGCCGCCCAGCCACTGATTCTGTAGCCAGTGCCCGTCGGCCTGTTGGGTGCTGATCAGGTAGGCCAATACCTGGCGAGCCTCGCCCAGGGCACCGATGGCTACCAGAGCGCCGGCACTTTCCACCAGATCGCGAGACCAGACCAAGTGATACCCGCCACGGCTGTCGCTGGCCTCGCCCCAGGGCACGGAAAGACTCGCCACGCGGGCACCGGGAAAGGTGTGATCCTCGTGCACTTTGAGGACATTGACCGAGCGGGCATAAAGGGTATGCAGATCCTCGGGAATCTTGCGTGCGAAGCTGCGTGGTAAGGGATGCTGACGATGCCAATTGTGCCAGGCCGTCTGATATTCCTCGGCAATTTGCGCGAAGCCACAGACGAGCGAGGCCCAGGCATTGGTGGCAGCCGCTTCTTTGCTGCTGCCGAGACCCAGCGCCAGATGCCCCTGTCGTGGTAATTCACCTGATAAAGCCACCTCGCCGGGCCCGGCGCTGTCGTAGTGCCAAAGCATACGACCATTCTGATTGAAGTCCTGCCAGAGATCGCTCGCGCCGACCTCACCCACGGAGCGACGGAAATAGCCCGGTAGTCCCTCCTGGTTTTGGCAGAGCAGGGCCAGGCCAAAAGGTCCCTGTTCGGCCCAAAGCAATTCGCGCCCCTCCCAGCTGCCACACCAAGCTTGATTCTGTGTGGCGTCCCCTCCCAGGCGGGCGGCACAGAGCAGATACGGGCGGAGTTTCTCGTCACCTTCCAGGGAATATTCCAGCAGCAGGACGTCGCGATCTGGGTCGGGGCAGATGCGCAGGGAGAAGGTGAAGCGTTTATGACGGTGGATGATTCGGGGTAGTGGGATTTGCGGATCTTCGAGTTGAAATTCGTCGTTGGCCAGGTTTTTGATCTCCACCCAAAAGCCTTGATCATCGGCAATGATGAAGCCCATATCGCGAATCTGCGGGATGTCGATGCGGGGGTAGAAAACCTCCGTCAGGATTCCCCGCCCTACGGTAAACCACACGCGGCTGTTTTTGGGAGCAACGCCAACACAACTTTTCTGGGCCGTGGCCCAGACGGGGTGGCGCCAGCTGGGCGATGGTGCATGAGACATCGGCTACACTCCTTCCCGGGTAACGTTGCATACAAGTATAGGGTACGAAGATGGAAATCGCCTTGACAAAGAAGCGCCCGGCTACCGACAATTGCCACAATTTGCGCGAGTCATGGGGTTCGCGCCATAGCGGGAGAGAGCACAGAATGGATTTTGCTGGCGTAAAAGAGCTTGTCCAGGCCGACATGCTGGCAGTGAACCGCATCATCCAGGAACAGTTGCAATCTGGCGTGCCCACCATCCCTGCCATGGGTGCGTATCTTGTCAATGCCGGCGGTAAGCGTCTACGCCCCATTATCCTTCTGCTCGCGGCGCGCCTGGGAGGAGATCGCAGTGGCCGACCCATTCCCCTGGCAGCGGTCGTGGAGTTCATTCACACCGCCACCCTGTTGCACGACGATGTGGTGGATGGTTCCGAATTGCGGCGCAGTAATGCCACCGCCAATCAGATCTGGGGCAACGCCGCGGCGATTCTGGTCGGTGATTTTCTCTATGCCCGCTCCTTCGAGATGATGGTCAAAGATGGCGACATGCGGATCATGGCGACCATGGCTGAGGCTACCAGTGTCATCTCGCAAGGCGAGGTGGCGCAGCTGGAAAACGCCAACGATGCCGACCTCGATCCCGAGAGTTACTATGCCGTAATCGCCGCCAAGACCGCCAAGCTTTTTGAGGCCGCCGCGCGTCTGGCAGCCATTGTCAATCGGATGTCTGTCGAGCAGGAAAATGCCCTGGCCGAATATGGTCGGCTCCTGGGAACGGCTTTCCAGCTCATGGATGATGCCCTAGACTATGAGGCCGCTGCCGAACGCATGGGCAAAAATCGCGGTGACGATCTAGCCGATGGCAAGGCCACCTTGCCTTTCATCCACGCCATGCGTGAGGCGAGCCCGGCGGAACAAGCCATTCTGCGCGCTGCTCTCGCTGATGAAACGCGTCAGCATCTCCCTCAGGTTCTCGAAATCATTGCCAAGACCGATGCCATTGCATACACTTTGCGCTCTGCTGAAAAAATCGCCCGTCAGGCACGCGATTGCCTGCAGGACTTTCCAGAGTGTTCCGAGAAGGAAGCTCTACGGTTTTTGGCAGATTTTGCGGTCCATCGTGATCACTAACGCATCGGGGCGTGGCTCAGCCTGGTAGAGCGCCGCCTTCGGGAGGCGGATGTCGGAGGTTCGAATCCTCTCGCCCCGACCAACAACAGCGCCTGCTTGCATAGCAGGCGTTTTTTCTATAAGGGAGACCGCTGGTCGGATGTGGAAATATCTCATCCTGATTGCCATTGCTGCCTATGGCGTGTGGCGCTGGCGCTGGGCAAGGCATCTGCAGCGAGGACAGCCAATGATGCAGGATCTGCAGCAATGCCGCCGCTGTGCGCGCTACTTTCCGCCGCGATCAGCTATCCCCTGTAGCGACCCGCTTTGCCCGCGCAAGCCATGAGCCGGGAACCCAGTCCGCGCTTTCGATCCCTGCCCGGCTGGCGTGCCGGCCTCCTGATTCTGCTTATCCTTGGCGGCTTGGCCCTGGTGTTGGGCCGCGATACCGAATTACAGTTCCTGCAGAGGCACCTGCTACGTGGGCAAGGCGAGATGCGCTACGTGCAGGAGCGTCCCTTGCCAGCCCAGCGCGGCATCATTTATGCCGCCAACGGGCAGGCCCTGGCGGTCAATGTCCCCGCTGTCACCATCTGGGCCGATCCGCGAATCTTCCAGCACTACCGCAAAGAGTGGCCAGCCGTCGCCCAGGCACTGCAGATTTCGGGAAATGAGCTGGAAGCCCGCCTCCAGCGGGGGTCGGCGCAGTTTGTCTATCTTCTGCGTCAGGTGCATCCGCAGCTGGGCCAGGAACTGGAAAAGCTGCATGTACCTGGTATCTACGTCGAAAAAACCAGCCGCAGCTACTACCCTCTGGGTTCGGTAACGACCCCGCTGCTCGGTCTGGTGCATCTGGATCATCACGGTGCAGCGGGACTGGAACGCGGTTTTGACAGTTGGTTGCAGGGCAAGCCCGGGCGGGAAAAGGTGCTCGTGGATGGCAAGGGTGACATCCTGCGGGTATTACAGACGCAGCCGGCGCAGAACGGCCATGACCTGCACCTCACCATTCAGCCGCAGATCCAGTACTGGGCCTATATGACCTTGCGCGCTGCCCAGAAGCACTTTGGCGCGGAGAACGGTTCGGCGGTGGTCATGAATGTGCACACCGGCCAGATTCTCGCCATGGTCAGCGTGCCGTCCTGCAATCCGAATATGCAAAATGGCTGTGCCAGTCCTGACGACTACGTGAACAATGCAGTGCATCAGGCCTTTGAGCCGGGGTCGGTGATGAAACCCTTTGTCGTCGCTGCCGCATTGGCTACTGGCAGCATTCAGCCGGACGAAAGCTTCAACGTATCGCATTGCCTGCCTATCGGGGGTTTCTGTTTGCGTGACGATGTCGTCCACCAGGAACTCGATGTGGCTCACATCCTCAAATATTCGAGTGACATTGGCGCGGCTAAGATCGCCTTGCGCACCGCACCGGACGCTATCTACAACATGTACCGCAAGGCCGGCTTTGGGCAGGACCCTGACTTGGGCTTCGACGGGGGTACCAGTGGGGTCCTGCCGCCGCCCAACACCTGGGACAAGGCACGCCATGCCACCATCGCCCTGGGCTACGGTGTATCAGTGACGACCCTGCAGCTGGCCGAGGGCTATGCCGCCATCGCCAATGGCGGCGTGCATGTGCAACCGATCCTGATTGCCGGACAACCCACCCGTCGCGATCGCATCATGGCAGAAGGGATCGCCAAGCACTTGCGCCATTGGCTCGAGGGAGTTTGTAGCGCGAATGGCACCGGCATTCTCGCCGCCATTCCTGGCTACGTGGTGGGGGGCAAAACCGGTACCGCCAACCTCGCCAATGGCAAGGATGGTTTCCAGAAGAACAAGACCAATGCCACCTTCGTCGGTTTTGCCCCCGGTTTTGCGCCCGATCTGGTGATGGCGGTATCCTTGCGCGGCAGTACTCGGTATTGGAACTTTGGTGGTGTGGAGTCGGCACCGGTGTTTCGCGTGACCATGCACCATGCCCTGCAGCAACTGGGAATCGCACCGCGTTGGTGTGGGACGCACCCTTGCGCCTCGGCCACTAAGCAGATCACGCAGGCGCAGGCAGAGATCTGGGCGGAAGGAGGCGGAAATTGAGAAAAAGCATGGATAGGGTAGACCGTTGGATGGCAGGCATCCTGGCCGGCGGCGTGGCGCTGATTCTGCTCGGGATTCTGCTCGTCGCTCTGTTCGCCCGCGTGCCGCTCTCACACCTCGAAATCAACGCCCAAGGCGCGCAAATTCTGCGGCATGCTGGAGTCCTGGTGGAGGCTGCGCCGGACTGGCCGGGCGCCTATCGCGTCAAACCCTTGGCCAGCAATGCCGCCTTTTCATCGACTGCCACCCTGTATTTTTCCTCGGGTAAAAGTGTCCGGTTGCCGCGTCATGATGTGTTGCTATGGGTCTATCGCGGTTGATGCCCATCCTGCGTGGCCTAGTGCAAATCGTGTTGGTGCTCCTCGCCGTGCTGCTGGGACTGTTGGTGGACGTTTTGTTGTTGATCCCCGGACTGCTACTGGCGTACCTCATTACCGGAACCCCCTGGCAGTGGGATGGTTGGGTACCCAGTCCCCAGCAGATCCCCACGCCATGGCTGGCGATGGGGCTTGCTGTCCTCGCCACGCTGGTTCCGGCTGCTGCCGATTACCTGGTGATTCGAATTCTGCGACTGCCCTGATTACCCGGTATTACTGAGTTCTGCTTCCTTGGTCTCCAGCGCCTCCCAGCGCGCATAAGTGGCCTCCAACTCGGCGTTGATGCGCGCCGCTTCCGCCTGCAGGGCTATGGCTTTTTCGCTGCTCTGATAGGTCTCGGGCTGGCCCAGCAGTTCTGCGAGACTCGCCTGCTCCTGCTCCAGGGCCTCGATCCGTGCCGGCAACTCGTCCAGTTCCTTGCGCTCGCGCATGCTGAGAGATTTTGGGCGCCGTGCTGCTCTCTGCGGCTTGGCGCCCTCTTGGCCCTTGGCCTTTTCGGCGTCGCTCGGGATAGCTTGTGTCGCCTGCCAGGCGAGAAATTCCTGATGCCCGCCAGCGGTGTTCAGCCAGCGACCCTCGCCCAGGCTGACGATGCTCTGGGTGACTACATGATCGAGAAAATCCCGGTCGTGAGAGACCAACAGGACCGTGCCAGGAAAGGCCAACAGACGATCCTCCAGGACCTCTAGACTTTCCAGGTCGAGGTCGTTGGTCGGTTCGTCCAGGACCAGGATGTTGGCAGGTCTGGCAAAGAGGCGGGCGAGAAGCAGGCGGGCCCGTTCCCCGCCGGAAAGCCCCTTTACCAGGCCACGGGCACGATCCGGCGCAAAGAGAAAGTCCTGCAGATAACCGAGTACGTGTCGACGCTCACCATCGATATCGATGAAATCATTGCCATCGGCAATTACGTCGACGACCCGGGTCTCCGGGTCGAGCTGCTCGCGCAACTGATCAAAGTAAGCGATGGATTGTCGCGTGCCGAGACGGACACTGCCACTGTCAGGTTTCAGCTCCCCCAGGATCAGGCGCAGGAGGGTGGTTTTGCCGGCGCCATTGGGGCCGATGATCCCCACCCGGTCACCGCGTTCGATGCGGGTGGAAAAGCCGCGCAAAATCTGCTGCTGGCCAAAACGCAGAGAAACCCCCTCAAGCTCGGCGACGAGATTGCCAGAACGTTCGGATTGCTGGATATGAATCTGTGCTTCACCGATCCGGCCCCGCCGGCGCTTGCGCTCCTCGCGCAGTTGCTCCAGTCGGCGCAGGCGACCCTGGTTGCGTTTGGCACGAGCCTTGACGCCCTGCCGCAGCCACGCCTCTTCACTGGCCAGTTGTTGTTCAAGGCGGCCGAGATCCGCCTCTTCGGCGGCGAGCAGTTCCTCTTTGCGCTGCTGGTAGACGGAAAACTGGCCAGGGAAGCTGCGCAGCTTGCCGCGGTCGAGTTCGATGATGCGAGTAGACAGGGACTCCAGAAAACGACGGTCGTGGGTCACGAAGAACAGCGTGCCGCGATAGCGCAACAAGGTTTTTTCCAGAGCCTCGATACCCCTCAGATCCATGTGATTGGTGGGCTCGTCCAAAAATAGCAGTTCTGCCCCGTGAATCAGGGTGCTGGCAATGGCCAAGCGTTTTTTCTGCCCGCCGGACAGGCCGTTGATTTGCCGCTCGCGCGGCAGATCCAGGCTGTCGCAGAGCGCCTCGGCTCGCGCCGTGAGGGTCCATCGCTCTGGCGCGTCGTCGTGAAGGGCCTCACCGCTGGCGCTATCCTGGGGGCTGGCCAGTAGGTACGCAAATACGGTCTGCTGCTCCGGAAGCTCGGGCTCCTGCGGCAAAAACGCGCGTCGCAGGGCCGGGTCAATCCACAAACTGCCCCCGTCCAGCAGATATTGCCCGGCGAGTGCCGCAAGCAAGGTAGATTTGCCTTCACCATTGCGGCCAATCAGACCGATGCGCTCGCCAGCCTCGGCGCGCAGATCGGCGTGATCCAGTAGTACCCTGCCGCCCCACTCGATGAGGGCATCATGCAACTCCAGAACGGGCAAGACGTTACCCTCCCTTAACCAGATGAGCAGCTAAGCTTAGGGGAGGGCAGTGTTGCCCGACAAGAGCCGGACGCTGATCAGCTTACCAGACGCAGAATTGCTGGGTACCGGTAGGCTTCACCACTACTCGTCTTTACTGCCGCCAGAATACAGAACACCAGGTTGACAATGAGAAGAAGCGGAAAAATAAACAGACCAATCAGTAAAGAGCTGAGGATGGTGGCAATCACGTAGCCAATCAGCATGGTGATCTGGAAGTTCAAGGCTTCTTTGAGCTGCCCTAGCAGCCAGGCGTTGGCCTCCTGCTTTTTCAGCAGGTAGACAATGAGCGAGGGAAGAAAACCAAAGAGAATGCCACCCGCATGAACGAGCGTGGCAATGTTGCGATCTTCGTTAGGATTTTCTGGTACTACAGTAGTAGATTCCGACATGTGACGCTCCCTTGTGTTGTTTCATAGAAATTATAATGTTACCGGAAAATCTTGTCTATCCTCTGGCGTTACTTCACCGCGTCGACTTTCCGAGCAGGTTTCTTTGTGATTCAGAGAGGGGCTATCATCCCAGCATGATCAGCAAGATTTTCAGTCCAGCGCAAATCGTCTATCTGCAGTTGCTCGAGGTGGCCCTGCCAGAGGTCATGGAGGGACAGTCGACATCTCAGCAGCAAGAGGCCCGTTTGGTGCCCGTTACCCGTTTGTCAGACATGCCCGCCACGCCTCCCGTGAGGGCGATCGAGGACATTCCAGAGCTTTCCGCGGAGGATCCCTTGGCCGATGCTGGCGCAGGACCGCAACCGCCGGCAATCCCAGCAGTTGAAACCGCGACACCGACAGATGTTGAGCCAGCTCCAGAAGAGGATCGTGTCGCACGCATCGCGCGCATGGATTGGGCCGTGCTCGAGGCGAGTATCCATGCCTGTCGCGCCTGCAGTCTGGGCGAAACCCGGAAGAATGCCGTTGTTGGTGCGGGTACTCGGCCGAGCCCCTGGCTTTTTGTGGGGGAAGCGCCTGGGGCCGAGGAAGATCGCCGCGGTGAGGCCTTTGTCGGTCGTGCTGGACAGTTGCTCGATTCCATGCTCGGAGCAATGGGGCTCAGTCGGCAGGAGCAGGTCTATATTGCGAATGTGTTGAAATGCCGCCCGCCGCAGAATCGCGACCCTCTCGGCCCCGAGGTGCGCTCTTGCCTGCCCTTTCTGCAGCGCCAGATTGCTTTGCTGCAACCGCGCATCATCGTGGCCATGGGACGTTTCGCGGCGCAGAGTCTGCTGCAGAGCGCCGAGCCGCTCGCGAGTTTACGCGGCTTCGTGCAACGCTACGGCGATATTCCCCTCATCGTTACCTATCACCCCGCCTATTTGCTGCGGAATCCCATTGAAAAACGCAAGGTCTGGGAAGATCTCAAACTGGCTCTGCAAACCTACGCGGACTTGCCACAGGGGAGCGATGCCAAGGCTTCGCCCACAGTATAGCCGGGGTGCCAGCCTAATTCCTCTTCCGCGCGCTGACAGCTCACAATCAGGGGATATTGCAAGCCCAGCAGCCAACCCGGGTCCCCTAGGCGCCGAGTGAAGGGGCGCAGTCTTTGGTGCAGCCAGTGTAGTTGCCGTGGCCTGACAGGGAGTTGCCATCGTCGCGGAATTTGTGACCAGGCCACGGGCTCCGGCGCGGCGATGTTGAAAGCCCCGTGCGCGCCCCGCTCCCAGGCGGCCAGGATGGCGGCAGCGGCGTCTTCCTCATGCAGACATTGAATGGGCAGATCAGGATTGGGGAGGCGCAGGCCAATTGGTGAGCAGGCGATGGCATTCACCAGAGGCTGGGCGTGTTGCCCGACTATGGCATGCAGACGCAAGCGGCTGAGTCGCAATTCTGGATGGCGCAGGCTGTATTCCTGCATCAGCGCTTCGACGGAAGTCTTGTCTTCTGCGTAGGCAAAGCCCGGCGGCGGACGCAACGGCTGGTCCTCGCTGATGCCTTCTGGATTATCTGGCCAAGCGCCATAGACCGCCACGCTACTACTGTACACGAAGCGCTCGACCCCGACGCTACTCGCTGCCTGCAGCAAGCGCCCGCTGCCCTCGCGATTGATTTCAGCCATCTCTGCCCGCCAATGGCGCTGCCGACCTAGACGCGGGCTGAGCACCACAAAGGCGAGATGGATGACGCTGTCCACGCCCGCCAGAATGGGTTGCCAGTCGACTGCACGCAAATCACCCTGCCGCCAGTGCAGGCGTGGGTGCCGCATTGTGGCAGGCAGAAGATCGAAGGCGATGATCTCGGGCCTGTCTGGGTGTTCCAGCAGGCGTGGCAGCAGGACGCTTGCCGTATGGCCAGCCGCCCCGGTGAGCAGAATGCGGCTCATGCCGCGTCGGCAGGGGAGTCGTTCAGCGCGGGCAAGACTTCGTGGGCCAGGAGTTCGAGGGAGCGCCGCGTAACATCGGAAGAAACCATACCCGCACCTACCGCCAGCAGCAGGCGATCCACCCCTGCCCGGGCATAGCGCGCCAGCCCTTTGCGGCACTGCTCGGGGGTGCCCACCACGACCATGCCCATGGTCTCCAGCAGGCGCAGGCTCAGGCCTTTTCGCAGTAGCGGTTCGAGAAATGCCAGGCGATGGTAATACTCGTAACTTTCACGTAACTGCGCCAGCACGGGCCGGGTCTGATCGAGCAGACGCTGATAATACCAGGTGAAGCCTTCGGCCAAGCGCCGCGCTTCTGCGCCATCTTCCAGACACAGGCAGCCAATGGTCATGGCAAAATGCGGATTGAAGCCGGGCATGGCGGCATACGAACTTGCTTGCACGGCGCGGCGGTAGGCTTTCAGGTCCTGCTTGATCAGAAACCACGGTTTGAATGGACCACTGAGCACGCCGATGCCTTCCTGCGCGGCCCAGCTAAAGGTTTGCGGACTGACGGCGGCGACCCAGAGCGGCGGATGGGGTTGTTGTAGCGGTTTGGGTAGAATATCGATGTTTTCCAGCTGGTACAGCTTGCCCTGGTGCTGCACCGGCCCCCCTCCCGCGGCACGCAGAATCGCCAAGCCCTCTTGCAGATGGGCGCGGCTGTCACTCATTGCGGCGCCAAAGATAGCATATTCTCGCGGCGAGAAGCCGCGGCCGATCCCCACCTCCAGGCGGCCATTAGAGAGAAGGTCGAGTGCCGCAACGCGTTCTGCCACCCGCACGGCGTTGTTGTAGGGTAGGGCGATGACGGCGTGGCCAAGACGCAGCCGCTGAGCACGCTGACTAGCGGCGGCCAGAAAGACCTCAGGGGCGCTGGAATGCGAATACTCGCGCATGAAGTGGTGTTCTACCAACCAGGCGCCATGAAAGCCCAGCGCGTCCGCCAGCGCGAGCTCCTCCAGGGTTTCGTGATAGACTTGTAGCTCGCTACGCGGAAGATGGGCGGGTACCGCCAGTTCGTAGAAGAGATCCACCTGCATGATTCGGGAGACTCCATGTCAACTCATACGCCACGACAGATCGCCGAGCGTCTGGAAATTGCCATCCTAACATCAGAGCAGATGCGACTGCACTGGGTCGATGAGCAGGATCAGACCCACTACATGACAGTGGTTCTGCCCCTTGCCGTGGAGGCGGGGGAAAGTGCCGATTACCTGCGTTGTCGGGTGCTGGAGGACGACACGGAGATTCGCGTGCGCGTCGATCTGATCCAGAACCTGCCAACCCCAGTCAAATAGACGTCAAACAAACTCCGGGTTCTCCTCTTCCCAATCCGGATCACTCAGGATGGTCTTGCGATAGTAGCGTAGCTCCTCTATGGACTCACGGATATCGCTGAGGGCCTCATGGCGTTCCGACTTCTGGAAGCGGGGAAGTTTGGGATACCAGCGGGCGCTCAATTCCTTCAGGGTTGAGACATCGATCAGACGGTAATGGAAAAATCGCTCCAGGCGTGGCATGTGCTGTGCGAGGAAACGGCGATCCTGACAGACGCTATTGCCACAGAGAGGGGAGGTGCCAGGAGTGACGTGGGCGGAGAGAAAATCCAGGGTTTGCGTTTCCACAGCGGCTAGGTCGAGGCGACTGACGCGCACGCGATCAATCAGCCCAGAAGCCCCATGGGTGCGTTGATTCCAGTCGTCCATGGCGCGCAGCACGGATTCCTCGTGGTGGACTGCCAACACGGGACCCTCGCAGATAACGCGCAGTTGGTTGTCGGTGATGATACTGGCGATTTCCAGGATCTGATCCTGCTGCGGCTGTAGACCAGTCATCTCGAGGTCGATCCAGACTAGGCGCTGACTTTTGGGGTCCATTGGCTCTCCTCATGATCACCGCGGCATGGTACCATGCTCTCGCCCGGATAAAAAAAGACGGGCGAGGTGCCCGTCTAATAGCCGCAAAACAACCGCTACAAACTTTTTGGCTGCCAGGTCTTGGCCTGCTTATCCTGAATCGTACGCTCCGACTCCCCGAGGCTTGGGTAGATCGCCTTCTTTGAGCGGTAGAATGCCGGGGTAATGTTTCAAGAATATTTCCGGGTGTACGCTGGAACATTCTGGAGTAGCGATGGCGCTCAGGATAAAAAAAGACGGGCGAGGTGCCCGTCTAATAGCCGCAAAACAACCGCTACAAACTTTTTGGCTGCCAGGTCTTGGCCTGTTTGCCCTGAATGGTACGCTCCAACTCCCGAGGCTTGGGTAGATCGCCTTCCTTGAAAGGTAGAATGCCGGGGTAATGTTTCGAGAATATTTCCGGGTGTGCGCTGGAATATTCTGGAGTAGCGATGGCGCTCGGGATAAAAAAAGACGGGCGAGCTGCCCGTCTAATAGCCGCAAAACAACCGCTAGAGTGCAGATGCGGAATCGCACCCACATTCAATATTCTGGATTCTGCAAGGGAATTGTTTCAGAATTATTTCCTGAGGGGCTGAAGAGTGAGCGATTCATGGCTGTGGTTCTGATCGTCGACGACGATTTGCGCTTGGCACAGATGCTGAAAGGTTTTCTGGAGAAAGAGGGTTTTGGTGTACTCCTGGCGGGCAATGGCACGGAGATGTGGCAGCAGCTTTCCCACGGCGCGATCGACGTGCTCATCCTCGACTGGATGCTCCCCGGCGGCAAAGACGGTATAGCCCTCGTCAAGGAGTTGCGTGGCAAGAACGCCCCGCCGGTGCTGATGCTCTCGGCACGAGGGGATGACGATGATCGCATCAGTGGCCTGGAAAGCGGCGTCGATGACTACCTCGCCAAACCCTTCAATGCGCGGGAGTTGGTGGCTCGTTTGCGTTCCTTGTTGCGTCGACAGGGACGCGAGGAGCCCAGCTCCAGCCTGTCATTTGGGCGTTTCCGACTGGATTTTGCCAGCCGACGCCTGTTCGCCGATGGGCAGGAACTGGACCTCAATCCGGCCGAAATGGAACTGCTACTGGTCTTTGCCCAGCGGCCCCGCCGAATTCTCAGTCGCGATACCTTGCTGCAAATTCTTGGGGGAGAGGAGGATGGCCGCTTTGACCGGAGTATCGATGTGCGGGTCACGCGGCTGCGTAAGATCATCGAGGATAATCCCAAACAGCCACGTTTCCTGCTCACCGAGCGGGGAATCGGCTACCGTTTCGAACCCGGTCAGGCAGAGTCGTAGCCGAGATCCCGACTGGTGATGCGGTGTTGCCACAGTGTGCGTCCATGGACGTCTTTGCAGCTCACCAGGAGCTGGCGATCACGGCCTTGACCGTGGAAGCCGAGAGAGCAGTAATTGCGCTCCTGCACCAGAGTTCCAGGTACGCGGTAAGGATTGTGATCGCCCTTGGCAGGCCCGGAATTGAGGGGGGAACTGGTGATTTCCCAGAGGGGGTAGTCATGCTTGCCGCTGTAGCGCGGGCGCGGGCGACGCATGAGTTCGGAAATGTGACGATCGCCCGACAAAAAAATCACCCCGCGAATTTGGTTGTTTGCCAGCCAGTCGAGGAATTCCTGCCGTTCTTCCGGGTAGAGATTCCAGCCCTCATACGCGTCGTCATCATTCAGCATCTGTCCGCCTGCCGCGACGAATTTGAAACGGGCATGGGAGCTCAACAGCGCATTTTTGAGCCAATCCAGTTGCATCTTGCCAAACATGACCTTGCCGCGGGATGCCGCAGCCGCATCGGCATCCCGATACCAGCGGTCGTCGAGCAGGAAGAAGTCGGCATCGTAGACCGATTGCTGGGTAAATACGCCGGGCGTGCCGGGTAAGCCGAAGCTGGGGTTGGGCCAGTAGGACTGAAAGAGTCGCAGTGCCGCCTCCTTGAAAATAAAGCTGCTGTCACTGTCATTGGGGCCATAGTCGTGGTCGTCCCAGATGGCGATCTGCGGAGTGCTGTTCAGAAACCGTTGCAGCGGGGTAAAAGCACGATCAGACCAGTAGCGCAGGGCCATTCCCGCAGGACTGGCGAAGTCGGCTTCACGAAAATACAGATTATCACCGAGCCAAATCATCAGGTCTGCCTGTTCCCGTCGCATGGGTTCGTAGATTTCATAGCCACCACCATAGGGCTTCCCCGGACGATCATAGCGAGGATCGTTGATGTAGGCGCAGGATCCAGTCAAAACCTTGAAATCCGGCGCTGGGGCGCGGAATTTCCATAGACTTGGGGTACGCAGCAGGGGCCCTGGACTGGGTAAGACCTGATCGTTGAGGAGGAGCTGGGTTTGATAGCGGGTGTCTGGCTGCAACTCATCCAGAACGATATTGGCGCTATAGAAATTCCCTGCGTTGGTCTGTACCGTTTCGCTGTGCTGCACCGCTCCCTTGCCGACCTGTGCTTGGTAACGGATCTGTACTTGCGCGGGTCCGAGGGTCTGCACCCAGACCGTCGCCGAGCGATAGGCCGGATAGCTCAGCATCGGCCCGGCATGGAGGCGGGTGGCCGAAGCCGGGAGATTCATGGCCCATAGCGGCATGGGAAGCATCCCGGCACTACCAATTACGAGACTGCTGCGCAGGAAATCGCGACGTTGCATCTGATTTTTCATGTTTGCCTCTGTCTATCGTTCAGTCGTTGTTGTGCAGGAGGAACTCTACCCACAGCTCCAGCTGAAAGCGTTTGCCTTTGAGTTCTGGCGGAAGGGCGGGGAGGCGTGCCTCGCGCACGGCGCTCAGGGCAGCGCTATTGAAAGAATCCATACTGTCTTTTTGCAATATGCGCAGACCCGTGATTACCCCATCCTGAAGGGTGAACTCCACCTGCACCCGCCCACCCTGACCCAGCATCCGCGCTGCTTCCGGAAAGTGCACGGCGGCCTGGATGGCGCCCTTGACCTGGGCCAGATAATCCGCCTTGACCGCTGGATTGGCGGGTGCCGGTGGTGGTGGCGTAGGCGTGACCGGCGGCGCCGGGGGCGCCTGCACCGGGCTGGGCAAAGGGCTGGGGGGCAGAACCTCGCGAACCGGTGCCGGTGTCGGGCGAGGTGCCGGACGCGGGAGCGGACGCGGCTGGGGTTTCGGCGTCGGCTTGGGCGTGGGCTTCGGGGGCGTAGGTACTGGTGGTTTCGGTGCCGGCGGCGTCGGTTTGGGGGGCTCTTCTTTCAACAGCTGCAGTTGCATGGGCGGCAGAGCCGGGGGGGGCGGCGTCCGCTGCTGCGCACTTTCCCAGACAATTACGCCGATGAGGACGGCTTCCACCACCGCCGCCAACAGCAGAGCGCGTCCCCCTGCGGGTCGCGGGCTTTGCGCCTGGATCAGATTACCTAGGCCGCGTAGGTCCGTACTCATGCGCCGCCCACTCCTCCAGCTTTGGCCGCCAGGCCGATGGCCGTCACACCGGCGCTGCGGCAGGCATCCATGACCTTGACCAGGGCCTGAATGTCCGCTGTTTTGTCAGCGGCGATGGTCACCTGGGTTTCGCCCGGTTCATGGTTGTGCAGGTAATCGCTCAGGGCGCTCAGTGTCATGGTCTTGCCCTCTACCTCGATGTGACCGTCAGGATACAGGTTCACCACTATCTTGGGCTTGGGTAGCGGTTGCGCCGTGCTGGAGCCCGGCATATTTGCGGGCAGTCCCTGGTCGGGAATCATGTGGATCGTGATCATGATGAAGAAAATTAATAAAAACAACATGATATCGATCATTGGAATGATCTCTACCCGGCCTTTCTTTACCTCTAGGTATTGCATGGTGCTTAGGCCTCCTGCGCCGCGTAGTAGACCGGCTTTGCCGAACTCGCACCGAGTTCGTGCTGCTCTAGTCCCTCCAGGCGATTGACGAGCATAGTCCGCAGGGTTTCCATCTGGTGGACCACGAGGCGCATGCGATTGTGCAGGCCATTGAAGGTGATCAGACCAATGATGGCGATGACCAGACCGGCGGCAGTCGCCAACAGGGCCTCGGCGACATTGCCGGTTATGGCGGTGGGATGGTTGCTGACACTGTCGAGCACCTGAAAGGCATGGAACATGCCGACGATGGTCCCCAACAGACCGAGCAGCGGCGCCAAGGTAACAGTGGTGTCAAGAATCCATAAACCGCGATCGAGGGTGGGAACCTGGCGCATGACCACTTCCTGCAGAATTTCCGCCATGCGTCCGCTGTCGCGGATGTTCGGATAGCGCAAGGGCACTTCCAGCAGGGCTTTGAAGGGCGCCGGCGTGCTCTCGGCAAGAGGGCGCAGATTGTGGGCGTTCAGATCCGGCAATTGATCGAGACTCTGCGCGGATTGTTCGCCCAGATGGGTCATGCGGTTCAGAAACAGAAAACGCTCGAAGCTCACCCAGAGGACGATAAGCAAGAGGATGGGCATAATGAAAAGGATCCCGCCGGACTCGGCGGCAATCTTGAACAGCTCGGTAAAATTCATGGTACGGAATCCTCAAAGGAAGGGGCCGCCAGAGCGGCCCAGATCATGGCTCAGAAAGTGGCATCTACTGTGGCGTAGACGTTGAAAGGCAGGTTCAGCTTTTGATAAGGATTGCTGCTGCTGCCGCTGTAACTGACGATATAGCTGCGATCGAAAAGATTGTTGAGATTGAGCGCGGCAGTCACCTTCTTAAAGCCGAGGGTATCGCTGAGGGGCGCGTTGTGGAAGGTATAGCGCAGACTCATGTTGCTGTAGAAGCGACTACCCAGGGGCAAGAATTTACCACCAAGGCTGTAGTAGGAGTTCCCCATCTCATGGAAGGAGATGGTCCCGCGGAAGCCGTGGTAGCGAGCGATGAAGCCCACCGCTTCGGTGTGGTGCGGGGCATAGGGGAATGGCTGTCCGGCGGAGCTCAGACGGGCGTCGAGGATACCGACGTTGGCGTAGGCACTGAAGATATCGTTCAGCACCACATTGTTCTGCCAACTGATGCCCTGGTTGATTGCCTTGCCGGCGTTGGCCAGCACCGTCTGATTGAAGGAACCTAGCAGGATGGTGGTGCTCAGGATGTAATTGCTGAAATCCACGCGGAAGGCCTGCAATTGCGAAGACCAGGGGACAATTTCCCAATTGGTGCCTACCGAGTAGGTCTTGGCACGCTGGGGCTGCAGGTTGGCATTGTAGGTGCCGGTATAGAACTGGTTGTAGCCCGGGGGATTACTATTCTCGCTGTAATTCACATAGGCGTGCCAGTTGGGCAGGATGCGCAGGTTGGCGCCGACGGAGGGCAGCACCGAGCTGAAATTCACATCGAATTTGCCAGGGCGCCCGCGCGCCAAGGCCACGTCATCGACAAAGCTGCGGCTGACGTACAGATACTTGAAACCGACCGTCAATTTCAGTGCATCGATGGGCTTGTAATTGAGCACCAGGAAGGGCTCATAGGTGTTCGTGACCACCGGTTCGTAGTAGCTGGAGCCCAAGTAGACATTGCTCATGCTGAGATAGCGTGAATCGTGCAAGGTGTTGTTGTGGTTGAACCAGAAGCCCAGTTCGCTATCCACCGGCCCCAGCGGCACGAGCAGCTTGGCAATATTGCCCCAGCGATGGGTATTGTTGACGCTATTGCGCAGCAACACCTCTCCAGAGCTTGGCCGTACCGTTGCGATGGCCCCGGTCGGCGTCAGCACCGTCTGGCTATAAGTGGTAGCACTGGCGCCAAAGCCATTGCCATAGTAGTAATATAGTTGATCCGAGAAGCGAACCCGTCCGAGATGTCCTTCATATTTGGCGTAGCCCAGCCAGTTGAGATAATTGTTGTAGTTGAAACCTGAATACAGGTAGTTCACCGTGCCATTGGGATTCAGCAGGTTGCTGGTATAACTGTTGTAATCCCGGCCAAACTCGGCAATCTGCGCCGCAGTCGCGCCATTGTAGTAATTGAAACGCTGGTTGTTCTGAGTGAAGAACAGGGTCAGGTTGCCGGGGCCGATGTGGGTAAGAGATTTGAAGAGAAACTGCGTCTGAATGGCACCATTGTTCTGAAAATAGCCATCGCGTTCAGTTTGATTGACATAGATCCAGGCCGAGGTGGGAGCGATGTTCTTGGCAAAGAGCCCGGTATTGATCAAGCCACCATAGTTGTACTTGCCAAAGCTGCCGGCGCCGACAATGGGCCGCACGATGGGGAAAGGCGAGGGCTTGAGGCTATAGGTGGCGAAGGCGCCGCCGAAGGCCGCCAGGCCGGGTAGGGCGGCCGATTCGGCGCCGGGATAATATCTGGCTCCGGCTACCAGTACCGAAGGGATGAACTCGTTGGTGTAGTAGGAATAGCTGTCGTTGTCGTTGAGGGGGATGCCATCCAGGGTGAAGTTGATGAGCGACTTGCCGAAGCCGTTGATATAGACGTCATCGCCATCCATGCTGTCGCCGCTGCTGACGACCATGGCGTTGGGCAGGGTGTTGAGTACCTGGGTGTAGGAATCGGTGGGGCTGATCATCTCAAACTGCCCCTTGGTAATGGTGGTCTCCTGCTGGGTGGCGGTCTTGTCAAACTTCTGCACGCGCTGGACATCGCTCTTGGGTGTCTGGCCCACGTTCAGATTGGGGGCGGCACCGAAAAAACCGGACTCGCTGCTGGCAGTTTCGGTAACCGTACCCAGAGACTGGGTATCGGCATGGGCATTGATTTGTACCAAAGCGCCAATGACGGCTACTACGGACAGCAACAGGGGTTTTCTGGTCTTCATTCTGATACGCTCCTATCGATGATGAGTCACTTTTGCCGCGGCTCTTGGTCTCACCTGCATGGGTCAGACCTTATGTGAAAGGAACCTTATCAGAGAAATGTTACATTTGTATGAATCTTTTGTGTCACTTTTATGACATTCTCGTTCCTCTCTGGCCAGAAAATTGTGCTACATTGTACCTCGTTGATCCTGCGGAGGTATTTAGTCATGTCCCATGCAAGGTTTGCGGTCACACTCCTCCTCCCTCTCGCTCTTTCGGCTTGCGCTACGGTGTCGCCGGTGGCGGGAAACTTTCCCAATATCACACCCCGCCAGGCGCAAAGCGGGGCCGAGAATGGCAAACTCGTACGCTGGGGCGGCGAGTTGATCCAGGCCGAGCCCGAGGCCCAGCAGACCTGTTTCACCGTGCTGGGTTTCCCCCTCAACTCCGAGGGCCGCCCGGTACTCGGTCGTCAGGCAGCGGATGTCGGTCGTTTTCTCGCCTGTGCGCCTGGATTCTACGATCCAACGCTCTATGCGCCGGGACGCGAGATGACGTTTATTGGTACCGTGCAAGGCATTGTGACCAAAAAAGTGGGGGGCTTCGAATATCCCTATCCGCGCCTGAGTGCGAGTCAGGTCTATCTCTGGCCCTTGCCAGAGCCGGAACCGCGCATGAGCACCGTTGTCGTGGGTGGTGGGTGGGGCTGGGGCTGGCCGGGTTATTACGGTCCGTTTGGTCCCCGTTTTGGCTGGATGTATCCCTGGTGACCTGATCTCGTCCAGAGAGGACTGTCCAGAGAGGACGTGTCCTGCGGATGTCTGCGTGCTAAACTCCCGTCTTTACGGGTGGGGCGCAAATGATTCGGAGTATGACGGGGTATGCCCGGGTGGTGACGGGCGGGGCGGAAGATGGGCGATCCTGGGAAGTCCGTGCGGTAAATCATCGCTTCCTGGAGATCGTCCTGCACCTTCCCGACAGTCTCCTTGGTATCGAGGCGGAATTGCGCCGGCGGGTCGCGCAGGTGATCAAGCGCGGCAGGGTCGAAGTGTGGCTACGACATTCTGTCCAGGAGGAGCAGCCGAGTATTCGCATCAACCCCGCGTTGCTGGCTGAACTGCGTGGCGCCGTCGGTGAGATTGCAGAGCTGTGGGACGCTCCACTCCCGGGACCCGATCCCCTCGAGCTGTTGCGTTGGCCGGGTGTCCTGCAGGGCCGAGAAGTAGAGGAAATTCAGCCTGAGGCGTTGCTGACGCATCTCGATGATGCCTTGCAGGAGCTGCAGCAATCGCGTCTGCGGGAGGGCAGCGCGCTTGCAGAAATTTTCCTGCAAAAGCTCCAGGCTATGGAGGAGATACTGCAATCCCTGCGCATGCAACTTCCCGGCATTGAAGCGCGGCTGGCAGAACGCCTGGAACGACGCCTGGGCGATCTGCGGCAACAGGTGGAGCCCGGTCGTTGGGAGCAAGAACTGGTCTTTTATTTGCATCGGCAGGATGTGGCCGAGGAAATGGAACGATTGGCAACGCACCTCGTAGAAATTCGCCAAGTGCTGCAACGTGACGAGGCCGTCGGACGACGTCTGGATTTCCTGGTGCAGGAATGCAATCGGGAGGCCAATACCTTGGGCTCCAAGGCCGGCGATCCACAGGTCAGTCGGGCCGCCATCGAGCTCAAGGTGCTGATCGAACAGTTGCGTGAGCAGATCCAGAATGTGGAGTAGCCATAATTATGAGTGATCACGCCCATCATGCAGGGATTCTCTGGATCATTTCGGCGCCCAGCGGCGCCGGCAAGACCAGCCTGTCTCGTGCTTTGGTGCAGGAAACGACGGCCCTACGTACGTCGGTGTCTTTTACCACGCGCGCTCCGCGTCCGGGAGAGGTCGATGGTCAGGACTATCACTTCATCTCGGCAGAGCAGTTTGCCGGAATGGCAGAGCGCGGAGAATTCTTGGAGCATGCGTTGGTACACGGCAACCGGTATGGTACCGGCGAATCGTGGGTGAAAAAGCAGCTGTTCTCCGGGGTGGACTGCTTGCTGGAAATCGACTGGCAGGGCGCTCGCCTGGTGCGGGAGCGCTTGCCAGAGCATGTCGTCAGCGTTTTCATCCTTCCACCCTCCTTGGCCGTTCTCGCTGAGCGCTTGCGGGGTCGCGGCCAGGATAGTGACGAGGTGATTGCCCGACGACTGGCGGCAGCGCGGGAAGAGCTGCTACATTACGATGAGTTTGACTATCTGGTGGTAAATGAGGAGTTTCAGCGCGCTTTGGAGGACTTGCGTTGTATCGTGCGTGCCGAGCATCTGCGGCGCAATCGCCAGCAGCACGAGGAACACGCGCGTCTGCGTACTCTTTTGGCGTGATTTTGCAAAATAGTGAGGAACTGCCGTCATGGCTCGTATTACTGTAGAAGACTGTTTGTCGAAGGTGGATAACCGCTTTGAGCTGACCCTGGTGGCGGCGCGGCGTGCCCGCCAGCTCGCCAGTGGTGCGCAGCCACTGGTGCCCGTCGATCGCGATAAAAATACTGTGGTTGCGCTACGCGAAATCGCCGCCGGTAAGGTGAGTCGCACCATCCTCGACGAGCCGGCACCACCACCTTTGGCCAGTTTCCCTGGCGCCGCACGGCGGGAACCCGCAGGTATCGAGGATGTCGGCGGCGACTGAACTCAGCAACCCGGCAGACTCCGTTTTTCTGGCGGAGGCTGCCGAGGTGTTACAGCTCTCGCCGGTAACCCCGGCTTTGGATGATCCTTGTGCGCCGCTACGTCTTCTCCTGCAGCGCTATCTGTCGCCAGAGGATGTGCAGAAGGTGCGCGATGCCTACGAGCTGGCGGCATTGGCGCATCGGGAGCAACGGCGTCGTAGTGGTGAACCCTACATTCATCACCCGGTAGCAGTTGCCTGCATCCTCGCAGAACTCCAGTTGGATGTCGCCACCATACAGGCAGCACTGTTGCATGATGTCATCGAGGATTGTGGCATCAGCAAAGACGAGCTGACGGAACGCTTCGGCGCCGAGGTCACCGAGATGGTGGATGGCGTCAGCAAACTCGGCCAAGTGCGCTTCGAGACCCGGGAAGAGGCGCAGGCGGAAAACTTCCGCAAGATGTTCCTGGCGATGTCACGTGATATCCGCGTCGTGCTGATCAAACTTGCCGACCGGTTACATAACATGCGCACCATGGGGGTGATGACGGCGGACAAACGCCGGCGCATTTCCCGCGAGACCCTCGATATTTACGCGCCAATTGCCCAGCGTCTGGGTATCCACGCTATTCGTATCGAATTGGAAGAACTCGCCTTTTCGCATCTCTACCCGAAACGTTGGCATGCCCTGAATCAAGCTATCAAGGCAGCCCGGGGTAATCGTAAAGAGGGCGTACAGAAAATTGGACAGCTGATTGCCGAGCGTTTGCGGCAGGAGGCAATCCATGCCCAGGTGAGCGGGCGGGAAAAGCACGTCTACAGCATTTATCGGAAGATGCAGCGCAAGGGATTGCCCTTTTCCGCCATTCACGATCTCCATGCCTTTCGCATCATCGTCGATGATGTCGATACCTGCTACCGAGTGCTCGGTATCGTCCACAGTCTGTTTCGTCCCATTCCTGGGCGTTTCAAAGATTACATCGCCATCCCGAAATCGAATGGCTATCAGTCTCTCCACACGATCCTGCTAGGGCCCTTTGGGCATCCGGTGGAGGTCCAGATTCGGACCGAGGATATGCACCGGGTGGCGGAAGCCGGAGTGGCCGCGCATTGGCTCTATAAAAGCGGAATTCAGCGGGCACATGCCGAGGCGCAAGCGCGCGCATGGATCCAGCGTCTGCTGGAGTTGCAGGCCCAGGGGGGCGATTCGCAAGAATTTCTCGAAAGCCTGAAGATGGATCTCTTCCCTGATGAGGTCTACGTGTTCACCCCGAAGGGCAAAATTCTTGGTCTACCGCGGGGTGCTACAGCGATTGATTTTGCCTATGCCGTGCACAGTGATATCGGTAATCGCGCGGTGGCCGCTAAAATCAATGAGATCTATGTGCCGTTGCGCAGCATCATCGACAATGGTGACAAGGTGGAGATCATCACCGCTGAGTCGGCACATCCCCAGGCCGGTTGGCTGGAGGTCGTGGTCACCGCCAAAGCGCGTGCCAATATCCGCTCTTACCTCAAGACCATCCAGCGCGGCGACGCGGAACAACTGGGTGCCAGTCTGCTCGACAAGGCCCTGCGTAGTCTGGGAACCTCTCTCGAGGCATTGACGGAAGAAGATTTTCGGCGTGTCTATCCCACCTTTCAAGTGGCGGACCGTAGCGCTTTGTTGGTGTCGATCGGCATCGGTCAGATCATTCCGCTGGTGGTGGCGCAAAAGCTCGTACCCGAGGAAGAGCGTGGGCGTCTGGCGCAAACGGCGCGCCGACTGGGGCAGGCGGTAAGTTCCTTGCTACCGGGGCGGCCTGGGCGCGAGGCGGGACACAAGCAGCCATTGCTGATCCGCGGTACCGAGGGAATGCCAGTCACCCTGGCGCGCTGTTGTCGTCCCATTCCCGGGGATCCGATCCTCGGCTTTATCACGGCGGGTAAAGGGATTGTGGTGCACACCCACGATTGCCACAACATTCGGGAATGGCGCAAGCGTCGTGACCGCTGGGTGGACGTGCAGTGGGATCCCGAAGTGCATGCCGAGTTCCCGGTCCTGGTGCGGGTCGTGGCGGAGAGTGGACGCGGGGTCCTGGCGCGGGTGGCAACCCATATTGCCCAGGCCGATGCCAACATCGATCATGTCGATATCGAACCCCAGGATGGCCTTTATACCGGTATTACCTTTACCATCACGGTGCGCGACCGCGATCACCTGGCTCAGGTGGTGCGGAATTTACGCTCCCTGCCTTCGGTGTCGCGGGTGCAGCGCGTGAAAGGATGAATTCTCAGGAGATTGCTATGCCCAAACCCGTTCACAGTGCAGAAGCCCCAAAGGCCATAGGCGCCTACAGTCAGGCCATGATCCATGGCGATCTGCTGTATCTCTCTGGCCAGATCCCAATCGATCCGAAAACGGGAGAGCTGGTGCAGGGAGACTTTGCTGCGCAGATGCAACAGGTCCTGGATAATCTGCAAGCCGTCTGTGTGGCGGCGGGCACCGACCTGCGGCGGGCGGTGAAATTACAGGTGTATCTGAGTGATCTGAGCAATTTTGCGACGGTGAATGCGCTCATGGAGAAATTTTTTACCCCTCCATATCCGGCGCGTGCGGCATTACAGGTTGCAGCCTTACCGCGCAATGCGGTGGTGGAGATCGACGGGATTGTAGCCCTGGCTGAGGCGGATCATGCTACCGGCTGATCTGCAGCAGCCGGTTCGCGTTCTTCTGCAACGCTATCCGGAATTGCGTGGCTTGCTGGAAGAAAGGGGAATCCACTGCAATGAGTGTTTCGTCGCCGAGCGAGAAACCCTGGCTGGCGTAGCTGCCATGCATCATCTCGATCTACAGTCGTTGCTGCAGGACTGGGAAAGGCGCCGCGCGCAAGACACCAACGCCTGAAGGTATGGCTGTATCGCGTCCAGCGCTGCGTCTGCAGGATTCCTTGGCAGCGTTGCCCGGCATCGGGCCGGCGCTTGCTGGACGCATGGCGGGCCTCGGTCTCACCAGGATCGAGGACCTGCTCTTTCATTTCCCCCTGCGGTTTCAGGATCGTCGGCGCCTCTTGCCGATTGCTTCTCTGCGGCCAGGGATGGAATGCGCGGTACTGGGGGAAATCGTCGATCTGCAGCGCCAGACCGGCCGGCGAGAGCAGTGGTTGCTGCGCCTTGCGGATGCAAGTGGGACAGCCCTTCGCCTGCGATTCTTTCACCTGAGTCCGGCTTTGCGCCAGCAATGGCACAGCGGACGCAGGCTCTGGTGCTTTGGCGAATTGCGCGCGGGTCTGCAGGGGCTGGAGATGGTGCATCCCGAGTGGCAGCTCGCCGATCGAGCGGATTTTCGGCCTCCCGAGCATCTGACACCGTTCTATCCCAGCACCCAGGGCATCCACCAACAGCAGTGGCGGCGTTTCATTGCTGCCGCGCAGGAATTGTTGCCAAGCCTCGTAGATCCCTTACAGGCATATTTCCCGGACTGGCCGAGCGTGGCCGACAGTATTCGCTACCTGCACCGGGGAGGGGAGCGTGCGCCCATGGCCGCGGATCGGGAGTGGCAACGAGTCGCCCTGGAGGAGCTCCTGGCGCATCATCTGGCATTGCGCCGGGAACGTCGGAAAAGTGCTCCGCAACTCGTAGAATCTGTGCCTGATCCCAGTCTTTGGCAGCGGCTGCGTACGACCTTGTCTTTTTCGCCAACGTCTGCGCAGGAACGGGTGATTGCCGAGGCGGTAGCCGACCTGACGAGCCAGCGGCCGATGCGGCGGCTGGTGCAGGGTGACGTCGGTTCGGGGAAAACCCTGGTGGCGGTTGCGATACTCTTGCATGTGGTAGCAGCGGGTAAACAGGTTGCCGTCATGGCGCCGACGGAAATCCTGGCAGTGCAACTATATGAGCGTCTGCAGTCCTGGTTGTCTTCGCTGGACGTGGCGGTTGGGCTCTTGCTGGGTAGCCAGGGACTGCGTCAGCGACGCACTACCATGACGGATTTGCAGGAAGGTAGCCTGTCGGTAGTTTGTGGGACGCAGGCGTTATTCCAGGAGAATGTGGAGTTTGCCCGTCTGGGGCTGGTGATCATTGATGAGCAGCACCGCTTTGGCGTCGAGCAACGTCGTCGGCTGCTGGAAAAGGGCGACATGCCCCATCTTCTGGTAATGACCGCGACGCCGATCCCGCGTACTCTGGCCATGACCCTGCACGCCGATCTGGATATTTCCAGCATCGATGAATTGCCGCCGGGGCGGCAACCCATCGACACGCTGGTGCTGGCCGATGAGCGGCGGGAGGAATTGATCCAGCGGCTGCATCACCTGCTTGCCGCTGGGCGCCAGATCTATTGGGTCTGTCCTTTGATCGAGGAATCCGAGATCCTGCAATTGCAGGCAGCGGAGACCAGTTATGCCGATTTGCAGGCGGTATTGCCGGAAATTCCCATCGGCTTGCTGCATGGGCGCCAGCGTAGCGAGGAGAAGGCGCAGATCATGGAAGCATTCCGGCACGGGAAGCTGCGAATATTGGTGGCGACGACGGTGATCGAGGTAGGGGTGGATGTTCCCAATGCATCGGTGATGGTGATCGAGCACGCCGAGCGTCTGGGATTGGCGCAATTGCATCAGTTGCGCGGGAGAGTGGGGCGGGGCGCGCAGGCCAGTGTTTGTATCCTGATGTATCACGCACCCCTTTCGGCCAAGGCGCGGGAAAGACTGCAGACCCTGCGTGCGTCGCAGGATGGCTTTGTCATTGCGCGCAAGGACTTGGAGATGCGGGGACCGGGGGAGTTTCTGGGGGTGCGGCAGAGCGGTGAGCGGCAGTTGCGTATCGCCGATCTGTTGCGCGATGAAGCGCTATTGCCCCTTCTTCCAGGGCTTGCCGAACGCCTGGAGCGGGACTGTCCGGAGGCGATTGATGTGCTCATCCAGCGCTGGTTGGGTTCAGCCACCGCCTATGCGGCAATAGGCTGATTGGTCGCGGCGAATCAACGATGAACATCGGATCGTCTACAAGACATTGGATGATTCGATTCTGATCGCTCAGTTACGCTACCACTACTGACCGCAGCCAACGGAAAGGCGCTGGCGAAGGTGTTCCGGTAGACAGTCAGGAATGGGCTGGAGTATTCTTCGAAAAATTTTATATTAGCGCGAGGAATTACGCGTGGGACGTTGGTATCACTGGTCTGTGGCGGTAGTTGGTATGGTATTTCTGGGCGGCTGTACTTCGCAGCTCCCACCGACCAAGGTCCACTCGGTTGCCTACTACGCGGCGCGCATTCCTCCGCCTCCGGTCAGTCCTGCGATTTCCACGGCACCGGTACAGTCCGTTGCGCCGCAAGATGTGACTTTGCACATCATCGTTAATACCGATCAACGCAAGCTGTATCTATATCGCGGCTCGACGCTGTTGGCCAGCTATCCGGTCGCTATTGGCTTTGGCGGTTCGGCCCCGCGCCGGATTCGCGGTGATAACAAAACGCCCATCGGACACTATCACATAGGGTATGTACGCTGGGGAACCCAATACGGACCCTTCATGCTTCTCACCTATCCTAATCGGCACGACGCCGAATGGGGCTTACGTGAAGGGATCATCTCGCAGAGCCAGTATCACGCGATTGTGTCGGCCATCGATGCTGGGCAGGTGCCGCCGCAGAACACGCCCTTGGGCGGGTACATCGGAATCCACGGCATGGGGCCAAGTTTTTCGTACGATCGTACTGCCAGAGTGTTCCCAGGCCGCTGGACGGCAGGCTGTGTGGCGCTCTCCAATCACGACGCACAAAATATTGCGAGTATGGTTCAACCCGGCACACCTGTAGAAATTATTGGACAGGTGGCGAGTTATCCGGAGCAAATCAATCAAAGCGGGCGTTTGGCTTTTCAATACCATCACGTGGCGGATAGAGGGCTGACATTCGGTAGCTCCGCCGCCGGACAGTCACCCCAAAAGTTGCAGAACGAGTGATCTTGCAGATCCCGTTATGATGCCGATGGTAAAAGATCGGTCGGCAAAAATTTTCTACCTTTCTATTCGCCCTGCCTCCCAGCCGTTGCGGATACAGTCGCCCAGCGCCACGCCGCCACGCCAGTTGCCCAGCAGTGACAAGCCCGGCCAGTCGCTTAGGGCGCTGTCTATGGCGGCGAGGCGTTGGGCATGTCCCAAGTTATATTGCGGAATGGCGCACGGCCAAAGTTGCGCCCGCTGGAAACTGGGCTGACCCTGGATGCCCAGGATGGGGGAGAGATCTTCCAGTGCCTGGCGAAAGAGGAGAGCTTCTTCTTGCGGGATGGCTTCCTGCGCGCCGCCCAGAAACACGGTAAGCAGTACCTGGCCATCGGGCGCACGCTTCGGGAAAAGGGTGGAAGAGAATAGTGCCCCCAGGGTGGGAATACCCAAGCGCCTGGGGATCAGCACGCCAAAGCCATCCAGGGGATGCTCTACCTGTGTGCGCGGAAAACCCAGGGCAAGCGTCGCGACCGCGGGGTATTCAATTTCTGCGAGCTGATCGCGTAATGGCTGTGCGGTCGCAGGCAGAAGGCGAATGATTGCATCGGTGGGGAGGCAGAGAAACAGCTGTTTTGCCAGCAGAGCGCCGGTTCTGCTTTCCACTCTCCAGCCTTGATCGACGGGAAGGATGGCGGTCACCGGCGCATTGCAGCGCAGTCTATCGCCCAGTTTTGCGGTAGCGGCGCGGGGCAGGTCCTGCATGCCGCCGGCAAAGGATAGCAGGCGACTGCGCATGGTCGGGCGCTTGCGGCGCAAGCCGGCGAGCAGCAAGGATCCATGCTCCTTCTCCATCTGCGCCAGACGAGGGAGGCTGGCGGCGAGGGAGAGACGCTCGGGATCGCCAGCAAAAACCCCGGAGACAAAGGGGTCGACCATCCAGTCCAGTATTTCCGGCCCCAGGCGTCGGCGCACGAATGTTGCCACGGACTCCTCCGCCGCCGCGCGGGCGCGGAAGGGTTCACCAAGAAGGCGTAGACGGGCACCGGGAGACAAGAGCTTGCCGCCGAGCAGGGCTCCAGGGCCAAGTGCAACCAGTCGCTTGTGCCGATTCAGGACAAAGCGACGACGAGCAAGAGGGTTGGCGGTAACACCATCGAGAGCGAGACGCCGCAGTAGATCTGCCACCAAAGGGTCGCGAACGAGCAAGGTGTTGGGGCCAAGGTCGTAGGTAAAGCCCTCTTCGCTACGGCTGCGAATATTGCCACCCGCCGTCTCGCGCGCCTCGAGCAGCAAAAATTCTTTTCCCTCTTCTTGTAGGCGCAGAGCCAGACTGAGGCCGGTGATTCCAGCACCAACAATGAGATAGGGCAGTACGTCCACGTTTTATTCCTCCTGCGGTAGTTTTGCAGCGTACGCGCGACTCTGCCGATACCAGCGGTGTGCGTGCCGGAGCAGGGCGATCAGGATGGCGGTGACGGGTAGGGCGATGAGAAGGCCCACAAAGCCGAGTAGCTGCCCACCGGCAAGGACGGCAAAAATTACCAGCACCGGATGCAGGCCGATGCGATCCCCAACCAGTATCGGAATGAACAGGGTGCTTTCGAGGACTTGTCCAACGCCGTATACCGCCCAGACTTCTGCCAGCGAGAGTAGGGTGCCGCCCTGAATATACATTGCCAGACTCGCGAGAATGATGCCGCTGGCAAACCCCAAGTAAGGAACAAAGCTCAAGAGTCCGGAGAGGAGACCGATGAGCAGGGCAGTTTTCAGGCCCACGATGCTGAGCCCAATGGCATAGGTGGCGCCCAGCGCGAGCATGTCGAGGAGCTGCCCACGCAGAAAGGCCATCAGCATCCGGTCGGAATCGATGGCCAGTTGCCGGACAAGGGCCAGCTGGCGACGCGGGATGAGCTCGTCGAGGCGCTGTAACAGGCGCGGCCAGTCCCGTAACAGGTAAAACGTGATGACCGGAATGAGCAGAAAGTTCATCAGAAACGAGAGGATGCCGGAGCCGGAAACCAGTGCGACCTGGAGGCTGCTGCTGGCCCAATGGGCGAGTTTGCTGGCGTTTTTGCTGGCGTAGGCCGTCAGGGTATGACTGTCGATGGGAATCCCCAAGCGCTGAGATATTTGCGGCAAGAGCTGCGTCTGCAGCAGCTTGGCATATTGCTGGAGATAATCGATGGCAATCAGGCTCTGGGCGCGCACTGTGGGCAGTAAAGCGATGATGATCGCGGCAGCCAGCAGGAGGGCGAAGAGGAAAACCAGGGTGGTACCGAGTGTCCTGCCAATGCGCCAGCGCTGCAGAAACGTTACCAGGGGGTTGCCCAGATAGGCGAGTACGCCGGCAATCAGGAAGGGAGAAAGAATGGGACCAAGCAGGTAGATCAGCCACAGGAGCAGGGCCAGGACGAGCCAGGGAAGCCAACGCAGCGGCATGGTCAGGGCTGGTGTCGAAGAAACTGGTGGTGGCCGAGTCGGAGGACAGGTTCAATGGAGATTATGGCCGCTGCCCTCCGCCGCCTCGAGCATGACCTGCTGTACCTCAGGACTAAAGTCGCCTTGCAGGACCTGCTGTCGACCTTCCTGGAAAAAAAGTTGTGCGTCGGCGGGAAGGAATTTTTGTAGGGCCGCAAAAGCCTCGCTCATCAGCTCCGGGGCTTGTGCGCGGGTGGCCGTGATGCCCCAGTTGAACAGCAGGATACGCCAGGGCCGCTGCGGATCGTTGCTTTCCAGGTCGGCGGCGTAATCGGCTTCGGCGGCTGCGACTACCGCGCCCATTAGGCGCGCCAGGCTGGCAAGTGCCGCCGGATCCCGTTCGCCGTTGGCCAAAACTGCCAAGCCGTTCACCACCGGGTCGAGGGTATGAATCGGCTGCTGCTCCTGTACCAGCCAGGCAGCGATACTGACACTGACCACCTCGAGTGCTGCTTTGCTCTTGCGCTCTCCGAGGCGGTCCGCCCAGGTCGCCAGATCCATGAGCAGGCCAATGCTGAGATCACCAATCCGCTCTGCTTCGTCTTCGGGCAGTGAAGGATCCCAGTCGGTAGTGTCTTTCTCCAGCACAGCGAAGAGCTGCCGCAGGGCATCCACCAGTTGCGGCGGGGTGACTTGCTCACCGGTGGCGATCTTGCTTTCGGCGAAGCGAGCGAGGAGTGGCTGGACCTGCTGTTCGAAGCGAGCCTTGGCGCTGGCGATGTCGGCGAGAGAAGGCAAGGCGGGTTCCTCAAAGTGCCAAAATTCGCCTTTGATGATACCATGAAAACTTTGCTGACGCAGTGTGTCGGGAGCTTCTCTATGCCACAGTCCAGTCCCCCTCGTTCCACAGTCGATCTCCACATGCATTCACTGCATTCCGATGGCAGCCTGCGGGTAGAAGACTTGGTCGCGCGGGTTGCCGCGCGCGGCGTGGGTTTGATGGCGCTGACTGATCATGACAACACTGCTGGAATTACGACGGCCGCAGCGGAGGCAGGCCGTCTGGGTATCGATTTTCTGCCTGGGGTGGAGGTATCAAGCGAATGGAATGGCATCGGCATTCACATCGTTGGCTTGGGTATCGATATCCGAAATCCGGAGCTTCAGACCGGCCTCGACCGGATCATGGAGTTTCGCGACTGGCGTGCTGCGGAAATCAGCCGTCTGCTGGATAGTGCTGGAATTCCTGGTGCCGAAGCCGGCGCGCGGGAACTGGCCGGTAGCCGCATGGTGGGGCGGACTCACTTCGCCCGTTGGCTGAAAGATTCTGGCCACTGCCGCGATAATGGAGAGGCCTTTCAACGTTGGCTCGGGCGGGGACAGGTGGCCTATGTACCGAGTGACTGGATTCCCATGCGTGACGCGGTATCCTGGATTCGCCAGGCGGGGGGCATTGCCGTGGTTGCGCACCCAGGGCGCTACAAGCTGAGTGCGGAGCGCCTGCGCGAGCTATTTGTAGAGTTCCGTGATGCTGGCGGTGGTGCTATCGAGGTTTCTTCCGGTTCGCAGGCGGCGGCTGATCGCGAACATCTGGGTAAATTGGCGCGGCAATTGAATCTTGCTGCCTCCCTGGGTTCCGATTTTCATGGCCCGGAAATTGGTCACGCCGAGATTGGGCAATTGGCGCCCCTTCCCGTTGGGGTGCAGCCGGTTTGGGAGTGCCTCGGGCATCCTTTCCCCCTTTCACCAGTCCACTGACAGCATTTCTATGCCCCAAATGCGGGAAAAAATCCGCTTTGCCAGCTGGGGGACGGTGGTTCTCGTCCTCATCTACCTGGGTGCTCTGTATACCCTGAGCCCCTACGCCGGACCCCTGCTCATGGGCGCCGTCCTCGCTACCGTGGGCTGGCCATGGCAACTGCGTGCCGAGCGTTCCTTCCATTTGCCACGTTGGCTCGCTTCGTTTCTCCATGCGCTGGCGTGGATGGCGATTATCATCATTCCGGCTGTTTTAGTGGTCGAATCCATCCTGCCGCAATTGCTGCAGGTGGTAGCACGTTGGCAGAGCGGGGCTCCCTTGCTTGGGGTGCCGCGGGAGCTGCAGCAGGTTCCCTATTTCGGAAAATGGCTCGCGGCGCATCTGCGGGTGTTGAATGGCGCACATCTGTCGCACTTTTTTTCGGAACATGCGGCGGTTATCACCAGTTCCCTCGGGCAGCTCTGGTTTTTTGTTTTGCATACCTTTTTTGTCGCGTTGACGGTTTTTGCCATCAGTCTGCATGGCAGACGCTTGAGTGAAGTCCTGCGTCTGACTGCGGCCCAGCTATGGGGCGCGGAGCGGGGAGATCGCTTCTTGTGGGCCGCGCGGGAGGCGACGCGTTCGGTTCTCATCGGGCTGATTGGCGTTGGCGTCATCGAGGGCTTGCTCATTGGTGTCGCCTATGCTGTCGCTGGTCTCAATGCCTGGCCCTTATGGATGGTCGTCACGGCTCTTCTGTCACCGATCCCTTTTGGTGCAACGGTGGTGGTTGCTGCTGCAACCTTGTGGCTGATCTTCGGCGGGCATTGGCTTGCCGGTTTTGTGGTATTGGGTTGGGGTTTCTTCGTCATCACTCTTGCGGATTTGGTCATCCGCCCTCTGCTCACCGGGTCGCAAAGCCAAGCGCCCTTTTTCCTGGTTTTTTTTAGTATCCTGGGTGGCGCGGCTGCCTTTGGCTTGATTGGTTTGATTATCGGCCCCATATTAGTATTGTTGGCACGGAGTGTATGGCTGGCGTGGGAGCGGCGGGTGCTGCTTGAGCGTGGAACCGGGGCGGGTGCGGCGCAGTCCAAGTTTTGAATTCCCGGAGGTGCAGAATGGATTATCAGATGTTTGATCAGCAGTACAATCAGATTGCTCAGGCGACCCAGAACAACGTGCAGGGCTTGCAGCAGGTAGCGCAGAAGGTACAGTCGGCGATTCCCGATGCCACCCAGGCGCGGGAACTGATCCTCGATCTGCGTAACATGGCGATGAATCTGCAAAGCCAGCAGCAGAGTGTGAATATGCTGTTGCAGCAGATGGGACAGCGCATCCAGCAGTTGGAGATGCAGATGCAGCAGATGGGCGGGCAGCCCGGGATGAATCCGAACATGGCGCAACGTCCCTGGAACGCGCCGGCGCAGGGCGGCATGGGCAGCGGTTTCATGGGCAATGTGATGACCGGTTTGGGCTTGGGTGCTGGTTTTGCCGTCGCGGATAACATCGTCGACGATATCTTCAATATGTTCTGATTGTTTCACCGGCAGTCAGTAGCCGACGGCGGTCGCTTTGGCCGCCGTTTTTCTTGGAGCGAACTGTGGCAGAAGAATGGATCTATGGCATCCACGCCGTAGAGGCGGCGATCGCGGCGGGAGAGGTAGAGCGTCTATGGCTGGCGGCGGAGAGGGCCGGCGATGCCAGAATCTCGTCTATCCGCCAAGCCGCCGAGGCCCATGGCCTTCCGCTAGCGCTAGAGCCAATGCAGGCCCTGCAACGGCGTTGCCATGCGGATCAGCACCAGGGGGTGGTGGCCCGCGCTTTGCCGCTTCCCCCGCGGGATTGGAAAGCCTTTGCAGATCATCTTCCAGAGCATGCCTTTCTGTTGATGCTCGATGGGGTGACGGACCCGCATAACCTCGGTGCCTGCTTGCGCAGTGCCGAAGCGGCGGGGGTAGATGCCGTGCTATTGCCCAAGGATAATGCCTGCGGCATTACTGCTACGGTACGCAAGGTGGCTGCCGGTGCCGCTTCCCGCGTGCCGGTGTTTTTTCTGACCAATCTGTCCCGCACGCTCGCGGAGCTGCAGCAACGCAATTTTTGGGTGGCTGGCCTTGCCGGAGATGCAGAACAAAGCATCTACGAAGTGGATCTGCGCGGCCCTCTGGTATTAGTTATGGGGAGCGAGGAGAAGGGTGTCCGCCGCCTGGTTCGCGAGCATTGCGATTACCTGCTGCGTATTCCTATGGCCGGCCAGATCGAGAGCTTGAATGTCTCGGTCGCGACCGCGCTGGTACTCTTCGAAGCCAGGCGGCAACGAAGTGGGGAGGCATCGGCACGGCATTCGCGCTAGAATGGGCCCCTGCACAGGAGAGCCCATGTCCCCAAGCGTTGTCGATTCCCACTGTCATCTCGATTTTGACGATTTTGCCGCTGACCGTGCGGAAGTTTTGCTACGCGCGCGGCAGGCGGGAGTCGAGTCGATTCTGATTGCCGCTGTGCGCCAGCCGGACTGGGGACGAGTGCGCACCTTGGCAGAGTCGGAAGCGGAGATCTGGGGCGCTGCCGGAGTACATCCGAATGAACCGGTCACAGAGACTCCGCGCTATCAAGATCTTCTCGCTGCCCTGGACCATAAAAAAATTGTCGCCGTTGGCGAAACGGGCCTGGATTATTTTCGCTCCGAGGGAGACCTTACCTGGCAGCAAGAGCGCTTGGCGCGGCACGTTGCCGCCGGGCGGGAAACCGGCAAGCCTCTGATCATTCATACCCGGGAAGCGGCTGCCGATACCCTCTCCTTATTGCGCAGCGAGGGTGCCCGTGATTGTGGTGGAGTCATCCATTGTTTTACCGAAACCCTCGATTTTGCCCGTCAGGCAATGGACTTGGGGTTTTACATCTCGTTCTCCGGCATCGTTACCTTCAAAAACGCCAAAGAGTTGCAGGAAGTCGCCAAATTCATCCCGCAGGAGCGGCTGTTGATTGAGACGGATGCGCCGTATTTGGCGCCAGTGCCGATGCGCGGTAAACGCAACGAACCCGCTTTTGTTGCTCATGTCGCAAGTTTTCTTGCGGAGTTGCGCGGAGAAGATCGCGACAGCCTGGCGGCGGTGACTTCGCAGAATTTTTGTCATCTGTTCAAATTGCCGGAGCCGGAATGCGCATTCGCTTCCTAGGTACAGGTTCCAGCGCCGGAACGCCGCAGATTGGCTGCGATTGTGCCGTGTGTCGCAGTGCAGATAGCCGGAATCAACGCAGTCGGGCGAGCATTCTGGTAGAAGAGCAGGACACTCGGATTCTCATCGACACCGGCCCGGATTTGCGTATGCAAATGTTGCGTGCCGATGTTCGGCACTTGGACGCTGTTTTTTATACCCATTTTCACGCCGACCATATCAACGGAATCGATGATCTGCGTGCCTTCAATTTTCTCGCCAAGCAGGTGATTCCCTGTTTCGCTGATGCACGTACAGCGCACGAGCTGGAAGAGCGCTTTCGCTATTGTTTTCTTCCCCCCGACCCGGGTTGGGCAAAGCCGTCACTATCGATGACGGTCATCAAGGCGAAGCAGCAGGTGGGCACGATCACCGTCTTGCCTGTACCGGTTTTGCACGGCAACCTGCCCATTTATGGGTATCGCTTTGGTGGAGCTGCCTACCTGACGGATCTGAAAACCATCCCAGAAGAAAGCTACGCGCTGCTGCAAGATCTGGATCTTCTCATCCTCGACTGCCTGCGCGAGGAAGAACATCCGACCCATGTGAATCTTGCCGAGTCTCTGGCGCTTGCGGCACGGATCGGCGCCCGGCAAACCCTCCTCACCCATATGACCCATGATCTAGATTATCAAAAACTTTGTTCCATTCTGCCGGAAAATATTGCCCCAGCGTATGACGGGCTGGAATGGCGAATATAGCTTTTTATTTTATTCTATTTCATTTATCCTTATAAATTCCGTATCGCGGAAACAATATCTTATTGCGGAAAGAAATGTGCTGGTCTACTCTCCAATACAGTCGCAGAGGGTAAATCTATTCAGTAAATTGCTATATATGTAAATTATGATGTGCCTGACTTGCGGCTTTCTGCCTCTTTTGAGGTAATTTGATGTTGGTCAGGAGGATAACTATGTCAATACAAGAAATGCCTGAATATTCATCTCCCTATCGTTGGGTCATGGCGGCAATCACTGGGGTCATCATGACCACCAGTTTCATCTCTCTCACCTCATTCGGCGTATCGGCGCCAGCCATGGCGGCGGCGATGCATGTTTCTGTGCAGTCGCTATCTGCTGCCGGCATCGATGCCTTTTCGGTGGGTTTATTTATCGCTTTTTTTCTCGGTCATGGTGGGATATTTGATACTCGGATTCGCCTGGGAGTCTTGGTTGCGCAGCTCTTCTTGATCGTTCCGCAGATTCTCATCCCAATTCTCATGCCAATCACGCAGTCTTTGGTGCTGCTGATCGTATTTCGATTTTTGCAGGGGCTCATGATCATGATGATCGCCCTGTTTTCCCTGCAACTTGCGGGTTGGTTTCGCTCCAGTCAACGTGGAATCTCGCTCGCAGCGATGTTGGGTGCCATTACCCTGGGCGGTGCCGTTGGTGGAGTGATTACCGGAGATCTCGCATCTATGGGCTGGCAGGTCGTCTATTTCATTACCGCGGCGATCATGATCGCCGGTGCGGCGGTGTACTTTGTCTTTGCCCGAGATGCCAGCAGTCATGCCGAGGGAATCAAGAAATCCAAGGCCGAGCACCGCAAGCATAAGTTGTGGTCTTATCCCATGACCTGGATCATGGGTATCGTGCAAATTCCCAATAACTGGACGCTTTTTACGATTGGCGGATTTTTGCCCATCTATGCCTATCATCTAGGTTATAAGCCAGAAGAAACTGGTAACGTAATGTTTATTTGGGGATTGATGGGTTTTGCAGCTGCTGTACTCGGTGCGCTGCTCGGTGATTACTGGGCAAAACGGGACAATACGCACCGGAATTTCGTGAACGCTCGCCTTGGTGTGATCAGTTTGGCAAATGTGTTCATCATTGTCGGTGCCTTGATGATTCTTTACATTGCACCGATCTCCTATCCCTTGCTGCTCCTGTCGGCGTTGGTCGTGGCGTGCACGATGGCAACGCCACCCAATTACTGGGCCTCGCCCTGTAATATCTTTCCGGTTGCGACGATGGGTGCAGGTGCCTTCGCTATCGGCGTCATCTCAAACTCGGTGAGTGCTATCGGTCCGGTGGTATCGTCGATTATCATTCACACCGTTGGCTGGGATGGGGTGTTTTGGGTGATGGTGGGGCTCGCCGCGGTGGGGCTCGGCGTGAACTATCTGGCGAGCCAGACGCGCCTGCCCATAGAAATCGAGGGGGAAGCGGTTGGTTCTGCGAGTTGTGCCGCCGGCCTCAGTCATTGAGTCGGTACTGGTGCGTCGAGATCGAGGATGACGGTAAGTCCCTGTAAGCGTTGCTCGATGCGCCGGGCGGCCTCTTGCAGCAGAGGTATCCACTCTTCTCTGCGACGGTGAATGGGCGAAGAAATGCTCAGACCCACCAGGCACGGAAGGGTAGTACGAACGAGGACGCCGAGACAGCCAACGCCGATCTCGGCTTCCTCGTCATCGCGCGCATACCCGTCTTTCTGAGCTTGCTGTACGGTATCCCACAGGCTAGCGAGCCGGGTGATGGAGTGCGAGGTGAGCGCAGGTAACCCGGTGCGTTCTGCGTAGCCTCGTACCCAGTCGTAGCCATGCTCAGCCAGCATCCATTTGCCTACTGCGGTGCAGTGCAGGGGGGCATGTGAGCCAATGACCTGTTCCACGCGCATCATTCGGGGAGAGAGGACACGCTCGATATATAGTACCTCGTCCTTCTGTTGGATGGTCAGATTTACAGTTTCCCCGATCTGGTCCCGCAACCACGCCATGGCTGGCCGTGCGAGGGCACGGAGATCGGCGCGACTGTGGACCAAGCGGCTCCAGTCGAGCAGGCGTGGGCCGAAGCAATAATTCCCCTGCAGATCCCGCTCGACTAAACCATTTTCCTGGGCAGACGCCAGAATGCGAAAGGCAGAGGATGGGGCAAGGCCAGTACAGGCAGACAGCACTTTTAACGAAGTGCTGCCACCTTCTTCGGCAAGCGCGTCCAGCAACAGGCGCAAACGATCAATGACCTGCACGGAACTGCGACTGATGGGATCCGTATTTTTCATAATGTGGAATATATACCTTATTGCGGAAAATGCATATCTCTCCTACCCTAAAGGACACGATCTGACTACGGGACGCCAGTACCATGACACAAGTACCTTCATTGCCCGCCCACGCCCCCGATTTTTGCGCTGGCATGCTTTGCTACGGCGAGGCTTGGCCAGAATTTGACCGTTTGGGAAGCGAAGCAGTCATCCGGGAAGGGTCGCGGGCGATTCCTGATCCCGCCGACGAAAGTGCCGTCTATCAGACCCTGTTGCTCGCTGACGCCCTGCGTTACTGCACCCTGCAGGTCTGTGCCGCCAAGTCGTCCGGACACCCTGGGGGATTTGCCTCCAGCGCGGATATCTATGCGGCTTTGGTCATGCTCGGACACACCAATATCGTGACTGAAGTAGGGCATCATGCGCCAGGATTCTACAGCGCGATGTTTCTCGATGGTTCTCTGGAGGCCATGCAGATCCAGAACATGAGCGATTTCATGGCACGTTTTCGCGAGCGCCACGGCCTACTGGGGCATCTCTCCGGCGCTATCCCAGGTCTCCTAGCACCGGCGGGGCCGCTCGGGCAGGGGCAGCACTTTGCTATGGCGGGAGCGCTGTTGCATCCGGGTACCCTGTTTCCCGTCACCATCGGTGACGGCGGCTTTGGTGAACCCTATGTGCTGAGCAGCATGAAGCACTTCCATTTTGCCTATCCGCAGGTCACCAACTATCTGCCCATCCTGGTCTGGAATGGCTTCAGTCAGGAGCACCACTCCATGGTCTCGCGCATGAGCAATGCCGAGATGATTGCCTACTGGAAGGCGCATGACTTCGATGAAGTCATCCTGATCGACGCCAAGGATTTTGACGACGCCAGTCAGTCTGGGCCCTATGTAGATTCGTCCAAATTTTCCCTCGCGCAGCGCCTCGCTTTCATGCAGGCAGTGCTCGCGGCAACGGCCAAGGCGGCAGACTCGGCCTTGCAGGGGCGCCACACCGCCGTCATTCTCAAGCAGCTCAAGGGCGCTGGCGTGCATGTCACGGGGGCGAAATCCCACAATCTGTATCCCAAGGATACTATGGACTCCCCCGAGATCCACGCCGCTTTGCAGCGTCTGGCGCTGGCGCCAAAGGCCTGGGCTCTGGTGCGGGAAAATGCCCGCCGCGCCGGTGGTGGCCCCGCCGCGCAGACGGTGGTCACGGAGACGATTCTTGACCTAGCGCCATTGGGTTCCTTCCCAATGCAGGATTTCGCTGTGGGCGAGCAGGTGGTGCCAGCTACGGCCTTCGGCGCACTGGTGGCTTGGCTCGGCCAGCAGGATCGGCGTTTTGTGGTGACCAATGCCGACGGTAACGAGGCTTCAGCGATGAAAAACATCAACGATGCCCTGAAGATTCGCCATCCCACGGAAGACCCGCTCTACAACCAGACGCCCAACGGCCAGGTCTATGAACCGCTCAACGAGGATGCCTGCGCCGGTCTTGCCGCGGGCTTGGCCTTGTTTGGCGGTCGCTCCCTCTGGTTGTCGTACGAATCCTTTGCCATCAACGGCTGGCCTATCGTGCAGACTGTGGGGCAGGCGATGGCGGAATTACGGCGGCCGACGCCTTCGGTGGTTTGCATGTTCACCGCAGGTGCCCTGGAGCAAGGGCGGAACGGCTGGACCCATCAGCGTCCCGAAATCGAGAACTATTTTGCCGCGCAGATGCGCAATGGCAATGTCTTTCTGCTCTACCCCTGCGATGCCAATGCGGCGCAGGCCGCCTACGAATATGCGGTAGAGAGCCAGAACAAGGTGATGGTGATCATTGCCTCCAAGAGCCCGTTGCCCGTTCACCTGGATATGGCGACTGCGCGGATGGCGATCCGGCGGGGTGCGGTACTGTTGCACGAAAGCACGGGCACGCGGGCAACGGTAACCCTGGCGGTCACCGGAGATATGGTTCTGCAGCCGGTTTTTGCCGCAGGCGACGAGCTGGCGGCGCAGGGCTACGGGGTGCGCATCGTCAGTGTGCTCAATCCGCGCCAGCTCTACCGGGAGAGTGATGTGGCGGTCGACACCGTGGCGGAACCGGATCGAGATTTCCTGCCGGATGCCGAATTTTATGCGTTGTTTGCTGGTGAGATCCTGTTAGGTATCAGCGGCGGCGGATCGGCGCCGCTGGAGCCGGTCTTTCTGCGTAGCCGTGCCCAGCATCGTGATATCCTGGCGTGGCGTCGTGGTGAAACCACGGCAAGTGCGGGCGAGCTCATGGCATTCAATGGGCTGACCAGCGCGGCCATCGTGGCTAGGGTACAGGCCTTGTCGGCCTGAACTGGGGCGGTGAAAATGGGTGAGGCGAGCAGCAAAATTATCGTCATCGATGACGACCCGACCGGCTCGCAGACGGTGCACTCCTGTCCCCTGCTCCTGCGCTGGGACGTGCAGACCTTGGTCGAGGGGCTGGCGGACCCATCACCGCTCTGCTTTATCCTGAGCAACAGTCGGGGGATGACGGCGGCGGAGGCGGCGCGGGTGACGCGGGAAATTGCGGAGAATCTACGTACGGTGCTGGCGCAAAGCGATGCGGAGGGTCCGCCGCCCCTTCTCGTCAGTCGTTCGGACTCTACCCTGCGCGGTCATTATCCCTTGGAAACGGATGTGCTGGCCGAGGTTCTCGGGCCTTTCGATGCCCATTTTCTGGTACCCGCCTTTTTTGAGGGCGGGCGGATTACCCGCGATGGCACACACTACGTACGTCAGAACGGGCGGGAGATCCCCGCGCATGAGACCGAATTTGCCCGCGATTCGGTCTTTGCCTACCAACACAGTTACCTCCCCGATTACGTCGCGGAAAAGACCCAGGGCCGGATTCCCGCCTCCAGCGTTCAGCGGATATCCTTGCCAGAACTGCATGCAGGTTGTCTGCCGCGCCTGCTGACTTTGCAGGGCAATGTCTGCGTGGTCGTAGATGCCGAAAAGCCAGAGGATCTGGCGGCCTTCGCCCGCGACGTCAAACAGGCCGTAACGCAAGGAAAACGCTTTCTCTTTCGCAGTGCCGCCAGTCTGCTGACGGCGCTCGCTGACTTGCCCCCGCAGCCGGTTCCGGCAGAGGAAATGTACCGCTGGGTGCGCGCTAACCGTCCTGGTCTGATCCTGGTTGGTTCACACGTGCGCAAGACGACGGAACAGCTAGAACGCCTCTTGGCGGAACCGGATCTGCAAGGGATCGAGGTGGATGTCGATGCCTGTCAGGGCGCGGCGGGGGATGCGCAGCTCGCGGAAATCCGGCAACAGGCAGAAGCCATCCACGCCGGCGGCAAGGACATTGTGCTCTACACCAGCCGCGTCGAACGCCAATTTCCGGATCAAGACACGCGCCTTGCCTTTGGGGTGGCGGTATCCGCACTCCTGATGCGTGCCTTACAGGCCATGCCTGCAGACCTGGGATTTTTGATCAGCAAGGGCGGTATCACTTCCAATGACGTGCTGAGCCATGGGTTGGCCTTGCGTCAGGCCCGGGTCTTGGGGCAGATCCTGCCGGGTTGTTCGGTGCTGCAATGTCCTGCGGAGCATCCGCAGTTTCCGGCACTGCCCGTGGTGATTTTCCCGGGCAATGTCGGCGATGCGGATGCCCTTGCCTTGGCGCGTCGCCGCCTGCACGGAGAGTCCTGACCATGGAAGAGGCTACGCATACCCCGGCAGAGCAGGATTTTCTGCGGGCGCTGGCCGCGGCCCTGCCTGCCGAGCGCGTGCGCAGTGGCCGGGAATCCTTGCAACCCTACGAGTGTGACGGGCTTTCGGTATTGCGGGAACTGCCCCTATGCGTGGTTCTGCCGCAGGATCGCGAGGAGGTACAGACACTTCTGCGCCTGTGTCGGCAATATCAGATTCCGGTCGTTCCGCGCGGAGCCGGTACCGGACTCTCCGGGGGTGCGCGGCCGGTGGCAGGCGCGGTGCTTTTATCTTTGGCGCGGATGAATCGCATCCTGGATATCGATCTGGAAAATCGGACTGCTCGCGTCCAGCCGGGGGTGCGCAATCTGGCCATCAGCGAGGCGGTGCGACCCTTTGGCTTCTATTATGCCCCCGATCCCTCTTCGCAGATTGCCTGTAGTATTGGTGGAAATGTGGCGGAAAATTCGGGTGGCGTGCATTGTCTCAAGTATGGACTGACGGTACATAATGTCCTCGCCTTGGAGGTACTCACTGCCGATGGAGAAGTCCTTCATCTCGGTGGACTGACGCCGGATGTACCCGGCTATGATCTCCTCGCCTTGTTCATCGGTTCCGAAGGGTTACTGGGTATCGTGGTGGAAGTCACGGTACGGCTGCTGCCTGTCCCCGAAAACACCGTAGTCCTGCTGGCCGCCTTTGCCGAGCTCAGCCTTGCCGCGGATGCCGTCAGTGCCATTATCGCTGCTGGCATCATCCCTGCCGGACTGGAGATGATGGATCGCTTGGCCATCCAGGCGGCCGAAGATTTTGTGCATGCCGGCTACCCGCGCGATGCTGCTGCTATTTTGCTCTGTGAACTCGATGGGAGTGCGGAGGAATTGGTGGAACGTGTTGCTTTGGTCGAGGAGATTCTGCGCCGCCAAGGGGCGGACAGCATCCGCGTAGCCCGAGACCCGGATACCCGTGCCCTGCTCTGGAAAGGACGTAAGGCGGCTTTCCCTGCTGTGGGCCGTATGGCGCCGGATTATTACTGTATGGACGGCACCATCCCGCGCGGGCGCCTGGCTGAGGTCCTGGAGCAGATCGCCCGATGGTCGGAGGAAATCGGGCTCGCAGTAGCGAACGTCTTCCACGCTGGCGATGGCAATCTGCATCCTCTGATTCTCTACGATGCCAATGCAGCGGGGCAGATTGCTGCCGCGGAGTCTTTTGGTCAGCGGATCCTTGCCCTGTGCGTGGAGGTAGGCGGCAGCATCACCGGAGAACACGGGGTAGGGGTGGAGAAATTGGATAGCATGTGTGTACAGTTTTCCGCTGCAGAGCTGGAGACCATGCATCGGATCAAGGGAGCCTTTGATCCCGAAGGACGCCTGAACCCCGGAAAAGCCATACCGACCCTGCACCGTTGTGCCGAGTTGGGGGCCATGCATGTGCATGGGGGCGTCCTGCCATTTCCCGAGCTGGAGCGCTTTTGAGATGGATATCACTGGGCGCTTGCAGGAGCAGGTCCAGGATGCCTATGCCGCCCAGCGCCCACTGCGTATTCGTGCAGGTACTACCAAGTCTTTTTATGGTCGTCCGGTAGACGCCGACGCCGAACTCGATCTGCGCGAACATAGCGGGATTGTCGATTACCAACCGGCGGAGCTTTATGTGACGGTGCGCGCCGGAACTCGGTTGCGCGAACTGCAGGAAACCCTTGCCGGGCAGGGACAGACCTTGGCCTTTGAGCCGCCCTGTCATGGCGAAGACTCTACCATTGGTGGGGTTGTCGCCTGCGGCTTTTCCGGCCCGGCGCGACCGTACGCCGGTTCCGCGCGCGACCACCTACTGGGGGTACGAATCCTGGATGGGCGCGGGCAAGATCTGCGCTTTGGTGGGCACGTCATGAAGAACGTGGCCGGCTACGATCTTTCGCGGCTGATGGTGGGCGCCCAGGGTAGCCTTGGGGTATTGCTCGAACTCAGTCTCAAGGTCTTGCCCCTCCCGGCGCGGCACATGACCTTCGTGCAGGAGCGCCAAATGGCCGCGGCAATCAAAGAAATGCAGCGTTGGGAGGCCCAGCCGATCCCCTTGAGCGCCTCTGCCTGGATGGACGGGCAACTCTATCTGCGTTTTTCTGGCGCGGAGTCCGCCCTTGCCGGTCTACGCGCGTGCGTGGGCGGGGATCTACTCCTGCCCGCCGAAGCAACACAGTTCTGGGCGCAGCTACGGGATCAACAACTTCCATTTTTTGCTCCGGGATCAGCCCTGTGGCGCCTGGCACTGCCAACCGGTACCCCGCCTGTACTGATGGAATTGCCGCAACTGTTGGAATGGGGTGGCAGTATCCGTTGGCTGCGCGGCGATGCCAGTGCGGAAGAGATCCGCGCGCAGACGGCCAGTCGAAATGGCTATGCCATTCAGTATCGGGGCGCACCGAACCCGCATCCCCTACCTCCACTGTCTGAGCCTCTTCGTATCTTGCACGGACGCGTCAAAGACGCCATGGATCCACGGCACATTCTCAATCCTGGCCGCCTCTATGCGGATTTGTGAGGTGAAAAATGCAATGTGAGATCGCCCCGAATTTCCACAATGACGAGGATATGATCGAGGCCAAGGCGATTTTGCGTAGCTGCGTACATTGCGGTTTCTGCACGGCTACTTGTCCTACCTATCAGATCCTGGGCGACGAGCTCGATGGGCCGCGCGGACGCATCTATCTCATCAAGGAGTTTCTGGCAGGGGCGCCGACCAGCAGTGAAAGCCTGACCCATCTGGATCGCTGTTTGCTCTGTCGCGCCTGCGAAACGACCTGTCCCTCCGGTGTGCGCTACGCACGCCTGGTGGAGATTGGCCGCCGCAATCTGGAGCCGCATCTCGGTCGACCGGCAAGTGAGCGCCTGCAGCGCGCGTTGTTGCGTAGCATCATCCCGTATCCACAGCGCCTGCGCCCATTCTTGCAGATCGCGCAACGGGTCAAGGAGGTGCTGCGAGAGGACTGGGCGCGAAGGATTCCCGACTGCCCTGCGTCGACCGCTGCGACGAATCACCAGGGTTCCGAGCAAGCTCGGGTGCTGTTGCTGGCAGGTTGCGTGCAAAGTGTCAGCACGCCGGCCACCAATCTTGCGTTGCAGAAGATTCTCGATTACCTGCAAATTCCCTGGCGGGTTCCCGCCGCGGCCGGCTGCTGTGGTGCCCTCAGCTTGCATCTGAGTGCGGAAGAGGAGGCGCTCGGCTTCATGCGGCGTAATATCGACGCCTGGTGGCCCTGGATAGAGCAGGGCGCGCGGGCCATTCTCGTGAGTGCCAGCGGCTGTGGGGCAATGGTCAAGGAATATGGCCAAGCCTTGCAGCATGATCCCGCCTACGCCGAAAAGGCCCGGCGCATTGCCGAATTGGCTCGTGATCCCGGCGAGTGGCTGCTCGCAGAAAAATTTGAATTTCCCAGCTTTGCTCCCCACCAGAGGAAGGTAGCCTTCCATTCTCCCTGCTCGTTGCAGCATGCCCAGAGAATATCTGGAAAAATTGAAACCCTGTTGCAGCGCGTTGGCTATGATCTGGTACCGGTGGCGGACGCTCACCTCTGTTGTGGTTCGGCTGGCAGTTACTCCCTGCTACAGCCCGATCTCGCAAAGGAGTTGCGCGAGCGCAAGTTATCCTGTCTGGAGGCAAAAGCGCCCGATTGCATTGCCACCGCCAATGTGGGTTGTCAGCTGCACTTACAGCAAGAGGCAGCTGTGCCCGTGCGACACTGGCTAGAACTGTTGGCCGACGCCTTACCCGAAAATTTGGGCGCTGGTGAGAGACAGTCGCCCACCCAAGCGTAGCAGTGCCGCCGTATTCCGCGCTGTCTCGCGCAAGTGATCGGCTCCCTCCCGGAATAGCTCGGTCTCTTCTCCCAGGCGAGGAAGACTGGTGAGAATCACATCCACCCCCAGCTCCCGGAACACATCGGTCTCGCCGGAGCGCGATCCGGCCAGGACAATCAGCGGCTTCCCTAGGCGCTGGCAGCGTTTGGCGATACCCGCAATCGTCTTGCCGCGAATGGTCTGGGCGTCGATGCGGCCTTCCCCGGTGAGAACCAAGTCGGCGGCGCAGATTTTTTCATCGAGATCGATGAGATCGGCAATGCTGTCGATGCCAGGACGCAATCGGGCACCCAGGAAGGCGAGGCAGGCGGCACCCACGCCACCGGCGGCACCACTGCCCGGGATGTGACGGATGTCTCGGCCGATACTGTGCTCAATGCAGTCCGCGAAATTTTTCATACCGCTTTCCAGCACTTCAATCGCAATCTGGTCGGCTCCCTTTTGCGGGCCGAACATCCGCGTCGCGCCGGAGTCTCCCAGCAGGGGGCTATCGACGTCGCAGATGATCTCAACACCGCAGTTCTGCAAACGCTCGTCGAGACGACCAGCGTCGATGGAACGCACTTGCGCCAGGGCGGCGCCGCAGGGGGGCAGGACTTGCCCCTCGACATCGTAAAAGCGAATTCCCAAGGCCGAGAGTAGGCCCATGCCGCCATCATTGCTTGCGCTTCCTCCAATGCCCATCACGATTTTTTGACAACCTTGATCGAGCGCGGCACGAATCATCTCGCCGGTGCCTGTGCTTGCGGTGCGCAACGGATCTCTCTCCTTGGCATCCAAAAGCAGCAGGCCGCTAGCTTGCGCCATCTCGAGGATGGCGGTGTGACCACCGTCGACGATACCAATGTGTGCTTGGATCTCGCGACCAAGTGGATCGTGCACTACGGTCGCGACCCGTGTTCCCGGTAGTACCTGCAAAAGCAGATCCAGGGTACCCTCGCCGCCATCGGCAAGGGGCAAGCGCTGATACTGCCAATCGGGGAATATGTCACAAAAACCCGCTTGCATGGCGGCAGCGGCCTCGCCCGCCGTCAGACAACCCTTGAAGTGGTCGGGGACGATCAGCACCTGCATAATATTTCCGTTGATGAGGCAGACATATTGTCTTGTCAGTGTAGCGCAGTTGCCCCATAGAAGACGGGTTGGTTATTAACCAGGCCCTTAAATATCTAACATCGCATAGCGTGCGGCGGGGTGGTGGAAATAGCGTGCGACTTTCTCGGGCATTTGGCGTAGCCCGTTCATGAAAGTTGTTGCCTTCTCCAGCAAGCT
>JAQVDS010000006.1 GCA_028697715.1 Acidithiobacillus sp. | reverse complement strand
CCTCGGAGGCGGGTACTACGCCCCGTTGACGGTACGTCTTGAACGGTCAACCAAGGTTTGTAGTCTGCGCCGACACCCTCACCACGTCCCTCCTGCACAAACAGGGCGATCCGATGTTCGTCAATAGTGTACCGGCGTCGGGCCACGGCTCCCTCCGGGTTTAGAGACTATTTAGGAATCACGCTACTCCTCTTCACCCAACTTGGCAAGGTCTGTGATCAAACTTTATTACCCATGTCCAAACTTTATTACCCATGTCCAAACTTTATTACCTGCGAACACAACTAGCCACACGGACACACACAGTTACTCGACAGTCACAGCCTTTGCCAGGTTGCGCGGGCGGTCAACGTCAGTACCCTTCACCAGAGCGGCATGGTAGGCGAGAAGCTGCACTGGGATGGCGTGGAGGACGGGCGAAAGCAGCCCGGCGTGGCGGGGGAGGCGAATCACATGCACCCCTTCTCCACCCTCATAGTGGCTATCGAGATCGGTAAAGACGTAGAGCTGCCCGCCACGGGCGTGGACCTCCTGCATGTTGGCAGCGACCTTCTCGAAGAGCTGGTCGTTGGCGGCAATCACCACCACGGGCATCTGCCGATCGACCAGCGCCAGGGGCCCATGTTTCAACTCACCGGCAGGGTAGGCCTCGGCATGGATGTAGGAAATCTCCTTGAGCTTCAGCGCCCCCTCCAAGGCAATGGGATAGTGCAGTCCCCTGCCGAGGAATAGGGCATGCTCCTTATCCGCAAAGCGATTCGCCCAGAGCTGGATTTGTGGTTCCAGATTGAGGGCCTGCTGCAGGCTGCCCGGCAGTTGCCGTAAGGCCTCGCGATGCGCCTGCAATGCGGCCGCATCTACCCGGCCACGCAGCACGCCGAGACTGAGGGCGAGCAGGTAGAGGGCAACGAGCTGAGTGGTGAAGGCCTTGGTCGAGGCCACGCCGATTTCTGGTCCGGCGCGAGTGAGAAAACGCAGGGCCGACGCCCGCGGGATAGCACTCTCCGCGACGTTGCAGATCGACAGGGTGTGCTGATGCCCCAAGGTCTGCGCGTGCCGCAGCGCCTCGTAGGTATCCAGGGTCTCACCGGACTGCGACAGGGTAACGATGAGCTGGCGTGGATCGGGAATGCTCTCGCGGTAGCGGTACTCGTGTCCGAGTTCTGCCGCTGCCGGGATGCCCGCAATGGATTCGATCCATTGGCGCCCCACCAGACTTGCGTAATGACTGGTTCCCGAGGCCAGCAACAGGACGCGATCGATTTCTTGCAGTCGCTCCGCCGCTCCCTTTCCCCACAACTGGTCGATGGAGAAATCCCCATCCAGAGCCGCTTCCAGGGTGTCAGCAACGGCGCGCGGCTGCTCGTAGATCTCCTTCTGCATGAAGTGACGGTAGGGTCCGAGGTCGATGGCTGCCGAGCTCAACTGGCTCCAATGCTCTTCCCGCTGTATCAGCATCCCCTCGGCATCCTGCAGAGATGACTCATTCTGCTGGAGCCGGACAAAATCGCCATCTTCGAGATAGATCACCCGCCGTGTCACCGGCAACAGTGCCGCTACATCTGAGGCAAAAAAGTGTCCCTGCTCCGCGATGCCCAACAAGAGGGGACAGCCCTTGCGATGCAGTACCAGCTCCTGCGGATCGCGCCGACTGAGCACGGCGAAGGCGTAGGCACCCTGTAACTCACGACTGGCTGCCTGTACCGCTGCCAGCAGGGCAGGCAACTGCTGACGATACCAGTGCACCAGATGGGCGATGACTTCGGTATCGGTCTCGGAAGTAAAGCGGTAGCCCAGGGACTGCAGACGACTGCGTAAGTTCTGATAATTTTCGATGATGCCATTGTGGACTACGGCAATCTCGTCATGGGAGATCAGCGGATGGGCATTGTGCTCGGCAATCCCGCCATGGGTCGCCCAACGGGTGTGGCCGATGCCGACCGTTGCTCGGAACCCTTCCTTGGTTTGCAACGCCGCCAGCTCCGCGACACGCCCGACGCTGCGGCGCCGCTGCAACTCGCCCTGCGCATCGACAAAGGCCAGGCCAGCCGAGTCATAGCCACGGTACTCCAGGCGCCGTAAGCCCTCGAGAATGACTGGAACCACATCGTCCGTCGCAAGTCCACCAACAATTCCACACATTGCTCTGATCCCCCGCCTGGTTCAGGATGGTGTACAGGATTTTTTGGGACCCTGCCAGTGTGAAATCGTCCTTTGCGGTGTCCGGCTGAGAGTCAAGCCACCTTCCGGTACCGCCTTGGTGATGGTGCTGCCGGCACCGATGGTGGCACCTTTTCCCACAGAAACCGGAGCTACCAGCTGCGTGTCAGACCCTACGAAAACATCGTCACCAATCTCGGTGCGATGTTTGTGTACGCCATCATAGTTGCAGGTGATCACGCCTGCACCAATATTCACGCCCTTACCGATCTCCGCGTCGCCGAGATAACTCAGGTGATTGGCCTTGCTTCCTTCACCCAGAATGACCTTTTTGGTTTCCACGAAATTGCCGATATGCGCACGCGCGCCGATGTCGCTTCCTGGCCGAATGCGGGCAAACGGGCCTACGCGGGCCGCCGTGCCAATGCGCGCTTCCTCCAATAACGAATAGGAGAGAATCTCCACATCGTCGCCGATCGTACAGTCACGCAGAATTACGCCGGCACCGACGCGCACACGATCCCCGAGCGAGACCTTGCCCTCGATGATCACTCCAGGCTCCAGCCAACAGTCCATGCCAAAGCGAAGTTCACCGCGCAGATCCAGACGCGCCGGGTCGGCGCAGCGCAGCCCTGCACGCTGCAAGGCCTCCACCTGCCGGCGCTGGTAGAAGCGTTCCGCCACGGCGAGCTGGGCGGGGTCGTTCACCCCCAGGGCCTCCTCCGGCCGCGGCAGGCGAAAGCCGTGTACCGCAACGCCGTCGCTACGTGCGAAGCCCACCAAGTCCGTAAGGTAGTACTCTCCCTGCGCATTGCTGGGCTGCAGACGCGCGATCCAGGCCGGCAAGCGAGACGCAGGGAGGAGCATGATGCCCAGATTGACTTCCCGCAGCAGCCGCTCCTCTGCGCTGCAGTCACGCTCCTCGCGAATCCCCAGGACCTCCCCTTGCGGAGAGCGAAGGATTCGACCATAGCCCTGGGGGTCCGTCAGGTCCCCGGTACAGAGTCCGAGGACATTGGCTGGCGTGCTGTGCAGAAACTGCTGCAGGGTCTCGGCACGCAGTAGCGGCACGTCGCCATACAGCACCAGCACCCGCTCGGCCTCCCGCAGAGCTGGCAAGGCCTGGCGTACGGCGTCGCCGGTGCCGAGTTGCCGTTCTTGGTGGTGCCAACAGATCTCGCCCTCGTGCGCAAAGGTTGCACGCACCAGCTCTGCGCCATAACCGACAGTGACGTGGATCCGCGGGTTTCCCGCTAGCGTGCGCGCCGTATCGAGCACATGCGCCAATAATGGCTTGCCCGCCAATGGCTGCAACACCTTGGGCGACGATGAGCGCATGCGCGTGCCCTTACCAGCGGCCAGGATGACGACGTCGATTGTCATGTTATTCCCCCAAAAACAAAGGCCCCACTACGCTACTGCGTCGGGGCCTTCGACAAGCTACGTGGGAAAAGACCGCCCAAAAGGCTAGCGCAGGATACCCTGTTCGCGCAGACGCTGCAGGGTGCGCAGGCGTGCTACCTGCTCGAGCAGCTCCGCTTGCGCCGCCGCATAATCCAGCTCGTCCGCCTGATTGGCGATGCGCACCTCTGCCGCCTCCTTGGCAGCCTTGGCCTTCGCCTCATCGATATCAGTGGCACGCTCTGCGGAATCCGCCAGAACCGTAACCACGTCGGGCTGGATTTCGAGGATCCCGCCGTTTACGAAGAGATATTCGGTCTCAGCACCATGTTTGATGCGCAGCTCCCCCGGGCGCAGCCCGGTGAGCAGCGGGGCATGGCGGGGAAGGATACCCAGCTCACCCATCTGCCCCGGTGCAATCACCATATCCGCCGTGCCTTCGTAGATGCTGCCTTCCGCGCTGACTACCCGCACATCGATGGTCATGCCCATAGCTCTCAGCCTTGCTGCAGCTTCTGCGCCTTGGCTAGCGCTTCATCGATGGTGCCGACCATATAAAAGGCCTGCTCGGGCAGATGGTCATATTCGCCACTGACAATCGCCTTGAAGCCACGGATGGTCTCTTTGAGCGAAACGTAGGTGCCCGGGCTACCGGTAAAGACTTCGGCAACAAAGAACGGCTGCGACAGGAAGCGTTGGATTTTCCGTGCCCGTCCCACCAGCACCTTGTCTTCGGCAGAAAGTTCGTCCATACCGAGGATGGCGATGATGTCCTGCAACTCTTTGTAGCGCTGCAAAGTCTTCTGACAGGAACGCGCTACGTCGTAGTGCTCCTGTCCGACGATCTGCGGATCGAGCTGACGGCTAAAGGAATCCAGAGGATCCAAAGCCGGATAGATGCCCAGCTCGGCGATCTGTCGCGACAACACCACCGTCGCATCCAAATGGGCGAAGGTGGTTGCCGGAGACGGATCGGTGAGGTCATCCGCCGGCACGTAAACGGCTTGCACCGAGGTAATCGAGCCGACTTTGGTAGAGGTGATCCGCTCCTGCAGCTTGCCCATTTCTTCGGCCAGGGTCGGCTGATAACCCACCGCCGATGGCATACGGCCGAGCAGTGCGGAAACCTCGGTGCCCGCCAGGGTATAGCGGAAGATATTGTCGATAAACATCAGGATGTCGCGGCCTTCATCGCGGAAATGCTCCGCCATGGTCAAGCCGGTAAGACCCACGCGCAGACGGTTGCCTGGTGGCTCGTTCATCTGCCCGTACACCAGCGCAACCTTATCGATAACGCTGGACTCGGTCATTTCGTGATAGAAGTCGTTGCCCTCGCGAGTCCGCTCGCCGACCCCAGCGAATACGGAGTAACCCGTGTGCTCGATGGCAATGTTGCGGATCAACTCCATCATCAATACCGTCTTACCCACGCCCGCGCCCCCGAAGAGGCCGACCTTGCCGCCCTTGGCAAAAGGACAGACCAAGTCGATGACCTTGACGCCGGTTTCCAGCACCTCGGTGCTCGCCGCCAACTCGTCAAAGGACGGGGCTGGGCGGTGGATCGCCTTGCGCTCTTGCGTCTGCACCGGCCCCTTGCCATCCACGGGATCGCCCAGGACATCCATGATGCGTCCCAGAGTTTCATGGCCCACGGGGACGCTGATCGGTGCCCCGGTGCGGCGGACGGAGAGTCCGCGCTTCAAGCCTTCGCTCGAACCCATGGCAATACCGCGAGCTACGCCATCACCCAACTGCGTCTGTACTTCGATGGTGAGATGGCGGTCTTCAACGACAATCGCCTCCATGATTTCCGGCACCTGCCCGCGGGGGAAGGCGACGTCGATCACCGGCCCGATGACTTGGACGATATGGCCAACGGCCTGATCTGCAACTTGCGCTTCGCTCATGCTCTGCATCCTCAAATAATCCAAAAATTTACACTGCCGCGGCGCCGGCGCTGATCTCCGCGATTTCCTGCGTGATTGCCGCCTGACGCGCCTTGTTGTAAGCAAGCTGTAATTCGCCCACGAGCCGTTTGGCATTGTCGGAGGCGTTTTTCATCGCCACCATCCGAGCGCTCTGCTCGCAGGCCAAATGCTCGACTACCGCCTGGTAAATGACCGATTCCACGTAGCGCTGTAACAGATGATCCAATACCGGTCGCGCTTCTGGCTCATAGATGTAATCCCAACGCTCGCCTGCCACCACCGTCTTTTCCTCCGGCTTTTTCACCGGCAAGACCTGCTCCAGGGTCGCCCGCTGCAACATGGTATTGATGAAGCGCGAAGAAATCAGGTAAAGGGCGTCAATCTCACCATTCCGATAGGCGTCGGTCATCACCCGAATCGGGCCAACCATATCCGCCAGGCCGGGCCGATCGCCAATGCCGGTGAGTTCGGCAGAGAGCTGCGCACCATGACGTCGCAGAAACCCAACGCCCTTGTTGCCAACTGCAGCCACCTGCACTTCTATGCCCTGACTCTGCAAGTCGTGCATTTGCTGCACAACGATGCGCAGGACGTTTACATTCAGTGCCCCACAAAGACCGCGATCGGAACTGACCAGCAGAAACCCAACCCGCTTTCTTGGCCGCTCGGCGAGAAAGGGATGTTGATACTCTGGATGCGCCTGCGCGACATGCGCCAGCACTTCGCGGATCTTGTCGGCATAGGGCCGCGATGCCGCCATCCGTTCCTGGGCGCGGCGCATTTTACTCGCCGCGACCATTTCCATGGCCTTGGTGATCTTGCGCGTGTTTTTTACGCTCTTGATCTGGGCGTTGATTTCCTTCGCCTTCGCCATTGCCGTTCCTTAATAACTCGCGGTGGACTTGAATTGCTTCAACGCTGCATCCAATTCTGCCTTGATCTCGTCGGTGAGTGCCTTCTTGTCTTCCAAGGCATCGACGGTCGCCTGATGATTGGAGTGCATATAGGCAAGCAAAGCCTTCTCAAAGGGCCGAACCTTGGCGACCTCGACGTCGTCCAGGGCACCACTGCTCGCCGCAAACAGTGCGATAGACTCCTCGGCGACGGACATCGGCGAATACTGATCCTGCTTCAGCAGCTCTGTTACGCGCTTGCCGCGCTCGATCTGCTTGCGCGTGATCTCATCAAGATCCGAAGCAAACTGCGCAAACGCCGCGAGCTCGCGGTATTGCGCCAAGTCCAGACGAATACCACCGCCGAGCTTCTTGATGACCTTGGTCTGCGCTGCGCCGCCGACGCGGGAAACCGACAGACCCGCATTGATAGCCGGGCGAATGCCGGAATTGAACAAATCGGATTCGAGATAGATCTGACCGTCGGTAATGGAAATAACATTGGTCGGCACGAACGCAGACACATCGCCCGCCTGGGTCTCGATGATCGGCAATGCGGTCAAGGAGCCGGTCTTTCCCTGTACCGCGCCATTGGTCTTCTTTGCCACGAAATCGGCGTTGACGCGCGCAGCGCGCTCCAGCAAGCGGGAGTGCAGATAGAACACGTCACCAGGGTAGGCCTCGCGACCTGGCGGACGGCGCAGCAACAGGGAGATCTGCCGGTAGGCCCAGGCTTGCTTGCTAAGGTCGTCGTAGATGATCAGGGCATCCATGCCCCGATCACGGAAATACTCGCCCATCGTACAACCGGCATAAGGTGCCAGGTACTGCATTGCCGCAGAATCCGAGGCGTTGGCGGCGACCACGATGGTGTACTCCATCGCGCCGTACTCCTCAAGCTTGCGCACCACACTCGCCACTGTGGACGCCTTCTGCCCGACGGCGACATACACACAGAAGACGTTCTGGCCCTTCTGATTCAGAATGGCGTCTACCGCAACGGCAGTCTTGCCAGTCTGGCGGTCGCCGATGATCAGCTCGCGCTGTCCGCGCCCGATCGGAACCATGGCATCAATTGCCTTGATTCCCGTCTGCATGGGCTCATCCACACTCTGGCGATCGATGACGCCCGGAGCGATCTTTTCGAGGACGTCGTATTCTTCCGCCTCAATCGGGCCTTTGCCATCCAGGGGCTGACCCAGGGAGTTGACTACGCGACCCAGCAAGCTCTTACCAATCGGTACCTGCATGACCTTACCGGTACATTTGACGACGTCCCCTTCCTCCAGGCCGGAGAATTCGCCCAATACCACGGCACCGACGTTGTCACGCTCCAGATTCATCGCGAGGGCATACTTACCCCCCGGCAACTCGAGCATCTCGCCGTACATCACGTCTTCCAGGCCGTGAATGCGGAGAATCCCGTCGCTCAGGCTGGTGATCGTTCCCTGTGAGCGGGTTTCTACCCGCCCCTCGAAACCCGCTATCCGCGTGCGGATCAGGTCACTGATTTCCGAAGGATTCAGTTGTTGCATGCCATTTCCTCAATTCAATTGCGAAGATTTTGCGCCAGTTGTTGCAACTGGCCGCGCACGGATGCGTCAATGGATTCGTCACCGGCGCGGATGACCAGACCGCCCAGGAGATCAGGGTCTACCGCCGCCCGCAGGGTCACGTGCATACCAGGATGCCGGCGTTCCAGTGCAGCAGCTACGGCCGCCCTCTGATCGTCGTCCAAAGCGAATGCGCTGGTAACCAACACATCGAGTTCCCCTTTCGCACGTCGTACCGCGGCGCGGAAGAGTTCGGCGATTTCTCGGGAAAGCGACCAGCGCTCGTTATCGATGAGCAGCTGGACGAAGCGCGTCCAGGCCTCCTTGTCGACGGCGACCGAAACACCCGCCAGCAAGGCTACCTTGTCGGCATCCAAGCGCTCTGGATCAGCGAGAAAGGCGCGCGCGTCTGCATCCTCGACCCAAGAGGCGAGGGCTTGCAGCGCATCATCCCAGGCACCCGTTACAGCGCCCGCCGATGCCATCTCGAAGAGGGCTTCAGCGTAGGGACGCGCGAGGGTAGTAGACTCTGCCATCATCGCCTCCGTCAGAGCTGGGCAACCATGCGATCAACGATGTCGCGATGATTGTCAGCGTTGATTTCCCGATGCAGGATCTGTTGCGAGCCGTCCACCACTAGGCGCACGACTTCACCACGCAACTGCTCGCGAGCGCGATTGCCTTCGACCTCGATCTCGGCTCGGGCTGCAGCGATGATGCGATCCGCCTCCTCACGCGCCTTGATTTGCGCTTCCTCGCGCATCTCAATACCACGTCGCTCGGCTAGAGAAATGATTTCGCTCGCTTTTTCTTTCGCTTCCCGTAGAATTTCGGCAGCGCGCTTCTGCGCGAGGTCAAGCTCTTCCTGACCACGCTCGGCGGCAGCCAAACCGTCCGCAATCTTTGCCGAGCGATCGTCCATTACCCGACGCAACGGACCATAAAGGTACTTGTAGAGCAAAATCACCAGGATCACGAAGGTGATCAGCTGGATGATCAGCGTCCCATTGATACTTACTGGATTCATGATGTCCTCTCTTGCACGGAGGCCGGCTCAGCCGACCAGGGGCATTAGCCGACGAAGGGGTTGGCGAAGAGGAACCAGAAGCCAAAAGCGAGAATGATGAAGGGGAAAGACTCCATCAAGCCAGCGAAGATGAAGGTGTTGACCAGCAGCTGCGGGCGCATTTCCGGCTGACGGGTAATGCCTTCGATGGTCTTGGAGGTGATCAAACCCCAGCCAATGGCCGAGCCGAGACCGGCGGCACCAAAGATGATACCCACGGCGATGGCAGTTGCTGCAACGATGATGGTATGTGCGTCCATGGTAAAGACTCCTTAGAATGTCAAAACAAAGCAGAAAGTGGAATTAGTGGTCCTGCATATTGGCCATGCCCAGATACACAACCGTCAGCACGGTGAAAATAAAGGCCTGGAGCATAATGATGAGGGATTCGAACAGCGACCAGACCTCGCCCATGATCAGGGTACCCCACCACGGCAATAGAGCGAGAAGCAGGAATACAAGCTCGCCAGCAAACATGTTGCCAAAGAGTCGCAAACCCAGACTCAGGGGCTTGGTGATTTCTTCAATCGCCGTCATGATGATGTTGATGGGCGCTAGGTACTTGCCGAATGGGTGGGTGAGGTAGGTCTTGAAGTACGCAAATCCTTTGACGCGTAGACTGGTGAAAATGGTCAGTCCAAAGACCGCCAACGCGACCGCAAAGGTGGTGTTCAAATTTACGGTAGGCGTGATGCGAAAGTGCTCGAGCCCAAACCAACCGGCGATAACTCCAGGCAGATAGGCAGGAATCACGTCCATACTGTTCATCAGCAGGATCCACACGAACACCGTCAGCGCCACCGGCGCAATCAGGGGATCGCGCACCGGAAAACTATCGGTAACCAGCTTATCGATAAACTCTACGGTTCCTTCGAGCCAGGCCTGCATTCCGGCTGGGGCTCCCCGCTGCAGGCGGGCACCGACCACCATGGAGGTGATTACCAGGATGGCAGCCATTACCCAACCAATCAGAATGGTATCGAGATCGAAGGTCCAGAATCCCTGGCCAACCGTCCAGTTGACCAGGTGATGGGCGATATCGCCAGATGCCACGTTTCATCTCCTTTTCTTGCTGCGCTCGCGCAACATGAAGCCTAAATACACAAAGTGTGCAAGCAAAAGACCGATGACCAAACCGACGATCGGCAGGTGCAACCAGGCCAAAGCCAACAGCAAGCCCAAGATGGTGAGCACCCAGCGCTGCAGCACCGCCGCACCTAGCCGCGCGCTGGCGGCAGCCGGTGAAACGGGGAGCGCCAATAGGCGGCTTCCCAAAATGAGCATGTTCAGTACGCTCAAAAAGGCGGCGTAGAGAATGGCCCAGGCCTCTCGCGCATTCCAGCGCCACGCACAAATGGCGGCGACGAGCAAAGCCAATACCAAAACCCACGCAGCAACTCGACCGACATAGGCCGAAAATGCCCAGGAGGCCATGGTTGATTTTTCTGACATCGGCCTCACCGCAAATTGGCAGGGAGTCTAAACACGCAGTCGGACGAGGTCAAGAGAGGGGCACTGAATCTTCCGTCACGCCCAGACGTTGCCATAGGGCGGCGGCCTCGGCGGCATTGCGCCAGCGAATGTGCAACTCTCCTCCTTCACGACGGACCGAGATGCGGACCTGCAGGCCCAACGCCGTTTCCAGCTGGACGAGCAGCGCGGCAAGGTTTGGGTCGACCTCCTTGGAGACTCGATTCTCGCGGTCCTGCACATTTTTGGCCAAGAGTTCGGCCTGGCGAACGCTCAGACCCTTGGCGATGATCTCCGCCGCCGCTTGCCGCTGTGCGGGGGGCGGCAGGGACAGTAAGGTCCGCGCATGTCCAGCAGTCAATCCGCCAGTGCGTAACTGCGGTGCTAAAGAGGGGTCGAGGCGGAGCAGGCGCAGCTGGTTACTGATGGCCGCTCGCGAGCGCCCCAACACCTGGGCCAGGGCCTCATGACTCAGGTGGAATTCATCAAGTAGACGCTGCAGAGCCGCGGCTTCCTCAAGGGGATCGAGATCCTGACGCTGGATATTTTCGATAATGCCGATCACCAAAGCCTGCTGTTCGGAGGCCTCGCGGATCAGGGCGGGAATCTCCCGCAGTCCGGCCAACTGTGCTGCGCGCCAGCGCCTCTCCCCCGCCAAGAGCTCATACCGGCCTCCGGCTTCGGCACGCACCAAAATAGGCTGCAGCACCCCTTCGGCGCGAATGGAATCTGCGAGTTCCGCCAGAGCCGCTTCGTCGAAATGTTTACGCGCCTGCTGTGCCCCCGGATGGATGAGGTCGAGAGGCAGATTGCGCAGGGTGCTGGTCTCCCGGTTACCGGCAAACAGGGCGTCGAGACCACGACCTAGCGCGGCAGGTTTTTTACTCATAACCGTTGCTCACGTTGCAAAAACTCTTGCGCCAGTTGGCGGTAGGCGTCGGCACCGGCACACTGCGGATCATAATGAATGGCTGGCTGGCCAAAGCTGGGGGCTTCCGCGAGCCGGACATTGCGGGGCACGATGACGCGGTACATACGCTCGGGGAAATGGCGCTCCAGCTCACCACTCACCTCGGTCGAGAGACGGTTACGCGCATCGAACATGGTACGCAGAAGGCCATCGACTTCCAGGCCGGGGTGCAATTGTGCGCGCACCCGGCGCAGGGTGTCGAGTAGTTGCGTCAGGCCCTCCAGGGCGAAATATTCGCATTGCATGGGGATCAACACCCGATCGGCTGCAACCAGGGCGTTCAGTGTCAGGAGGCCGAGGGACGGCGGGCAATCGATGAATGCGTAATCCCAATCCTGCGCGCCTCGCAGAGCGTCGCGCAGACGCAACTCGCGCCCTTCCTGCCCGGCAAGCTCTACTTCCAGAGCAGCGAGATCTAGGCTTGCGGCGAGCAAGGACAAGGCTCCACATCCTTGCAGCGCAGCCGACAGATCGACCTCCCCTAAAAGCAAGTGGTAAACATTGGGCCAGCGACTTTTATCGGCACCGAGCCCGGTGCTGGCGTTGCCCTGCGGATCCAGGTCGATCAGCAGCACGCGCTTGTCCAGGGCCGCCACGGCCGCCGCCAAGTTGACCGCCGTAGTGGTCTTCCCGACACCGCCCTTCTGGTTGGCTATGGCCACAACCCGCATCTTCTATCTCTCTCCGCTTCGCACTTACAGGATACCGACTGCGGGCGGAACCGACCAGTGACAGGATGACGCCGCGCTCTCCAGCTCGGCGCAGAGGGCAAAGCGTGGCGGTTGCCCGGGAATGGCCAATGGTTGGGCCACGAATCGTGCCGCCCAATCCGGTGGCAGTTTACTCATTTCTTCGGCCCAGGCCGGTCCTTTGGCGAGCAGCAACGCGATGCCTGGCTGCAAGCAACTTTGGGTCATGACGAGGAACTCCGCCAACTCAGCGGTGGCGCGACTGACCAGTACCATACGCTCGACGTAGCGTAAGTCCTCGGCGCGCTGTGCCCGAACTTCTGCCCACTCCAATCCTAGCAGGGACAACACATGACGCAGAAACGCCACCCGCTTACCCGCCGGCTCGACCAGCACGAAGGGTTGCTGCGGGCGCGCGATGGCCAGCGGGATGCCAGGCAGACCAGCGCCACTGCCAATGTCATATACCGGTCGATCCTTCGGCAAAAACGGTAACAAGGCCAAACTATCGAGCAAATGCCGGTATACGGCCGCCGATGGGTCCCGAATTGCTGTCAGGTTATGGGTCCGGTTCCACGACATCAGCTCTGCCAGGTAGCACAAAAGCCGCTCGCGCGCCTGCGGGCTGATTTCCTGGTCCAGGTCCATAGCGAGCAGCCCCTGATCAAGGCTCTGGCGCAGGGCGTTGCTGTCCATCTCGGGAATAGGTGGCACCTAACTCGCCGCCGCCCAGTGGTGACGTTTCACGTGAATCAACAGCAGGGAGACCGCAGCAGGTGTGACCCCAGGGATGCGGCTGGCCTCCCCCACACTACGCGGCTGCTGCCGCTGCAGACGTTGCCGCACCTCCGTAGACAGACCGGAAATGACGCCAAAGTCGAGATCCGCCGGAATTTCCATGCTCTCCCAGCGTTGATTGCGTTCGACCTCTTCCTCTTGCCGCTGCACATAGCCGGCATATTTGCAGTCGATTTCCAGTACCGCGGCAAGGGAGACCGGTAACGGATCGCTGATACCACAGTCTGCCAGCAGTTCGGGATAGCTCAACTCCGGGCGACGCAACAACTCCCAGAGGTTATGGTCCCGGCGTAGGGGTTGCGGCAGGCGCATGGCCAGGTTTTGGGCTGCGGGAGAGTCTTCGCCAATACGGATGGATTCCAAGCGCTGCCGTTCACCGCGCAGCGCTTCCTGCTTGGCGACAAAGCGTTGCCAGCGCTCTTCGTCTACCAAGCCGAGCTCTCGGCCTACCGGCGTCAGGCGCTGGTCGGCATTGTCTTCGCGCAGCCGCAGTCGATATTCCGCGCGGCTGGTGAACATCCGATAGGGTTCATCCAGCCCGCGGGTAACCAGATCATCTACCATCACGCCAAGATAGGCCTCATGTCGTGCCGGACACCAGCCCTTCTCGCCACGCTCCCAGCGGGCGGCATTGATCCCCGCCAGGAGCCCCTGCGCCGCCGCCTCCTCGTAGCCCGTCGTACCGTTGATCTGTCCGGCACAGAAGAGCCCGGGCAGAAGCTGACTATGCAACTCTGGGGTCAGGGCGCGGGGGTCGAGGTAGTCATACTCGATGGCGTAGCCCGGGCGCAACAAGACGGCGTTTTCCAGGCCGCGCATGCTGCGTACCAGCGCCTCCTGCACGGCAAAAGGGAGGCTGGTGGAGATCCCGTTGGGGTAGACCTCCTGGGTGCGCAGGCCTTCGGGTTCGAGAAAGATCTGGTGTGACGCCTTGTCGGCAAAGCGCACGATTTTATCCTCGATGGAAGGACAGTAGCGTGGTCCCTTGGATTGAATGTGCCCCCCATACATGGCCGAATGCTGCAAGTTGTCGGCGATGATGCGATGGGTTTCGGCATTGGTATAAGTAATATGGCAGGGGCGCTGTTCGACCTCGATGCGCTCCGTCAGGAAGGAAAAGGGGGGCGCCGGGTCATCGCCGGGCTGGATCTCGAGCACGGAGTAATTGATGCTACGCCCGTCGATGCGCGGCGGGGTGCCGGTCTTCAACCGGGCCACCGGAAACTCGAGGGCACGCAGACGTTCCGCCAGGGCATTGGCCGGGGCGTCACCGGCGCGTCCCGCCGGGTAACTTTGATCGCCGATGTGGATGCGTCCGGCGAGGAAAGTGCCGGTGGTAAGGACCACAGCCGGAGCACGAAATTCCTGCCCATTCTCCAGCCGCACACCCGCGATCCTGCCACCTTCTACCAACAGATCGCCCACGCTGCCCTGAAACATCTGCAGGAGTGGTAGTTCTTCCAGCAGCTCACGCACCGCGAGCTTATACAGGCTGCGATCGGCCTGGGCGCGCGTGGCACGTACTGCCGGCCCCTTACGCGCATTGAGGACGCGGAACTGGATGCCGGCGCGATCGATGGCACGGCCCATGACCCCGCCCAGGGCATCAATTTCCTTGACCAGATGCCCCTTGCCAATGCCACCAATGGCCGGATTGCAGGACATCTGCCCGATGGTGTCGATATTCTGGGTCAGCAGCAGACAACGGCTGCCGCTACGCGCGACTGCCGCCGCTGCCTCGATACCTGCGTGGCCAGCGCCTACCACAATGACGGAAAAGGTGTTTTTCATGGGCGGATTATCCTGCGACGATTGGCGTCGGGCAAGCTCCGAACAACGGCGCGCCAAGTACCGCGAGCACTGCAGATCAGTTTAATAGCGGGAGAGACTTTACCGCTTGCCGTTCGCTAGACCTCGCCGCGAATCCGCGGCAAGAGCTGGGTGAGATTGCAGGGACGCTGACGGATATCCAACTGGGGGACGATGATCTGGCTGACCCCCGTGCGCACAGCCCCCGTTGAACCAGGCAACAGGAAAAAGAGGGTCCCCGAGCAAACCGCAGCTTCAGCGCGCGACTGTATGGTGCTGGTACCGATTTCTTGGTAGGAAAGATAACGAAAGAGTTCACCAAATCCTGGGATGGGCTTGCTGACCAAGGGCGCCATGGCCTCGGGGCAGACATCGCGGCCGGTGAGTCCGCTACCCCCCGTGCTGACGACGACATCGATCTGTGGGTCATCGATCCACGCCTGCATCTGCGCCCGCAGGGCCAGCAGATCATCGGCAACGATGGCACGCTGGACGATCCGATGACCCGCCTCGCGCAGCAGAGTATCGGCAGCGTCACCCGACTTGTCGGTTTCGGGGGTGCGGGTGTCCGAGGCCGTGAGGATGGCAATACCCAGGGGTTGAAACGATCGTTCTTCCATCAGTCCTCCAGTTCATCCTCCGGGCGCCGCTCGCCGCGCAGCCCAATCCCCAGATTCTTCAGTTTGCGGTAGAGATGGGTACGCTCGAGACCGGCGGCTTCTGCCGTCCTGGCAATGTTCCAGTCGTTGCGCGCCAGATGATATTCGAGAAAGGCGCGCTCGAAGCGTTCACGCGCACGCTTCAGGGTGCCGCCGAAATCATCCGGCGAGGCGTTACCGAGGGGCATCAGGCGCTGATCCAGCCCCAGCGCGCCCTCCACCTCTTCGGCACTGACTTCGGGACCCTCGCTGAGAATCAACAGGCGTTGTACCAGGTTCTGTAATTCCCGCACGTTTCCAGGCCAGGGATAGTGGCGCAAAACCTCCATGGCCTCCGGCAGAAACTGCCGCCGACTCAGACCCTCGCGCCGGCGGTACAGCCCCATGAACTCCTCGACCAGCTCTGGGATATCGGCACTGCGCTGCGCGAGGCTGGGCACTTGCAGCGGCAGGGCCTGCAGGCGGTAGAAGAGATCATGGCGGAACTGCCCCGCGGCTACCAGTTTTTGCAGATCGCGCGCCGTACCGGCAATAACGCGTACATCGAGGTCCACCGGCGTCGTCCCTCCCACCCGGAGGATGCGCCCCTCCTGCAGGGCAGAGACCAGACGCGCCTGGCTCTCGAGGTTCATGTCAGCAATTTCGTCGATGAAAAGGGTGCCACCGTGTGCCAATTCCAGACGCCCCCGCTGCACACGCCCGTCCTGCTCGGCGCCAAACAGCTCGACCGTGACATTGGGCTGAGCGATGACCGCCGCCCGCAAGTCGATGAATGGACTCTCGGCACGACGGCTGTGGCGGTGCAGGTAGCGCGCCGCGACCTCTTTGCCACTTCCCGCTTCGCCTTGGAGCAGGACCCAGGAGTCTACCGCCGCAACCCGTTTGAGTTGTTCGCGAAACTGCTTGATGGCCGGGCTTTCACCGGTAGGTCGTTCGATCACCCCACTCTGCTCGCGCAGCTCCCGGTTCTCGCGCTGTAGCCGGAAGGCTTCGAGGGCATGACCGACACTGAGCAGGGTCTTGTCCAGAGACAGGGGCTTCTCGATAAAATCATAGGCCCCCAGTTTCGTCGCCTGCACAGCAGTTTCGATGGTGCCATGCCCCGACATCATCACCACCGGCTGCTCCAGGCCATTACTCGCAAGACGCCGGAGGAACTGCAATCCGTCCTCCCCGGGCATCCAGATGTCGAGCAGAAGAAGATCGTAGAGGCCATCGCGCAGACGCGCCTCGGCCTCGGCGGCACTGGCTGCCTGGGTAACACGGTAGCCCTCGTCTTCGAGGATATCGGCCAGCGTGCTACGAATATCCGGCTCATCATCGACGACCAGAATGTTGAGTCTTCCCGCTTCCTTCATGCTTCCTCCGCCACCCCCGCCGCGAGGGGAAACCGCATCACCACCCGAGCCCCGCTTTCTTCCCGGTTTCCAGCCTCGATCTGTCCACCATGCTCCTCGACGATGCGTCGCACAATGGCCAATCCCAAACCCGAGCCCTTGGGTTTACTGGTCACGTAGGGCTCGAAAACCCGCGCCAGGAGGTCTGCAGGGAAGCCTGGACCATCATCTTCTACTATCCATTCTAGCATGGGTTGCTCCGGACCGAGCAGCATCCGAGTACGAATCCAGATGTGCCGCTGCCCCTCCGTTGCTGGCTCTGCCGTAGCAGCGATGGCATCGATGGCATTGCGCAGCAGATTGTTGAGGATCTGCCGCAGGCGATGGGCATCGGCGCGCAGCAGCGGCAGCTCGGGCGCCAGATCGCAGCGGATTTCCACTCCGGCGCCCTGCCCGCGATAAAGCTCGGCAACATCGGCAATCAAGGCGTTCAGATCAATGGGATGCAGGTCCAGCTTTGGCGCTCGGGCATATTCGGAGAAGGCATCGACCAACACTTTCAAGGCGTCGACTTGCTGGATGATGGTGTGGGTTGCCCGATCCAGCGTTTCCCCCTCGGCGCCAAGCCGTTCGAGATACTTGCGGCGCAGCCGCTCTGCCGAGAGCTGGATGGGCGTGAGCGGGTTCTTGATCTCGTGCGCCAGGCGCCGCGCTACCTCCCCCCACGCGGCGCTGCGCTGGGCAGCCAACAGCGGACTGATGTCGTCGAAGACCAGGACAAAACCCTCGGTCCCGCCCAGCTCGGCAAAGCGCGCGCCGTGCAGCAATAGGGTCTGGGTACCGTCACTACGTTCGATCTGCAGCTCCCGCTGCATGTCGTTGCGTGGCTGCTGAATCCAGTCCTGTGCCTGAGCCCAGAACGCGGCCAGTTGCGGCTCATTTTCCGGATCCGGCAGCCCGCTTTCCGGCAGACGCAGAATCTTCCTTGCCGCTGCATTGACTTCTGAGATCTTGCCATCATTGGCATATATCAGGATACCGCTGGAAATCTGCGCCAGGATGGTTTCCAGATAATACCGTCGCTGATCGGCCTCCTCCTGCGCCTTGGCCGCCTGCTGCTTGGCGCGTGCAAGCTGTCGCGTCATATTGTTGAAAGAATGAAGCAAAACGCCCAGCTCATCATTACTGGGAATGATTTGCAGGGGAATGAACTCGCCGCGCGCTACCGCTTGGGTCCCCGCGGCAAGGCGGGCGATGGGGGCGGTCAGGCGCCGGGCCAGGAGCAGGGCGATCCACAGCGCACTGAGCGCGGTCAGCAAGAGAGCGACCGCTAGGGTCATCTGAAAGGCCGTCTTCATGGGCCCGCGCATCAGGGTGAGTTGCCGATAGCGGTGATCGGCGTTTTGCACTGCTGCAGCGGCCCGACTGAATTGCTCCGGCACCACCTGCTCCACATAGAGCAGACGATTGCCGCGCCCAAAGTGCGGGTTCATCACCGGGATGAGCACGCGCACCAGGAACTGTCCGTTTTCGTCTGCCATTTTGACCAGCGGATGATTGGTATGGGCGCCAAGCAAAAGGTCGTGGGGCAGGCGAGGGACCAGCTCGAGGTTGTCGCTGCTGGTGGCAATGATGCGGTTGCTGCTGGAAAAGAGGGTGACGCTGCTCAGGCGAAACTGGTCGCGCATCTGGATGACAGTCAGCACTGCGGCACTGTCCGGCTGCCCGGTGAGCGCCTGGGCAATCGTCTCCGCCGACAGCAGGGTGCTGCTGCGGTAGCGGTCTACCCCCGCCTTGGCTACATCTACCGCCTGCTCGAGAGCGCTCTCCACCGCAGCGCTCAACCAGGAGTCAATGCCTTGATTGAGGTAACGCCAGGAGAAGGCAAACACCACGGCCGCTGGGGTCAGGCTGAGGATGGTGATGATCACGACCAGACGGGTGGCCAGCTGACTGCCCACCTCACCGCGCCGCAGACGCAGCAGCAGGCGGGCGACAGCGACCATGACCAACACCAGCAGGAGCAAAACGATGGCCGCCGAAGCGAGAAGCATGGGGATGAAAAAGGGGCTCAGCGGTCCTGCGGCACTGACAAAAAAAGTAAATGCGAGAAAGCCCAGGACCAGGAGGATCAGCAGCACCGCCCACCAGCGCAGGAAGCCGCCGCTCCCTTCGTCACCATCATTCTGGCGCAGTGCACGCAACCAGTAGCGGCGCGGCGAGGGGCGCTGACGTTCGCTCATGCCTGCGTACCGACCTTGCGCAGCAGCGCGTAGTAGAAGCCGTCCATGTCGTCCTGCCCGGGGAGGCGTTGACCGCAGCGCGGGTCTGGCACCCGCACCGCGTCGCCGTGCCCGGCAAGGAAATCCTGTATCTGCTCTTCGTTTTCTTCCGGCAAAATGGAGCAAGTGCAGTAGAGCAGGCGCCCCCCCGGTCGCAACTGTTGCCAAAGACCGCGCAGCAAACGCGCCTGCTCTTCACGCAAGGCGACGAGGTCCGGTTCGCGGTGCAGGATATCTGGGTGGCGACGAATGATGCCGGTGGCACTGCAAGGCGCATCGAGGAGAATGGCATCGAAAAGTTGCTTGTTGCTCCAGGTATCCGGCAAGGCCGCATCGGCCTCCCGCAGTTCGGCACTGAGGCCCTGCCGTTGCAGCGCCTCCTGCAGGCGGCGCAGACGTGGGGCGGAGCGGTCCAGGGCCAGCATATTCGTGGCCCCCAAGGCAAGCAGATGCGCGGTTTTGCCGCCGGGCGCGGCACAGGCATCGAGAACTTTTTCCCCCTGCTGGGGCGCGAGAATCTCCGCTGCCAGTTGCGCAGCGCCATCCTGCACTGTGACCCAGCCGGCGTCCCAACCCGGCAGATCGCGGACTGGCAAACTGCCGGGCAGGATCAGGGCGTCCGGCAATTGGTCATAGGTGCGGCTGGGCTGACCGCATTCTTGCAAGCGCCGTTGGTACGCATCGCGATTGAGCTGCTGCCGATTGACGCGCAACCACAGCGGCGCGGACTGGAGATTGGCAGCGACAATGGCGGGCCAGTCCTCTGGGTAGGCCGCCTGCAGGCGCTGCAGCAGCCACGCAGGATGCGATTCCGACAACGACATCGCCACTGTCTCGAGCGCCGGACGCTCGCGCAGATAGCGGCGCAGCACGGCATTGATCAGGCCTTTGGCCCAAGTCTTGCCGATAAGCTGGCTGGCCTCCACCCAGTCATTCACGATGGCAAAATCCGGGCGTTGCCCATGGCGCAATTCGTATAGCGCCAATTGCAGCAGGGCAAGCACCTGCTCATCCTGCTTGCCGGGGCGCAACAGGCTTTGCAACTGTTCGCGCAAGGCCTGGCTCTCGCGCAGGCCGCCACTCAGCAACCATTGCAGGCTGGCCCGCTCTGCCCCCTGCAGACCGGAGCGATCCAGGAGAAAATCCAGGCGCTCACCCGCCAACGCTGCCGGGTAGGCAAGCAGAGCGGCGCGGCGCAGGCGCTTCCCCTGCACGGCCTCGCTCAAACGAAAACCTCGCCCGCTTGCGGACGGTAGCCGCGCACGAAATCAGCACCGGAAAGTTGTGCCTTCCCCGCGGGTTGTACCCGGGTCAGCACCAAACTTCCCTGTCCACAGGCGACTTCCGGCCCTTCCGCCGTATTCGTGATCAGCGTGCCTGCTACGCCGCTAGCGCTACCCAGACGCGCCGCCCAGACGCGTAACGGCTGCTCCCGAAAACTCGTGTGCGCCACCGGGTAGGGATGGTAGGCCCGAATCAGGCGTTCGCTGGTCGCGGCGTCCTGTGACCAGTCGATACGCGCCTCTTCCTTGCGCAGCTTTTTGGCGTAGGTCGCCCGTTCGTGATCCTGAGACTGGGGTCGAAGTTCCCCCAGCCACAGACGGTCGAGAGCCTCGGAGAGGGCCTCGGCACCGAGTTCCGCCAGCCTATCGTGCAGGCTGGCTCCGGTGTCCGTATCCAGAATCGGCGTGCTGCGTGTCCACAGCACGGGGCCGCTGTCCAGTCCGGCTTCCATCTGCATGATACAGACCCCGGTTTCGCGATCGCCAGCAGCCAGCGCACGGACGATAGGAGCGGCACCGCGCCACGCCGGCAGGAGACTGGCGTGGACATTGATGGCGCCGAGGCGCGGCAGATCGAGCATCGCCTGCGGCAGAATCTGGCCAAAGGCAACGACAATGAGCAGATCGGGGGCCAACTGGGCCAACCAGTCGAGGGTTTCGGGGCGGCGGCTGGATTCTGGCTGTAATATCGGCAGCCCCGCCTGCATCGCCAGGGTCTTGACCGGACTCGCCTGGAGCTTGCGCCCGCGCCCCGCAGGACGATCCGGCTGGGTCAGAACGCCGACGACATTGTCCTGACGTGCCAACAGCTGAGCGAGCACGATCTGCGCGAATTCCGGCGTTCCGGCAAAGACGATGCGCCGGTCCTCAGCCATGCTGGCGCATCCGCTTTTCTGCCTTGCGGCGAATCAGATTCTGTTTCAGGCGGGAAAGATGATCGACAAAGAGCACGCCATTGAGGTGGTCGATTTCATGCTGCAGACAGACTGCCAGCAGGCCGTCGGCTTCCAGCTCTAGAGTCTTGCCACTGACGTCCTGAGCGCGCACCTTGACCCGATCAGCGCGGCGCACGGTCTCGAGAACCCCAGGAACGGATAGACATCCCTCCTTCATCTCCTCCTCGCCGGATTTCTCGATGATTTCGGGGTTGATGAGGGTCAGCAGCTCGTTGCGTCCATCGGAGACATCGACAACGATCAATCGCTGCGCGGCCGCCACCTGTGGTGCCGCAAGGCCGATGCCCGGGGCATCGTACATGGTTTCCGCCATATCATCCGCCAATTGACGGATTTCCCGATCGATTCGTGCCACCGGCTGAGCCAGGCCTTTGAGGCGGGTATCGGGATATTCGACAATTTTCAAAAGCGCCATAACCGGTCCGTTCTCGCAAAAATTGATATCTTGGACTAATACTATGGGGCGCGGAAGTCCCAAGGAGAAGAGATCATGCGGAAACGTGTTGTACCCCTGGCTATTGCCTGCGCCCTGCTGGGCCCTCTTGCCCCTGGCCTGGCACTCGCCGAGCCAGCAGCTGTCAGCCAGCAGTTGGGCAGTTATGTCGTACAACCCGGTGATACCCTATGGGGCATCGCCGCCCATTTCCTCAAAAATCCCTGGGAATGGCGGAAGATCTGGCACGCCAACCCACAGATCCGCAATCCCAATCTGATCTACCCCGGCGATCGCATCGTCCTGTACCGGATGCCCAATGGCGAACCTGCCGTCGAGGTCATTCCCCTGCAACCCCAACTGCAGGTAGCGGCCATTCCCAGTTACCATACGGGTATCATCATGCCCTTTCTGTACAGCCCGGCCATCGTCGCCAACAAGCAGGAGTACGACAAACTGCCCTATCTCGCTGCAGCACTGCATGAGCGTCCCGCCTATACCGCCGGGGACAAGGTCTTCGTCAGCGGCCTCGACCAGGCTGCAGTGGGAACCCGCTACAGTATCGTGCGTCTGGGTACTGAGCTGCATCGTCTGGCCGATCCCAAGCCGCTGGGCTATAGCGTGATCAATCTGGGCACCGCAGAGCTAGTGCACAACAACGGTAGCGAGGCAGAAATTCGTATTCTCTCAGCGCGGCGGGAAATCGATCTGGGCGACCGTCTGGTGCCGATCACCCCGAGACCGGCGCCACACTATTTCCCGAGCGCGCCCAAGCGGGCCGTCGCGGCACAAATCATCGCCAAAACCAACAACGCCGAAGAACTCACGGTAGGGCAGGTGGTCATCCTCGATCAGGGCGCAAATGCCGAGCTGAAGCCAGGCAACGTCATGGAGATCGACGACTCGGCACGGATGGGCAAGAATGCTGTCACCGGCAAGGATTTCCCCCTACCTCCGGAAAAAATTGGTACCCTGATGATTTTCCGCGTCTTTCCCCAGGTTTCTTATGCCGTCATCACCTCGGCAACGCGCGGCATTCCCTTGGGCGCCAATGTTTATTACCCGGTTGCCGGACCGGCAAAACTGCAGCAAGAGGCCCAACTCACTCCTTGAAACAATCCGCTTGGCTTGCCCTCCTGCGCTGCCCCGGCCTCGGCCCACGACGGCAGCGCCTCTTACTGGAACAACAGGAGTCTGCGGAGGCCTGTTTTGGCGTACGCCATCCCGATCTCCCTGCCGTCAGTCAGGAGTGGCTGCGCCGGGACCCGGAAGACTGCCTGACGGATGCCGATCGCCAATGGTTGGCAAACGCCGAGCAGGATCTCTGTACCTGGTTCGATGACGATTATCCCCCCTTGCTGCGGGAAATTGCCAATCCGCCCATGGCCCTGTTTCTGCGCGGTCAGCGCGCCCGGCTGCGCGACCCACTTTTCGCCATTGTCGGCAGCCGCAACCCGACGCCGGTGGGGAATGCCACAGCCCGTGCCTTTGCCGAGGAGCTGGGCAAGAACGGACTGGTGATTGTCAGTGGCCTGGCCATCGGCATCGACGCCGCCGCGCACCAGGGTGCTCTGCATTCGGGTACCATCGGAGTACTGGGCACCGGCACCGATCTGATCTATCCGCGCGAAAATCTGGACCTCGCCCGCGCCATGCTGGCGACGGGCCTCATCATCAGCGAACAGCCACCCGGCACCCGCGTCCATCGTGGCCTCTTTCCGCGCCGTAATCGGCTGATCAGCGGGCTTTGCCTGGGAACTTTGGTGGTCGAGGCAGCAGAAAACAGCGGCTCCCTGATCACCGCCCGTCTGGCCATGGAACAGGGCCGTGAGGTCTTTGCCATCCCTGGCTCGATCCACAGCCCTCTGGCCCGCGGCCCCCATCGTCTGATTCGGGACGGCGCCAAGCTGGTTGAGACAGCACAGGACATTCTCGAAGAGCTGGGACCTCTCTTTGCTGCCAGCCAGGGTGCTGAGATACGGGAACTGCGCCAGCCGGAGGACGAAACGGAACGTCAGGTATGGGCGGCACTGGGACAGGAAACCCTGAGCAGCGAGGAAATTGCCAGCCGCTGCGGATTGACGCTCCCGGCGCTTTCGTCCATCCTCTTGCACATGGAAATCCAAGGATATATCGCCTCCTGCCCTGGGGGGCGTTTCTGTCGCCTTCCCAATACCAACTAGGGGTCTGCCATGGAAGACGTCATCGACATCATCAGTTACCTACTCGACCACCTCGACGACGACGAGGAAAACAGCGAGATCGAGGAGCAATTGCTCGCCGCAGGGTACCCGGAAGAGGGAATTCAACGTGCCCTCGACTGGATGGACGGCTTCGACGAAGACCACAGCCCCGAAAACAGCCGCTCTGCCATCCGCAGCTATCAACCCTGGGAAAATCTGCAGTTATCCGTGGCAACGCGGGGGCAGCTGGCGGAATGGGAACACCTGGGCGTCATCAACAGCAGTATCCGGGAGCGCATTATCGACCGTCTTCTGGCCCTGGAACTGGAAGAGACCGACCTGGAGACCCTCGACTGGGTCGCCTTTCTGGTGATGGTCAACGAGGACGGCCCCGACGGCTACTGGATGGACCAACTTCTCAGCCCCGATGGCCGTCGCATCTTGCACTGACGCATGACCCACTTGCTAATTGTCGAGTCGCCAGCGAAGGCGAAAACCATCCAGAAGTATCTGGGCGGCGACTTTACGGTGCTTGCCTCCTACGGCCATGTGCGCGATCTGCTGCCGAAGGAAGGGGCCGTCGATACCGAACACGATTTTGCCATGCGCTATGCCGAAATCGCACGCAACGGCAAACATGTCGATGCCATTGCTAGCGCATTGCGCAAGGCCGATAGTCTCTGGCTCGCCACCGATCCGGATCGCGAGGGCGAGGCGATCTCCTGGCACCTGGTAGAGCTGCTGCGCGACAAGAAGTTGCTCGACGGCAAACCGGTACAGCGGGTGGTCTTCCACGAAATCACCCCGCGCGCAGTACAGGACGCCGTGGCGCATCCGCGCGCGATTGCCATGGATCTGGTCAATGCCCAGCAAGCGCGCCGCGCGCTGGATTATCTCGTCGGTTTCAATCTCTCGCCGCTGCTCTGGCGCAAGGTACGCCCCGGTCTTTCCGCCGGTCGCGTGCAGAGCGCAGCCCTACGCATGATCTGCGAGCGTGAAGCCGAAATCCGCGCCTTCGTTGCGCGCGAATATTGGACCCTGAGCGCAGAGCTGGAGCAGGAGGAAAAGCGTTTTTCCGCACGCCTCAGCCAGTGGCAGGAGAAAAAGCTCGAGCAATTCGACATTCCCGATGCGGCGGCTGCCGAGGCGATACGCAGTGAGATCCTTGCCAACCTCGAGCGCCAGCCGCTCCAGGTGATCAAGGTCGAGCGCAAGCAGCGCCAGCGGCAACCGGCCGCACCGTTTACTACCTCGACCTTGCAGCAGGAGGCTTCGCGCAAACTCGGCTTCAACGCCAGCCGTACCATGCGCGTTGCCCAACAACTCTACGAAGGCATCAGTATCGGTAACGAGACCGTTGGTTTGATCACCTACATGCGTACCGATGCGGTGAATCTCTCGGAAGATGCCATTGCCGCTATGCGCGACTTCGTGCAACAACACTTTGGCGGCGAATATCTCCCCAAAGAGGCGCGCCGTTTCAAGACCAAGGCCAAGAATGCCCAAGAAGCCCACGAGGCGATCCGCCCCACCGACATCCGCCGTCACCCCGACAGTCTGCAGGGCCGCCTCGACAAGGACCAATGGCGCCTTTACGACCTGATCTGGAAACGTGCTGTCGCCTGTCAGATGGCCGCAGCGCAGCTAGACCTGGTAGCCGTCGATTTCGCTGCGGGCAGTCACTGGCAACTACGCGCCAATGGTTCGACGGTCACCTTTCCCGGTTTTCTCGTGGTCTATCAGGAAGGCAAGGACGAGCAGGACGAAGACGACGAGCAACGCCTCCTGCCTGCCCTGCAAAATGGCGATCAACCCACTTTTCATGGGATCGAAGCCGAACAGCATTTCACCGAGCCGCCCCCGCGCTACAGCGACGCAACCCTGGTCAAGACCCTGGAGGCGCATGGAATTGGTCGACCGTCCACCTACGCGAGCATCATTCAGACCCTGCAGAACCGGGAATATGTTGCTGTGGAACAGCGGCGTTTTCACCCCACCGACTTAGGGGAGGTTGTCAACCAGTTCCTGGTACAGCATTTTGACCAATATGTCGACTATGGCTTCACCGCCGAGCTCGAGGACCAGCTCGATGCCATCTCCCGCGGCGAGAAGGACTGGCAGCCGGTATTGAGGGACTTCTGGAAGCCTTTTCATCAGCGTCTAGAAGACAAAGCCAATATCAGTCGCTCCGAGGCAACCAGCGAGGCGATCGACGAAAACTGCCCCGAGTGTGGTAAACCGTTGCGCCTCAAGCTGGGGCGCTACGGGCGCTTCATCTCTTGTAGTGGCTATCCCGACTGCAATTACGCCCGCCCCATCGATGGCCCGCGTGAGGCACCAGAACCCGTCGGGCGCGACTGTCCCGACTGCGGCAAGGCCTTGGTCTATCGCCAGGGGCGCTACGGGCGCTTCATTTCCTGCAGTGGTTACCCGAGCTGCAAATATCTGGAGAGCCTAAGCACACCCAAATCCACTGGCGTCACCTGCCCAGCCTGTGGCAGCGGCGAGCTGGTGGAGAAGCGCAGTCGTTACGGCAAGACCTTCTACTCCTGCAACACCTACCCCAAATGCAAATATGCCGTTTGGGGAGAGCCCGTCGCCCGCGCCTGCCCACGCTGCGCTTGGCCGGTGCTCTATAAAAAGAGTACCAAGCGTCGCGGTGAGGAGTTAGTCTGTCCTCAGGCAGACTGCGCCTTCCATTTTCCAGAAGCGGCAGCGCCCGTCGAAATCGAAGAATTGTTGCGCGACTACGTAGCTCCGGAGCCCAAAGCAGAGGAGGAAGCAGCAGACGGCAAGCCAAAAAAGGCTGCGCGTCGAAGCCCGGCTACTGCAAAAAAGACAAGTAGCAGCAAGAAGTCCGCCAGCGCCAAAAGTACCCGAAAAAAATCCAGCCCTGCCAAGGTTTGAAGCATGACCTACGTTGTCACCGAAAATTGTATCGAATGCAAATATACCGATTGTGCCGAAGTCTGCCCTGTCGAATGCTTTCACGAGGGGCCAAACTTTCTGGTCATCGATCCGGTCGAGTGTATCGACTGTGCTGCCTGTGTTCCCGAGTGTCCGGCCGATGCGATCTATGCCGAAGACGAAGTGCCTGACGATCAGAAACATTTCACCGCCCTGAATGCAGAACTCACCCGCCACTGGCCCGTTATCTTGCGCAAGAAGGCGGCCCTGCCCCAGGCAGAGGAGTTCAATGGAAAAAAAGACAAGCTGCCACTGCTGCGACGCGATTAGTCCTGACGGGTTTCACGTGAAACATGAATGCCACCCCGACGAAATCGACCCTGCGCCTTAGTGGCGGGGTATTCACCCTCAGCATCTTGCGTCTGACGCACGCTTCTGCCAAGACCTTGCAGGCGGAACTTGCGGCCCAGGGACCGGCGTTGCGTCTGGTACAGGGGGCAGCGATCATCCTGGACCTGACCGACATCGATCCATCACTTTCCCTGCCCTTCAGCGAATGGCTGACGATTCTCCGCGAAGCCGGCTGTTTTCCCATCGGGGTGCGTAATGTCAGCGACGAACAAGCGGAAGCCGCGGCTGCTCTCGGGCTACCCCACCTGCGCGGCAGCGACGCCAAGGCCGCCAGCGCGCCGCCGGCGTCGAATACCGCTGCAGGCAGCGTGTTCAGCCAGCCCCTGCGCTCAGGTCAGCGCCAGTACGCGCGAGGTGGCGATCTGGTCTGTCTGGGCGCCGTCAACGCTGGCGCCGAAGTCCTGGCCGACGGACATGTCCACGTCTATGGCCCCTTGCGCGGACGGGCCTTGGCGGGCGTTCAGGGAGACGAATCAGCACGCATTTTCTGTCAACGTCTGGAGGCAGAGCTGGTAGCCATTGCCGGCGTCTACATGACCCTTGACGCGGAGCACCCCCTTTGGGGCAAAGCTGCACAGGTTTCCCTCGATGGTGAACACCTGCATATAATCGCGTTGGAGAATTAATACAGGAGAGAAACTCGTGGCCCAAACTGTCGTCGTCACCTCCGGTAAAGGAGGAGTGGGCAAAACCACTACCAGCGCAGCCTTCGCCAGCGGCCTTGCCCAGCGCGGGTATCGCACTGTCGTCATCGATTTTGACGTAGGCCTGCGCAACCTCGATCTGGTCATGGGTTGTGAGCGTCGGGTGGTCTACGATTTCATCAACGTCATTCATGGAGAGGCACGCCTGCAGCAAGCGCTGATCCGCGACAAGATGCTGGAAAATCTCTACATCCTGCCGACCTCGCAAACCCGCGACAAAGATGCCCTGACGACAGATGGTGTGGCTCGCGTCATGGAGGAGCTGCAGACACAGTTCGATTACATTGTTTGTGACTCGCCCGCCGGCATCGAGAGCGGCGCCTTGCGGGCGCTGTACCACGCCGATGCCGCGATTGTTGTCACGAACCCCGAGGTTTCCTCGGTCCGCGACTCCGACCGCATCCTGGGCATTCTCGCCGCCCGTTCCAAGCGCGCCGAGGAAGGCGCCGAACCCATTCGCGAACATCTCCTGCTTACCCGCTATGCACCGAAGCGCGTCCAAGGTGGCGAAATGCTCTCCCTCGACGATGTGCAGGAGCTGCTACGCATTCCGCTGCTCGGCGTGATTCCGGAATCCGAGGTCATTCTGCAGGCGTCCAATCAGGGCATTCCGGCGATCCATATGCAGGGCACCGACGTCGCCCTCGCCTATAAAGACGTCGTGGCCAGGTTTTTAGGCGAAGAGCGACCACTGCGTTTTGTACAACCTGAAAAAACCGGTTTCTTCAAGCGACTCTTTGGAGGCTGACATGTCTTTTCTCGATTACTTTCTCGGATCGCGAAAAAAGACGGCCAGCGTCGCCAAAGATCGCCTAAAGCTGATCCTCGCGCATGAGCGCAGTGCCGATACACCAGACTTTCTCCCCGCACTGCAGGAAGAGTTACTGACGGTCATCAGTAAATACATGCCAGTCGAGAAGGACCAGATTTCCGTGCACATGGAGCGCCGCGGTGACTTTGAGGTGCTGGAGCTCAATATTCTCTTTCCGGAGCAACATTCGCCAGGCTAACGAGGGAGCAGATGGCCAGATGTCAGCGCGTTTCACGTGAAACCAAAGTTACCGGACAAGTGCAGCGCAGCGGACTCCCGCCAGGAACCTTACTGGACAAACCGGACTCCGTCCCGGCCGAACTTCGTCTGGTTGTCTACAGTCCGCAAAACTACTCCCAGGACAAGGACGTAAGCATTGCCAGCGCCGCTGCCAGCACCGAGGCACATCGCGGAGTAATCTGGCTGCACTTTCATGGTATGCCAGACCGGGCGCAACTAGAGGAATTGGGCACGCGTTTCGAAATCCATCCCCTGACCCTGGAAGACATTCAAAGCGCACAGCAACAGGCGAAACTCGAGCCCTTCGAGAACTACGTCCACCTGCAATGCCAGCAGATATCGCGGCATGGTCACGAGTTCCAGGTCACCCCCTTCCACATCATTCTACACGAAGGCTTGGTGATCAGCGTGTCTGCAGGGCGCCAGGAGCTGACCGCGGTACTACTGGACCGCATACAGAATGACCAGTCACGGCTTCGCCGCAGCGGTCCGGAATACCTCGTCTATGCCTTACTGGATCTGGTGGTGGATCAGGCCTTTCCAGCGTTACAAGGCTTCACCGATGAGGTGGAACGGCTGGAGGAAAAACTCCTGCAACGCACTCACAAAGCCCAACTTGCTGAGATACAGCAGAGCAAAAGGGAGCTGATCCTGTTCAATCATGTCCTCTGGCCCATGCAGGAAATGGTCTCGCGGCTGAACCACAGCATCGGCGAGCACCGCCTGCTACCCGACGGCCTACGTCCCTTTTTGAACGACCTCTACGACCATACCATTCAGCTCATGAGCCTGCTGAACAGCGAACGCGACGTGGTCAGCGGTCTGATGGATATCTACTTGTCGATGGTGAACAATCGCTTGAGCGATATCATGCGCGTGCTGACCATCATCTCCACCATTTTCATTCCGCTCACCTTCGTCACCGGTATCTACGGGATGAATATCGACGGCATCCCCCTACTGCATTATCGCTACGGCTACGAGATCGTTGTGGGTTTCATGTGGCTCGTCGCCTTGCTCATGATCTGGTATTTCCGCCGCCGCGGCTGGCTCTTTCAGCGCGAAAACAACGATCATAGCTAGGTCCAACGGCACTGCCCCTCAATATGCCTACGCGACTCGCAATGCCTGCCAAACACTGGCAAAACTGCGGGGACTCATCGACAGGCGGCGAATGCCATGCCCCACCAAGGCCAGGGCGAGCTGCGGGGAACCCGCAGCTTCCCCACAGACCGAGACCGGCACGTCCAGTCCCTGCAGCAAGCCCTGGATCAGACCTAGCACCGCTGGCGAGCCGGCCCCGCCCAGATTCTGCAGCCGCTCATCGCCACGGTCCGCGGCAAACACATACTGCGTGAGATCGTTGGTGCCCACCGAAACAAAATCCACCAGCCCTCGGAAGCTGCCCGACTCCAACAACATCGCGGGCACTTCAGCCATGATCCCCAGTGCTACCGGCCAGGCATGATCGATGTGCTGTTCGAGAAGGGCAGAATGACAGGATGCCAGTACCCTACGCAGTTCGATGATCTCCTGCGCTTGGCTGACCATAGGGGCCATGAGGGCGATGTCCTGCCCGTGACCGGCACGCAAGATCGCGCGTAAATGGACCTGCAAAAATTCGGGGCAAGCCAGCAGGGCGCGGATACCCCGCAGTCCCAGTGCCGGGTTCTCTTCCCTGGGCAGGTTGAGGAAGGGCAGTGGCTTATCAGCACCGGCATCCAAGAGACGCACGACGCTGCGCCGCCCCGCCATGGGCGCGAGTATTTTCTGCACATGCTGCATCTGTTCTTCTTCGTTGGGACTTTGCCAACGGTCCAGGTACAGAAACTCCGTGCGCAACAAGCCAATCCCGCGTGCTCCCAAGCGCCGTGCTTCCTGCGCCTCGGCGGGGCTGGCCACATTGGCCCAGAACTCGACATGGCTGCCATCAGCGAGAGCCAAATCACCTGCAAATCCATCCGGCAATGTCAGGGGTTCGGCCGTCGCGTAGCGTGCTCGGATGGCCTCAACCTGCGCTTTCTGGGGCGCAACGATGACTTCCCCGGTAGCGCCATCCATCGCCACCTCTATGCCCGCGCGAAGCTCAGGAGCACGCACATTGATCACATAGGGAATACCAGCGCCACGCAGGAGAATCGCGGCGTGGCTGTTGGGAGCGCCATGGCGATCAATCACACCCAGTACTTGCGCAGGATCCATGGTAGCGGCCATGGATGGCAACAAGTCATCAACGAGGAGAATGCTTGGCCTCGCTTCCGCAAACGTCCGTCCTTCCTGGTCTCCCAAAAGTGCTTCCAGTACCTGGCGTCCCAGATCGCGCCAATCGGCTGCTCGCGCCCGTAACAACGGCTCATGCAATCGCTCGATTTCTTGGGCGAGTCCCTCCACCGCAGTCACCCAGGCATGCGCCGGCCCCTGCCCCCGCCGGAACTCAGCATCGACCTTTTCCTGCAGACGCGGGTCCACAAGCAGGGCACGCTGCGCGTCGAGGATGCCTTCTTCGTGCTCACGACTACCAACAACGGCGATCGCTCGCCGGAGACGCTCTACTCCGTCAGGGATAGCGGCCTCTGCGGTGGGGAGCAACTCCTCCAGTCGGAGTCGCGCATCGGCGACCAAGCCCAGGGCGAAACCGGGAACGGCTCCCTGCGGTCGCCCTTCCGGGAGCGCCTCCGCGGAGCTCCCAAAGAGGCTATCCAGCCGCGTTAGCAGGTCAGAAGCAAGGGGCTCGTTACTGTAGACACAAAAGGCCTCGCCCTGCCGTAATTCCAGGGCCAGCAGCCCGCTGAGGCTTTTTCCAGCCACCAAGGGAGAGTCAACCGCAGAACGCCCGATCCAGAAATCCATGCCCGCCTCCCCGGCTACTCGTACCAATTCAGCCGCCGGCCGAAGATGCAAACCTGCTGGGTCGGACAGCTCGTAACAGCGCCGTTCCATACCGGCGTGGACACGCATCGCTGATTCCCGCAGCGCGCCACTATCCGCTCCCGGCAAATCGCTCTGCTTACCGCGTAACGCGTTCTGGGCCTCCCGTGCCACTTCCGGGAGACTGAGGCCGGCCTGGGCTGCCAAAGCGCCTGCCATCGCCCCTTCCACAAAGGGGGCTGGGCAAAGCGCGACGCGCTGCCGATCTTCTTGCGGGAGAAACTCCAGGGCCATCTGTGCACTCAGCACGGCACTCCCCAGGTCCATGAGTACGAGCACGGACTGGGGGGCCAATTGGGACAGCGAGGCAGCTATGCGCGTCGCATCGGTACCGAGCTCGCCTCCTGCCTCCCCGGCACCAGCGGCAACGGCAATCCGTACCGAATCTCCGACGACCTGCCGAAGCAGTGCCTCCGTCGCCTCGGCAAGGGCGCGACTGTGCGAGACAAGCAACAATGCGACCGGGGTGGACACTACTTTGCTCATATATCCCTCTGCGCCAGACAGGCGAAAAGCAGGGCGGCGGAGGCGGCACCCGGGTCGGCATGGCCGACGGAGCGCACGCCCAGATAACTGGCGCGACCCTTACGCGCCTGCAAAGGAGTGGTTGCAGCTAGGCCGTCTTGCGCGGACTGGGCGGCTGCTGCGACGTCCCCCTGGGATGCCAGCACATCTACGGCAGGAATCAGGGCATCGAGCATGGTCTTATCACCGGCGCTCGCCTTGCCCAAGCGCTGTATGCCCGCCACCCCGCTTTTCAGGCAACGACCGAGCTCCGCAGCACTGAACGTAGCGGACGCTCCCATGGCCTTGGCGGTCTCTAGGAAGAAGGTACCATAGAGTGGCCCGGAGGCGCCGCCCACCGTGCTGATCAGCGTCATCGCCACCTCCTTCAGTAGCGCTCCGGGACTTTCTGAAACCCTCCCCCCTAATTTTTCTGCTACCTTGGCGAACCCCCGAGAAAGATTACTGCCATGGTCACCATCACCGATCTCTGCATCGAGGTGGTCGAGCTCAGCTCGTTCCTGCGCCAAGCGTTCCTGTATGCAGCGCAGCCAGGCTATCAAGGTCTCCGTGTCATAATTCATGCTGATCTCCTCAGAGCCCCCAGCGCAGCGCGACCGTACAGACCGGAGCATCCCACCAGCGCTGCAGATCCGCTTCCAGTCGCAGGACGGTGATAGCGACCCCAGCCATGTCGAGACTGGTCATGTACGGCCCCACCAGGCGTCGCTGAACGTGCAGCCCATACTCCCGCGCCACTACCTCAGCGGCACGATAGACGATATAGAGCTCAAGCAAGGGGATTGCCCCCAGAGCATCAACAAATAGCAACACCGGATCGCCCGGATGGAATGGTAGGTCATTCAAGATCGGCTCCATCAACATGTGGGTCAAGGTATCGGCAGGGGCCATGGCCAGCCGCTCCCGACCGGGTTCTCCATGGATACCCACGCCAAACTCGATCTCCTGCTCGCCGAGTTGAAAGCCCTCCTGGCCCGTACTGGGATTATGGCAAGGGCCCAAGGCCAAGCCCATGGAGCGCGCCTGCCCATTTATCCGTTTACCGAGCGCTGCCAGATCAGCGAGCGCCATTCCTTCGGCCGCGGCCGCGCCACAGATCTTTTCCGCCAGGACCGTTGCCCCTACGCCCCGCCGTCCGGCGGTGTAGAGCGAATCCTGGACAGCGACGTCATCATCGATCAGCACCTGCTCCACTGCAACGCCCTGGTCCTGCAGGATCTCCGCCGCCATCTGAAAGTTCAGTACATCGCCCGTATAATTCTTGACCAGATGCAGCACCCCGGCGCCGCCATGGGCGGCAAGGGACGCGGCCACGATCTGGTCCGGGGTAGGGCTGGTAAACACTGCCCCTGGACAGGCAGCGTCCAGCATTCCCAGGCCAACGAAGCCGGCATGCATGGGCTCGTGGCCCGAACCACCACCGGAGACGATCGCCACCTTGCCGGAGATCGGCGCATCCTGGCGCAGGACATAACTGGGGTCCGTGTGTACCTGCAGCAGATCCCCATGGGCGAGGGCCATCCCGGCAAGGGATTCGCTGACCACGGCTTCTGGATCATTGATCAATGCCTTCATTGTTTTGCCTCCTCTGCTTCGATTTGCGAACGCACCTCATCCAGCGCTTTTTGCAACTTTTCCAGCTTGAAACCGAGACCTTTTTGTTCGACACGCGGCTGTTTTTCCTGCAGGAGCTTGGCCCGGGCGCGGAGGGTGCGGCTGATCATCCATTCATAAACATAGACGGCAATCGCCGCGCCGATGAGGGGGCCGACAATGGGTACCCACCAATAGCCATGGGGACCGGGAAAAGCATTGGCGCCCCATCCCTGCAACCAACAAAAAAAGCGGGGGCCAAAGTCACGGGCAGGGTTGATGGCGTAGCCGGTACCTACGCCAAAGGACATGCCGATGGCCGCTACTGCAAAGCCGATAATCAATGGGGCCAGGTTGGCGCCGGGTCCGACATTCATGTTGTCGATGATGGCGAGAACAAAGAGCAGCAGAAAGAAGGTTGCCACCACCTGATCCAACAGGGCGAGGCCCATCTGATTACCGTAATACGCGGCCGGAAAAGTGGCGAAGATGCTGAAGGTGGTCAGCCCGCCAGGTGCCGCCCGGGAGATGATCCCATGGGCGAGATTCCACTTGTCGATGGCGAGAAAATAGTCGTAATAAACAATGGCCGCACCTGCAAAACAACCGACCACCTGGGCAATCCAGTACGGTACGACCTTGCGCCAGGGAAAATTGCCGCGCAGGGCAAAGGCCAAAGTCACCGCCGGGTTGATATGCGCCCCGGAAACACCCCCCGCGACATAGACCGCCATGGCCACCGCCATGGCCCAACCCCAGGTGATCAGGAGCCAGCCCCCTGCCCCCTGGAAAATGACCAGGGTACGATGCGATTCGGTCAGACCGACCACCGCTACCGCGACACAACCGGCACCAAAGGCCAGCAACACAAAACAACCCAAAAACTCGGCAATCATCTCCGCCCAAATGGAGCGCGCCCGCCAACCGCTCTTCACGCCTGCATTCGTGACCATCTTAGTTGCCCTCCACCCAAGCAAAGGAACGTTCGACCGCCTTCTTCCAGGAGTGATACAGGCGAGCCCGGTCGCTGTCTTCCATCTGCGGATTCCAGACATGATCAACGCCCCAGTTGGCGCGTAGATCCTCCGTGCTTTGCCACAGGCCGGTAGCCAGTCCGGCGGCATAGGCAGATCCCAGGGCAGTGGTTTCGACGATACGCGGGCGCTGCACCGGCACGGCGAGCATATCAGCCTGGAACTGCATCAGCAGCTCGTTTACGACCATACCGCCATCGCTGCGCAGGGCACGTAGCCGAATGCCACTGTCCAGCTCCATCGCCTCGACCACGTCGCGCACCTGATAGGCCGTCGCTTCCAGAGCAGCCCGCGCCACATGGGCCTTGGTGGCAAAGCGAGTCAGACCGGCGATCACTCCACGGGCATCTTCCCGCCAGTACGGCGCATACAGTCCCGCAAAGGCAGGAACGATGTAGACATCGCCGTTGTCAGGCACACTACGCGCCAACGCCTCGATCTGCTCTGCCAGATCAAAAAAGTGCAGGTTGTCGCGCAACCATTGCACCAGGGCTCCCGCAATGGCAATGGAACCTTCGAGGGCGTAGTGGGTCGGCTCGTCGCCAAAGCGGTAGGCCACCGTACTCAACAAACCAGCCTTGGAATGGACCGCTTCCGTACCCGTGTTCATCAGCAGAAAGCAACCGGTGCCGTAGGTATTTTTTGCCTCGCCGGGCGCAAAGCAGGTCTGCCCGACCAGGGCCGCTTGCTGATCCCCAAGCATCCCTGCCAAAACTGTCCCGCGCAGCGGCGCACTGCGAATCTCCCCATAGACCTCTCCCGAGGAAACAATCTGCGGCAGGCAAGCGGCGGGTATACCAAACTCTGCGAGAAGCTCTTCATCCCAGCTGCAGCGCTGCAGGTCCATGAGCAGGGTGCGGCTGGCATTGCTGACGTCGGTGATATGCAAACCGCCATCTTTGCCTCCGGTCAGGTTCCAGGCCAACCAAGTGTTGATATTGCCAAACAGGGCGTCACCCTGCTCGGCCTTACGCCGTGCCCCGGGGACATTCTCCAGCAGCCAGAGCAACTTGAGCGCGGAAAAATAAGTGGTCAGAGGTAACCCGGTCTTCTCGCGAAACCAGGACTGTTCCCGCTTCTGTAGAAAGCGACGCATCAACTGATCGGTGCGGGTGTCCATCCAGACGATGGCGGGAGCCAGCGGCTCAGCACTGTGACGGTCCCACAATACGGTCGTTTCGCGCTGGTTGGTGATCCCCACGGCACGCAGATCCGTACCGCTGAGGTTGGCACGGGCCAGGGCGGCCCCCACGACTTCGTTGCTGTTGTTGAGGATTTCCAGGGGATCATGTTCTACCCAGCCCGGTTGCGGGTAGATCTGCCGGTGTTCCTTTTGCGCCTGGGAAATGATCTTGCCGGCGTGGTCAAAAATGATGAAGCGGGTACTGGTGGTCCCCTGATCGATGGCTCCGACGTAATTGGACATTTTGTATTCTCCTCTCTCCTTGCTCAGCGCTTGCTGAGGGTATTCGCCAGATATTGGCTCAGCCGTTGCTCGGTCCCTGAGGGTACGTGCAGGGAAAGCTTGGAGCGTCGCCAAAGGATGTCCTCGGGGGTGTTCGCCCATTCGTGCGCGACGAGATACTGTACTTCCGCCTCGTACAGCCCTCCGCCCAAATCCTCGCCCAGCTCCTCCGGTCGCTGGTGGCCTGCCAGGATCTGTTCCGCGCGGGTCCCATAGGCACGGGCGTAGCGACGCAGCAAGGTGGCCGGAAACTCGGCATATTGACTCAGCAGCTGATGCAGGAAACGCTCGAAGTCAGCACCCGGGAGATCCCCGCCGGGGAGCGGCGCCGTGGCAGTCCAGGATTGACCAGTGGCCTTACCCAGCGCCGGCTCCAGGAGTTGCAGGGCATGTTCGGCCAAACGCCGATAGGTGGTGATCTTGCCACCAAAAACCGAGAGTACCGGCGCGCCGGGTCCTTTTTCGAGATCGAGGACATAATCCCGGGTCACTGCCGAAGCATTGGCGGCATGATCGTCATACAGAGGGCGCACACCGGAATAACTGCGCACCACGTCTGCGGGAACGATGGTTTTTCGCAGATAATGGGAAGCACTGCTGCAGAGGTAGGCGGTCTCCTCGGGACTGATCTGCACCTGCGCGGGATCTCCGTCGTAGGGGATGTCGGTGGTGCCGATGAGGCTGAAGCTGCCCTCGTAGGGAATGACGAAAATGATCCGCCCGTCGGGATTCTGCAGGATGAAGGCAAAGTCCTCGTCATAAAGGCGAGGGACGATGATGTGGCTGCCCTTCACCTTGCGCACGCTTTTATGGGTGTGCAGACCCAGAGCCGTACCCAGGATCTCTCCCACCCAGGGGCCGGCGGCATTGACCAGACTGCGCGCACGCAGCGTTTCCCGCTGGCCGCTGGCCGTCTCGATTTCCGCATACCAGACTCCATCCACGGCGGCTGCCTTGCTCAGCGACGTGTGCAGACGAATCTCCGCGCCGCGCTCCCGGGCATCGATAGCGTTCAGCACCACCAGGCGACTGTCTTCGACCCAACAATCGGAATAGCTGAAGCCGCGCCGTATATCGTCCGCCAGAATCCCTCCCGCCGGATGTCGGGCAAAACGCAGCGCTCGCGATGCCGGCAGGCTTTGGCGTGGTGCCAGATGGTCATAAAGCCAGAGACCAGCGCGCAACTTCCACCAAGCGCGGCTCTCCGGCCCTTCGGGCAGAATAAAGGTCAATGGCCAGATGATGTGCGGGGCGATATGCAGAAGGCGTTCCCGTTCCATCAGCGCCTCGCGCACCAGGCGAAATTCGTAGTATTCGAGGTAGCGTAATCCGCCGTGAATGAGTTTGGTACTGGCGGAAGAAGTATGGGCAGCCAGGTCATCCCGCTCGATCAAGGTAACGGTAAGTCCCCTACCAGCAGCATCGCGGGCTATACCCACGCCATTGATACCGCCACCGATGACCAGAATATCTTTTATGTCGTTCATATCGACCCCTGGTTTTCATTTTTTCTACGGAAGCGTCCTATCATTACGACGAGTGTTTGTAGTATAGAACAAAAAACTTCGCATATATTTGTAACTTATTTATATATTCTGATAAGCGCGATTAGCCTTCATTGTCCTATACTGATAAGGAATTTCGCAGGAGCGCTTGGTGGTATGGCAATGACATCGGCAATAAGTCTGCTTTGGCCCGAGGGAGAAGCGAAGCAGAACCTAGCACCGGAAGCGGCAGTTTTCGATGATCTCCATTTGCAAGAGATCTTTGCTGCCGTCTGCGCGCCGGTACCGGATTTTGCGCTGGCTGATTGGTATCACGCCTTTCCCGGAAAATCGATGGTTATTCGCCATCGCCAGGCCATTCTGCGCGATCTGTTACAGCCATCGATACGCAGCGCCTGGACCATCTTCACCCAACGGATGCAGACCCTGCGCCGCCAGCTTGGGCGAGCGCAAAAACTCTACCATGATCGCCAACGACAACGGGTTTTTCTGGATGCGATTGGTAGCTACCAAACGATTTTTTCCTCTCTGGCCGACGCGCTGACCGCCGCCAAGCCACGATCGCGCGCCCTATGCACCGTTCTGGAGGGTTTGATCCACGAGTTACAGGCACCACAGCGGCAGGAGATGCACAATACCGCAAGGGAATTGCGCCAAGAGTTGGATACCATGCGCTACGACCTGCAAATCTCCGGAAGTCATGTGAGCCTCTGGCGCGAATGTTTGCAACGCAATGTAGACGAAGAAATTGCCCATACTTTTTCTCGCTTTCTGGCTGCACCGTCAGGCGAGGAAAACGCGCGGGAGGAGCAAGAGATCGGACAGATGGACCTCGATCCGGTACAGGCACGAGTCCTCGACGCCATTGCCGAACTGTTTCCCGAATTATTTGCCCGTCTCGCCGCTTTTTACCAGCGCTGGGCGCAACCGAACCCACAAGCCGCAACCGATACCGTCCCCGCCCTGCGAATAGCTCGCTATCCCTTTGTCTTTGTCCCACTTCTGCATTGGGAGCGGGAACTACAGTTCTATCTCGCCTTTCTGGAGTTTCTCAGCCCCTTGGAGGCGACGGGCCTGCCAAGCTGCGTCCCCGAGCTCTGTGAGGAGGAAAAACACACCCATGCCGATGGGGCTTACGATCTGGCACTGGCTGCGCGCCTACGCCAGGAACAGCAGGAGAATCCCGTGCTGAACGATATCGACCTGCACGGGAGCGAGCGCATTTTGTTGGTCAGCGGCCCCAATCAGGGCGGCAAAACGACCTATGCCCGTTGCTTCGGGCAACTACATTACCTCGCTGGTATCGGTCTGCCAGTGCCCGCGCAGCAGGCCCAACTCTTCGTTTGCGACGCTATTTATACCCATTTTGAACGCCGCGAAGACGCCGAAAGCGAGCGCAGCAAGCTCGAGGCAGACCTGCTTCGTCTACGCCATGATCTGGAGCGAGCAACACCACGCAGTATCTTCGTCCTCAATGAGCTGTTTCACTCCACCACCCTCGACGATGCCCGCTTTCTCAGCCAGGAATTGCTGAAGCGCCTGCGGCATCTCGACCCGCTGGTACTCTGGGTCAGTTTTCTCGATGAGCTCAGTCGCTGCGGTGCCGATGTCGTCAGCATTCTGAGCATGGTCGACAGCAAGGAGGAGGACAAGCGCACGTTTCGCCTCTTACGCAAACCTGCCGATGGTCTGGCCCATGCCCTCTCTCTGGCCAGAAAATATGGTCTGGACTACCCTCAACTCCTGGCGAGGATTGCTCATGCTTCCCCATCTTCTTGATCCGGAAAAAAGCCTTGCTGCGTTTCCTGCCAGCGCGCAGGAACAGCATCTGGTCGAGGATCTGGGACTTGCGCCCCTGTTTACTGCCATGGCCGAGGACGATGACGAACGCCGGGAGATCGTAGAGCGGGTAATTCTCCGCTGGCGCTGTCGCGATGCGGCAACGTTACGCTACCGCCAAGAGGCCTTGACCGACTTGAGCGCGCAGCCGGAACGCGCCGAAGCCATCTTCGCCATCGCCCAGAACAGTCTGGACTTACCCGGACAGAGTCATCAGTTTCTGCTCTTCAGCAAATCTCCCAGCCGCCGACTGCGCGCCAATACCGTGCTCATGCAGGAATTGCTGCGCCAACTGCAGGCCTTGCGTGACCTGGGCAGCAAAGAAGAAACCTTCCATTCGGACGCCCTGCGCAAGCTTTTCTCCCGCTTGCAGCAGGAGATTGACGAGGGCTTTCTGCAAGCAGCGCAGGAAGCGCTGGCCGCGCTGCAACTGGACGAAGGCGTGCGCAGTGCCGCAGGGGCGGACGCCGCAGGGCGCTGTGTCCCGGAGGCCTTACACGGTGGCATTGGCAACCAGGGCTGGTTGGGAAAACTCTGGCGCGCCCAGCACGAGGACGCGGGCTTCAGCATTGCTGATCGCGATGAGGCGGGTCAGACAGCGCTCGGTAAACTGCGAGAACAGCTCCTGACCCAAACGGCGCAGGTTCTCGATGATGCAGTCGCACGGGTACTGCAGTTTTTTCGCCTGCTCCGCGACGAGCTGCATTTCTATCTTGCCGCCATCACGCTACAGCAGAAACTTCACCAACAAGGGTTGTCTTGTTGTCTGCCGGAAGTACAGGAAGGAGGCGGGCTACTGGGCGCTACAGGACTCTATTCGCCGCTTTTGCCCCTACGCGGGGAAAGCACGGTGACCAACGATATTGATGCCCGCCATACCCCGCTGATTATCATCACCGGTGCCAATCGCGGCGGTAAATCGACCTTGCTGCGCGCCATCGGTATCTCTCAGCTTTGGGCAGAAAGTGGGCTCTACAGTTTTGCGAAAACTATGCACACCAGCCTGTGTCAGGGGATCTTCAGTCATTTTCAGCAGGAGGAGGACGCCAAGCTGCAGCACGGAAAATTTGCCGAAGAACTGCAACGGATGCAGGACATCGTACCCGAGCTCCGGGCCAGAAGTCTAGTACTTTTCAACGAATCCTTTGCCGCCACCAATGAGCAGGAGGGATCTGAGATTGCGAGGCAGATCACTTTGGCCCTGCGCGACGCCGGCGTCCGCATAATCTTTGTTACCCATCTCTATAGCTTTGCCAAAAATCTTTTTGATAAAGAAGGAGAGAAGATTCTATTTTTGCGCGCCAGCGCAGAGCCAGAAGCACAGCGCTTCCAGTTGCTCCCTGGCGCCCCACAGGCCAGCAGCTTTGCCCGGGAGATCTATCAAAAAATTTTCTGAAGCTAAGAAGAATTACAATATAATAATATATTTTTAAGATTAAATCATCAATTATTTCTATAAATGTTTTTCTTGCGCAACATCTCGCTGTGTCCTATACCTAAACTACTTGTCAAAAATGTGACAATAGGATACGAACGGGCAGATGATAATGCGGACAAATCAATCCGTCGGGGGTTTTTTACCCTATGATCAGCAGAGCCAAAATGTTGACCGTCATCGGTAGTTGCAACATCGACCTGCTTTTTCAGCTCGACCGTGTACCGGAATCAGGGGAAACCCGAATTGCTCGCAATTTCAGCCGGCATCATGGCGGTAAGGGCGCAAATCAAGCAGTGGCCGCGCGGCGTGCAGGAGCGGAGGTCCGGCTCATCGCTCAGCTCGGCCAAGACGAGGCGGGGGAGCTCCTGTACCAAGCCTTGGCGGCCGAGGGAATCGACCTGTGCGGCGTTCAACGCAGCCCGCTACCCACTGGCTCCGCCTGTATCCTGCTGGAAGATTCCGGTGAGAACCGCATCACCATCTACCCGGGTGCCAACCGCGACCGTCTCCCCCACGACCTCGAAACGCAGCTGCGCGACACAGCCTTCGTGCTGGCGCAGCTCGAGATTGACCCGGAATTGGTCCTGCATGCCGCACAGATCTGCCGGGCCAAGGGAATCCCCTTCGTTCTCAATGCGTCGCCAGTACAGGATCTTTCCGCAGAACTCTTGTCTTTGACCGATTTGCTCGTCGTCAACGCCCAGGAGGCAACGCAGATTTTGGGCCAGGCGCTTGACTCAGGCAGCGCCTTGGATGCCGCCAGAGCACTGGCGCACGCACGCATGGGCGCGGTCATTACCCTCGGCGAACACGGACTGGTCTGGGCCAGCGGCAGGGAGGCTGCACGCCTGCCCGCCTACCCGGTAGCGGTAACCGACAGCACAGGCTGCGGCGACGCCTTTGCTGGTGTTCTGCTTGCCAGCCTGGCAGCCGGGGCACCCCTGTCTGCCAGCGCTCAGCGGGCGAACGCCGCCGCTGCCCTCACGGCAACCGTCATCGGCGCACAGGACGCGTTGCCACGAAAAACAGACATCGAGCAGTTTCTTGCTTCTCACAGCCCGCGCACGGAGGATCGATCATGAAAGCCAAAAAACCCGCCACCCTAATTCTTGCCGCTCTCGGCAGTCTCGCTTTGCTTGGCAGCGCTACCGCTGCTCCGCAGTACACCTTCGGTCTGCTGCTCTCGGCCATGACCCCCTATTTCGCCACCATCAAGAGTGGCGCCGAAAGTGAGGCGAAAAAACTGGGGGTGCAGCTCTTGGTCGAGAACGGCAACAATGACTCGGCTACCCAATCCAATCAGGTAGATACCCTCATCGCCCGCAGAGTCAATCTGCTGCTGATCAATCCCACCGACGCCAAGGCGCTCATTCCCGCAGTGGAAAAGGCCAATGCCGCGCACATCCCGGTGGTGTTTATTGATCGCAAGGCAGATGGCGGCCATGCCATCGCCTACTTTGCCTCAGATAATACCCAAGCCGGCGCTCAAGCCTGTCAATTTCTCGCCAATCACCTGCATGGCAAGGGAAATCTGTTCATGTTGCTGGGCATTTCCGGCGCCTCAGCTACCAATGAGCGCAGCGCTGGCTGTGATTCCGTTCTCCGGCACTACCCCGATATTCACGTGGTCGCCCGACAGTCTGGCCATTTCAGCCGCCGCGGAGGCTTGACGGTGATGCGCGAAGTCTTGATCGCCCACCCGAATCTAGATGCGGTCTATGCGGAAAATGGACAAATGGCCATTGGCGCCGTACGCGCCGCCGAAGCAGCCGGCCGCCTCAAAAACCTCACTATCGCCATGATTGGTAGCGGTAGCGCAGGGGAAACCCAACTGGTCAAAGAAGGGAAGATTGCGCTCAGTGTCGCGCAGCAACCTGCCGTCATGGGGGCACTCGGGGTCGAGGCCGGATACAACTACCTGAACACCGGTACCGTATTCGTGCCGGTTCCGTTACACATGGATTACGCCCCCGGCCAACGCCCCTGAGCACGCAGCCATGCCAGAGAAGGCTCCTCTCCTGGAACTGAGAAACATCGGCAAGCGCTTTGGTGCCGTCCATGCACTGCGCGGTATCGACCTGCAGATCAGTTCCGGAGAGGTTCTCGCCCTGCTGGGCGACAACGGCGCCGGTAAATCCACCCTGGTCAAGATCATTGCCGGAGCGCATGCCCCCAGCAGTGGGGAAATGTTCCTGGCCGGCAGCAAAGTCTCGCTCTTCGATCCCCGCCTTGCCCACGACCTGGGGATCGAAACGATCTACCAGGACCTGGCGGTTGCCGAGAATCTTGATGTCGCGACCAACATCTTTCTGGGACGCGAGCGCAAGTCGCGCGTGCTGGGATTTCTGCCAGTCCTTGCGCGGCGCGAAATGCGACGGGAGGCGGCAAGCGCGCTGGAGCGTCTTGCCATCGAGTTGCCGCTGCGCCAGGTGGTGGGGGAACTGTCCGGCGGGCAACGGCAAGCGGTCGCCATCGCCCGCGCTGCATACTGGCAGGCACGCCTGGTCATCATGGATGAACCCACGGCCGCTATCGGCGTTGGCGAGCACGAAGCCATTCTAAAACTCATTCAAAATCTTGCGCGTTCTGGAGTAGCGGTCATTCTGGTAACCCATACCATGCCCGACGTTTGGCAGGTGGCGACGCGCATCGTCGTGCTGACTCGTGGCGAAAAGGCCTTGGAGGGCAAAACCGGGGAATTGACGGAGGAGCGCGTCGTGCGCGCCATGCTCGTCGGGAGAGAATCTGATGCCTAACGAACTGCGCCATCATCCCATTCTGCAGGCCATCGTTGACCAGGGCGTGCTGATCGCCTTTGTGCTCCTGGTGGTATTTCTCGCCTTCGTGGCACCGCACTTCGTATCTACGGCCAACGCCTTCAGCATCCTGATTGATGCCGCACCCTTGGTGCTCCTGGCCCTCTGTGAACTGGTCGTCATGCTGGTGGCTGGCATCGACCTGGCGGTCGGCGCCATTGCTGGATTTACCGGTGCCATTGCTGCCACCATGATGCTGGACGGATTCCCCTGGCCCATTGCCACCCTTCTTGCGCTGCTCGCCGCGATGCTTGCCGGCACCCTGCAGGGGGTCATTATCAACTACCTGCGGGTGACAGATTTCATTACCACCCTGGCCGGCTTGTCGATCTTCTCCAGCCTGACCCTGATCATCACCGATGGCGAGCCGATGAACATCAACGCCAACGGCTTCAATGCCCTGGGCGAGGGCCATCTACTCGGGGTACCAACGCAAATCTGGATTGCCGCGTTCATCGTGGTTGTGGTGGCGCTATGGCTGGGTCTCACCGCATCCGGCATGCACCTCTACGCCATTGGTGGCAACCGTGTCGCTGCCTACCGCGCCGGCATCCGCGTGCGTCGTCTGCGCAGCTTCGCCTATGCCTTCTCTGGGCTCTCGGCGGGCATCGCCGGGGTGATTCTGGCCGCGCAACTGGCTACCGCCGATCCCAACGCCGGACGCGGGCAAGAGTTACCGGCGATCGCCGCGGTGGTCATTGGCGGCGTATCGCTCTTCGGTGGCCGCGGTTCGGTCTGGGGCGCCGTACTTGGCGCCCTGATTTTGAGCACCATCCTCGACGGCCTGGTGCTTCTCAATATCTCGCCCTTTTACACGCAACTGGTGGAGGGCGTCGTCATTCTTCTGGCGGTCATGACGGGCCACCTGAGAAAAAGGAGCAGCAACTGATGGCTGCACAGGAGGGGAATCCCCTCGCGCAAAACGACGGAGGAGTACACCATGAAAACAAAAAACCATGCACACTCAGACTACGGCAGCGCGCCGCTCTCGCCAGTACGACGCTGGCCGCCAGCTTGCTGCTGGCCGGCTTTGCCCTGCCCGCCTACGCAGCCGATGACAGCCACTCGCTGATTCCCAGCAACAAGGTCCTGGAAAGCGATCTCGGTGGTACCAAGATATCGGCCATGCTGGGCCTGATCAATTTCAGCTACCTCAACCATGCACATTCCACGCAGGATACCCATTCCATGGCTTTGGGTGGCCATCTGTACCTGCATAGCCCGTCCTATGTTGGCTTGAGTTTGGGCGTGGGCGGCGATTTTGCCACCTGGACCGACTTTTATCAGCATGAAGATCCGGAGCTTACCGGCCCCTACCCCAGCCATGGCATCGCCATCCTGCGCCTCGGCTACCTGCAGTACCATTACGGATCGGTGGTGATCCGTGGCGGACGGGAGTTCATCAACACCCCCTATGCCAACATGGACTATTACACCTTCAACCCGCGCGCCTTTACCGGCGTCGCAGCGGTCTGGGACGTGCTTGGACATCCGCAGGATGCTAATTGGGCCGGCAATGGGCCATTGACCTTGAGTGGCTCGCCCGCCACCGTCAGTGTGATGTTTGCCCGGGAGTTTAGTTACGCCAGTCGGTTTAGTTCGACATTCACCACGGGCAACCGCTACACCGATGCCCATACCAATGGCTTCTATACCGTCGGCCTGCGCTACCAAACGCCTTTCCTAGGCAATCATATCGCCGTCCAGCTATGGGACTATAATTTCTACGGCTTTGCCAACATGTTTTACGGACAGGCGAATTTTTCCGCTCCCATTGAGCAGAATCTGGCGCTTCTGGCCGGTTTCCAGATGATAGCCGAGGGCAATTCCGGCGCCGGTACCAATTTTCTCCATGCTCTCAATGCTAATTCCGTCGACGCGCGCATCTATGGCGTCCGACTCGGCGTGGAATTTGGTACTGAACATGACACGGTAGCGCTGGTGGGCAATTACAGTCCCATCAATTACAACTCCTTCCGCCATGGCGGCCTGATCCATCCCTACAATGACCTGAGCGGGACGGAATACACCACTACCATGCAGACCGGCATCTCCGATTTTGGCCCCGGATATGCCTATGGCATTGCCAGCAATTTTGGCTTTTTGCAGCACAAGCTGCTGGTCAACGCCAGCTTCATCCGCTACGTGGCGCGCTATGGCTACGGCGGCAGCGCCTATTCTTACAACGGCGCGTATGGCTTCCCCACTGGCGAGGCGGTTCCCAACCAGAAGCTATGGTCCATGGACGTGGGCTTCTCTTACAACTTGTCGAGTTTGCTGCAGGGCCTGACGGTGGCCGATTATACCGACATCTCTGTCGCCCAGAACCAGGCCAACTATCCGCAGTATCACAATCCCTATTTCAGTAACCGTTTTTATCTGAAATATCACTTCTAAGACGAACAGAGGAGAACACGATCATGAAACAACCTGCAAAACGGGCTCTTGCCCTCGCCATTCTGGGCTTTGCCGCGCTGGCTGCCGAACCCGCCCTGGCCGACCAGACTTCCCTGAGCGTCATCAACTGGTGGACTGCCGGCTCGGAAGCCAAGGCAATGAATGTGCTGGTGCAGATGATGAAGGCCCAGGGGGTGAACATCAAAAACGATGCAATCGCCGGTGGTGGTGGCGCGCAGGCGCGTACCATCCTGAAAACCCGTCTGATGGAAGGCGAGACGCCCGGGGCGGCGCAAATCAAGGGGGTAGAGATCCAGCAGTGGGGGCATACGGGGCTGCTGGCCAATGTCGATGCCGCCGCCAAGGCGGGCGATTGGGATAAGAATATTCCGACAGAAATCGACAATTACATGAAATACAAGGGGAATTATGTCGCGGCGCCAATGGATCTGCATCGTCTGAACTGGCTCTGGTACAACCGCGCGGTGCTTGCCAAGGCCGGCATCAAGACGCCACCCAAGGACTGGGATGAGCTGATTGCCGACCTCGCCAAGGTACAGGCCAAGGGGATGATACCAATGGCCGGCGGGGGCAATGGCTGGATGATTGCCACGGAATTTGATCCTATTGCTCTGGAAACCGGGGGACCGGAGTGGTATCGCGACGTCTTCGTCAAGCTCGATGCCAAGGCCATCAACAGCCCGACCATGGTCAAGGCCCTGGAGCGTCTGCGCCAGATCGAGAAATACACTCCGAAGTCGCTGGCGGGACGCACCTGGAACTACGATACCGGCCTGGTCGCCCATGGTCAGGCGGCGTTCCAGATCATGGGCGATTGGGCCAATGGTCAGTTCGAATTTCTGGGGGTGACTCCGGGTGGCCCCAAGGTTGGCTGTGTCGCCTTCCCCGGTACTGCTAATGATTTCATCTACAATGTCGATAGCTTTATCTTTTTCCGCCAGCATAGTGCCGCTGGACGCGAGGCGACGATCAAACTGGCGGAGACCATGACCAGCCCCAAGTTCCAGCTGCTCTTCAACAAATACAAGGGCTCGATCCCCGATTTGATGAATGTGTCGCTGACGGGCTATAACCCCTGCCAGTTGAAGTCGCGCGCGCAGTTTCTCACCGCCAGCAAGGAGCATAATCTGGTGCCAAGCTTCTCGCAGAACATGTCGACCTATGGTCCGCCAACTGGCGCCTTCATCGACTCTCTCGATCAGTTCTATACTTCCAACGAGAGCCCCCAGGCGGCCGCAGCAGCAATGACAAAGCGCGTAGAGGTAGCCAAGAGCCAGGACTAGGAAATGCAGTAGAGCGCAGGCATCCCGCCCAGCCGCGGCGGGATGCCGTTCCATCACAAAAAGGGGAGGTTCATGGCGCATTCATTGATGCAGCGTGTCGGTGGCAAGGACCAAGTCATAGCGGGTCTGATGCTGTCGCCTACCGTACTGGCAGCCATTTTTTTCATCTACGCCTTCATTCTCTGGACCGTGTGGCTATCTTTGACGCGATCCACGATTCTACCCAGCAACCACTTCATTGGTCTTGCCAATTATCACGACCTCTTCGGCAGCAGCCGCTGGTGGCGTTCCCTGAGCAACCTGGGAATCTTCGGCGGGCTGTATGTGGCCATATCCATGGCTATCGGTCTCCTGCTCGCCATTCTTCTCGACCAGCGGATCCGTGGGGAGCGCCTATTTCAGGTGGTCTTTCTCTACCCCATGGCCATCTCCGCCGTGGTGACCGGGGTCGCCTGGCGCTGGCTGCTCGACCCCAATTTTGGCGTCCAGGCGATCGTTCGCTCCCTGGGCTTCACCCATTTCCAGTTCGCCTGGATCGATGATCCAAACTTCGCCATCTACACCGTGGTCATCGCCGCCGTCTGGCAGACTTCCGGCTTCATGATGGCGATCTTTTTGGCCGGCCTGCGCGGCATCAGTCCCGATATCGTCAAGGCGGCACGCATCGACGGTGCTGGGACTCTGCGCATTTATCGACGAGTGATTCTCCCCAATCTGGCGCCGACATTTTTTGTGGCGTTTATCCTCAGCGCGGGACTGGCCATCAAGGCCTTCGGTCTGATCATTGCGCTCACCGGCGGCGGCCCTGGCTACAGCACCAACGTTCCGACGATCTTCATGTATGTTTTTTCCTTTGAGCGCGGCGAGATGGGGGTGGGGGCAGCCAGCGCCTTGATCATGCTGGCCATCATGATGGTGGTGGTGGTTCCCTTTGTGATCCTCGATGCACGGAGGAAAGTCTGATGCGCCGTTTGCCGATCTATTTGCTTCTGACGCTTGCCGCGTTGTTTTTTCTATTACCGCTCTACATCATGCTGGTGACGTCCTTCAAAACCATGCCGGAAATCTACAATCAGGGCATCCTAGCTCTGCCCCGGCAGTTTGACCTCTACGCCTGGCGACATGCCTGGAGTGGGGCCACCATCGGCGCCAGCAATCAGGGCATTCATCCGTTCTTTATCAACTCGTTTGAGCTGGTGATTCCGGCGGTCATCATCTCTACCGCGATTGGCGCCATCAACGGGTACATCCTGACCCACTGGCGTTTTCGTGGCGCCAATATCATTTTCTATCTACTATTGCTCGGCACCGTATTTCCATTTCAGATCATCTTGTTGCCGATGGCCTGGGTACAGGGAAAATTGCATATTGCCGGTACCCTGATCCCCGGTTTGGTCATGGTCCATATCATCTATGGTTTGGCTTTTACCACCCTCTTTTTCCGCAATTATTATGTCGGCATTCCGCACGATCTGGTGCGTGCCGCGCGGGTCGATGGAGCTGGCTTTTTCCGTATCTTCTGGCGCGTCATGTTGCCACTGAGCACGCCCATCATCATGGTGACGGCAATCTGGCAGTTCACCATGATCTGGAACAACTTCCTCTTTGGTGTCGTCTTTACCAACAGCGATCAACAGCCGGTTACGGTTGCCATCAACGACCTCGTCGATACCGTCACCAGCGTGCATATGTGGAATGTCGATATGGCCGCAGCGCTGATTGCTGCCATACCCACTCTGGTGGTCTATTTATTGGCCGGAAAATATTTCGTGCGCGGCCTGACCGGCGGCGCGGTAAAAGGATAATCTATGGGTAAACTCATTTTGCAGGACATTCACAAAAGCTATGGCAAGGATGAAGTCCTGCATGGCATCAATATCGAGACCGGAGAAAATCAGTTTCTGGTGCTGATTGGTCCTTCCGGCTGCGGCAAGACGACCTTGCTCAACATCATCGCCGGTCTGGAACAGGAAAGTGGGGGAGACATCCTGCTCAACGATCGCCGACTGAACGGACTCAGTCCCAAGGATCGGGACATTGCCATGGTCTTTCAGTCTTACGCCCTCTATCCGTCGATGACTGTGCGCAACAACATCCTTTTCGCCCTCGAAAATCGCAAGGTACCCAAGGCAGAGCGGGAGCAGATCCTCATGGATGTCGCGCGCATGCTGCAAATCGAACATCTGCTTGACCGCCGACCCCGCCAGCTTTCCGGGGGTCAGCAGCAGCGGGTCGCCATCGGCCGCGCCATCGCCCGCCGACCCACCCTCTTTCTCTTCGACGAACCTCTGTCCAATCTCGATGCCAAATTGCGGGTGGAAATGCGCAGCGAGATCAAGCGCCTGCACCAGCAGCTGCAAACCAGCATGGTCTACGTCACCCATGACCAGATCGAGGCGATGACCATGGGCGATCTCATCGCCGTGATGAATGAAGGCATCATCCAACAACTGGGCAGTCCCGAGAGTATCTACAACGATCCGGCCAACCGCTTTGTGGCGGGTTTCATGGGCTCCCCTTCCATGAACTTTCTGCCTGTGGTTCCGCGCGAGGAGACATCAGGGTTGTGCCTGCGAGTGGCTGGTGCCGAGGGCGACGGAAACCTTCTTCCCATACCGCCAAAAATGCAGGGGGCCCTACGCAGTCAGTTGGGACGCCGCATTACGCTGGGAATCCGTCCCGAGCAGATCACCGATCCCGGCAGTGCGCGCGAGGGCGAAGCCTTACACAGTATCGAGCTCGACGTGGAGCTGCTTGAGCCCACCGGCCCCGATACTCTGGTATTTACCCGCCTGGATGGCCACAGCTTGGTGGCACGAGTACATCCGAGTACCTACTTACAGATCGGATCCCGCTGTACCCTGAGTTTTCATATGGAGCGAGCGGTCTTTTTCGATCCCGAAAATGGCTCCCGACTAGCGTAACCATCCTCGTAATGGGGCATTGCCATGCAACGCGGCAGCACTTCTTTTACCCTGATTGCTGGAATTGCTGGGCTAGGTGGCCTGCTTTTTGGCTATGGCACGGCCATCGTTGCCGGTGCCTTGCTCTTTCTGCGCCATGTCTTTTCCCTGGATGCCAGCAGTGCCGGCCTGTTTGTCGCCATCGCCCTGGCCGCCGCAGCCCTTGGCGCCGCCCTGGCTGGAGTCCTGGCCGATCGCTTTGGGCGACGACGGGTCATCGCCCTCGCGGCCCTGCTCTTTGCCGTGGGGTCTCTGCTGGCGGCCCTCGCCAACAGCATCCCGCTGCTCTTCCTGGGGCGCGCCTGTCTGGGCCTGGGGATCGGACTCAGCTCAACGGTCACACCCCTCTATCTCGCGGAAATCACCCCCGCCAGACAGCGTGGCGCCATCGTCACCATCAACCAGCTGCTCATTACGGTGGGAATCCTCATCGCCTATCTGATCAGTCTGGCTTTTGCCGACAGTAGCGCCGGGTGGCGCTGGATGTTCGCCCTGGGAGCGCTACCAGCGATCGTTTTGCTGCTCGGCGTTCTGTTGTTGCCGGAAAGTCCGCGCTGGCTGCTGCAAATGGGTCGATCCGAGGCGGCGAGACAGGCCCTGCAAGGCCTACGCCTCGATCCTGCCGCAGCGCAATGGCAGGAACTGGCCGCCAATAACCCAGGGCAGCGCAGTCTGCCGTGGCGGGCACTCCTGGCACAACGACGGCCCTTGCAGATCGCCTTGGTGCTGGCCATCTTTCAGCAGATCACCGGCATCAATGTGGTGCTCTACTTCGCACCCATCATCTTTCATGCCGCTGGCTTTACCTCGACCGACGGGGAGATCATTGCCACGGTGGGGATCGGCACCATCAACTTCTTCGCGACCCTGCTGGCTCTGCGCTGGCTGGACCGAGTTGGACGACGACCGCTACTGTTAACCAGCTTTCTTGGCATGTTTGCGAGTTTATTGACCCTTGCCACTTGTATGCTGGCACAGGCGCAGGGAGCCTTCCTGTATCTGCTGGCCTTCGCCGTAGCAGCTTATGTCGCCTTCTTTGCCATTGGCATCGGACCGGTGTTCTGGCTCCTGATCAGCGAGATCTTCCCGACTGGCCTGCGCGGGCGGGCCATGGGGCTCGCGACCATCGTCAACTGGCTCAGCAATATGCTGGTCACCGGGGTATTTCTCAGTTTGATGCACTGGTTGGGCGAGGGTCAGACCTTTTTTCTCTATGCCTTGGCCTCCCTCGTTGCCGCTTGGTACACCTGGCGCCGTGTACCGGAAACCCGAGGCCTGACCCTGGAAGAGATCAGCGCCTCGTTTGCGCGGGATTGATCCTCAGGCGTCGGCGCGCGCCAGTACATGGTCCAGCCAGTGGCTGGAAAGCCGTTCGAGCAGACGGTTCTGCCCCTGCCGGGCGGTGAGGTTGTCGAGATCGACCCAGGCCAGAGGTTGATCCTGACCGGCACAGGTGAACACCGCCTGGGTGCGTTTGCCGGTTTCCGGATCGACCTGCCATTGCAGGCACTGGGCGCAGACACCCTTGAGCATGCACTGCATGGGGCTGCCCACGGTGGCAACCGCTTCCAGATGGGCCGGAAACAACGACCCGAGATCGCCGCGCAGGGCGCTCTGGAAGCCCTTGAGCAGGCCGGTGGAGCCCATCACCATCAGACGATCCACCTGCTGCAGAGGGATCCCATTCCCGGCCTGCCCGGGCAATTGTCCGACGGCGTACTCGCGCAACAACTGCACCATGTCCGCCGCCTCGACACTGAGGTCTTGCGGTCGCCGCGCTGTAATCTTCGGACCCCGAGCCGTACACCAGAGAATCTGGTCGGCGGCGGCCTCCAGTTCGTCTTGGTGGTCGAGCTCACTAGCTTGCGCGAAGGCTGCCACATAAAGCACACGATTACCGGCGGCGCGCAGGGCGGGGCCAATATCGAGCATCACCGCTGCCCCCCAGCGCCCGGCGACCACGGCGATGGTCTTGCCTTGGGGAATGTCCGTGGGGGCTCCCGTCGGGCCCATGAGCAGGACGGGGTCGCCTTCCTGCAGGCGTCCGACAATGCGCGGCGCCGTACCCCATTGCAGCACCATCAGCCGGATCAAGTCGCCTTCCACTCCGGCGCCGCTGACCGTCAGTACTGGGATCTGCAGGCGGGTCTCTTCGACCACAGGGCTGCTGGTCTCGAAGCTCTGCAGCCGGAAGAACTGCCCCGGCTGAAAATTACTGGCCGCCGCCGGGGCCTCGACCCAGAGCTCGCAGACCGCCGGGTTGCTGCGGTCGATACGACGAATCCGGGCGCTGAGCCGAGACTTCAGGCGCTCCTGGAACGCAGAGAGATCCTTCCGTGGCGCCGGGGGAAGAATTTCCATCGCCGCCAGCACATCGGGATAACTCCGCTTGGCAGAGGCGATGGCCTTGACCACGCTGCCGTGATAAACCGGATGGGTATCGCCAATGAAGCTCACCCGATGACCTACGCCATCCTGGTAGGAAGTGAAGGGACCGGGCTCGGGCGATTTACAGTGCTCCGCTACCTGCACCTCCTGCACACTGCGATCCCGGTGCGCCAGATGCGGCTGGAAATGATCGCCATCGAGCTGCAGGGTACCCGGATATTCCCGCTCGTAGATGGTATTCGGCACGGTTCCGGCGGCCACGAAGACACTGCGGGCGGGCAGGCAGAGTTCCTCGCCCGTCGCGACCCAGCGGCCATCCTCTTCGCGCAGCTTGCGGAAAACCATGGCCTCGACATGCCCAAAGCCATCGAGATCGGCCCGTAGTGGATCTGCGCCTTCCTGGTAGAAAAGCCCCTCTTCCATGGCCTTGATCAGCTCTTCGTGGTTGCGGGTATAGGCAGGGGACTGGAGCATACCCTTGCGATAGGCCAGGGTGACGCCACCCCAGGCGTGCAGCAAGGGAATGAAATTGGGTTCCTCGCCACTCGCCGCCGCTCGCTCGCGTTCTGCGCGTACTGCCTGACCGTGGGCAAGAAATTCATCGAGGATGCCGGCGTCTTCTTCGGACAATCCTGCCCGCAGCTTTTCCTCGCCCATCTCGGGCAAAAGCGCCTCGTAGCGCGCCAGGATTTTTTCGACCTGGCGAATATAGTAGGCCTGCACCTCGGTGGCGGTATCCACCGCCGTCAGACCACCACCGATGACCACGGCGGGCAGCCGCACCTGCAGATTGGCCAGGCTGCTTTTCTTACCGGCACCGGTGAGCTGCAGGGCCATGAGGAAATCACTAGCCTGGCGCATGCCGCGCGCCAGACTACCGGGCAAGGATAGCACCCGCGGCAGGCCAGCGCCGGTGGCCAAACAGACATGATCAAAGCCCAGTTCCCAGGCATCTTCCAGGCGCAGGGTGCCGCCGAGGCGCACGCCGCCAAAGATCTGGAACCCCGGCCGCCGCAGCAGGCTGAGATAGATCAGCTTGAGAAAGTTCTTGTCCCAGCGCACGGTGATGCCGTATTCGGCAACGCCGCCAAAACCGAGCAGGATGCGCTCATCAAGGTCTTCCTGCAGGGCCGACCAATCGCGCACTGGCGCCGTTTGCAAAACATCGGGCAAGGGTTCGATCTTGAGCCCATCGACCCCGACCACGGTACAGCCCGCCTGCAGGAGGTGGTGGGCCATGGTGAAGCCAGCCGGCCCCATGCCGGCTACCAGGACCTTGCGGCCGTTGTCTTTGGCTGCGACATATTGTTCCTGGCGCAGCGGATTCCAGCGCGTCAGCAGGTCATAGATCTCCACGCCCAAGGGTAGTTCCAGCACGTCGGTGAGGATGCGCGTTTCCACCTGGGGAATGTTGACCGGGTCTTGTTTCTGATAGACGCAGCCCTTCATACAATCATTGCAGATGCGGTGGCCCGTCGCCGGTACCATGGGGTTGTCGATCATGATCATCGCCAGGGCGGCAATGCTGAAGCCATCCCGCCGCAGGATCTGCATCTCGGAGATCTTCTCTTCCAGGGGGCAGCCAGTCAGGGTCACGCCGAGGGGATCGACCTTGAAGCCCAACTCGGGTACGCCCTTTTTCTCCGGGAAGCCGCGCGAGCAGAAATCGCCGTCGTGGTCGTGGCAATAGAGGCAGTAATGCACCTCGCTTTGCACACTGCGCAGGTCCATGCGTTGGTCAGTGAGATGGAAGGCATCTCGGCGTCGCCAATTTTGCGGGTCAGCCGCCAGGGGATGATCGGCCCGCTCGGCATGTACCAGCGGCACCAAGTTCTCATGATCCATCCGTTCTGGCAGGCGAAAACTCGACCATCCTTGTACTGCAAGCTTGGCCGACGGATCGCTCAGGGCCAGGGCACACCACTGGGTAAGGCGCTGGATGGCCTCGGCGTGCGCGGCCTCATCGGCCAACCAGCCCATCCCTAGGCGAGCAATCGACCACTCGCGATCGTCGGCGGGCAGACCGCCGGCATGCATCTGCTGATCCAGCCAGCTTTGCAGGTCGCTGAAACTCTCAGTGAATTCGCCGCGAAAGCGTCGGCCGCGGCGCAGGACAAACTGCTTTTTGAAGTCCATGACCACTTCCTGATCACGGATCTTGGCTTGCAGGGCCTGGTTCGCATCGGCAATGGCAAAAAACTCGACGAGGAAATTCTCCAGGTGCGGTGCAAGCGCAAGCAACAACTCGCTGCGCTCCTGTCCCTCCTGCGCGGCGCGTCCGGCGCGATGATCGAGCAGGCGTTGGGCCAGATTCGCGTCCTGTTCCCGCAGTGCATCGAGAAAGGCGGCATCCAAGCGTTGGGTCGTTTCCGCCTGCAGATAGTTTGAAAATGCGAAATCATTCAGCTTCAAAAAAGGTACTCCCTGCTTTCCCCGCCGACCGAAGTCGGCCATTTTGCCCTTCCCTATACTTAGATGTCGAGTCGCGAGACGTAGCGGGCATTCTCTTCGATAAAGCGACGGCGTGGCTCCACGGCATCACCCATGAGCATGGAAAAGACCTCGTCGGCAGCGATGGCATCTTCCACATCCACACGCACCAGGCGCCGGTTTTCGGCATTCATGGTGGTTTCCCAGAGCTGTTCCGGGTTCATCTCACCCAAGCCTTTGTAGCGCTGGATTTCGACGCCACGCCGGGCATCCGCCAGCAACCATTGCATGGCCTCACGAAAGCGCCGCACGTCACTGCCTTTTTCCCCACGCTCGATACGCGCTCCCTGCCCCAGACCCGCTTCGACTTCGTTGGCATATTTGCGCAGTTGCCGAAAATCGTGGCTCGCAAAAAATTGCGAATCCAGATAGCGCTGTTCACGGCTACCATGCAGCTGGCGACTGACCAGCAAGCGCGGTTCCTCGGCGGTACCCAGCCATTCGATCTGCCAGTTTTCCCCCGCTAGCGCAGTTGTACCCATCTCCATTGCTAAGGCTTGAGTATAGGCCGCCCACTGCGCGTCGCTGGCGTCTTCCAGCGGTGCCGGCACGCTGGCCATCGCCCAGAGCAGCGCTTGCGGGTAGCGCCGCTCCAAGCGGGCCACCAGGGCGTCGATCGTCTGATACTGGCGCATCATGGCGGCGAGGGTCTCTTCCGTGACGCTACGTCCCGCCCCGGCATGGAAGGTCGCGCCCTGCATGGCTAGCTCGCGCAGATACGCCGCCAGTTCGTTGTCGTCCTTGATGTAGCGCTCGTCCCGCCCCTTCTTGACCTTGTACAGCGGCGGCTGGGCGATAAAGACATGCCCCCGTTCGACCAGCTCCGCCATTTGCCGGTAGAAGAAGGTAAGCAGCAGGGTGCGGATATGGCTGCCATCGACATCGGCATCGGTCATGATGATGACGCGGTGATAACGCAGTTTGGCCACGTCAAAGTCCTCCTTGCCGATCCCGGTGCCCAGGGCGGTGATCAGGGTGCCAATCTCGTCCGAGCCCAACATTCGATCGAAACGCGCGCGTTCGACATTAAGGATCTTGCCCTTGAGGGGGAGGATGGCCTGATGGCGACGATCGCGGCCTTGCTTGGCCGAGCCACCGGCGGAATCACCCTCGACCAGATAGATCTCACACTTGGCCGGGTCTTTTTCCTGGCAATCGGCCAGTTTCCCCGGCAGATTGGCGACATCCAGGGCGCCCTTGCGCCGCGTCAGTTCCCGCGCCTTGCGCGCCGCCTCGCGTGCCCGCGCCGCCTCGATGATCTTGCCAGCAATCGCCTGCGCTTCTTTGGGGTGTTCGTCGAGGAAAATGGTCAGGGCCTCGGTCATCGACGATTCAACAATCGGCTTGACCTCACTGGATACCAGTTTGTCTTTGGTCTGCGAGGAGAATTTAGGGTCTGGAACCTTGACCGAGAGCACCGCCGTCAGACCCTCGCGCGCATCGTCGCCACTGGCGGCAATCTTCGCCTTGGCCAGCAGTCCTTCGCGCTCCATGTACTGGTTCAGGGTGCGGGTGAGAGCTCCGCGCAGGCCCGCCAGATGGGTACCGCCATCGGCCTGCGGGATGTTGTTGGTAAAGCAGAGCACCGTCTCGCTGTAGCTGTCGCTCCATTGCAGCGCCGCTTCGACGGTGACTCCATCGCGCTCTCCGGTCAGGGTGATGATGGAGGGATGGATGGCGCTGCGGTTACGATTGAGATGTTCGACAAAGGCACGGATGCCACCTTCATAATGAAAATTTTCTTCGCGCCCTTCGCCGCGCTCGTCGACCAGACGAATGCGTACGCCAGAATTGAGAAAGGCGAGTTCGCGCAAGCGTTTGGCGAGGATTTCGAAATGAAAGCGGGTTTGCGCAAAAATTTCAGGAGAAGGCAGGAAGCGGATCTCGGTACCATGCTTGCGCGACGCCTCCCCTTGGGCCAGAGGTGCCAACGGCTCGCCATCGCGGTATTCTTGGGTCCAGACATGGCCATCGCGCTGAATGCGCAAGCGCAGCCAGCTGGATAGGGCATTGACCACGGAAACGCCAACGCCATGCAGACCACCGGAGACCTTGTAGGCGTTGTCGTCAAATTTACCGCCGGCATGGAGCACGGTCATGATCACTTCTGCGGCCGAGCGTCCTTCCTCGGCGTGGATATCTACCGGGATGCCGCGGCCATTATCGGTCACACTCAGCGACTCATCCTCATGGATGGTGACGACGATCTGGTCACAATAGCCCGCTAGGGATTCATCGATAGCATTGTCGACGACTTCAAACACCATGTGATGCAGGCCGCTGCCATCGTCGGTATCACCAATGTACATGCCCGGACGCTTGCGCACCGCTTCCAGCCCGCGCAAAACCTGAATGCTGGAAGAATCGTAGTTTTTCGTCATTGCATTTCCTCGATCAATTGACCTGCGTGCAGATAAAAAAGGGTATCGCCGGGCTCGGCGGGTGGCTCGGTGCCGGCGGCGAAAATCTGCGTCTGTAGTGCCTGGAGCTCCTGCATCCACCATCGACGCCCTCGCGAGTCGAGTTCAGCAGCAAAATCGTCGATGAGAATCACCGGCAAGGCTGCCCCGGCATCGCGTTGCACGGCAATCTGTGCCAGCCGGAAGGCAATCCCCAGCAGGCGCAACTGACCGCGCGACAACTGCTCTGCGGCCACCCGCCCCTGGACGCGAAACTGCAGGCGGGCGCGGTGCGCTCCACTATGGGTATAGGCGAACTGCTGATCGATACTGCGATCGCGTTCCAAGGCCTCTGCAAGATCGCCATTCCATCCAGGATGGAGAACAAAATCCACTTCCTGATCGGCCTGCGGGCTGGTGGACCAGATGCGCTGAAAATGGACCTGCAAGGCCTCGACGTGGGTGCTGCGCTGATCCTGAATGAGCCCGCCGAGGCGGATCACGGCGGCATTCCAGGCCTCCGGTGGAAGCCCTTGGCGCAAGGCTGCATTGCGCTGGCGTAAAGCTTGGCGATATTCGCGCAGGCTTATACCGTAACGGCGATCGGCATAGTACAGACCCCAGTCGAGGATGCGGCGACGCTCTTCGGCCGTACCGGAAACAAAGTGCGCATTGCCTTCGTGCCATGCTTGCAGCGGCAGGGTGTCGAGTAATTCCCAGGCACTGTGGATGCGTTCGCCGTCACGGGCGATTTCCCGTTCTTCTCCTTGCCGCCGCATCCCGACAAATTCTGCAATGCTGTCACTCAGGCGAGCACCCAGCCGATAATGCTCTGCTCCATCGCGAATCAACTGCCGTTGTCCGCGGCGCCAGCTTTGTCCTGTAGCCAGCAGGTGCAAGGCTTCCAATACCGTGCTTTTGCCTACGCCATTGGCGCCGACCAGCCAGTTCCAACCCGGTTGTGGCCGCAGCGTCAGCTGAGAGATGCTGCGCAAATTCTCGATCTGCAGCTCCACGATGGGCATTACAGACGAATGGGCATAACGATATACAGGGGATTATCGCTTTCTTGTGTGCGGATCAGTGCGCTGCTGGCACTGTCCCGAACCTGGATCAATAATTCGTCGCTGGCAAAGATGTTTTGTGCATCCAGCAAGTAGCGGGTATTGAAGGCAATTTCCGTGGCATCGCCATGCAGTGCTGCCGGTACACTGATTTCCCCCTCTTCCTGCTCTTCATTGCGGCTGCGTAGCACGAGGTTTTCCGGTTGGAAGTGCAGTGTGCAGACTGGGTTCTTGTCGCTGGCGATGACGTCGATCTGTTGCAGGGCGGTTTTCAGCGTTGGCCGGTCGATGATGCACTGGGTGAATTGGCCAACAGGGATGACCCGACGATAGTCCGGATAGTTGGCATCCACCAGTCGGCTGGCAAATTCTTGTGATCCTTGTTGCATGCGGCAACCTTGTTCATCAAAGCTCCAGGCGATATCGCCACTTCCCACGATGCGCAACAGTTCCAGCACCGTTTTGCGTGGCAGGATGCCGTGGTAGGGCTCGGCATCGGAGCTATGGGCGAAAGCAATTTCCACCCGCGCCAGGCGATGCCCGTCGGTGGCGACGAGGCGCATCTTCTGCTCACCAATCTCGACAAAAACGCCGTTGAGGAAATAGCGGGTGTCGTTATGTGCCATGGCAGTGGAGGCCGCGGCCAGGGCTCGTTGGAAATCTTCGCCATCACAGTTACCGGAGATGCGCGCGGCGCGCTCTTCCATGATGGGAAAATCCTGCGCAGGCAGGGTCGGTAGCGTAAATCGGGCGGAGCCGGAACGTACGGTTAGACGCTCCCCGTTTTTGTGCAGGAGAATCTCGCTGCCATCCGCCAGGGTGCGACAGATGTCGTAGAGCTTGCGTGCGGGAATGGCAGTTTGTCCGCCTTCTTCGACGCTGAGTTCCAGTTCTCCACGAAGCTGGATTTCCCCGTCACTGGCAACGAGCTGCAGCCCTCTTCCGGTGCTGCGCAGTAACAGATGCGACAGGATCGGTTGTACCGGCCGGCGATTGGCAATGTTGGCCATGGCCGCGAGGAGGGGCAGGATCTCGTCTTTCTGCACACGAAGCTTCATCGGGTTGTCTCCCAAGAGAATAATAAATTTTCTTTCTTTTTCTTATAGTGATTATTAAGGGGCAATTTGCCTGTGGATAACAAGCTTACCCTATTGATCAGTATGCCCCATGCAGGGGGGTAGGAGGGACTGACAGCCTGTGGACAAGCCGGTATCCTTGGGGATGATCTTCCGTGCAGATTCCATCCCCAAGCCAGTACCGGACTTGTTCCGGGGGTTATCCACAGCTTGTTCCGGCGTCTCATCCGCCCAGTACCCGCAGGATGTTGTTGTAGTCCTCGGCAACCTGGGGGTCACTCTGCCGCAGCTTTTCGATCTGCCGACAGGCATGCAGGACCGTGGTGTGGTCGCGACCACCAAAGGCATCGCCAATCTCCGGCAGGCTGTGTGAAGTGAGTTCCTTGGTCAGGGCCATGGCGATCTGCCGTGGGCGGGCGATGTTGCGGCTACGCCGCTTCGACTGCATCTCCGAGCCACGAATGTGAAAATACTCGGCGACCACTTTCTGGATGTTGTCGAGGCTGATCATGCGTTTTTGCACGTCGATCAGATCGCGCAATGCCGCCCGTGCGGTCTCGACACTGTACGGCTTGCGGGTGAAATTGACGTGGGCGATGACGCGCCGCAGCGCACCTTCCAGCTCCCGCACGTGCGAGCGGATCTTCTCGGCAATGAAAAAAGCTACTTCCTGGGGCAGTTCGACCCCCGCTTCTTCCGCTTTACATAAAACGATGGCCATGCGCGTTTCCAGATCGTGGGGTTCGATAGCCACCGTCAGGCCCCAACCGAAGCGCGATTGCAGACGTTCTTCCAAGCCCTCGACCTCTTTGGGATAACGATCACAGGTGATGATGATCTGACTTCCGCCGTCGAAGAGGGCATTGAAGGTATGGAAAAATTCTTCCTGGGTACGGTCCTTGTTGGCGAAGAACTGGATATCGTCGATGAGGAGGGCGTCGAGCTTACGGTAGCGCTGCTTGAATTCGGCGGTGCTGTTGTGCTGGAGGGCGCGCACCATGTCCATGATGAAGCCCTCGGAACTGATATACAGGATCTTGGCTTGCGGATTCGCACGCAGGATTTCGTTACCCACGGCATGCATCAGGTGGGTTTTGCCCAGACCGACACCACCATAGATGTACAGCGGATTGTAGGATTTTCCCGGATGTTCAGCCACCTGGCGCGCTGCAGCTACCGCGAGCTGGTTCGACTTACCCTCGACATAGGCCTGAAAGGTAAAACCGTTATTGAGATGATGACTGTTGAGCTGATGAGCGTGTCCGCGACCCTCCGGCTGGCTTGCCGGCCTTTCGTCGCTGATGGGCGCAGGCGCCTGCTGCAGGGCAACGCGCAAGCACAGGCCTGGAAGGATTTCATTCAGCTCTTTTTCCAGCAGTTCGCGGTAATGGTTCTGCACGCGATCGCGGACAAAGCTGTTGGGTGCCAGGAGCAACAGTTCTTCGGCGTGCAATTCGGCCTGCAAAGGCCGCAGCCAAGTATTGTACTGCTGGGTGGACACCAACATTTCCATGCGGACGCTGAGGGCGCTCCATAGCGCTGCACCATCCTGGCTTGCCGTTTCGTTACTCATGGGGTCCTTGTCACAGGTACGGAATATGTTTCCCTGCAGCGTTCGGCACGCTACGCTAGCCACCACTGCTTGCTCCGGAGTATACGCCATGGCCCTTTTGGCTGCCAGTGAAGCGCCGGAAGACCGCACTTAGGAGATTGTTTCATGAACCCTTTTTCTGCGTCTCGACGCCCCGCGGGTGCCATTGTCATCAGCGGCGCCGGTAGTGGCATCGGCGCCGCGTTGGCACGCTGCTACGCGCAGCCCGGGCAGCTGTTTTTGCTCCTGGGCCGACGCCAGGCAGCGCTGGCGCAAGTTGCCAGCGAGCTGCGCCAGGTGGGAGCAGAGGTCGAGCTGGCAACGGTCGATGTGCGCGATGGCGCGGCTTTGCAGCGCATTGCCAGCGATTTTGCGCAGCGGCGTGGCCCCGTCGCGCTGCTGATCGCCAATGCTGGTATCAGTGTGGGGAGTTCCTCTGAGTTGCCGGAAGATTGCGCGATATTTGCCGAGGTCATCACCACCAACCTTCTCGGCATGCACTACAGTATCAGCGCTTTTTTGCCGTATCTGCCTGCCCAGGCGCAGGTGGTGGGCATCGGCAGCGTGGCGGGCTTTCGCGGCCTGCCCGGTGCTGCCGCGTATGCGGCGTCCAAGGCCGGGGTGGCGGTCTATCTGGAGAGCCTGCGCCTGGATTTGCGCGCGCGGCGGATTTCGGTCACTTGCATCGCGCCGGGCTTCATTGACACCCCGATGACCGCTGACAATCCCTATCCCATGCCCTGGCTCATGAATGTACAACGTGCTGCACAAAAAATGCGGCGCAGTATCGACCGGCGGCGGCGCTTCGTCGTGTTGCCTTGGCAGATGGCTTGCCTGAGCCTGTTGTTACGGATCATGCCGAGCGTCCTCTACGAGCGGCTGTGGCCGCAGCGCCTGGCATCCAAGCCACGCCGTTCGGGTTCGTTTTCCACAAAGGAATAATGGCTGGCTTGCGGAACATTCTTTGAGACACTTCTGCGGGATGTTTTATATCTCATTGTTATATATGGAAATATTTATGACAAACTGGTAACACGAGGACGCTCGGTCAAAAAACCATTGTTGACAGTCTCTCCATACAGATTTCATCCACAAAGTTATCCACAAGAAAACGCCCTCACATAGGAGGGCGGGGTAAGAAGGATACGTCGTGTGTTAGGTCGCAAGTCTGGGCTTGAGCAGCCAGAGCTGGATCAGGCTCAAGAACATCTCCAGCAGTGCGATGGGGCAGGAGAGAGCACCGCCTATCAATACCAGCCAGACGAAAGCAGGATTCTGATGGGTGAGAAACCAGCCGGCGAAATCGACGATCATGGCAATGAAGGGCAGGATGATTAGAACGTATTTCGGTGCTGCCGGAAAACGGGCCTTGCTGAAGATCCAGCCGGCAATCCAGAAGATCACTCCCAGCATGGTGAGATGGATCATGCCGTTGAGCAGCATGGTATTGATGCTCATGCCGGTATCGACCTGCGCCACTTTCTTCACGTCGTCATAGCTCGCCAGCGGTGGGTTGTGCAGGACCTTACTCATCGCAACACTGTGGCATTTCAGGCAGTTGCCGTCGATCAGAGGCTTGACGCTGCTTACGTACTCCTGCTGGCTCTCGCCATTGGCAATCCAGTGATTGATTGCCTCAGTCATCTTTGGCTGTTCGCTGGCCGGCATCCCGGCAAAGCCCATCATCCGCGGTAAAACCGACTGTATGGTCGAAGAGCTGCGGTTGCCATAATAGTGCTGTGTCACCGCCTGGACGGTCAGTCCCTGCTTGCCACCTACCGTAACGTAGACGTAGGCCTCTGCTACCAGTAGTCCCAAACCGACCAAAAATATGAAGCCGGTATGGACTAATTTTTCTGCTATACTCAGTTCCGGCAATTGCCGCATCGTGAAACCCTCCCTTTTTTGCTTTTCACCAACGATGGCAAGCAAATATCCTGCCGAGGCCCATGTCCTGTCCAGCCCCTCTCTCTCGCCCTGTTGTCCTCAGTATTGCTGGCGCTGACCCGAGCTCGGGGGCGGGCTTGCAGGCAGACCTTCTGACGGGGGCTGCCATGGGCGTGCACGTCTGTACCGCCCTGACAGCCTGGACGGTACAGGACTCGCGCGGCGTGCTGCGGGTGCAGACCCTGGATGCTGCCGACACGCGTGCCCAACTGGAGACCCTGCTGGCAGACTTTTCTGTTGCCGCGGTCAAGATCGGCCTGATTGGCTCACTACCTATGGCGGAAATGCTGCGCGATTTTCTTCTCGTTCGGTGTGATCTGCCCCTGGTGATCGATCCGATCTGGCGTGCCGGTGGCGGCCAGGAGCTGGCCGATGCTGCCTTGCTGGACTTCCTGCGCGTAGAACTCCTGCCCCTGGCGCGGATTGCCACCCCCAACCTTCCCGAGGCACTGCAGTTGACCGGAGCGGACACGGCGGACGGGGCCGCGCGCGCGTGGCCGGGCGACTGGCTCCTGATCAGCGATGGTCACGGTGCCGCTGCGCAGCTCGACAATCGCCTGTATCAGCGCGGCACGCTCGCCGGCCGCTACCCCCAGCCGCGGCTGCCGGGCAGCTATCATGGCACGGGTTGCACCCTCTCTACCGCAATCGCTGCGGGCCTGGCCTGCGGGCAGTCGGTACCCGACGCCGTAGCCAGCAGCCTCGCCTTTACCCATGCGGCGGTCGCAAAGGCCTATCGGGCAGGGCACGGCCAATTCTTCCCCGACCGCTGGGCGGCGCGACCATGAAGCAGCAACGGGAGCGGATATGCGGCCTCTACGGCATTACCGATGGCCGTCTGCAGGGCGAAGCGCTACTGGGAACGACCGAGATCGCTCTGCGTGCCGGACTACGTCTGCTGCAGTATCGGGATAAGACGCAGGAAGATGGGCGGCGAAGGCAGGAGGCTGCCGCCCTGCTGGCGCTTTGTCGCTCCTACGATGCACTGCTGGTCATCAATGACGATCCTGAACTCACGCGAAAGATTGGGGCGAGCGCGATCCATGTGGGGGAGGAGGACCCAGGGATAAACGATTTGCGTGCCTTGCTGGGGCCGGAGGTCTTGATTGGCGTGTCCTGTTACAACGATCTGGAGCGTGCTTGCAGGCTAGCTGCCGCCGGCGCCGACTATCTCGCCTTTGGCTCGGTGTATCCCTCTCCGACCAAGCCCAAGGCGCGCCGCGCCGATCTTTCTCTATTTCGCGCCGCGAGGCCCCTGGGCCTGCCCCTGGTAGCCATTGGCGGCATCACGCAGGATACTATGGCGGAGGTTGCGGCAGCCGGTGCCGATGCCGCCGCCGTTATCTCTGCCCTCTTTGGGGCAGCCGATGTTGCTGCCGCCACCCAGCGTCTGCAAGGCCTTTTCTCAGGCAAAGCGAGGAGACATCATGACCAGTAACGCCGAGCTTTTTTCTGCTTCGCAACGCCGCATCCCCGGCGGTGTCAATTCGCCCGTGCGCGCCTTCCGTGGCGTAGGCGGCGATCCCCTGTTCATCGAGCGCGCCGAAGGCGCCTACCTTTGGGACGTGGAGGGGCGGCGCTACATCGACTACGTCGGTTCCTGGGGGCCGATGATCCATGGTCATGCGCATCCGGAAATCCTGGCTGCCGTGGCGGCGGAGATGCAGAAAGGCCTGAGTTTCGGGGCACCGACGGCGATCGAGCTGGAACTGGCGGAAACCGTCTGCGACCTGATGCCCAATATCGAGATGCTGCGCATGACCTGCAGCGGCACCGAGGCGGTGATGACGGCCATTCGTCTGGCACGCGGGTATACCGGACGGGAACGGATCATCAAGTTCGAGGGCAATTACCACGGGCACAGCGACAGTCTGTTGGTGAAGGCGGGATCCGGGGCCCTCACCCTGGGGCAACCGTCGAGCGCCGGCGTGCCGGTAGAGTTGACCCGTGCGACGCTGGTCCTGCCCTACAACGACCTCGATGCCGTCGCGGCGGTGATGCGCGAGCAGGGGGACCAGATTGCCACGATCATCGTCGAGCCGATTGCCGGCAACATGGGCTGTGTGCCGCCGCTGCCAGGTTTCCTGGAGGGGCTGCGCAGTCTCTGCGATACCCACGGTAGCCTGTTGATTCTGGATGAGGTAATGACGGGCTTCCGCGTCGCCCCCGGCGGCGCGCAGGAGCTCTACGGCATTCGGCCGGACATCACTACCCTGGGCAAGATCATCGGCGGCGGCTTGCCAGTAGGTGCCGTGGGCGGCAGTCGCAAGATCATGGAAACCCTGGCGCCCAATGGCCCGGTCTATCAGGCCGGGACCTTGGCCGGCAATCCACTGGCGATGGCGGCCGGCTTGCGTACCCTGCAACTGCTGCAGGAGCCAGGTTTCCACCAGCGTCTGGCGAAGCAGACGGAAAAGCTCTGCAGCGGTCTGGCGCGCGTGGCAGCGGAGGCGGAAGTCCCCCTCGTCATCACCCAGGTGCCAGGTATGTTGGGACTGTTCTTTAGTGAAGGAGCAGTGCAGACTTTCCAGGATGTCATGGGTGCTGACCAGGATCGCTATGGGCGTTTCTTCCACTTCCTCCTGGCTGAGGGCGTCTATCTCGCCCCCAGCGCCTACGAGGCGGGTTTCCTCTCCGCCGCGCATGACGACGCCATTATCGACACCACCATCAGCGCCGCACGCAAGGCGCTGCAGCAACTATAGGAGCCCTCCATGACCACCTTGTTTACCAAGATCATCCGTGGCGAAATTCCTGCCGAAAAAATCTTCGAAGACGATCAGTACCTGGCCTTTCTCGATATTCGTCCGATCCGTCCCGGCCATACCTTGGTGATTCCCAAGATCGAGCACGACTATATCTTCACTCTGGACGACGCTACCCTGGCCGGTCTTTTACCGTTTGCCAAACGGATTGTGCCGGCCCTGGAACAGGCCACCGGCTGTCTGCGCGTGGGGGTGATGGTGGCTGGTCTGGAGGTGCCGCATACGCATGTGCACCTGATCCCGATGACCGCCATCAGCGATCTCAACTTTGCCCTCGCGCGCGAGAGCAGCGCGGAAGAGCGTGCCGCCATGGGGGCTAAGATCCGCGCCGCCCTCTGATTTCGGCATGCGCTCGCACTTCGTCTTTCTGATCTTGAGCCTGTGTTTCCTCGGTTCTGCCGAGGCGCGGGAAAAACTGGACTGCCCGGAGCAGATTAATATCAACACGGCGGATTTCGATGGCTTCCGCTGCCTCAAGGGCGTGGGCAAGAAGCGCGCCGAGGCCCTGCTCCAGTACCGCGCGGAGCATGGCCCTTTCGTCAGTCCCATGGGCGTTGCGGCAGTGTTGGGCGAAAAGCTGGCGCTACGGCTGCGTTACCGTTTGCAAGTCGGCAACTAGAGAAAAACGATGTCGTACTGTTCCTGGGTGTAGGTACTCTCGGCCTGGACCTTGATCGGCCGGCCGATGAACTCCTCCAGGGCGGCGAGGCTGGTGCTCTCTTCGTCCAGCAGTTTATCGACCACCTGCGGCGAGGCGAGGACGATGAAGCGCTCGGCCGGGTAGGCACGGGTCTCGCGCACGATCTCGCGCAGAATTTCGTAGCAGAGCGTTTCGGCAGTCTTGAGGAAACCACGTCCCTGGCAGTAGGGACAGGGCTCACAGAGGATCTGCCGCAGGCTCTCGCGGGTGCGTTTGCGCGTCATCTCCACCAGTCCCAGGGCAGAAATCTGGGTAATGGTGCAGCGCGTGCGGTCAGCCTGCAGGGCCTTTTCCAGGGTACGATGGACGCGGCGCTTGTGCTCCTCATTGTCCATATCGATGAAATCGATGATCACCATACCACCGATATTGCGCAGCCGCAGTTGGCGGGCAATGGCAGCTGCGGCCTCCAGGTTGGTCTTGAGAATGGTTTCTTCCTGATTACGCCGACCGACAAAAGCGCCGGTATTCACGTCGACGGTGGTCAGTGCCTCGGTCTGATCGATGATCAGATAGGCACCGGACTTCAGGGTAACGCGACTTTCCAGGGCATGTTCGATCTCATCCTCGACATTATAGAGGTCAAAGATGGGCCGCTCGCCAGCGTAATGCTCGATACGATCGGTAACCTCGGGGATGACTTCCCGGCAAAATTGCCGCGCCGCTTCATAGGCCTCGCGGCTATCGATGCGTACCCGCTGGATGTTGTCGGACATGACGTCGCGCATGACGCGCAGGGCGAGGTTGAGGTCGGCGTGAATGAGCTGCGGTGCCCGACTCTGCCCGAGATCCTCGCGGACGTTTTGCCAGAGTCGCTGCAAGAATTTGAGATCGCTCTCAAAATCTTCGGCACCCACGCCCTCGGCGAGGGTGCGTATGATAAAACCTCCGGCCTCCTCTTCCGGCAGCAGGGATTTCAGCAACTCCTTTAGACGACTCCGCTCCTCAGGTGACTCGATGCGGCTGGAGACGCCAATGCGCGGTGAGTAGGGCATGTACACCAGATAGCGCCCAGGCAGGGTTATGCGGGTCGATAGACGCGCACCCTTGCTGCCGAGGGGATCCTTGATTACCTGCACGAGGATTTCCTGCCCCTCATGCAGGAGGGTCGAGACACTACGCAAATCATGGGCATTGATGCTTCGCGTTTCGATATCCGTCTCACCTTCCTGTTGCAGTTCATCCTCGCTTTCTGCTCCCTGGATATCGGCAGCGTGTAAAAAGGCGGTGCGTTCCAGTCCGACATCGATAAACGCCGCCTGCATGCCGGGTAGCACCCGCCGCACGATGCCCTTGTAGATGTTCCCCACCAGACCGCGATGGCCGCTGCGTTCTACCTGCAGTTCCTGCAGCACGCCGTTGTCGACCAGGGCAACACGAATTTCCTGTGGGGTGACGTTGATCAGTAATTCTTCACTCATGCAGTGCCTGCAAGTAGGGTGGGGGGAGGCCGAGCTGGCTGAGCAGCGCCGCCGTTTCCGCCAGTGGCAGGCCCATCACTCCAGAATAGGAACCGCGCAGACCGCGCACGAAGACCGCTCCCAGGCCCTGGATGGCATAGCCGCCGGCTTTGTCTTGCGGCTCGCCAGTGGCCCAGTAGGCGCGTGCCTCGGCTGGGGAGATCGGCCGCAGGAAGACGGCATTGCGCGACAGGGTCTGCCATACGCGCTGGCCATTGGTGATGGCTACGGCGGTAAGCACCTGATGCCAGCGCCCGCCGAGGACCGCATAGTTTTGTTGCGCTTCGGCAGCATCTGCGGGCTTGCCGAACACCTGGTCCCTCAGACAGACCAAGGTGTCGGCCCCGAGTACCAGGGCATTTTCATCGCTGCGTACGGCAGCGTGGGCCTTTTCCCGCGCCAGACGTCGAACGAGCTGCGCCGGCGGCTCGCCGTTACGCCGGGACTCGTCGATGCTTGTCGGCCGGAGTTCAGGCGTGTAGCCCAACTGCGCGAGAAGCTCGCGTCGACGCGGCGAAGCCGACGCGAGGATCAATTGCGGCATGCGCTCAGGAGCTGCCGGGCAGGAGAATCTGGGCCATGCCGCTGGCCACCCCGGCACCCGAGGCCAGGGCCAGTCGGGAATCGGGAATCCCGGCCTGGCGCAGCCCCTGAAGGATGGCCTCGGCGCGTTGGGTGGCCAGATTGAGGCCTCCCGGTTGCCCGGAGACCCGCACCAGGATCTGCGCTGCCGAGATCCCTTTCAGCGTCCCAGCGACAGCACGTAGGCGTTGCTTGCCGTTGGCGGACAGCCCCTGGTCTGAACTGAACAGGGCGGATATGGGCATGTCCAGTTCGGTGCCATATTTTCCCTGCCGCAGGTCACCGTAGGCGGCCAGGGCCTGCAACGGGGCCGGAGCAGCGGCAGGCGCCGCAACCGTGGGGCTGACGCTCGTCGAGCTACTCGTACTCGGCGCAGAACTCGGTTGCATCGTCGCCAGACTCTGTTCTTCCTGCTGCAGTATTTCCTTTTGCTGCTGGATTTCCTGTTTCAGGCGGGCGCTGCGGGCACCCTGCATGGTCTGCGTCGCCAACTGCTGGCGCAGCTGGGCATATTCTGCCTGCAAGGCCTGATATTTCTGGTTGAGGCTGGCCAGTTCCCGGCTCAGACGTTCCTTCTCCTGGCCACTGTTTGCAGCCGCTTGGGCTTCCCGCAGTCCTTGCAGGCGGGCCTCAAAGATGGCCTGGTCGACGGCAAAGAGGGGCGGATTGACCTGATCGGCGGTCATCTGCTGCAGATCCCGCTGCAGACTGGCGGATTGCTGCGGGGTAAGATGTGTGGATTTCTGCAGGTTTTGGAACTGTCCATAGGCACGTTGCAGGGCGGCTGTGGTAGTAGCATCGGCCCAGGCTAGGGTAGGCAGTAGAAGTAAGGTGCTGGCGAGCAGGCTACGGCGAATCATGGGTTCGTCTCCTGAAGCTGCTGACGGGTAGCGGCAATTTTTTCCTGCAGACTGGCGATTCTCCCTTGTAGCTCGCGAATCTGTCCTTTTATCTCCTGGTTGCTCTCCGTCGCCGGGCTCTGATCGAGACGCTGCTGAATGTTATCGAGGCGAAGGCGGGCCAATTCGGTTTGGCGATCGGCGTAAAGATAATCGCCTCGCTGCTGCGCGGCCTGTGCTGCGGCCAGGGCTTGGCGCGCGGGCTCCAGTTGCTGCGCCGGCACCTGTGGGGACAGCGAAAAGATATGGATGCGCGCCGCTTGTACGGCAATGGCATTGCTGCTGCTCTCTTGCGGCGTGGGTACGACCATCTGCGCGCAGGCACTCAATCCCAAAGTCAGGGCTGCGACTACCCCCAGTCGGGGCAAGACTCGTTGATAACACTTCACCATCCATTCTCCTCTCCGCCACGATGATAGGGCAGGCCCGCACGGATACTCCAGGCACGATACAGTTGCTCGGCAAGGACCACGCGCACTACGGGGTGCGCCAGAGTCAATGCCGAAAGGGACCAGCGCCAGTGCGGCCGCAACGCCGGGTCGATACCATCGGGGCCGCCAATCCACAGGGTGACGTCCTGATGATCGTTGATCCAAGTATCTATTTTCTGCGCCAGCTCTTCACTGCGCAAGCTCCGCCCGGTAACCTCCAAGGCCACGATCTCACTGTCTTTGAGGGTGCTGGCGAGGAGCCGTTCACCTTCCTCCCGACGCCAGCGTGCCGGGTCGTTCTGCCGCCCCCGCTGGGCCAAGGGTAGGCTGCGCCATTCCAGTTGCACCGGGGCAGGGATCCTGCGGCGGTATTCCTCCACCGCTGCTTCCACCCAGTTTGGCATGCGGGTCCCTAGCGCGAGGACCAACAGGCGCACGCTAGCCCTCGTTACCCTGGCTACGCACCTTGGGCAGCTCGCCCCACAGCCGCTCGATCTGATAGAAATCGCGGGTTTCCGGTCGCATCAGATGGACCACGACGTCCCCCAGATCCACCAGCATCCAGTCGCTGCCGGACGCCCCTTCCTTGCCGAGAGGCCGCACCCCCTCGCCACGCACCTTGTCGATCACGGCATCGGCAAGGGCGCGTAGCTGGCGGTCAGAGTTGCCAGAGGCAATGATCAGGTAATCGGTGATATCGGTTTGTTGACGAACGTCGATGCTTTGGATGTCGATGGCCTTGTGTTCATCGAGGGCGGCGATACTCAGATCGCGCAGCATTTCGGGCGTGATGGGCAAGGTGGGTGTTCCTCCAGGTTACGCTTCGTGGTAAAGCCGTTGCCGGGCAATATAATCCAAGACCGCGTCGGGTAACAGAAAGCGCGCACTGCGCCCGGCGGCGAGAAGGCTGCGGATCTGGGTCGCGGAGATTTCCAGGGCGGTGACCGTGTGAAAGGCGATCTTGCCGCGAGAATGCCGGTGCAGTGCGGTCAGATCCTGTACCCGCCGCTCATAGAGCACCTGGCGCAAGGCCTCGGGCAGTTCCGCCATCGGCCAGCCGGGCCGGCCGATGACTACCAGATGGGTCAGATCGAGGATTTCCTGCCAGTCTTTCCAGGTATCGAAGCGCAGAAAGGCATCCATTCCGATCACCATTGCCAGAAAGCCATCGGAATCGTCGGCGCGGAGGTGGCGCAGGGTGTCGACGGTGTAGGAACGACTGCTTTTTTCGACTTCGTAAGCCAGAACCGCCAAGCCTGGGGCCTGCTGCGCGGCAATGCGGGTCATCGCCAAACGGTGCTCCGCGGGTGCCCAGGGGCTCTGCCGGTGCGGCGGATGCCCGGCAGGAACCAGTGTCGCCTCCGCCATGCCCAGCGCCTCGCGTACCTCTTCCAGCGCTCGCAGATGCCCATAATGAATGGGATCAAAGGTGCCACCCAGAATCAGCCGTTTTTTCTGCATGGATTCAGTGTAGAGGATGAGTCTGCGGGAAGAAAGCAGTTTCATGGCTTGGCGACTTGTATCCGCAGAGTGCCGGCTGTAGGGAAAAACCAAGCCATGACAAGGCATGTAAATGAGAATCGTTATTGACTAGCAAATAGTGTTGCGGCATAGTAGCGCCGTCTTTAACTGATCTGAGCGTATCATGAAGTGCAAGTCCCTTTCTTTTTTGATGCTTCTGTGGAGTGGCGCAAGTGTTGCGGCGGGATTGCCCGGGCCTGCGGCCGAATCGCCAATCCCGAATCAAAATGGTCTGGCGCCTCGCTATCTGACCGAGTTCCAGCACATCGGCCAGGGTTTCTCCTGGTCGGCGCATGCGGATACAGAGCTCTTCGCCAATCTGGCGGGAGGAATTCGCCAGGGCACGGCCAACACCACGGCGGGCCAGTTGGGGCTGCAATGGGATAGCGGCAAGGCTGGCGCCTGGCGCGGCGGGCTCTTCACCACATCCGTGTTCGGCATCTACAGCTCGGCCGAAGACACGGCCTACAGCGGCGATCTGCAGACCGCGAGCAATATCTATGCACCTTCTGCAGTGCGGCTCTACGAGGCCAACTACCGGCAGCAATGGACGGGCTGGCTGGCTACCCGCATCGGGTACACCGATTTCAATCTCTATTTCGATGTGGCCAGCAACGCGCTTCAACTCTTGAATGGGTCATTTGGTCTCGATCCCAGCCTGTCCGGCAATGTACCGGCGCTGCCCACCTATCCATATTCCGGCCTAGGTTTCATCGTCAATACCCATGGGTCGAACTGGAGCAGCAAGGCAGGAGTGTTTCAGGGAGATGCCATTCATCCGTATCGCGGTGTCTTTGACCGCGGTTATCTGGCGATCTGGGAGGGGGCCTTGCACTGGGGGCGGGAGGAGGGCGAAGACCCGGATGATGATACGGATGAATATGGCAAGTATGTCTTTAAAGTCGGCGCCTGGCACTACAATCAGCCACGTGCCCCCGACTTTGACCTGAGTCCGACGACGAATGGCATCTACGGCATCGTCGAGGCGCACTGGCAGCTTGCCGACGCGGAGCTGGCACCCTTTATCCAGTGGGGCAAGGCTTTTGGACAGGAGAATCTGGTTCCCTGGTACCTGGGTGTAGGGGCGCGCCTCAGTCATTTTCTTGCGGCTCGGCCGGATGATGCCCTCTCCTTTGGCATGGCGCGGGCAGCCCTGCGTCCGGGCGTGGTGGCGGCGGGATATGAAGATGAGGAACTACCAGCAGCAATTTATCCCGCCGAAACCAGTTACGAAATCACCTATGTCGTCAAATTGAATGATTATCTGAGCCTGCAGCCCGACCTGCAATACATCACCCGTCCCAACGGGGTGTACCGTAACGCCACTGTCGGGTTGCTGCGTTTGCACCTGGAGTTTTTTTGATGACAGAGATTGCTCATCATGCCTTGCACTTTGTTGCCCAGCATCCGGGTTGTCGTCTCGAACAACTGCTGCGATATCTTGTGCCGGCCTGCCCGGAGCGTCTGGGACAGGCCCTGGTCGAGTTGCAGCAGCGTGGGGTCTTGCAAATCTGGAAACTGACCCGCTGTGCCGGGCGCGTGGAACAGGTCTGTTTTCTGGGGACAGGAAGTCCTTCACTGCAATCTGTGCACTGAATTTATCCCATCATCTTCTCCTGTAGCACCGTAGCCGATTGCGCGCCCCCGGGCGCGCCTTTTTGTATTGTGCGCGGAAATTGACATGAGCAGGATGACGCGAGAGCATTATGCAACCAAGTTGCAGTTACGGAGAATACCGCAATGTCCCTTCTACCTTCTGCCTTATCCCCCCGCCGTTTCCTTGGCGTTGTCCTGGCCAGCAGTGCCCTCTTTACTGGCACTGCCCAGGCAGCCGACGCGGTTCGTGCCGTTGGCGTGGAAAATGAGTATGCCAATGTCATCTCCCAAATTGGTGGCCCGTACGTACAGGTACAAGCCATCGAGAGCAATCCCAATACCGATCCGCACACCTTTCAGGCGAGCCCCGCAATTGCGCGCGAGGTAGCGCGGGCGCAATTGGTGGTCCGCAACGGGTTGGGCTACGACTCCTGGGCGAAGAAGATCCTGGTGGCCAATCCGAACCGGGCAAGGAAGGTCATCGTGGTGCAGGATCTCCTAGGTCTGCCGGAGAATACGCCCAACCCGCACTTATGGTACAAGCCGGAAACCATGCCCAAGGTGGCGGCAGCGGTGGCCGATGCCCTCAGCGCCATGTTGCCAGAGCACCGCACGTATTTTGCCGCGCAGGTGAAGAAATTCGATGCCTCCCTGCAGCCCTGGTATCAGGGCCTTGCCGCTTTCCGCAAGGACTATCCAAAAACCCCCGTCGCGGTGACGGAGCCTGTAGCAGACTATATGCTTGAGGCAGCCGGCTGCGAGATCAAGACCCCCTGGTCCTTGCAGGCGGCGATCATGAATGGCACCGACCCAGCGCCCCAGGATGTGAGCCGGCAGAGCGAGCTGCTGGGCAAACGTCGGGTGAAGGTGTTTCTGTACAATCAGCAGGTCACCAGTAGCCTGACCCAGTCGTTTCTGGCCAAGGCGAAACAGGCCCGGATTCCGGTAGTGGGAGTCTATGAGACCATGCCCGCGGGCTATGACTACCAACGCTGGATGATGGCCGAGCTGAATGCGCTGCGGGCGGCGGTTGTCCACGGAACCTCTACGATGGCATTGCACTGACATCTCGCTCCTGGCGCCTTGCCAGGGGCGCCAACAGCCTCTAGGCTCTTCGGATCGAATTCCGCGGGGGCATTTTTATGTCCATTTCTCAAATTACTTGGCTTCCCTCCTGGTCGGCAGCGCTCCACGATCGTCTGTGGGCCTGGACTGGGCACATTGCTGCGGCGCTGCTGGTGTTGCTGGTCGGCGTGTGGCTGGCGCGCTGGATAGGACGTCTCAGTGCCCGTGCGTTGGAGCGCGTCCATCACGATCTGACGGTGGCGCGTTTTCTCGAATCTCTGATCAAAATTGCTCTGTACATCGTGGTAGTGGTCGCAGCCCTCGGACAGTTGGGGGTGCAGACCACTTCGCTCCTGGCGATGCTTGGCGCCGCTGGTCTTGCCATTGGCCTGGCGTTGCAGAAGTCCTTGGCGGACTTTGCCGCCGGCGTCCTGTTGCTGATCTTGCGCCCCTACCAGGTGGGCGACAGCATCGAGGTGGCCGGTGTCTCAGGTACGGTCGAGCGCATCCATCTCTTTCAGAGCGTCATCAACAGTTTCGACAATCGCCAAATATTCGTGCCCAACAGCAAGATCCTCAGTAATGTGCTCATTAATACCTCCGTCCTTGGCCAACGCCGTATCGACCTGTTGATTACTCTCGCTCCGCATGCGGACCTGCTGCGCGCCAAGCAGCTTTTAGCAGAACTCTGCGAGACCGATGAGCGGATTCTATCCGAACCTGCGCCGGCGATTGGCGTGCAGGATCTCACCGATCTGGGTGTTCAACTCTACCTGCGCCCATGGGTACGGGCGACGGATTACGGTGCCACGCGCAGTGATCTTCTGGAGGCCATCAAGGTCCATTTCGATGCCGAGGGCATTGAACTCGCCCAGCGTCTTGCGTTTGGTGCCGCCTGATGGCGGCCGGGCGCTTCGACTCCTGGCTCGCCGCCATGGTAGGAGGACTCTTGCGGCTCTTGGCGCGTGCGCCGCGCCCGGTTTGGGTGTGGGCGGGCAATCGCCTGGGAGACCTAGCGCGTCTTCTCGTAGCGAGCGGCCGACGGGTGGCGCGCAGGAACCTGGAGATTGCCTATCCCGAACTGGATGATCGGCAGCGGAGGAATCTGCTCGCCCAGCATTTCCGCCAGCTCGGGCAGGCCTTCGTGGAACTGGGGCCGCTCTGGTTTTGGCCTCTACCGCGAAGCTTGGACTTGATTCGTTCCGTGCGCGGTGCGGAAGCGGTAGATGCTGCCCTGGAGAAGGGGCAAGGGGTAGTACTCTTCACCGCGCACTTGGGGGCCTGGGAGGCCGCAGTGCAGTATATCGGCCAGCGCTGGCCGGTGACGGTGCTCTACATGCCGACCCGCAATGCCGCCATCAACGCGCAGATGATCGCCGGCCGCGGACGCAGTGGTGCTCGGCTGGTGGCCAAGAATGGCGGTATTCGCGGATTGCTGCAGGCTCTGCAAAGGGGCGAGGTGGTGGGCGTCCTACCCGATCAGAATGTGGACCCGCGCGAGGGCGTCTTTGCTCCCTTCTTTGCGCGGCCGGCCTGCACCACGCCGTTGCTGGCACGTTTGGCGCAACGACGAGGCAGTCCTACCTTTGGACTCTTCGCCTATCGCTTGCCAGCTGGGCGTGGTTTCGAGATCGAGATCGTGCCCCTGCCGGATGGGTTCCCCAGCGGTAATGACGTGGCCGATGCGGCGACCATGAATGTGGCCCTCGAGGCAGCTATTCGTCGGGCGCCAGAACAGTACTGGTGGGTGCACCGCCGTTATAAGGATCCGGCTCCCGGTTGGGATTACCCCTATTGACAAGCCCTTGAAAAGCGCAAAACCGACCCCAGATTTGGGGCAGGTCAGCGAGGACCATTGTTCAAGAGGAGAGTCATCATGAGTGAAAAGGCTATCAGTAACCCATCCGTACGTGTTGCCGACCCCGTCGAGCAGCTCTTTGATGCCGTACTTCCCGGCTTTTTCCGGCCCCTGCAGGGCAGCGTTGGATCAGCGCGGCCGAACGTTGCACATCTCGATGTTATCGACCGCGACAACGAAATCGTCGTCAAAGCGGAGATTGCCGGTGTCGACAAGGACAAGCTCGACATCCAGGTGCACGGCAATCAGGTATACATCAGTGGGAGCAAGGAAGAGGACAGCAGCAAGGAAGAGGGCAAGTACATTTACCGTGAGCGACGCTACGGCGAGTTCGCCCGCACCATCCAGCTACCGGTGGATGTCGACGCCAGTCAAAGCAAGGCGGCCTACAAGGACGGGGTGCTGGAGCTGACCCTGCCCAAGGCGGAGTCGGCCAAGCGGCGGAAGATTGCCGTCGAATAGGCGGCATTTCAGTCAGCTGCGGAGCAAGGGGGGCGTTGCCCCCCTTGCTTACTCGGCGATGCGCAGGAATTTCTGCCCTGATCCCGCCTGCCCCTGGCTGTTGCGCCAGTGTGCGGAGATCATTCCGCTTTTTTCGGCTCGCAGGGGAACGGCAAGATAGGGATTCGCGCTGCTCATACTGGAAAGATCGAAGTGGCAGAAGGTCTTGCCATCCAGGGCAAAGGCCACCTCTTCGATGAACAGAGTCTTGTCCTCGCTTTGCGATGGATGCAGGATCAGCGCCCGGATCTCGATGATCTCTCCTCGTTTCGCGTTTTCTGGCAGGCCAATCTGCACCTCCCCGAGGCGCCGTGTCAGCCGGCTTCCCAAAGTACCCAGCACGCTCATTCTGCAGCTCCTTTGCCTTTGACAACATGCACCCACTCGGGTTTGGCTGCAAAGATATCACCGCGGTTGCTTTGTGCGATGACCCGCAGCGGGCTGTCGTGTAACACTTTGACTCTCTGGTAACATGCCGCCTTGCCATTGGCAGGACTGCAGTGAAAGATGCTCGCTAAAGGTGTGGGGTTGTGATCGACCAGCACATAGATTCGCGCAATGTAATCGTCATCCGTCATGGGGTGATTCACGGACACGGATACGGGCACGCTGAGCGCATCATCGACTTCTTTGGCGACCAGCACATGTACACGATCGGACTCCGTCAGTGTACGCATCTGAAATAGATCCTGCAGTACCTGATCGACGCTGCTGGCAGCAAAGGACTGCGCTGGCCAGCCCTCGGCATTTGCCGCCATGGCGATGCGGGTGCCGATCAGTGAGGCTCCCAAGGCAAGGCTGGTACCAAGGGCACTCAGGCGCAGGAAATCCCTTTTATGCATGCTCTGCTCCGCAATGTAGGTGTAAGGCTACAGGATAGTCGAGATGGACATCTCTGACAAAAAGACCCTACTTGCCGATACAAAAGCGCGAAAAGATCTCTCCCAGGATTTCCTCTACATCCACGACCCCGGTGATTTGGCCGAGGGCGTTGGCGCTTTCCCGCAGCTTTTGCGCCAGGAGTTCTTCGCCGGCATCCAGCTCCAGAAACTGTGCTGCCTCGGCAAGATGCTTGGCGGCCTCCTCCAGCGCCAACACATGGCGCTGGCGCGCCGACCAGGCGCTCTCGTTGTTGGCACCCAGGCGTTGGCACAGATAAGAGCGTAATTCTGTCAGACCGGCGCCGCTATAGGCAGAGATACAGAGGCCTGGCACCCCCAGATCCGGAGCGACGAAGTCCGGACAGAGATCAATCTTGTTCCACAGCACTGTACAGCGTTGGCGATCGAGCTCCGCCAGCAGCTTGGCGTCTTCTGACGAGCAGCCACGACTGGCATCGAGCAGGAGGAGGACTTCCTCGGCGCTTTCGAGTAGGGCGCGGCTGCGGCGGATGCCTTCCTGTTCCACCGGGTCGGCGCTGTCGCGCAACCCGGCCGTGTCCAGGAGCTCAAGGGGTAGTCCCTCGAGTTCGAGCTCTTCGCGCAGAACATCGCGGGTGGTTCCGGGAATCGGGGTGACGATGGCACTGTCACGACCCGACAGGGCATTGAGCAGGCTGGATTTGCCGACATTGGGGGCGCCGACCAGAAGAATCCGGGCCCCGCGCGCCAGCCGCGCGCTGGAGCGACTCTGCTCCAGAATCCGGGCTAGCTGCCTTTGCAGTTGCTGGAGTTGCGTGACCAGCGTCTGGAGGTGTTCGTCTCCCAGGTCTTCTTCGCTGAAATCGAGTCCGGCTTCGGCGAGTGCCAGGGAGTGCAGAATCTCCTTGCGTAGGCCGCTAATGGCAGCAGAAAACTGCCCCTCCAGGCTGGCCAGGGCCGCGCGTGCCTGGGACTGGCTACGGGCATGGATGAGATCGGCAACTGCTTCCGCCTGCGCCAGATCCAGACGAGCATTGAGAAACGCGCGCTCGCTGAACTCGCCGGCACGTGCCGGCCGCGCGCCCAGGCGCACGGCGTATTCGAGGAGCGAGCTGAGGATGACCGGACTGCCGTGGCCCTGCAGCTCCACCACGTCTTCGCCGGTATAGCTGTGCGGCGCGCGAAAATACAGCGCAATCCCGTGGTCGAGGCGTTCCCCTGGCGCCAGAAAAAACTGCCGCAGGTAGGCATGGCGTGGCCGCCATTGTTTGCCCTGGGGCAGGCCGCAAAGCGCATTGGCAATCTCTAACGCATCGGGGCCGGACAGGCGGAGAATACCAACGCCGCCGATTCCGGGGGGGGTGGCGACGGCGACGATGCTGTCGCCCAGCTGGTAGCGCCCCTGGCGCGACAACACCCTAGCTCTCTTTCATGACGTGGCGGGTGATCAGGTACTGCTGAATGATGCCAAAGACGTTGTTGGTCAGCCAGTACAGCACCAGACCTGCAGGGAAGAAGGAGAAAAAGATGGCGAAGGCCACGGGCAGGATCGACATGATCTTTTTCTGCACGGGGTCCATGGGCGCCGGGTTCAGGCGCTGCTGCAGGAACATGCTGATGCCCATGAGCAGGGGCAGAATGTAGTACGGGTCGGGAAGTGCCAGATCATGAATCCAGAGAATGAACGGCGCCTGCCGCAATGACACGCTCTCCACCAGCACCCAGTAGAGGGCAATGAAGACGGGCATCTGAATGACGATGGGCAGACAGCCCGCCATCGGGTTGACCTTTTCCGTGCGGTAGAGCTCCATCATCTTGGCGCCCATTTGCTGCCGGTCGCCATTGGTCTCCTTCTTGATCTGCTCCAGTTTGGGCTGCAGCTTGCGCATGTTGGCCATGGAGCGATAACTGATCGCGGAGGGGTAGAAGAAGATGATCTTTACCGCCACGACCAGAAGGATGATGGCGAGACCCCAGTTGCCGGCCCAGGAATGGAACCAGGTCAGCACCCCGTGCATGGGCTCGGCCACGATGGAGAACCAGCCGTAATCGACCGTCTGCTCCAGGCCACGTCCCAGCGCCGCGAGCTGGTCCTGCAGCTTCGGGCCCAGGAACAGTTGCTGGCGCAGGGTATAGCTCTGCCCCGGTTGCAGGGTGGGCAGGGCTTGCTGCACACCCGCCACATAGTTGCTGCCCGCCGGGCGCGCATAGAGTTGCACGCTGGCATGGGGTTCGGGGAGTACCGCTTGCAGGAAATAGTGATCCGTCATGCCCGCCCAACCGGGACCGCCATGCTCCTCGGGATGGTCGCGGAGATCGGAAAAGCTCTTCTCACTCAAACTGCCGTTATGCATCAGGACCGAACCCGTAAAGATCGACATAAACCAATGGCTCTGGGTCCGGTCATTGCGCAGAATCTGGTCGAAATAGCTGCCTTTCCAGGGCTCCTTGCCGGTATTCGTGATGCGGATGTCTTCGTTGATCAGATAGGTATGTGGATCAAACGAAAAGGTCTTTTCGATTTTCAGAGGACCGGCCTGGCCGCTCAGGGTGATGGGCCCGCCGTCATTGATCGTCTGCGGGGCGCTGAAGTTGGCGCGCAGGATCTGTCCGTCGGTAGCAATGAAGCCGCTTTGCTGTGCCGTCAAGCGCGCGGCGCTACTGTCCAGAATGGGATAGGGAGCCTTGTCGTCCACGGCGATGGGATATCTGCGCAGGCCGAGATTCTGGATATCACCGCCTTGCAGATAGATCTTGCCGGTGTAGAGATCCGTCTGGAAGCTGACGCTGGGTCCCTCGCCCACCGCATGGCTCGTCACTGCCGCAACCGTGCTGGGCGCCACCGGTACGCTGCTTGTGGGCGCGGGCGATTGGGTCGCCGCCGTTGGCTGGGTGGCTGACTGGGTGACCGCAGTTGGCGTTGCCTTCGGGCTCGGCTTGGGATGGGGCGCCAGCCACTCGAAGAGCACCAGGACGATGATCGAGAGGACGACGGCAAGGATGGTACGTTGGCTATCCATGGGGCTCCGAAAACTCAGGGGACGGGGTCGTACCCCCCCGGGTGAAAAGGATGACAGCGAGCGATGCGTTTGACACCCATCCAGGCACCACGCAGGACACCATAGCGTTCAATGGCCTCACAGGTGTAATGCGAGCAGGTTGGATGGTAGCGGCAATTCTGCCCGAGAAAGGGGCTCAGGACGAGCTGGTAGGTATGGATCAGGGCGATAGCGCCGCGACGTAGCATGGCCATCAGCGCAGCACGCTGTCGAGGCGGCCACGCAGCACGGCATAGGCCGCATCGCGTGCGGCCGGACGCGCCACGACCATGAGATCGTACGGTAGGGAGCGCCCGGCACTCAGGCGAAAGGCCTCGCGCAGCCGACGCTTCAGGCGGTTGCGGTACACCGCCTTACCTACCTTCCGGCTGACGGCAAAGCCAATGCGCGCGTGCCCCAGGTCGTTGTCCAGGCGATAGAATACCAGCTCAGGGAAACTGCGCTTCCTCCCCTCGCGCAAGGCAAGGCGGATTTCAGCCTGGGTGCGCAGGCGGTCGTTACGGGTGAACGACTGTTGGCTCATCCCTCAGGGACAGAGCTTGTACCGACCCTTGGCGCGCCGCCGCTTGAGGACTAGGCGGCCAGACTTGGTCGCCATGCGGGCGCGGAAACCGTGAGTGCGCTTGCGATGCACGACGCTAGGCTGAAAAGTGCGCTTCATGATGATCTACCCTAAAATTTCATAAGGGCACAGAAGATAAGGAGAAGAGAGGTCAAAGTCAAGGTGGGGAGGAGGATCGCGCTGGGTCCTCAGCCTGTGCTGTGCCAGCGCTCGATGGCCTGCAGCACCTCTTCATCGAAACGCTCGGGAGGCGCATGGCGCACCCATTCCTTGGCCTGCTGAATGCGCTGCGCCCGGGTAAAGGTGTAATACAACTGCTGAAACAGTGGATCTTCATCCACATAACAGTGGATGTGCTCGGCCTGACGCCGTAGTTTCCAGGGCTTGCGTTGCCCCTGCAGCCGACAGTGCAGGGTTTTGTCGTCGACACTCAGAACCTCCGCCGCCTCGATTGCCGCCACCACATCACTGTAGGGTTGATGGCGAAGGTGAAAGAAGTGATCCCCTGGCTCGGCTTCGCGCATATCCAGATACCGGTAGTGCGCATCTCCGCAAGTTTTCAGCATTGCTTCATCCATGGCCTCCAGCAGCATACAGCCACCAGAGTACGACAATAACCGCCGCACTCGCTAGGGTGATGGCACCGCTGATCAGGAGCAGTTTGAGCAGGGCTCGTGCCTCGGCATACGCGGGATCTTTTGGCATCACCTATATGGAGTGTCATTTCCCGCCAGAGTTCACCGACCTTTCCCAACTTTTTTTGGAGGGACTTTGGCAGTTTGCTGGCTCCGCAGATAGTCTTCGTAGCTGCCCTTGAAATCCTCGATGCCGTGGGCGGTAAATTCGATGATGCGGGTGGCCAGCGACGAGACAAATTCCCGATCATGACTGACAAAAATCAGGGTGCCGTCAAATTTTTCCAGGGCCGTGTTCAGCGATTCGATGGACTCCATGTCCAGATGATTGGTTGGTTCATCGAGAATCAGGACGTTGGGTCTTTGCAGGGTCAGTTTGCCAAAAAGCATGCGCCCCTTTTCGCCGCCGGAAAGTACCTGTACCGGTCGGTCCACCTGATCCTGACCAAAGAGGAGGCGGCCCAATATGCCACGGATGATCTGGTCATCGTCCTTTTCGCTGCGCCATTGGCTCATCCATGCAAAAAGACTCCACTCCTCGGCAAACTCCGCGGCATAATCCTGGGGAAAATAACCAATCTTGGCGTTCTCGGCCCATTTGACGGTCCCGGTATCCAGCTTGATTTCGCCCAGCAGGCAGCGCAGTAGAGTGGTCTTGCCCAGACCATTGGCGCCAATGATCGCCACCCGTTCCCCCGCCTCTATCTGCAGGCGAAACTTGTGGAACAGGCGCAATTCGCCAAAACTCTTGCCCAGATCCTTGCCGTCCACGGCGTGACGATATAACTTGCGCTCTTGTTGAAACACGAGATAAGGATTCTGCCGGCTAGAGGGCTTCACCTCCTCCAGCTGGATTTTTTCGAGCTGGCGCGCCCGCGAGGTCGCCTGTTTGGCCTTTGAGGCATTGGCCGAAAAACGGCTGACGAAGGTCTGTAGCTCTGCTATTTTTTCCCGCTTTTTATCATTTTCGGCCAGTAATTGTTCACGCACCAGCGTTGAGGCACGCATGTACTCGTCGTAATTTCCCGGATAGATGCGCAGTTCGCCGTAGTCCAGATCCGCCATGTGGGTGCAGACGCTGTTCAGAAAATGGCGGTCATGAGAAATGATGATGATGGTGCTGTTGATGGTGCTCAGCAGTTCTTCCAGCCACTGAATCGTATGAATATCCAGATTGTTGGTAGGCTCGTCGAGCAGCAGGATGTCCGGGTCGGCAAAGAGTGCCTGAGCGAGGAGTACCCGCAGTTTCCAGCCGGGGGCCACGGCCGACATCAATCCTGTATGTTGTTCCAGGGGAATGCCCACCCCAATCAGTAGTTCCCCCGCCCGTGCCTCAGCAGAATAGCCGTCGAGTTCCGCATACTCTCCCTCGATCTGGGCAATCGCCATGCCCTCTTCCTCCGTCAGCTCCGCCAGGGCGTAGAGACGATCGCGTTCCTGTTTGACCCGCCAGAACTCCGCATGACCCATCATCACCGTATCCAGAACCGTGCAATCTTCGAACGCAAACTGGTCCTGACGCAATTTGCCGAGGCGCTCGCCACTGCTGAGGCTGACGTTGCCGGAGCTGGGTTCCAGATCGCCGCCGAGGATTTTCATCAGGGTCGTCTTGCCGCTGCCATTGGCGCCAATCAGGCCGTAGCGGTTGCCATCGCCAAACTCGACGCTGACATTCTCAAAGAGCGGTTTGGAAGCAAATTGCATGGTCAATTGATGGGTGCTGAGCAAGGCAGACTCCAAGGGGGTAAGGAGAGCGAAGGTCGAGATGATAACATCGAAAGGGCGAGAACCTGGACCTCTGACATGCCTGAAAGGCAGACGAGCCCCAGTTTGACTAAACTTACAAGAGGAGGTGTATGTATGAACGCATTGTATACACGTAAAATAGCTGTGGCGACGGCCGCCGTCTGCGCGCTGGCACTGGGTGGTTGTGCCAACATGAGTCCGACTGGACAACGAGCCTTGAGTGGTGGCGCCATTGGTGCTGCGGGTGGCGCGGTGGTTGGCGCTGCGGTAGCCGGTAGTCCCGCTGCTGGGGCAGCGGTCGGTGGCGCTGTAGGCGCCGGTATCGGGGCGGCACTACCGCAAATCAAGCACAGTCTCAACGGGGACTAGTTGCGTAGATAAGGTGTGCCAGCCGATGCGAGAAAACGAGCCGTTGCGCTCGGCAACCGCGCGGTGTTTTGCAGTTGCCGAGCGCGTCCGCAAGTTGGAGAGATTGACGCGTTTTTTCTGGTGATTCGGGTGAGTGCCCATGCTAGGATTTTTCCTTCCCCCGACTCTCCAGACCAGAGCCCATGAGCACCCTCTCCAGGAAAGATCTCCCCACTTTGCGACGGCTGCATCCCGTGTATTTCCGGCGTTGGTGGCGGAACATGGTCGGCCAGACCGACCATGAAACGGTGATCGAGCAGGCCACCAATGACGGCCGCTTGAGTTACAGCTATGCCTTCATGGTTTTCGTGTCGGCGGGTGTAGCAGCAACGCATCGTTGTTAGAGTTTGTCCAAGAACATCACTGTGAGAAAGGAGACGTTGGCCTTGCGGCAGGCCTCGGTGTGTTCAGCAAACGGTCGTTTGGTGGATGACGTATCGTGCCCACTCATAATGTCGAGGAACCAAATTTGATGTCCAAGGTGGTTTATATAGACCATAAAGGTTGATATAAACTAGATAATGCGGTTGATTTGAACCGGCACGGAGGTAGCCTTCTGATAATATATAGTATAACTATATATTTTTATTAGAACATAGTTTACCACTTTTGTCAGGTACAGAGAGTGC
>JAQVDS010000058.1 GCA_028697715.1 Acidithiobacillus sp. | reverse complement strand
CCACCCCATCTCCTATCGCCAGTGAGGGACGCTGGACCCGTCCAGCCCCAACCGCCAGCCGCCGACAAAAAAAGACTCAGATAACCGCAATTAGGGCAATAACGGCATGGTTTGGACGGTTACGTTGATCTGGAAGTTCACCACCGCCCGCGCCCCGTGGGCTAGCAGGGACCGGAGATAAGTATCACCACGCTTGCTGATCCCCAACAATCTGACCTTGCCTCCGGTACCACTCTGGCGCGGTACCAGCCCCAGGAACGATGCAAACTCGCGGCCCGAGCGGAACGATGTCATATCCCCCACGGTGGCAAGAATGGCCGTTGCCGTGAGCAATCCCACACCCGGGATGGCCATCAGCCGCGCCACGTCCTTCTGGTCATTCTTCCACAACCTCAGGCGTTTCTCGATCTCGGCAATCTCCTTGTCCATTTCGTTCAAGCGCTGCAGCTGCCGGCGAAAGGTGTCTAACGCCATCGCCGAGATTTTCCCTTCCAGCTCCGTCAGAGCTTCCGGGATCTCCTTCATGCCCCGTTCCCGGCCTTGGGGGAGATCCGCACCGAACTCGTAGAGTAGGCCCCGTAGTGCGTTTATCTGCATGGTGCGGATCTTGATCAGCTGCTCCCGCACGCGGTGTAGGCTCAGAACCGATTGCTGCTCTTCCGTTTTGACCGTGACAAAGCGCATCTCTGGCCGCTGTACTGCCTCCCAGATCGCCGCTGCGTCCGCCGCATCATTCTTGTTCGTCTTGACGAAAGGGCGCACGTACTGTGCAGCGATCAAGCGCACCTCGTGGCCGAGCTTGCGTAACTCTCGGGCCCAGTGATGGGCGCTACCGCACGCTTCCATGGCGACCAGCCCGGGCTCTCGGTTCACAAAGAACTCCAGGAGTTTCCTACGCTTCACCTGCTTGCGATGAATCTCGCCCGTCTCCCAGTCTACCCAGTGCAACTGCATCACGCGCTTTGCCAAATCCAGCCCATAAATTGTACTCTGCATAGCGAGTCCTCCTTGACCCATCTGTGGATGAATTTCCACCTTGGCACCTTGATGCCGTCCGGTTCAAGCGGGGACTCCCTCCTTGGGAAACTCCCCGCTGCCGGTCCTGTAGGGGGAGGCATCCATTACATCTCGATGAGGTTACCGACGAGGATGTGATCGCGATCTTGCGGCGGGCGAAGGTCAAGTCTTGACAGTGGGATCCGCCACACCCAGTGAAGTACGGGACGACATGTTGCGCTTCAAACTTGAAACCGCCATGACATAGTTGATAGCAGCCACGCAAAGGATAGAAACGGGCAAAGGATAGAAACGGCGCCCGCAGTCCCGCAGCCCTCCTCCTGCGGATAATCAGTGAATGGGTCGTCACCGTTTTCCGGAAAAGGAGGATCCCATGCGACACGCACTTCATTCCCTGCGCCGGACGATGGCACGATGGGGATCGTTCATCTTTTTGCTAGCATTGGCTCCGGCAGCTCCGGCCATACAGATCATGGGTAATAGCGCTCCGTATTTGAGTGTGGGAACTGGTGTATTCAATATGGTGGGGGCCGTAGATTCATTTGGACACAACCACCCCCGGCGGCTATTAATGTAGAATATCAGACGAGCGACAAGCTTTATGGTATCGGCTTCGCTTGGGGTCTTCTGGCCAATAGCGATGGCGGCATCGATGGCTACGGCGGTCTTTATTCCGACATCGCATTGACCCCCCGCTGGATACTAATCCCCCTGGCGGCACTCAGCGGCTATCGCCAGGGCAAGAGCAAGAATATAGAACTGGGCCTTGCCTACCAACTAGATAATGGCGCCCGGGTAGGGCTGAAAATAGCCCATCTATCTAATGGCGATTTCTACGACCGGAATCCAAGAGAACGAAGTCCTGCTGACCTATGCGTTTCCCCTAGATTGAGCCACTGGCTGATTGATGCCGTATAGAGGGAGGCACGACTTGGTGTGAAAAGCAGGCGATGCCCAAGCCTTTGGTCCATCGGGATGCTGCGCGATAAAGCTGCGCAGCGTCTGTGACTTCCACGAAGATAGCAAATGACCGCTTTCAGTCTTTCCCTGACCTTCCCAGCCAGATGCCATCCGCGCCTCGTTCCAACCAGTGAGATATTGAAACACAGATATCGGCGATGACGCCTCTAACCTTTGCTGCTGTCGATCAGGCCCAGCACACGCTGAACGCCGTGCTGACCAAGGCACGGTTCTGGCAGCGTTGGGCAGCCACGCCCTTGAACGAGCGACAGGCGAAGTTGCTGAACCAATTGCTTGACGGTTTCGAGGGCAAGCTCACCAGCAGCAAATGGGCGGCTACCGCCAAGTGTTCACCAGATACGGCGCTGCGCGATACCAACGACTTGCTGACGCGTGGTCTCTATGTAAATCGGACGCGGGTGGACGTAGCACCAGCTATAAGCTGAATGATCTGCTTGGATAGCGAAGCTGCCTGCAATAAGCTGGGCGTAAGACTGAAACGGCGACTGCATGGATTTTCGCCAACCGATTACGGAAGAAGAGCAGAATGGAAAACAGACGACTACAACATCGGCAATTTCAGACCCTGCGCGTGTGCCGGCCGGGAAGCGCTAGGAAGTGATGGAAAGTTGGCTGCGCTTGGCGACTCTGGAGGACTTGCCGGAGATCGTTGCCATCTATAACTCCACTATTGCATCTCGCATTGTTACGGCCGACACCGACCCGGTAACGGTTGCGAGTCGAATCCCCTGGTTTCAGGCCCATGACCCCAATCGACGTCCGATTTGGGTACTGCAGAGTGATACCGGAATCGCTGCCTGGCTAAGCCTATCCGATTTTTACGGACGCCCGGCCTATGCTGCTACTGTGGAGGTTGCCATCTATGTTCGGGAGGAGGAGCGAGGAAAAGGGCAGGCCAGCATCCTGATGGAACACGCGATCCATGCTGCCCCGGCACTGGGCATTTCCACATTGCTTGGATTCATCTTCGCTGAAAATCAGGCGAGTGTGCGGCTATTCAAGAAGTTTGCGTTTACCGAATGGGGGAGCCTGCCGGAAGTCGCTCGGCTCGACGGCGAGACAAGAGATCTGCTGATCCTCGGCCGAAAACTGAGATGTTGAGTAGTGGCGGAGGCGGTGAGATTCGAACTCACGAGGGGCGTGAACCCCTGCCGGTTTTCAAGACCGGTGCAATCAACCGCTCTGCCACACCTCCGAAGTGTCCAGTGTACGCAAAATGGCGCCGCCGGGGAATGCAGAATGAAACCCTGAAACGGATTGCCCCGTAATTCTGGATTGAGCGCAAGCATCGCGCGTATCATGGGCAAGAACATTTCCCGCTCCTGGAGGATCCGTGTTTCTTCTTAAAGTGTTGTTTCCCAGTGCCAATGCGATGCAGCTGACCCTGAGCAAAGTTCGCGAGCAGCTTGCCGAATTGCAGGATGCGCCGATGGAACTGCAGTCGGCGTTGCAACTGCTGCTGAGTGAAAGTCCGCACATGGAAGCGGCGGAGTTTGCAGAGAAGCCGGCCATCGCGGCCATCTATGGCGGTTTTGATCCCCGGGCGGCAGCCATTGCCGAGGCAGCGCTGCTCGAGGCCGGAGCGCTGGAAGTGATTCAGGAATAACGCCCTTCAGCTGGCGCGGGCGATGGCGCGCAGCAAAGCCTCGCCGCAATCGTCGGCCCGCTGGCCCGCCACCAGAATGCCATCTTCATGGCCGGTCATGCTGAGCAGCACCGGCAATCTGGCTTGGCTGGCGATCTCTCGAACTGCTGCGGCCATAGCGGGCGTACCGTACTCTACATCGGCTGGGGTGCGCGGCAGGTCCAGTTCTGCCGCACGCCTCCACAGTTCGGGCAGGTGCGCGTGAAATGCCCAGTGGACGTCTGGCCGCAGATCATAGAGTGCCGCGTGGCTCATGGACTCGGAGGAGGGCGCCACTGGTCCGCGTGCCCAGACGGTATTGGCATCAATATCCCAGCGTTCGACGAGACTGTAGTGCTGTGGACTGAGGCTGGCGAGCTCCCCGGTTTGTGTGCCGGTAATCCAGAAGCCTTCAGTGCAGCGCCGGCTCAAGTTGCCAAAACCAATGCCCCCATAGCGCCTGGGGTCTGCGCCAATGCCGCCGATGGCGCGCAGACGGGTGCGCCAGCGCTCCAGTTCGTGGATAAACTCCGGGGCGGGACCGTTGCCCGCCTGCCAATGGAGTTGAAACTTGGTGACACCTTCTTCTTCCATAGATTACTTTTTGAGAAAAATCGACTGCAGCATACGATACCAGAATGGCGGCTTGCTGACTGCATCCTCGACATTCGGGGCGGCCTTGGCGGGCGGAATGGCGTCGGCGGGGTAGAGATCGACCCAGGTGGCCCCCCAGCTACTGCGGTCCTGGGCAAGGCCGAAGGCCCGTACCGCTGTTTCGCGGCTCAGGATGGCATGCACCCGCCGGCGCAGAACGCCCTTGCCTTTGCCATGGATGATGCGGACTCGCAGGATCCCGGCGGCGCGACAGGCGCGCAGATACTCGCGGACCAGATCGTTGACTTCTGCTGGGCGAAACTGGTGCAGGTCGAGTATGCCGTCGAGAGGGATCGGCACGGCACGGTCTTCATGCGGCTGCTTCATGCCGTCCCAAAAACCACACCCCGAGCAAAGCCACCCAGGGCAGATTGACCGCCAGCACTGGGCTCAGCCAGAGCAGCGCCGCGATGAAAACCGCGCCGCCTGCGTAGGCGAGCAGGGCGGCGAGCTGCTGCATCGTCACCCAGCCGGGTTTTTCCCGCTTTTGCAGGGCCTCGGTAAGGCTGATCAGGATGCTGGTCAGGGTGTTTGTGAACACTACCGAGGGAACGCCGGCCACGTTGACTCGGCGTGCGAGAACGCTTTGCGTACCCATGGCCACCGCGGAACCAAGAATCATCATTGCCAGCGGCCCGCCGCCAGCGGGAAAGCCCCAGAGCCACCAGCCCGCGGCAAAGATCCCCAGGCCCAGCAGCTCCAGAAAGAGGATGCGTTCACCGCGACCGAGAGCCGTTGCTCCCAAAGCGCTGGCGGCTACGGCGCCAATGATGAAACCGATGAGGGCCAGGAGGGAGTGGGTGGCCAGGGCGAGTTGTCCTTGCCCCAGGGCCAGACCGAGGAGGGCGAGATTGCCGGTCATGGCCGAGGTAAAGACGTCGTGAAAGCGCAGGAATGCCGTCACGTCAGCGGAGGCGGCGATGGCGGAAAGGACTTGGATGCGCAGGTCGGCTCGGGTAAACGCGTGCGTCATCCCTACAGTAAGACCCGTTCAATGCCGCCATTGCGGGCGGCCTCGGCAAATTGTCGCGCCCAATCGACCCCCATCTGTGCCTTGGCGAGTTCAACGACGATGTAATCGGTCTCGAGGCCGGTATCCAGGCGGTAGCGTTCCAGACCCTGCTGACAGGCTGGGCAGGAAGTCAGCAACTTGACGTTGCCACCCTGCGCCTTGGGCGCGCCGGTGAGGGCTTGGATGTCCTGGTGCAGGACTTCTTCCTTGCGCGCGCGCAGTTGCGTCGCGATATCCGGACGACTGCTGGCCAGGGTGCCGGCCTCGCCGCAGCAGCGCTCGGAGCCGCGCACCGGCTGGCCGAGCAGGGTCTCCGCCACGGTCAGCGGCTTGTGCGTCTTCATCGGACTATGACAAGGGTCATGGTAGAGATACTGCACGCCGGCAACGCCTTCCATGCGCACGCCCTTCTCCATAAGAGACTCATGGATGTCAAGCAGCCGGCAGCCGGGAAAGATCTGCTCAAACTGGTACTGGAGCAACTGATCC
>JAQVDS010000057.1 GCA_028697715.1 Acidithiobacillus sp. | reverse complement strand
CAGGAAAAGCAGAAAAACGGAACAAAAAAGGCCAAGAATAAGACAAAAAGAGGGCAAATCGCACCTATCAGAGAGATCTGGGCTAGATTTCTCTCATAGCTACAAGGCAAATCCGACGGGCTGCTAGTCAGGTAACCATTTACCTGCCTGGTGCATATTTGGACCGCGCCGCTGAATTATTTGATTCGTCCATAGCAGATGGTACACTTAACAGCTCGTGCGGTGATCTAAGGGCTATAGATATGAACCAGAAACTGCGTACTGATATTCCCGGCTTGGCCGCATGGTATACCACCCACTCCGTGGGCGACATGGTGCAGAAATTGGAGTCTGCCCTGACCGAGGCCGGATTTACCCTGTTTGCACGCTTTGACCACAGCCTTGCCGCCGGAAATGTAGGGCTCGCGTTAGCGCCAACGGTGGTCATCGTCTTCGGCAATCCCAGTGGGGGCACTGCACTTATGCAAGCCGTGCCAACCATGGCGATCGATCTACCCAGCAGAATTCTTGTGCGTCAAAGCAAAACGGACAATTCCGAGGTTTTTTTCAACTTGCTCGGGTATGTCGCAGATCGGCATCGTCTGGTCCTTGCTGAAATGGAAAACACTATAGATGGATTTGACAAAAAAGTTGCAGGCATCATCGAAAACTGTTTGACTTGATTGGATACCTAACAGGCTGCGGAAAAACCCCGCAATAAAATCTGCGAGGCACTCATTTTCTCGAAAAATAGTGGGCAATGGCTCCCACCGTAGCTTTTTCTGCGCTTTTGGTGGCCAATTTGGTCGATTTCCTCAATTTCGGGCGCAGTGCTCCCATCACGCCAGTCCCAGTTGCGCTATGCGCACCAGGTTGTAGGCGGTGGAAACCAGGGTGAAGTGCAGGCCCACACAATCCAGCCCACAGAATCGCGTTTTGCGCGTCCCGCCCACCTCTTCATCCAGGCAAAGATCGATTCGATCCGTTTCCGTACGCGAATGCTCATGACATAGCCGACGTGCCGAGCCGTGCGCCATCGATCGCCGATCCCTTGCACTCGCGGGCTACATGCGGCGTGACGTTTCGGTCACGAAGGTCTTGGACGAATTCATGCCGGTCATAGCCCTTATCCGCCCCCAGGGTGATGCGCTCAGCACCGCTTAGCTCATCCACGAGTTGCAACGCAGCATCCACCTCTGCCGTCCCATCCGCCGTGGTGACCTGTTCTCCCACGATCAAGCCCTGTCGGTTATCCATGAGTACATGCCCCAGATACGCCAGCCGCGAGGCATCCCCCGGTGCATTCTTGTAGAGGCGGCAATCGGGGTCCGTTACCGAGGCATGGGGTGTCATTGCTGCCCTTCTGCCCACGGAAATCCGACCCGTCGCCCTGTCGATCCTCGGACTCTTTGGGCTGAAAGGATTTTTGTGAGGCCCAAGCCTCCGGCAAGGTGCCATCGACAGAGAAGTGCTCCTCGGAAAGTACCCACTGCTCGCGCGCCTGTTCCACCACGATCTGGAAAAAACCGTTGCACGGTGCCGTTGTCCAGCAACCGGTCCCGATTCTTGGTGAACACCGTAGGCACCCAAATCGGGGCATCCATTCCCAAGCCCACGAACCAGCGGCACAGGAGATTGTAATCTAGCTGTTCCATCAGCCGCCGCTCGGAGCGAACGCTGTAGAACGCCTGCAACAGCAGCGCCCGAAGCAGGTGCTCAGGCGATAAGAAGGACGGCCAAGGCCCGAGTAGCTCTGGTTGAAGTGCCCGTCGAGTTCTGCCAAGGAACGATCCACAATGGCCCGGATGGAGCGAAGAGGATGATCCACTGGCTCCCGCTGCTCCGGGGACAGATAACTGAAGATCCCACCTGTCTCTATCCTGGCTCCACGCATGATCCAGTCCCTCAGTGCCCCATTTTGTGCATTATACCACAGACTTTTTCAGCAGCCTGTTAGTGGCAGGCTCTGAGTCCCACGCGTTTACACCGCGATTACGAGCCTTTGCATCGGGGTTCGGGATGGCTCTGGATTTTCCTGCCGCTGGTGATAAAAATAGGACAGGCGACCTTCAATTGCAAGGCTTCTTGTGTACCTGCTCGGGATCGAATGGAAGCTTGGATTTGAGCCGCCAAAGGCAATATGGAGCAGCTTGCGCATGGCAGCTAAGACCACTTGCATGGGCCGTTTTCCTCTTGCGAGTAGCTGCTCACAGAATGGTACAAGCACGGGGTTGAAGCGCTTCGCGGATACCGCTGGCAAGTACAGAGCCTTGCGCAGGGGTACGTTGCCTGCTTTGGCTATGGGAGTCTTACCAGCCCACTGGCCAGAACGGCGAATCCGCGGGTTGAGCCCAGCGTAGGTAACTGCCTGTTTGACGGAACTGATAGCAAAGTTGAGGCAGGCGGCTAATCTGAAAGACAGGATCAAGTCCTAGAAAACGGAACAGTCTGTCCTGCCTCACTCCGGTGATCAACCGAAGGGTGCCAATCCTCGCGGACTGGCTCCAAGACATAAGAAATTGGGGCACAGAGTACGCTAAGGCTTCTCGCAAACGTAGATTCGTGGCAATCCTACTAAGGCAACCGGCTCGGCTGGTGAAATCAAGGCGTTGTGATTCTCGGAAATAGTTCTTGGATCATCATTCTCAATTTCTTACCCTATCAACGGGTTTCAATAAGATTGGGAGGATGCCCATGTTGATTGGCTATGCACGCGTCTCAACACCGGATCAGCACCTGGAACTGCAACGTGAAGTCTTGACTCAGGCCGGTTGTGAGAGGATCTACGAGGACCAAGTGAGCGGCACACGGGCGGATCGTCCAGGTCTGGCCAAGGCGTTCGATATGCTGCGCGATGGCGATACGCTTGTCGTCTGGAAACTCGACCGTCTGGGCCATTCAGTCAAGCACCTGGTCGATCTCGTTGGCGAACTGCACAAGCAAGGCGTCCAGTTCAAAAGCCTCACCGACTCCATCGACACCGGCACGCCATCCGGTCGGTTCTTCTTCCACGTCATGGCGAGCCTGGCCGAAATGGAGCGCGAACTGACCGTCGAGCGCACACGCGCCGGTCTGGCAGTCGCAAAGCAGCTTGGCCGTAAGTGTGGTCGCAAACCCAAGATGACCGGCAGCAAGATCGAGTCGGCAAAGAAGCTGCTGGCCAGCGGCGTCCCGCCCAAGGACGTGGCCAAGAACCTCGGCGTGTCCCTTCCGACGCTCTATCGCCGGGTGCCTGCCTCAGCGCAGACGTAGCGTACGATTTTTCCGTTTTCTGAGACGACCCCCAGAAGAGCACGCGGGAAAGGAGGGGCAGGTCCATGGCCTGGGCCACCAGCCAGACGGCGCCAGTGGCCATCACCAACGCGAAATACGCAGGGGCCAGGTCTTGCGTGGCAAGGTCCATCCGAACAGCGAGCTTCTTCGATCCCCGCCCGTTCATGCCCGCCTCCTCCTGGCGAAGCTAGGATTCGTCAACCCCGGAACTTTTCGTCCACGAGCCGTAGGGCGGCGCCCTTGTGATAGGCCACGTGGCGGCTTTTGTCGCTCTGGATGGCGTATTGCGGGTCTTCCGGGCTCGCATGGTGGATATAGCCGTGGACCGGAAAATCCTGCTCGTGGATGGCAACGATCCGTCCCGTCACCCTGCCGACCTCCGAATTCCAGGTAACGTGATCGCCCACGGCAAAGCGTATTGCCTGCGGTTTTTTCATGAGGCATCCTCAGCGCCAAAAGCTCACGTAGAAACGCGCCGGGCCCAGGAACTCCACCCGGTGCGGCAGATCGGGCGGTATCCAGGCAGGTCGTGCCGGACTCAGGGTCCATACCCGGGCGCTGCCGTCTTCCAGGCAATACCGCAAGTTCCCTTCCAGGAGCACGATGCGCCCCCAGACCCCGGCTTTGGTGCGGTGACCATGGAGCAGACCCGCAGGCGCGTTGTCGGCGGTGAACTCCGGTGTGCGCTGGTATTCCTTCAGGGAAATAGGCGGCTCGGGCAGGGGCGATTCCGTCTCGCCTTCCCCGGTGTCCAGATATCGGCGTTTATCCCGCACATGCCGCCACTGCTCGGCATCGGGCAGGGCGGGCTTCTTTTGGATGATGACGGGCCAGCGGCGTGCCAGGCGTGCGTTGAGTTCCGGATATTCCTCCATGCCCTTCGGCAAATCTACGTCGCGGAAAATGGCATCTACCGGGCATTCAGATACACAGAGGGTGCAGTCGATGCATTCCTCCGGATCGATGGCCAAAAAGTTGGGGCCCTCGTGGAAGCAATCCACCGGGCATACCGTGACACAATCGGTATACTTACAGCGAATACAGGCTTCTGTAACCACATGGGTCATTGGACAACCTCCTTGGCGTACGCCCCAGAAATGCCGCTTCCGGCCAAGGCCCCAAGGCAAGGACGCATCTGCCAGGGCCGTGGCGAATCCTGGCTCCCCACCTCGCTCTCCAGCTCCCACATGTGCTCACGGACGTCGTCCATGCGCTCGCCGAGATCGATGCTGCGCCGGTCCACATGTTTGCGCACCCATGCGGTAGCCAGCTTCGCATCTTCGGGCGAAAGATGGGGCTCATGGAAAAAGGCGCCGTGCCCAGCGATGCCTTGTCCAGCCGGATTAGGGGTATCCATGTTCGCCTCCTCTTAGGGTCTTCGCCATGCCCTATTCTTGAGCGCAAAAGTCAGGTTTTCCTTGACCTGGATCAAGAAGTGGGTACATGGCAGGTTTGCCCCATGGCGAACACCACAGATGGATTGCCTTCGCGATAGAAACCACTTCCGAGTTCTGTTAACGTTCCGCCTTGGGTACACAAGCCCCTTCGCACCTATGCCGTGGGCCCAAAACATTGTCAGATTGCCTTCGCGCGAGACAAGTGGCAGTTTTTGCAATTGCGTTCGGCAAGGCTGGGGCGCTCCCTTGGTACACCAGCTGCATGGCTGGAAGCCCGTCGGCGAAACATCCGTGGTTGGGTGAACCGGGCCAGATACCGCATGATATGGTGCACATGTCCCAGCGGTCCCACCGACGGCGTCGGGGACGTAATGTGGCACAAGTTTAAAGACTGCTGCATTATTGATACCAATACCGGTGCCCATGAGGGCCTCCCCCACCACTGTGACCAAGAAATTTCCGGATAGCGTCTAAGGCTTGCTCCCACGAGCAGAATGGTTAACGAAATAGCGGCCACTACTTCCCCGCCGAAGCAATTCGCCAAGGTTCCTCGACGTTTTGAGTGGGAAATCTGAGATCCAGCTTGTCCAAACATCCAAGTTTCTGCTACCGGATAAAATCCGTCCTTTGGCCCGGTAGTACCAAGAGCCAGAAAACGGAACCGACTGATTCCACAGGAACAAGACGCAACCGGCAAACCCATCACACCGGATCTTACGGTGAATGGGGTCATTTTAGAACCCACCTTCCGTTGGCTCTGATCTGCTCATACATGGCATCTGGCGCCAAATCAATCTCCCCAGGCCAGGTGACCGCGCCATGCTCCAGGTGGACCGCCCTGAATAGATCCAGGTCTGCCAATGATGAGAACACCCCTGCCGACGGACTGCTGATCAGCTCATCCATCCGCACTTCGCCATTCGTCCCGTCAGTGAACTCGACGTACAGGCGGTATCCGTCTAGGGGATATACCGAAATTGCACGCCACGGAACGGCAGGACGGATGGACGGTGCTATAGCAGTGGTGGAATCTTGTTTGGCGATTGATTGTGCGCACATAGGTCCCAGTCCTCCAGAAGCTCGCTTCGATATTCCTGTGCCCACTCCAAGACCAAGGCTAGCAGCCCGTCGGATTTGCCTTGTAGCTATGAGAGAAATCTAGCCCAGATCTCTCTGATAGGTGCGATTTGCCCTCTTTTTGTCTTATTCTTGGCCTTTTTTGTTCCGTTTTTCTGCTTTTCCTG
>JAQVDS010000029.1 GCA_028697715.1 Acidithiobacillus sp. | reverse complement strand
GCACTCTCTGTACCTGACAAAAGTGGTAAACTATGTTCTAATAAAAATATATAGTTATACTATATATTATCAGAAGGCTACCTCCGTGCCGGTTCAAATCAACCGCATTATCTAGTTTATATCAACCGTTATGGTGTATTTAAACCGCGCCTACCGCCGATTCTGACCCTGTCAGTAGGAAAATTGGCATCTTGCAATTTCATAAAATTCTACTATTTCTCTTCGCGGGTTGTATTGGCGGAGTGGCCATTCAAGTTCTCGCGTTCTGTGCCGTTACTAGGTCATAGATAGATTCGATCAGTAGGATTGTTATGCACGAGGCAATAGAAAACAGCGGCGAAGTGCTGGAGACGGTGACCAGCATCCTGACCCGGCAGCTCGCCCTCAGCCGTGAACAGTTGGAGCAAGCCATCACCGATATTGTCGGTCGCTTTACCGGCCTGCACCGTCGCTTGAGTGAAGCGGTGCTTTCTTCCCAGGGTACATCCGGCGAAGAAGGCGCCGCGGAGGCGAGACAGCACTTTCGCGAAACCGAAAGCGAGCTGCAGATGATCCTGCGCCATATCGAAGCTTCGGTGCAGCAGCACGAAGCCAACCAGGCGACCATTGCCGCCCTCATGCAGCAGGTCAATGTCCTGGAACAAATGGCGCGAGAGGTGGGGGAGATTGCTGCGCAAACTACGCTCCTAGCTCTCAACGCGGCCATCGAAGCTGCCCGTGCCGGCGAACAGGGGCGTGGCTTTGCGGTGGTGGCTGACGAGGTGCGCAAGCTTTCCTCTCGTTCCAAGGAAAGCAGTGTGGCGATGGCCGAAAACGTCAAGGAAATCGTCAAGGCTATCCGCCAGGTCGTCGCGGCAGCGGATAAATCCATCGAGGAAGAAAGGGCTTTCCTGAAAAATGCGAGGGAATCGACGCGCAACGCCCTGGATCGCGTCGAGCAGATGACCGAAGAGCTCTGCACCTCTCAGGCCAGACTACAACTGGAAGGAACGCAAATCGCTGAGGATATGAATCAGCTCCTGGTCACTCTGCAATTCCAGGATCGCGTCAATCAGATTCTGCAGCACGTCGAAGAAGGTCTGGCTGAATTGCCGCGGCATCTGCACCCCAGAGAAAGCCTGCAGAGCGTCCAAGACTGGCTGCAGTCCATGGAGGACCGCTACAGCACGGCCGAGGAGCGGGCCGCCCACCGCAATGAAGGTGTCGCGACCGCTGGCGGTGGCGACGACATCACCTTTTTTTGAACCAAAGGGATAGCGCAATGGCAAAAACGATTTTGATAGTGGACGACTCGGCCTCCTTGCGGCAGGTAGTACGCATTGCTCTGGAGGGGGCGGGGTACGAGGTGCTGGAGGCTGGTGATGGTGTGCAGGGTCTCGCCCAGCTGCAGGCTGCCGCTCGCGTTCATCTGATCATCAGCGACGTCAATATGCCCAATATGGATGGGATCACGTTTCTGAAAAATATCAAACAACTACCCAACTACAAGTTCACGCCGGTCATCATGCTGACCACGGAAAGTGGCGACGAGATGAAGCAGGAAGGCCGCGCCGCAGGTGCCAAGGCTTGGGTCGTCAAGCCCTTTCAGCCACAGCAGTTGCTGGCGGCCGTTGCCAAGCTGGTATTGCCTTGACCATGGAAATCCGCGAAGAACGGCACGGCGAACAACTGCAGCTTGGGCTGCTGGGTAATCTGGATATCTACGCCGTTGCGCAGTTGCGTGAACGCCTGCTTTCCGCTTTGGCGTCCGCGCACACCCTCAATATCGATCTGCAGCAAGTGGAGGAAATCGACGGCGCTGGTCTGCAATTGCTCCTTGCCCTGAAGCGGGGTGCTAGCGAACAGGGTTGCCAATTGTCCCTGAGTAAGCACTCTCCTGCGGTCGTCGAGGCCATGGAACTCTGTCGCTTGTCGTCCTTTTTCGGTGACCCGATTCTATTGCAGCGTGAGCAAGCATGATGATGGATATCGATCCCGCGCTCCAGGGCGCCATGGAAACCTTTTTCGAGGAAAGCCGCGACCTGCTGCTGGAGATGGAGCAGATCCTGCTCGGCGTCGAAACCCATGGCCTGGAGGCCGAGCAACTGAATGCCCTGTTTCGGGCCGCGCACACCATCAAGGGATCAGCCGGACTCTTTGGTCTGGATCCTTTGGTACGTTTTACCCATCGGCTGGAAAACCTGCTGGACCGCATCCGTGGCGGGCAGCAGGTCTTCGCTGCCGAACAGATGGTTCCCTTGTTACTCGCCTGCGCCGATCATCTCGGGGCGTATCTTGCGATGCTACAGGGGTCAGACGCCTTTCAGCCCGACTTTCTCGCCGAGGACGTGCGTCTTCTCGAAGCCCTGGAGGCGGTGCAGCAACGCCAGCCGGAACGAAGTCGCCTGCCAGCACCGGCAAGTGATCGCCCGGCGTCACCCGTGGCGCAACAGGCAGATACCTCTGCCCCAGCAGATCAGCCGCGTGCGTCCCAATCTGCCAGCTGGCATATTTCTTTGCGCTTTGGCGTGGACACCTTTCGTGACGGCATGGACCCGCTGTCTTTTCTGCAGTACCTACGACAGATGGGAGAGATTCTGGGCCTGGTCACCCTGACCGATCAATTGCCCAAGCTTGCCGAGCTGGATCCTGAAAGCTGCTATCTGGGTTTCGAGATCGCCTTTGCCAGTACTGCCAGCAAAGCGGAAATTGCTGCGGTCTTCGATTTTGTCAAAGACAGTTGCACTCTCCACATCTTGCCCAGTCATGATCGCCTCTCGGAATACCTGCGGATGATCGAGTCCCTCCCCGAAGCCGATCACAAACTGGGGGAGATCCTGGTTGCTGTCGGTTCCCTTACCCCCGAGGAGCTGCAGCAAGCCCTCGGGCAGCAACGGGAGGAAGAAGATCGTAGTGGTCAACATCATCCCTTGGGTGAGATTCTGGTTGCTTCTCAGATGGTCCAGGAGCCGCTGGTCCAGAGCGCCCTCGCCAAGCAACAGCAACAACGCGCCCAGCGGCAGATGCTGCGCATCCATGCCGAGGAGCTCGATCAACTGGTCGATCTGGTTGGCGAACTGGTCATTGCCAGCGCAGCCAATCGCCTGCGTGCCCAGGAAGAAGAGCGTGAACTCAGGGTGGAGGCGGCGGTGCAGGTTGCACGTCTGGTCGAAGAAATCCGCGATCGTGCCCTGCATTTGCGCATGATCGAGGTCAATGAAATCTTCCAGCGCTTTCCGCGCGTGGTGCGCGATACCGCCAAGCAGTTGGGCAAGGATATTCGCCTGGAGATTCATGGGGAGCAGACGGAACTCGACAAAAGCATGGCGGAGAAAATCGTCGATCCCCTCATGCATCTGGTGCGCAATGCCATGGACCATGGCATCGAGCCTGCAGCAACGCGGCAGGCCACCGGCAAGGATCCGCAGGGACGCATCCTGCTGCTGGCGCGCCACGATGCCAGTGGCATCCTGATCGAGGTCCAGGACGATGGCGCCGGCCTGCAACGCGACAAGATCCTGCGTAAGGCGATCGAAAAGGGCCTGGTGCAGGAAGATCAGAAACTGAGCGATGCCGAGGTATTTGCCCTGATCTTCGCCCCGGGATTTTCCACTGCCGAGAAAATCAGCGATATCTCCGGACGGGGCGTGGGTATGGACGTAGTCAAACAGAATATCGAGTCCATCCGCGGAAGCATCGATGTCGAGAGCCAGCCCGGTCAGGGTACCACTATTCGTATCCGCCTGCCGCTCACCCTTTCCATCATCGACGGCTTTGTGGTGCGGATTGGTAAGGGCCTCTTCGTGATTCCTTCCGACGCCGTCGAGGAGTGTCTCGAATACCCGCAAGTCGAAGCGACGGGATATCTGCAATTACGCGGTCAGCCCCTGCCACTGCTCGATCTTGCGGCGATGTTCCAGGTAGAGCGGGACGCCGGGAGCCGACGCAATGTCATTGTCGTGGGGCAGGGCTCCGAACGCATGGGGGTGCTGGTCGGCGCTATTCTGGGCAATCAGCAAACGGTCATTAAACCCCTGGGACGCCTTTTCGAATCCTTACCCGGCATCTCGGCGGCCACCATTCTGGGTAACGGTGAGCTCGCCCCGATCCTTGATATTGCCAACCTACTCCAACACCACACCCGGCCTAGCCGCACGGCCCAGCCGACCAAATCTTCATAGGAGATCCAACGATGTTTGCTAATCTGCGTATCGGTACACGGCTCAGCCTTGCCTTTGCACTCTTGATTATCTTTCTGATGGTGGTCGGTGGTATCGGGTGGTGGGGTGCGCAGCGGCTCAAAGCCGATCTGGAAACGGTTACCGGAACCGTTGCCACGAATGTCGATAAAATCAACTCCATCATGCTGCATGTCGGGCGGATGAAGGCCGACTTCAATCTGGCGTATGGTCTGCCCGCGCAAGCGGCGCAGGCATCTGCCCAGATCGCTCAGATCGATAGGCAGATCCGTCCGTATTACCCATATCTCGAGAAAAGCCTGATCAGCCCGGAAGCGCGCACGGATCTGCGCGAATCTCAGGCCACCTACGATACCTTCTATCGTGCCGAGCAGAGGTATTTACAATTGCTCCGCGCTGCCGCCCAGGATCCCAAGACGGAAACCCAGGCGATCGACGCAGCCAATAATTTCTTCAACAGCCAGGTTATTCCCGCGGAGCGGCATCTATACGCCGTCAATCATTCGCTACGTAGCGCGGCAGCAAGCACCCTGGAGGCCAAGCGGAAACAGGGAGCAGCGGACGCAAAGATGGTCAGTACTGTAACCGTGGTCATCGCCGTGCTTGCCATCATCGCCAGTATCCTCATCGCTTGGGGTTTGTCGCGCTCCATCACCCGTCCGCTGCTCGAAGCGGTACGGGTGTCTGAGCGGGTCGCCGAGGGGGATCTCAGCGTGCAGGTCGAGGCGCGGAGCAAGGACGAAACGGGACGGCTGATGAGCGCCATGCAGGCCATGGTGCAAAACCTGACCCAGATCATTGGCGATGTCCGTGCGGCCGCCGACAATCTGTCGAGCGCCTCGGAAGAGGTCAGCGCCACTTCCCAATCCCTGTCCCAGGCGGCCTCGGAACAGGCGGCCAGTGTCGAAGAAACCTCCGCTACCCTGGAGCAGGCGGCTGCTTCCATCAAGCAGAATGCCGAAAATGCACGGGTCACCGACGATATCGCCACCAGCGCGGCAAAAGAGGCGCAAAGGGGTGGCGAGGCGGTCAGTCAGACCCTGCAGGCGATGAAGGACATCGCCGAGCGGATTGGTATCGTCGACGATATCGCGTATCAGACCAATATGCTGGCGCTGAATGCCGCCATCGAAGCGGCACGGGCCGGAGAACACGGCAAGGGCTTCGCCGTGGTCGCCGCTGAGGTGCGCAAACTGGCGGAACGCAGCCAGGTTGCGGCACAGGAGATTGGATCTCTGGCCAGCGGCAGCCTCAAGGTCGCCGAAAATGCCGGCCAGGCCCTGGAAGCCGTGGTACCTGCCATTGCCAAAACCTCGGATCTGGTACAGGAAATCAACGCGGCGTCCAACGAACAGGCCGCTGGCATCGATCAGATCAATGTGGCCGTGGGACAGTTGAATCAGGTAACGCAGCAAAATGCCTCGGCCTCCGAGGAGTTGGCGGCGACTGCCGAAGAGATGAGCGGGCAGGCAGGACAGCTACAGGAGCTCATGGCCCGTTTCCGCCTCGGTAACGAGGCGCAGCGCCAGGGGCGCAAGTCGGCCAAAGCACCGGCGAGCGAGCACGGCGTCGCGCACCTGCCCAAGGGTACGTCAAGCATGGCAGCGTCCGAAGAATTCGTACGCTTCTGAGGAGGGCAAAATGGCACAGGTCCCTGCTACTACCGGCGAGCCAGCGACAGGCAGCGCCGGACAGTTTTTGATTGTGCAGCTGCAAGAAGAAGCCTTCGGCCTGGATATTACGGTGGTGCGCGAAATCATTGCCTATGTGGCGCCGACGCCGGTCCCGATGATGCCGAATTTTGTGCTGGGCGTCATCAATCTGCGTGGCCAGGTGGTGCCCGTCATCGATATGGCACGTCGCTTTGGCCGCAAGCCAACCACTATTTACAAGCGCAGTTGCATTATTATCCTGGATTTTGCGGACGACGGGCAACGCCAGCGTATTGGTGTCGTTGTCGATGCGGTCAATGAAGTCATCGAGTTCTCTGCGCAGCAAATCGAGGTGCCTCCCCAATTCGGCACGGGACTGCGCACCGATTTTCTGCGCGGCATGGGAAAAATCGATAGTCGATTCATTGTGCTGCTGGAAATGAAAAAGGTACTTTCCCTGGAGGAAATGGCGCAATTGGTAGCTCTGCGTGGCACGGAAACCGAAACGGATGAGCAAAGCGTCTGATTCTTCGGGTGTTGTTCCTACCCTCCAGGAATATCAAAAATTGCAGCAGTTTCTGTTTTCCGAGGCGGGTATTACCTTGGGACCAGGAAAGCAGGCCATGCTGGCCGGGCGTCTGGGAAAACGGCTGCGGGCACTCAATCTACCCAGCTTTTCTACCTACCTGCAGCATCTCTCCAGTGATGCTGCGGAGCGCCAGCTGGCCGTCGATCTACTCACCACCAACGAAACCTATTTTTTTCGGGAACCGAAACATTTTGCCTTTCTGAGTGAGGTGGCAATTCCGGAGTTTCATGCGCAACAAAAGGTACGTATCTGGAGTGCTGCCTGCTCCTCGGGGGAAGAGCCCTATAGTATCGCGATGGTACTGGCGGAAAGACGTGGCCAGCGGCCTTGGGAGGTTCTCGGTTCAGATATCAGCCAAAGCATTTTACAGAGAGCCCGCGCTGGCGAATATCCCCTCGCCCGTGCCGAGAAAATCCCGCGCTCCTATCTGCAACGTTTCTGCCTCAAGGGCATTGGCGCACGGGAGGGAACTCTACAAATTGATGCAGCCCTGCGGCAGCGCGTGCAATTTCAGCAGATCAATCTAATTGGCTCATTGGGGAGTGGGGACGATTTCGATATGATCTGGTTGCGGAACGCTCTTATTTACTTTGATATTGAGACAAAGGTAGCGATTTGTCAAAAGTTGTTACAAAAACTGCGACCTGGGGGCTATTTTCTGGTGGGGCATTCGGAAAGCCTGCAAGGCATGATCGGTGGGCTGGAGATGGTGCAGGCCGCCGTGTATCGCAAGCGATGAATGTACAGCGGGAAATTTTTCTGCAGCCGGGGGATTGGTACTTTGGCGGGCCCGATCTGGTGCTCCGTACTTTGTTAGGCTCCTGTATCGCCGTGACCTTGTGGCATCCGCAGACACACACGGGTGGCATGTGTCATTTTCTGTTGCCGCGCCGTTTTGGTGCCTCCGATGGTCGCCTGGATGGCCGGTATGGGGAAGAGGCCATCGCTGCCCTGCTGCGCGCGTTGCAGCAGCAGGGAAGGCGGGCCGGGGAGTTTCACTGCAAGATTTTCGGCGGCGGTAACATGTTTGGCAGCCCTTTGAACAAGGAGCCGGTGGCCAGTAACGACCAATGCACCGATGTCCCCTGTCGCAATATCCGCGCCGCCACCACGCTGGTACGCGATGCCGGTTTCGATCTGCAGGGTGTACATGTGGGTGGCGCGGGTCATCGCAATCTCTCTTTTTATCTCCATTCGGGGGAGGTGCTGTTGCGTTTTGTCGGCAATGATGCCCAGATCTGGCGGAAATCCCAATGAATCCCATCCGCGTTTTTATTGTGGACGACTCGGCGGTGGTCCGGCAGATACTGCAAGCGGCCCTTGACCAGGATCCCGGCATACAGGTGCAGGGAACGGCGCAAGACCCCCTTTTTGCCTGGCAACGCATTCAGGGGCACTGGCCCGATGTCCTGATCGTCGATATTGAGATGCCGCGCATGGACGGTATCAGCTTTTTGCGCAAGATCATGGCCGAGCATCCCCTGCCGGTACTCATCTGTTCGAGTCTAGCCGAGTCGGGCAGTCAATTTGCCATCGATGCCTTGGCCGCCGGTGCGGTACAGATTATCACCAAGCCGCAGTCCGGTGTGCGGGAGTTTTTGCAGAAGGATGCGCCGGCGATCATTCAGGCGGTCAAGACCGCGGCGCGGGCGCGGGTGCGAGCCCTGCCGCAAGCCAGCGCACCAGCGACTCCAGCCAAAACCGCGGCAAGTTCTGGTCTACAATTGCTCGCCCAGCGCAGTACGGAAAAGGTCATTGCCATTGGCACCAGTACCGGCGGCACCCAGGCGTTGGAGTTTGTCTTGCAGCGACTTCCTGCCACGCTGCCGGGCCTGGTGATCGTCCAGCATATGCCGGAAAAATTCACCGCTGCCTTTGCTGCGCGGCTGAACACGATCAGCGCCCTCGAGGTACGCGAGGCCCAGGACGGTGACCGAGTACTGAGCGGCAGAGCACTGATTGCTCCAGGTGGCAAACATATGCGTGTAGCGCGTTCAGGTGCGCAATTTATCGTACAGGTCTTCGACGGGCCGCTGGTGAAGCACCATCGGCCCTCGGTAGATGTGCTTTTCCGCTCGGTGGCCGAGGTGGCAGGGTGCAACGCTTGGGGCGTGATCATGACCGGTATGGGTGACGACGGCGCCCAGGGCCTTGCCACCATGCACCAGGCGGGGGCCCATACCCTCGCTCAGGATGAGAATAGCTGCGTGGTCTTTGGTATGCCCAAGGAGGCCATTCGGCTCGGTGGAGTGGACGAAATTTTGCCTCTCGAGCAAATTCCGCAGCGGTTGATACAAGCGACTGGAACGGGCAGTGTCATCAGAGCCTGAACCCAGGAGCCTTCCAGCCGTCCGCGTGCGTGAACCAGAGGCCCTTGGCACACCTCTCTTGCAACGCAGTCGGTTCTTTTATGGCGCCTGGACCCTGCTCGTTGCACTGCTGGTCGGCGCCACAATCCTCATCGGTTGGCAATGGCAGGCGACGTTTCGGGAAAAGACCGTCACGCGGGCCGAGCAGCGCGCTCTCAACGATCTGGGACGGATGAGTGATCTGTTGCGGGTCATGCTGCAGATCCATGCCCGCGACTTGATCCCCCTAGCCAGCTCCAGCGCCTTGCAGCAGCCTGACGTCCTACGCCTGCATGAGCATGTCCATCCTTACCTGGACAAGCTCTCCTGTGCGCCTTTCCAGGCCCCTCTGCATTCCCGACTCCGGGGTTGCGTGGCAAAGAATGGCTCTTATCTTTCCTACAGCACCGCCTGTCACCTCGGCAGACCTAAAATTCGCGCGGATGGCTTCCTGGGCATTCCTATTCAGGCCGAGAATCTGGAGACCGGCGACGCCTGCAGTGCCGAGCTTCTATTTCGCAGCCCGCCCATGCAAGACCCAATCCATTTTACCCTCTATGCTGGCGAGGAAGCGCTCAGTACCTGGCAGCGAGGCAGCTGGGGTCAGCCGTCTGCAATGCCCAGTTGGCGCAGTGCCGAGACCCCAGTGGTCGCTACTCCCTGGACTCTGCAGGTATCATGGCAGCCCGAGCTGCCACCACACATCCAGGTGATCCTGGCACGTCTCCGTTGGGGGACGGCGGTCATCGTCGTGGGTGAGATCCTGTCAGCGCTGCTGCTGCTCTTCTGGCTCTACCGGCGAGACATGAATCTCCGCTTTCGCTGGGTTCAGGAGCAGATACGCGCGCAGATGCTGGAGGACTCCTCTCTGCCCCAGCTCTTCCAGCGCATGGTTGAGTTGAGCGTACACGCCACCCGCGCCCACGCAGCCTACGTAGCTATCCCCGATGACGGGAACAAGTCCCTGCGTGTGGTGGCCATTTGCGGTGCAAATGACGAGTTGCGCGAGGCTCTGCGCAGACTCCCCTTACCCCTCGACGAGACTATCGCTCCCTGGGGGCAGCTCTTTCCGGTGCTGGCCTTTCTGCGGCGGCAACGGGTGGATCGCCACAGCCCGCACGTTGCCGGTGTCTGGGCCCAGGCCTGCACCCAATATCCCGCTCTGCGCGGCCTGCGCGAGGTGATCGTCTGGCCTCTGCTGCAGGGACCAACGCATCCTCCCTTGGGAGTCTTCGCTCTGGAAATTCCGCGTCTGCAACGGCGACTCTTCGGGAAGGAACTGATAGAGCGCTGGGATCAGATTGCCGATGATCTGGAGCGCTTCGCCCACTCTCGGCGCGAAGCAGAAGAACAATACCGTCTCCTGTACTTCGATCCACTGACCAATCTGTCCAATCGCCAGCACTTTCTGCGGCTTGCCGAGCAGGCCTTGGGCAAGAGAACAAGTCCTTGGCTGGTGATTCTCGATCTTGATTATTTCAACGAGCTGAACACCATCCACGGGGATGGTGAGACCGATCGCTGTCTTGCGGAAATTGCCGAGGAAATTCGGCAGGCCTTGCCTGCGGATGCTCTCCTTGGCCGCATTGGTGGTGATGAATTCGCCATATTGCTTGACGTCGCCCAGACCCCTGCGGCTGCCAGCCGTCAGATCGCCGCGGCCATCGCCAGGGCAGGACACCGGGTTCTGGGTAGCCATCTGACCGTGTCTTTGGGCTGGGCCCAGAGAGCTGAAAATACTGCACAGGTTTCCGAGCTCTTCCATCAAGCCAGTGAGGCCCTGGCGCAAGCCAAACTGGATGGGCGCAACACTTGGCGCCAATATGAAGGCTTCGTCCGTTATCGTGCCGCCCGTCGCCTGCACGTACATCGTTACTTCGAACGCGCCATCGAGACCGACGAGCTGGCCTTCTTCCTGCAACCCAAGGGTGATCTGCTGCAGCAGCGCATCAACGGTTGTGAAATGCTGGTCCGCTGGCGAAAACCCGAGGGAGGCTGGCTAGGGCCTGGGAAATTCATGCCCTATGTGGAAGAAAATCCCCGTCTGATTCGTGCCCTTGGTCGCTACGCTCTCGGCGAGGCTTGTCGGCTTCGCCAGGAGGTGGAGCGCAAAGGTCTCGATGACTGGTTCATCTCACTGAATATCGGTGCGCGCCACTTTCTGGCTCCGGAATTCATCGATGATCTTCAGGAAGTCTGCCCCAACGGTCAGGGACTGGTCCTGGAGCTGACCGAGACCAGCGGCATTTTGGGACGAGGTCCGATTCGTCCGGTCATGGAGCGCTGCCGGGAGCTGGGTTATCGATTGTCCATGGACGATTTCGGGACCGGATATTCTTCTCTACTCTCTGTGGCCCAGCTCCCCTTCGACGAGCTCAAGCTGGACCAACGATTCATTCGCCAATTCCGCCATGAGCTTGCAAATTTCAGTGTCGCTGGTGCCGCCCAGTTGCTCAGTCGCCTGGCTGGCATGCACCTGGTGGCCGAGGGCATCGCCGTCCCCGAAGAGCTGCGCCTATGGCACGCCATGGGTGGGCGCTATCTGCAGGGCTATCTCCTCGCACCACCCTTACCCGAATCTGCCTTCTTTGACTGGTACCCGTGGTTGATGCCGTCCCTGCTCCATGGCACCCCCCCATTTGCCCTTCGGGATCTGGACATTCTCTGGGAGCAGCAACGACAATGGGTGTAAAAGCTCCGTCAGCGGCACTCGGTTTTGTTTCAGTCCGCCAGAGCAAGCATGAGCTGGTTCAGGCGGGCGACAAAGCTGGCGGGATCCTCCAACTGCCCACCCTCCGCTAGGATCGCCTGGTCGAGTAAAAGCGCGGACCATTCGCCAAAGCGGGTCTCGTCCGTCTCTTTTTCGATGCGTGCCAGCATAGGATGCTGCGGATTGATCTCCAGGGTCGGCTTGCTGTTGGGCATTTCATGCCCGGCCTGCTTGAGCAACTGCTGCATATACAAGGCCATGTCGCGTTCCCCAAGGACGATGCAGGACGGCGAACTGGTGAGGCGGTGGGATACGCGGACCTTTTCGACGCGGTCACCCAAGGCCTTTTGGATGCGCTCGACCAAGCCCTCGGCAGCCTTTTCGGTTTCCTCTAGGGCCTTTTTCTCTTCTTCCGTTTCCGTCTGACCTAGATCCAGGTCGCCCTTGGCGGCCGAGGCCAGACTCTTGCCGTCAAATTCGTGCAGGTGACTGGTCAGCCACTCGTCTACGCGGTCGCTGAGCAGCAATACCTCTATGCCCTTTTTGCGCAGCAGCTCCAGTTGCGGGCTGTGCTTCGCCGCCAGGAAAGAATCGGCAGTGATGTAGTAGATCTTGTCCTGGCCTTCCTTCATCCGCCCCACATAATCGGCTAGGGAGACGTTCTGCAGCTCGGTATCGCTGTGGGTGCTGGCAAACCGCAGGAGCTTGGCAATCTGCTCGCGATTGCTGAAGTCCTCACCCGGACCTTCCTTCAAGACCCGCCCGAACTCGTTCCAGAACTTCTGGTATTTTTCCGGATCTTTTTCCGCGATCTCTTCCAACAAGCCCAGAATGCGTTTGGTAGCCCCGGAGCGCATCTGTTCGATGGTGCGGTTGCCCTGCAGGATTTCACGCGAGACGTTCAGGGGCAGGTCGCTGGAATCGATCACTCCGCGCACGAAGCGTAGATAACGTGGCAGGAGCTGCTCGGCGTCGTCCATGATGAAGACGCGCTGCACGTAGAGTTTGATGCCATGGGTCTGCTTTTGATCCCAGAGATCGAAGGGAGCCCTGGCGGGGATATAGAGCAGGGAGGTGTACTCCAGGCGGCCTTCGACGCGATTGTGCACCCAGGCCAAGGGCTCGCCAAAGTCGTGGCTGACATGCTGGTAGAACTCCTTGTACTCCTCCTCGCTGATCTCCGCCTTGGGGCGCTGCCACAGGGCCGAAGCCTTGTTGACGGTTTCCCATTCCTCGCTGGGCTTGCCGTCTTCCCCAAGCTTGTGCATACGGATGGGTAGAGGGATGTGATCGGAGTATTTTCCGATGATGGAGCGCAGTCGCCAGGAGTTGAGCAGATCTTGGCGCTCGTCTTCGCGGATGTGGAGGATGATTTCCGTGCCGCGGGCTGGGAGTTCGACGGTTTCCAGGGTGTAGGAGCCGGTACCGTCGGATTCCCAACGGACCCCATGCTGGGGCTCCATGCCGGCGCGGCGGGTGTTCAGGGTAACGCGCTCGGCGACGATGAAAGCGGAATAGAAGCCGACACCAAACTGCCCAATGAGTTGCGCATCCTTCGCCTGGTCGCCGCTGAGGCGCTGAAAGAATTCCCGCGTGCCGGACTTGGCGATGGTACCGATATTGGCAATGACTTCGTCGCGATTCATGCCGATGCCGTTGTCGCGGATGGTGATGGTATGGGCTTCCGGATCGAAATCCACCTCTACCTGCAGTTCGCTGCCGCCCTCCAGCAACGCCGGATCGGACAGGGCCTCGAAACGGAGCTTGTCACAGGCGTCGGAGGCATTGGAGAGCAACTCACGTAGGAAGATCTCCTTATTGGAATAGAGCGAGTGAATCATTAACTGTAGAAGCTGATTCACTTCGGTCTGAAACTGCATTGTTTCTTTTGCTGCTGCCATGTCTTCTCCTGAAATTTCACCATGCGCCATGTTGGCCTTCGCCGGCAAAGATTGGGATGCCCCGCGAAAAAATCAAGGGTAGGGGGCACAGTGCTGTTGGCGCACAATTTTGGTGCGCAGGGAGAGCGGGGGGTTTCCAACTCTTTGTTTTTTTAACTAGGCCAAGATGGCCCGCTTTTTGCTCAAGAACAATCGTCCAATTTGGGGACAATTTTACCTTGCAATCAAATAGATAGTCCAAGGAGCGTTTATGATTCGAAAGGGAGCCTTGGGGGTGGCGTCACTTGCTGCCTCAATCAGTTTTCTCGCCAGTCCCTGGGCCATGGCTGATACGGCCACGCCCTTCAAGGGTGGTGATACCGCCTGGATGCTGACATCGACCGCTTTGGTGTTGTTGATGACGATTCCCGGTTTGGCGTTGTTTTACGGTGGCATGGTGCGACGCAAGAACATTCTTGCCACCGCGGCGCAGAGCTTCGCGGTGACCGCGCTCATTTCCGTGCTATGGATGTTCTTTGGGTATTCTCTCGCCTTTACGCCCGGTAATGCCTTCATTGGTGGTACCAGCCGCTTCTTCCTGCACGGCCTCGGCCTCGATAGCGTGAATGCGTTGGCACCGACCATCCCCGAGACGGTCTACATGACCTTTCAGATGACCTTCGCCATTATCACCCCCGCGCTCATTGTTGGTGCCTTTGCTGAGCGCATGAAATTCTCGGCGCTATTGTGGTTCACCGGTCTGTGGTCGCTGCTGGTCTATGCGCCCATTGCCCACATGGTCTGGGGCCCCGGTGGCTGGCTGGGGGGCGATGGCGTGCTGGATTACGCCGGTGGCACCGTGGTGCACATCAACGCCGGCATCGCTGGGTTGGTTGCCGCCCTAATGATTGGCAATCGCGTGGGGTACAAACACGACAACATGCACCCCGCTAATCTGCTCTTCACCCTGATGGGCGCGGCGATGCTTTGGGTCGGCTGGTTTGGCTTCAATGCCGGTTCGGCGGTTGCCGCCAGTGATCGCGCGGGCATGGCCATGGCGGTAACGCAGATTGCGACGGCCGCCGCTGCCCTGGCCTGGATGTTTGTGGAGTGGTGGGCACGCGGTAAGCCAACGGTGCTGGGAATGAGCTCCGGCGCAGTCGCCGGCTTGGTGGCCATCACTCCGGCTTCTGGTTTTGTTGGTCCCATGGGCTCGCTGTGGATTGGTATTGCCGCAGGCATCGGCTGCTTCTGGGCCTCGGTCTACGTCAAAAACTGGCTCAACTACGATGATTCTTTGGATGCCTTTGGTGTCCATGCCGTTGGCGGCATCATTGGCGCCCTGCTGACTGGCGTCTTCGCGGTCGCTGCCATCGGCGGCACGGCGGGCGTTCTCGAGGGCAATCTGCATCAGTTGTGGATTCAGGCAACCGGTGTGGCCATCACCATTGGCTACGACGCTCTGGTGAGTTGGATTCTCCTCAAGGCCATCGACTGGGTCGTTGGTCTGCGGGTGAGTGAAGAGGCCGAGCGGGAAGGTTTGGACGTCACTCAGCACGGCGAGCAAATCTACATGTAAGTTTAGGCAGCTTTGGGCATGGCCTCGGCAGCAATCGCGAGGCCATTGCTCAAAATAGTGCGCACCTGGGCCCTTCTGCCCTAAAAAAGTGCAAATAATCTATGGTAACTGCCAAATTCCATCAGAATTATCGGGCATGATTTCTGCTCAGACTTTCTCGCAGTATCTCAAACTCGTATTTGGAGCGTATACAATGAACAGCAAGAATTCTTCAGTAAGAAAATCCCTTTCCTCTATTGCGTTGGCGCTAGGTGGTATCCTGGCTGGCGAGGAAGTCCAGGCAGCACCGCTGAGCCTGCCCGCTCCCTTGCACTTTGATGCAGGGCCATTGGGAACGCTCAACGCGCAAGGGGTGGCGAGCGCTTATGGCATGTGGCAGGACAATGCCTTTGCCGGATCCGGTACACCGGCCAACAAGACCGCATCGGCGGATATCAGCAATGGGATGGTGATGATTTCCAAGACCAGTGGTCTGTTTCAGTTTATGGTACAGGCCGGGGCCTATAATATTTTGACCCTTGCTGCGCCCTTCGCCTCTACCGGAAGCTATGTGCAGGGCAGCTATGGTGCTCTACCGATTGCCTATCTCGAAATCGCACCCACGGAACATTTCAATGTACAGATCGGCAAGTTGTATACGCTGACCGGTGATGAATATACCTTCAGTTATCAGAACTGGAATATTCAACGGGGATTATTGTGGGGACAAGAAAATGCCATCGTCAAGGGTGTACAATTGAACTATAGTAATGGGCCGGTTACTGCGGCTCTGTCTTGGAACGATGGTTTTTATTCCAATCGTTTTAATTGGTTGAGTGGGCTCATCAGCTATGCTATCAACAGTAAAAACAGTGTGTTCGTGCAGGCAGATGGTAACCTGGGCCACACGTACTATACGTATGCATCATTGGCGACGGCACCATTGCAAAATAATCAACAGATCTACGATCTGGGATATACCTACACCGGTGAGCACTTGGCTCTGACCAGTTATGTGCAGTACTCGCAGGTGCCTGGCACTGCCGTTCAGGCGCTTGGAGCTGGTGCGAAAACCACCAACACCCTCGGCGCCGCAGTACTTGCGGACTACAGCTTCACCGATTCGGTTTCTCTGGCAGGTCGGGTGGAATACATCAGCAACTCGGGCAGTGTGACCGACGGCGCTGCCAATCTCACTGGCTTCGGCCCCGGATCCCATGCCTGGTCGCTCACCGTGACGCCCACCTATCAGAAGGGCGGATTCTTTGCGCGCGGTGAACTGGCCTACGTAGCAGCCACCATGCCTGCAGATACCGGTATCTTCGGAATGAGTGGCTTAAACCAGAGTCAGATGCGTGGCATGCTCGAAACTGGCTTCCTGTTCTAGGGCTTGTCCCACCCCTCGGGCGCGGAGAGTAAAGACTCCGCGCTCTTTTCTTTGTGGGCTTCCCTAGCGGCGCCAACTACGCCAGAATCAGGCTCGTAAGATTGCATGACAAAGAGGATTGCTTGATGACCTATTGTTTGGCCATCCATGTCGAAGCTGGGTTGGTATTTTGCTCCGATTCCCGGACCAACGCTGGCACGGATCATGTCAATACTTACTCCAAGATGCACGAGTTTGTGCTGCCTGGGCAACGCTTCTTCAGTCTGCTCTCGTCCGGGAATCTGGCCACTACCCAAGTGGTGGTGCAGCGGTTGCGGCAGGATCTCGAAACCCCTTCGGCACAGAGCCTCTGGACGGTACCCAGTTTGGCCGCTGCTGCCGACTACGTGGGTTGGCTCAGCGCCGATGTGCAGCGGGTGCAGGCTGGGCGCGATACCGCCAATACGGTCTTCGAGGCGAGCTTTATTCTGGGGGGGCAGATTGCCGGCGAAGCTCCCGGCATCTATCTGATTTATCCTCAGGGCAATTATATCCACGAGTCGGCCGACCATCCTTTCTTGCAGATTGGCGAGATCAAGTATGGTAAGCCGATCCTCGACCGCGTGGTGCAACCCGCTCTGTCCCTCGAAGCAGCGGCCCGTTGTGCCCTGGTGTCCATGAATTCCACCATTCGCAGCAATCTGACCGTTGGTCCGCCGATCGAATTGGGGATCTATCGGACGGACAGTCTGCAACGCGGAGAGTGCTTGAGCTTGCTCGACGATGATCCTTTTTATAAGGCCATTGCCGATGGCTGGAGTGCCGGTCTGGCGCGCGCATTGGAGGAATTGCCGCGTTTCCCGTGGGAGGGCGCTGCATCATCGTAGTGCAATGTCGTCGATCGTGGCGGTGTAATTGCACCATTTTTGCACATTCGCATAGGCGCGCAGGTCAAAAGATGGTGAAAGTAAGCGGCACGCCCCTTGCTAGTCACCGCTGAGGGATATCGCAAGATGGTATCCCCACGACGGAGCAAGGCCCGCAAGGGAGTCAGGCAATGCAAAAGATTCTGTATGCGTATCCAGAAGGAAGCACTTACGATGAGCTGTTGACCGCGGCGGGAAAACCGCGTCCAGTAGCGAGGGCGCTGCTCCAGCATTTTGAAAAACTGGGCCCCGAGGCGCTGCGGCAACGCCAGGAGACTGCGGACACGGCGATTCGTGCCATGGGTATCACCTTCACCGTCTACAGCGAGGCGGGCAACATCGATCGCTCCTGGCCCTTCGACATTGTGCCGCGCACCCTGCCGGCGCGCCAATGGCGCCAGATCGAAGCCGGTCTGCGGCAGAGGCTCAAGGCCCTCAACCACTTCATCGACGACATCTACAACGAGCAACGGGTGCTCGACGACAACGTTTTCCCGCGCGAAGTGCTCGAAGGCTCGCGGAATTTCCGCGCTGCCTGCCGTGGCGTGCACCCGCGCTTTGGCGCCTGGGCCAATATCTGTGGCTCGGACCTGGTGCGTGATGCGGATGGCACGGTATATGTGCTGGAAGACAACCTGCGCGTGCCCTCGGGGGTCTCTTATATGCTCGAAAACCGCGCGATCATGAAACGGCTTTTTCCGGAAATCTTCGCGATGTGTTCGATCCTGCCCGTAGACGATTACCCGGCGCAGTTGGCGAGCATGCTTGCCGATCTCAGCCCGCGGCCCAGCGACAAGCCGGTGATCGCAGTGCTGACACCCGGAATCTACAACTCCGCCTATTTTGAGCACAGCTACCTTGCCCAACAAATGGGCGCCTATCTGGCTGAAGGGAAGGATTTCCTGGTCGACAGCGAGGATCGGGTATTCTTGCGCACCATTTCGGGACTGCTGCAGGTGGACGTGATCTACCGTCGAGTGGATGATGACTTTCTCGACCCCGAGGTGTTTCGTGAGGACTCCGTCATTGGCCTTTCCGGACTGATGCGCGCCTGGAAGCGGGGTACCGTGGCGATCGCCAACGCCCCTGGTACCGGCGTTGCCGATGACAAGGTGGTCTATGCTTTTGTGCCGGAGTTCATTCGCTATTATCTGAAAGAAGAGCCGATACTGCCTAATGTCCCGACTTATCTGTGCATGCGCGAGGCAGATCGGGAGTATGTGCTCGCGCATCTCGATGAACTGGTGGTCAAGCCCGCCAATGAGTCGGGTGGTTATGGTATGCTCATTGGCCCGCGCGCTTCTGTGGAAGAACGGCAGCGTTTTGCCGAACGCATCCGCGAAGACCCACGCAATTACATTGCCCAACCCACTCTGTCGTTGTCCACCGCGCCAACTCTAATTGGCGATCATCTGGAACCGCGCCACCTGGACCTGCGCCCCTTCATCTTGCAGGCGAAGGACAGTTACGTGACGACCGGGGGGCTGACCCGCGTGGCGATGAATGCCGGCTCCCTGGTGGTGAACAGCTCCCAAGGGGGCGGCAGCAAGGATACCTGGATTGTCGAGGAGGATGCCTGATGCTCTCGCGTGTCGCTGAAAACTTGTACTGGATGGCCCGTTACCTGGAGCGGGCCGAAGACCTGGGGCGCTTCATCAATTCCGCCACCCTGCTGCTGCTCGATTTACCTCTCGGCACTCGCTGTGGCTGGGATATCCTCCTGCAAATCACCGGCGAAGCGCAGCGCTTTCAACAGCATTACGGCCAGCCTACCGAAAAGGCGATCATGCGGTTTTTGATTGCCGACAGTCGCAATCCCAGCTCCCTGCTGTCCTGCGTGCATCAGGCGCGGGAGAATTGTCGTACCTTTCGCGATCTTTTGCCCGGAGAGTTCTGGGAGCGGATCAATTCGCTCTTCCTCTATGTGCAGGATGGATTGGAGAAGGAAAATATCGCCGAAGACCGGCGGGCACGCCTCGACTTTCTCGAAAATGTCATTGCCCGGCGCCATGCCCTGGTGGGACTGCTGGTCGGCAGCATGAGTCAGAATTCGGCGTATCAGTTCATCAAGCTGGGCCGCAACATCGAGCGCGCCGATATGGGATCGCGCATTGTCGATGTCGTCAGTGCGGTGATCCCCCCGGAGGATCAGGGCGTGCGCCGGACGGTCTACCAAAGTCTTTGGGTGGGCGTGTTGCGCGCCATGAGTGCGCTGGAGATGTATCGGCAGTATGTTGGGGTGCAGGTGCGTTCGGCCCGCGCGGTCGAGTTCCTCTTGCGTGACAGCAAATGCCCACGCAGTGTGCGCAGTTGCCTTGCGGATATGGAACTGGCGCTGGCCTATCTCCCCAATGCCGGTATTCCCGCCGAGGCCTTGCGCCGTACCCGCCGGCGCCTCGATCAACTGCAGCTCAAGGAGCTGACGCCGGCGGTTTTGCATGAGTATCTCGATCAGGTGCAAAAAGATCTGAGCATGTTGCATCACACTATCGAGAATGCCTATTTCCGCGCGCGCGAAAAGAACGATCCCTATCCGCACCCCTCGTTGCAACGCATCGCACTGCAAGCCTGACGAGGATCACCATGGCCATACAGGTAGCTCTGTCGCACGTCACCGAGTACCATTTCGACCGTCGGGTGGGTATGGCCCCGCACATCGTCCGTCTGCGTCCGGCGCCGCACTGTCGGACCCCCATTCTTGCCTACTCCCTCCAGATCGAACCCAAGCCTCATTTTCTGCACTGGCAGCAAGATCCCTTTGGCAATTATCTGGCCCGCCTGACCTTTCCTGAGCCAGCGCGACACTTCCAGGTAGCGGTGGAGCTCATTGCCGAAATGATCGCCATCAATCCCTTCGATTTCTTCCTGGAGGAGACGGCAGAGCAATACCCATTCTCCTATGACGCCGAGACCCTGGGCTCCCTGCGTCCGTATCTGGAATGCGAGAGCACCGGGCCCTTGCTACAGGAATGGTTGGCAGAAGTGTCCCGTACACCGCAGCCGACGGTCAATTTTTTGGTCGACCTGAATCAGCGCCTGCAGCGCGATATCGGCTACCGAATCCGCATGGAACCCGGGGTACAGGGCTGCGACGAGACCCTGCGTCTGGCCTCGGGCTCCTGTCGCGACAGTGCCTGGCTCTTGGTACAGATTCTGCGGCATCTTGGTCTTGCCGCGCGCTTTGTGTCGGGGTATCTGGTGCAGCTGGTTACCGACGAAAAGCCCATCGAGGGGCCGGCGGGGCCGAGCGCCGACTTTACCGACCTGCATGCCTGGGCCGAAGTCTATCTGCCGGGCGCGGGTTGGGTTGGGCTTGATCCCACCTCCGGCCTTTTTGCCGGAGAAGGGCACATCCCCTTGGCCTGTACCCCCAAGCCGGGCGATGCCGCGCCCATCAGTGGTGCCATTGATCCCTGCGAAGTGGAATTTTCGTTTCGCAATGAGCTACGTCGTATCCATGAGGATCCGCGCGTCACCCTGCCTTACGATGAACCGACCTGGGCGGATATCAATGCCTTGGGGAATAAGGTGGACGTCGATTTACAGCGCTTGGACGTGCGCCTGACCCAGGGCGGGGAGCCCACCTTCGTGGCGGTGGATGATATGGATGCGGCAGAGTGGAATACCGCTGCTCTCGGGCGCGACAAACGCGAACGGGCGGAGCAGTTGTTGCGGCGCCTGGCTACCCAGTTTGCCCCCGGCGCCCTCTTTCATACCGGGCAGGGCAAGTGGTATCCCGGTGAGCCGTTGCCGCGTTGGGCATTGAGCTGTTATTGGCGTAACGATGGGGTGCCAATCTGGCGACAGACGCAGTTGCAGTGGCAGCCGGGAGCGACGTTGCTTGTCGCGCCGGCGGATGCCGAACGCTTTGCGAGGCTGCTTGTCCAGCGGCTGGGACTGGCGGCGGACTGCCTGAGTCCAGCCTATGAAGACCCTCTCTACCAGCTCTGGCGTGAGGCGCAGCAGCCCAATGATGTCGACTGGTTACAGGTAGAAGGATTGGACGATCCCGCCGCGCGCAGCGAATTGGCCATTGCCCTGTCGCGGGGCCTGCGGACGCCTACAGGTTTTGTGCTGCCGCTTGCCTGGGATTGGCGTAGGGGCTGCTGGCACAGTGCTCCCTGGGAATTCCGCCGGGGCACGTTGTTCCTGCTGCCGGGAAACTCTCCCTTGGGCTTGCGCTTGCCGTTGTCCGGGTTGCCTTGGGCTGCCGAGCAGGAAATTCAGCCCGAACCCGATCCCTTTGCCGAGGGACCGCCGTTATCCGCCGATATTCATGGAGAGGTGGAGGCCCGCTATTCCACCTGGACGCAGCGGCAAGCAGCGCAGCCGCCGCCTGCTGATCTGCACTTGCCCAACAAAGTCTGGGTGGAGGTGCCGCATACGGCCTTGGCCATCGAATGGCGCGAGGGCGCGCTGAATGTCTTTTTGCCGCCCTTGGGAGTGCTGGAACACTACCTCGATCTCATCGCTGCGATCGAAGGTACGGCGGTTGAGCTCGGCGTCCCCGTGCGTATCGAGGGATATCCGCCGCCCAAGGATGCACGTTTGCGCAGTTTTGCCGTGACCCCGGATCCGGGGGTCATCGAGGTCAATATCCATCCCTCCGCGAGTTGGGAGGAACTGCGGAACAAGACCGAGCGCCTGTATGCCGAGGCCCGGCTGTGCCGTTTGGGCGCGGAAAAATTCATGCTCGACGGCCGGCACACCGGCACCGGTGGCGGTAATCACATGACCCTGGGCGCCGCCTGGCCGGAAGACAGCCCCTTCCTCCGCCGCCCCGATCTCCTCGGTTCCATGCTGCGCTACTGGCAGAATCATCCGACCCTGTCCTATTTCTTCAGCGGCCTCTTCATCGGCCCTACCTCGCAGGCACCGCGCGTGGATGAAGGGCGTGACACCGCCCTCTACGAACTGGAGATTGCCCTGGCGCAACTGCCGCAGGGCGAGAGTTCGGCGCCCTGGCGGGTGGATCGATTGCTGCGTAATTTTCTTGTGGATCTCACCGGCAATACCCACCGCGCCGAGTTTTGCATCGATAAGTTATATTCGCCGGATTCCGCCAGTGGGCGTCTGGGACTGCTGGAACTTCGTGCCTTTGAGATGCCACCGCATCCCCGCATGGCGCTTTTGCAGAGTCTCCTGGTACGGGCGCTGGTAGCGCGCTTCTGGCAAACCCCTTATCGGGGCAGCCTGCAGCGCTGGGGTACCAGCCTCTACGATCGCTGGATGCTCCCCCACTACCTGTGGGAAGACCTGCGCGAGGTCTGCGCGGAGTTGCAGGAATCCTCCTATCCCATGGCCCTGGAGTGGTTTGCACCTTTTCTCGAATTCCGCTTTCCGGTATTGGGCCGGGTGCGTATTCGCGATGTGGAAATCGAGCTGCGGATGGCCCTGGAGCCCTGGCCAGTGCTGGGCGAAGAGGCGACGGGGCAGGGCACGGCGCGCTTTGTCGATGCCTCGGTGGAGCGTCTGCAGGTGCGGGTGACGGGGATGGCAACGGAGCGCTATGTGCTGGTCTGCAACGGGCGCCGCTTGCCGCTGCGCGCCACCGGTACCCAAGGCGAGGCGGTAGCTGGCGTGCGTTACCGTGCCTGGCAGCCGGTTTCGGCATTGCACCCCGAGCTTCCCATTGATGTGCCCCTGGTTTTCGACTTGATCGATACCTGGAATGGTCGCGCCATTGGCGGTTGCACCTACCGGGTCTCGCACCCTGGCGGGCGCAACTATGAACGCTTGCCGGTCAACGCCTACGAGGCCGAAGGTCGCCGGATCGTGCGCTTCGAGCCGCTGGGCTTCACCCAGGGTCCTCTACAGCCACCGCCGGAGCGTGGCGGCCTGCGGGAGTTTTATCCCCATGGCAATCCGCTGGACCCGCTACAACCGCCAGCCGAATCTCCCAATCCCGACTACCCCTGTACCCTCGATTTGCGCCGCCGCTAAGCCGATCTGCTGCTCACGGCTTGGGTGATAGTTCTGTGTCTTCCTCGGCACTATTGGGCAGTCGCCCTGCGGCAAAATGTTGACGACGTTGTTCCAGAATGATCCCCTCCGCTCTGGCGCCGAGATAGACATAGACGCCCAGGGCGGCGAGCAGGAGGGCGGTAGCGAGCAACAGCAGAACAGCCAACCAGAGCTGCTCGGGGTGATCGAGGGCAAACTTAAAGACCAGCATCAGTCCCTCGATGGAAACTGCGATTGCAATGGCAGCTATAAAGCGCGTCAGGGTACGACGGGTGCTGCTGTGACGGCGTACATCTTTGCGTAACAGTACTTCTTCTTCGAGTATGGTCTTGGCGAGGTCAAAGACGGCCAGCGCCAGGGTGAAGAGGATGGTGGCCTGAAACGGTGCAGTGAAATCGCTCAAGGGATTTTGCCAGTGCCACAGGCCGCGGAGTGCGATGAAGCCATGGATGCCCAACGATGCACTCACGAGTAGCAAGCCGCACGAAAAGAGTGCGTAAAACGCCTTGAAAAAGGGCTCGAAGCTGCGTCGGGTATCGTCTTCCTGTAATAGTGAGAGTGCACGATCGAGTTCGCTGTCCCCTACCAACATGCCCAACAACTCGCCCGTATCGCGATAGATGGGGATGGCAACAGTGACGCAGAAGCGGCTGGTGGCCAAAGAAAGATAGGGTTCTGTAACGATTGGAGCGCTGGCGTTGCGCGCTAATCGGAAGTAGGGACGATGGCTGCGGTCGACGCCGTCGCCACCCCGGGCACTGGGCAGCCGCCGACAGACGACATTGTCTCCGAGCTGAACGCCCTTTGCATCAAGCAGATAGAGAAGATCGAGGAACCCATGGCTGCGCATGACCTGCGCCAGAGTTCGCCTTCGTTCGGCCACGGACTGGCGAAACAAGTGGGCACTGGCAATGCTTTCCACTGCGCCAACCATGAGCATGCGAAGCTCCCGCTGTGACTCGTGGAACTGTTCAAAGCGATTCATAGCCCGGACCTCCATGCAAGGACACCTGCAGACCAAGCAAGCAATGCGCCGAGACTTGGCACGCTTAATGCTAGATACAGGGTGATCATAGTCATGGTCACTCCTCCTCGAATGTCTCGGCGGCCCCGGCCGCCTTTTTTATGGTGCGACGGCTCGGAAGCCTGCCTTATGCTTCCGCTTTGCACTATACTGGTGCGATGCTGCCACGGCGCCGTGCAGAAAAGGACAATTCCATTGGCATAGGCTTTGCACTATCTCGGCAAAGACAACATGGGACATTCATGTGATTCCGATCAAACGTTCGAAGAAGAAGGCGGTAGTCCCAGAACCGCTGGCCATCTTGGATGGTCTCGACGCCGCCGTATTGCTGCTGTCCGCAGAGGACGAGGTCGAGTACCTCAACTCCAGCGCAGAGAATTTACTGCGGGTGAGTGCCAGTGTTAGTCGAGGCAAAGCCCTGGAGTCGTTTTGCGCGACCGCAGAAGGGGAAAGTCTAAAAAGCATTTTGCGCGACGCACGGCGAGGGGCTACGGTGGTAAGTCGCCATGCCGTACCGCTGCGCGTGGCCGACGGTAGTCGCGCGGTCGTCGACCTTCTGTGTAGTGGGCTCAGCACGGGCAGCTCTTGGGTGCTGGAGCTGCGGCCGGTCGAGGCGTCCCTGCGCCGGGCGGAAGAGGAGATGCAGGACAAGGTCTTCGAGGCGGCGCAAGAAATGCTCGCTGGTCTGGCCCATGAAATCAAGAATCCGTTGGGCGGATTGCGGGGTGCGGCACAGCTCCTGGAGCGCGAACTGCCTTCCCCCGAGCTGCAAGAATATACCCATATCATCCTGCATGAAGTGGATCGCCTGCGGCGTCTGGTCGACCGGCTGCGCGGGGATAAAACCCAGCCGCAAAGGCGTATGGTCAACATCCATGAAGTCCTCGAGCATGTACGCCGCTTGTTGCAGGTCAATTTGCCAACCGGCGTCGCCTTGCGTTTCGATTATGATCTCTCCATACCGGAATTTGAGGCGGATCCTGAACAACTGGTGCAGGTGTTTCTGAATCTCCTGCGCAATGCCCGCCAGGCATTGGCCGGACAGGGGACGATCCTGATCCGCACGCGGGTCGAGCGCTTTATGAATTTGCAACAGCGCCTCTATCGTCTCATCTTGCGGGTGGATATCAGCGATGACGGACCGGGAATTCCGGAAGAGCTATTGCCGCGCATTTTTTTACCCTTGGTGACCAGTCGGGCGGAGGGGATGGGTATGGGCCTGGCCATTGTACAGAATCTCGTGCGCAGCCACGGGGGGACGGTCCATTGTCGTTCACAACCCGGAGATACCGTATTTTCCGTGCGCCTGCCGCTGCCTGATGGGAGATTTTCATGAATTCTGCTGTGTGGGTAATCGATGATGACCCTTCCATTCGCTGGGTCCTGGAGAAGGCCCTGCAGAAGGCCGAGATTCCCGTCCGCAGCTTTGCCGACGCCGACCTCGCGCTACGTGCCATGGGACGGGAACGTCCGGGGGCGGTGGTCAGCGACCTGCGCATGCCGGGCCTGGACGGATTGGGATTTTTGCGGGAAATCCAGCAGCGTCACCCGCATTTGCCGGTCATCATCATTACTGCCCATTCCGATCTGGAAAACGCGGTGGCAGCCTTTCAGGGGGGCGCTTTCGAGTATCTGGCCAAACCGTTTGACATCGATGATGCCGTGTCTTTGGTGCGACGTGCCCTCACGGTGGAAGGCCAGCAGGCGGCCCAAGAGGAGTTGGGCTTCGACCGCCGGGACACGGAAATCATTGGCGAGTCGCCGGCGATGCAAGAGGTCTACCGCGCCATTGGGCGCCTCTCCCGCTCCAGCATCAATGTACTGATACTGGGCGAATCTGGGTCGGGCAAGGAACTCGTAGCCCGGGCCCTGCACCGGCACAGCCCCCGAGTGGATGGCCCCTTCGTCGCCATCAATACGGCAGCAATCCCTGCCGAACTGCTCGAGTCCGAGCTCTTTGGCCATGAAAAAGGTGCCTTTACCGGGGCGGTGCAGGCACGGAAAGGCCGTTTTGAACAGGCGGCGGGTGGCACCCTGTTTTTGGACGAGATTGGCGATATGCCCGCTGCCTTGCAGACCCGTTTGTTGCGAGTGCTTTCCGACGGTACCTACTATCGGGTTGGTGGGCATGCACCCATCCGCGCCGATGTCCGCATTCTCGCTGCAACCCATCAGGATCTGCAGGCGAAGGTGCGCGATGGTAGTTTCCGCGAAGACCTCTATCATCGTCTCAACGTCATCTCCATTCACATCCCGCCGCTGCGTGAGCGTCGCTCTGACATTCCACGTCTGGCGCGTTACTTTTTGCATCGGGCGGCGGAAAGTCTGGGGGTGGAAGGCAAGACATTCAGCCCAGAGGCAGAGGCGCGGATGGCCGCCTGGTCTTGGCCGGGCAATGTGCGCCAGCTCGAAAACAGCTGTCGCTGGATTACCGTGATGGCCCCCAGCCAACGGGTGGAACTGAGCGATTTGCCACCGGAATTGTTGCCGGCGGAAGGCGGGCGCGGGCAGGGCGATAGCGGGGTGTCCAACTCCGCCACGTCTGATGCCGGAGAAATGCCGGTTTCCGAAGATTGGCGCAGTTTGCTGCACCAAGAAGCTGCGGCGCGCCTGCAGGACGGCGACAACGCCGTACTCGACGCGTTATTGCCGGATTTTGAGCGGGTACTCCTGCAGGCGGCGTTGGATGCCAGCCATGGCCACAAGCAGTTAGCAGCCGAGCGTTTGGGTTGGGGCCGCAACACCATCGCCCGCAAGATGCGGTCTCTCGGTATGGAATAACCCCGTTCATAAAAAAGCCCGGGCGAACCCGGGCCAATGACGACGGAGGTTGAAACGCAAATCAGAGGCTGTAATACATCTGGTATTCGACTGGATGGGTAGTGACGCGCAGGGCCTGGACCTCGGCCCACTTCACTTCCAGGTAGCCTTCCAGCCATTCCGGGGTAAAGACCCCACCTTTCATCAGGAACTCATGATCGGCCTCCAGGGCGCGCAGGGCCTCTTCCAGCGAGGCCGCCA
>JAQVDS010000005.1 GCA_028697715.1 Acidithiobacillus sp. | reverse complement strand
CCCGCCAGGATCGTTCATCAGTATACCGTCTCGTAAGCGAATCTCGCACACGAGGAACCGGATGCGGGAAATCCGCACGTCCGGGTCTGTGAGGGATGGGGTCGGTAACGTCCCCATCTACTCGGCAACGAGAGCAAGCGTTTATTGGTCATGGGTCTGCGTCCCGGCACGGCTTTTACCCTGCTGTTGGGACCAGACCGTCGCGGCGTGGTACTCGATAGCGCCGGTACCCGCATTGCCTTGGGCCGCGAGTGGCTGGAGCAGATCCAGGTCCGCCCCCTCTCGTCCTTCGAGGAGGGCTGATCCATGGCCAAGCACTGTCATGCGGCCGCGGGGACCAGGCTCGCAGAGGGCCTGCCGCGCATCGCCCTGGTTGGCAATCCCAATTGCGGCAAGACTACCGTTTACAATCTGCTCACGGGCACCCATCAGACGGTGGGCAACTGGCCCGGAGTCACCGTCGAGCGCCGCTCTGGCAGCGCACGCCTGGGCAACGAGAAGATCGAAGTGATCGATCTGCCGGGTATTTACAGCCTGCTTGGTGGAGGTGGCGAGGATCAGGCGGTAGCGCGCCGCTTTCTGCGCGACGAGGAGGTCGAGCTTATCGTCCAGGTCCTCGATGCCAGTACCCTGGAGCGACAGCTCTTGCTGACCGCCGAGCTGGTGGAGTTACAGCGGCCTTTGCTCCTCATTCTGAACATGGTGGACGAGGCCGAGGATCGTGGTCTGCGGGTGGATGCCCAGGCCCTGTCGCTGCAGCTTGGGGTGCCGGTGGTCCCCATGGTGGCGCGCAAGGGCAAGGGTCTGCGCGAACTGCGCATGGCCTTGCGCAGCGCGTTGCGTAGCCCGTCTCTGCCGCAGCGGCCGGCCTGGCCTGCAGATCTGGAAGCTGCCCTGCACGACTTTGCCGCCCAGATTGACGGAGCGCGTGGCCGCTTTCTCGCCTGGCAGTACCTGGAACTGCCAGAGAGCACGCCGCAGGCGCTGCTCGCCGCACGCGCCTCTGCGGCTCAGCATCTGCAGGCAGACAGTGCCGAGGATCTTGCCGATCTGTTGCCTGCCGCGCGTTTCACTTGGGCTGCGCGGCTCGCCGCGCAGGTGATCGTGTCCGGTGGCAAGGCGGGATGGCGTCAGCGCTTGACCCGCCATCTCGATCGCTGGATCTTGCATGACTGGCTGGGCGTGCCGATCTTTCTTGCGGTACTGTATCTGGTTTTCGTGGTCAGCTTTAGCGGTGGCAATGTCTTCCTGGATTTTTTCGATCAGGCTTCTGCTGCCCTGCTGATGCATGGTTTCGGTCACCTGCTGCTCCTCTCCGGCGCCCCGGACTGGGTCGTGAGTTCCCTGGCTGGCGGTATTGGCGGTGGGCTGAATCTGGTGATCAGCTTCATCCCTCCCATCGGACTCACCTTTCTCTTCCTCGCCTTTCTCGAAGATTCCGGCTACATGGCGCGGGCGGCCTATGTGATGGATCGCCTGATGCGCCGGGTGGGGTTGCCTGGCAATGCCTTGGTGCCGATGGTCATCGGCTTTGGTTGCAATGTGCCGGCGATCATGGGAGCACGAATCATCGACGATCCTCGCGGTCGGGTGCTCACGGTGTTGATGCAACCTTTCATGTCCTGCTCGGCCCGGCTGACCATTTACATGGCCTTTGCCGTGGTCTTTTTCCGCGGCAACGGTGGGCAGGTGGTTTTTCTGTTGTATTTGACGGGCATTGTTATGGCCCTGTTCACTGCCTGGCTGCTGGGAAAAACCGCGCTACGGGGAGAGGCCCGACCCTTCGTCATGGAGCTGCCGCCCTATCGTTTGCCCAGCCTGCGCAGCGTGGTGCTGCAGGCCTGGCAGCGCCTGCGCATCTTTATCCTGCGCGTCGGTAAGGTGATTGCCGCCATCGGCTTCATCCTCTTCCTCTTGCCGGGAATTGGCTGGACCAGTCACGGCCTGCGCGCCACCGACATCGACCACTCCCTGCTGGCCCAGGGTAGCGAGGCGCTGGTTCCCGTTTTTGCGCCCATGGGCATCGAGCGGGACAACTGGCCTGCCGTTGCTGGACTGGTGGCGGGCGCGGCCGCCAAGGAGGTCGTCATCGGTACCCTCAACGGCATCTATCAGCGGCAGGCGGGTGGGGATCTGATGGCAGAGTATCGGCAGGTGGATCTGCTGCAGGGGCTTCGCGACGCCCTGGCCACCATCCCGGAGAATGCCGGCAAGCTGTTCAGCAGCCTGGGAGATCCTTTGGGACTGGGCGATCTGGCCAACCGGGACGCGAGTATCGCCGCCTCGGGAGCGAGTTCTGAGACCCTTGGCTCCCTGGCACAAAGTTTTACACCGCTAACGGCCCTGGCATATCTCCTCTTTGTGCTGCTCTATGTGCCGTGTGCCAGCACCATGGGGGCCCTGCGGCGCGAGGTCGGCTGGGGTTGGATGCTCTTCTCCATCGGTTATGGTATTGGCATGGCTTGGGCGGTGGCAACGCTGGTCTATCAGTGGGGGACCTATGCCGCCCATCCGCAGGCGACCTGGCTGTGGACCGCCGGTATTGCCGTGGCTCTTGGCATCTTGCTCTTGGCCTTGCGCCGACAAGGGCGGCACCAGCAAAACCAGTTGCGTTTTCAGGAGCAGGGATGATGGAGAGCCCCCTTTTTCGAATTCGCGATCTGTTGCGCGACGGGGAAAGCCTGAGCGCCACAGAGATCGCCCAGCGCCTGGACTTGCCGCAAGATTTGGTGGATGCCGGCCTGCAGCATTGGCAGAGGCGTGGACTGATCGCTCGGGTGCAGACGTTGGTGCAAGCCCAAGTCTCAGGCAGCAGCTGTCAGAGTGCTTGCGCCGGCGCCTGTGCCGCTTGTGTGCGACCGCAGCCGCTAGCCTCGGTGGGTACACGCTATCGCTGGCGCGCCAAAGCAGCCATTGCCTGAGAACTGAAAAGAACAATTGCGGTCATAGGGGTATACCGACAAGTGAAGGAATATTCTCATGCCGCAATGTCTGTCTTCTGCTTCGCCCAAGGGTGTCTTGGGTTTTGTCGCCGTATTGTCTGCTTCCCTGCTTCTTGGCGCCTGTGCGCAACAGGTTTCTCCTACCACGCATGCGCAGCAGGAGCCCAGTAGTGCGGTCCCCAGTTCGAGTGCCAGTACCCAGGCGCTGAACCAGGCCGAGGAACGGGAGAAAAACCTGAAGTACGGTCCCCTCGGCGGCCAAAACGAAAACCTTTCCAATGCCGAACTTGCGGCCCTGCCCCGGCACCTGCGCGTGCATTTTGCCCAGAACAGCTTCCATGTGAGTGCCCGTGCCCGCCATATCACCGCCGAGAATGCGCGTTTTCTGCTGCGCTTCCCGAACCTGCATGTGCGCCTGGAGGGGAACTGCTCACAACCAGGCACGCAGGAATACAATCTCGGTCTTGGGGAATGGCGTGCCCATGCCATCAAGGAGTTGCTGGAGGCGGATGGTGTCCCCGCCAGTCGCATCAGCACGGTTTCCTTCGGCAAGGATAATCTCCTTTGTAATCAGAACACTGTTGCCTGTTGGCAGAAAAACCAGCGTGTCGACTTCGTCTATCGCGCCGCGACTGGCAGAGAATGAATCCGGCTGGCCGACCCTTTCGTCCATTGCCGCGCTCGCGGCCCCTTTGGCTTGCGGGCGTCTTTGTGCTTGGCTTTCTGGCGGTGCTTGGCCGCGATATCCAGGTGCAGTATCTGCAGACCGGCCAACTGCGCGCGCAGGGACAGATGCGGTATCTGCACAATCAGCGTCTGCCCGCCCAACGCGGGGTGATTTTTGGGGACAACGGCCTGCCGCTGGCGGTCAACACGGCGGCCAGCACCATCTGGGGCGATCCCAAGGTCCTCGGCAAACACCAGGATCAATGGCCGCAACTGGCCAGGGCACTGAATCTCTCCGTGATCGAACTCGGCCAGCGTTTGGCCAGCGCTGGCGCCGATTTTGCCTACCTGGCGCGGCAACGACCACCGAGCGTGGGCAAAGCGGTGCGCGCTTTGGGAATCCCGGGAGTTGGGGTGCTGCCGAGTTCGCGCAGCTATTTTCCTCTGGGTGCGGCAACGACCCCGCTGATCGGATTGGTAGATCAGGCCCATCAGGGGGCGACGGGCATGGAGCTGAGTTACAACCAGTGGCTGGCCGCGCATCCCGGCTCCGAGGAGGCCCTGTACGATGGTCATGGGCAGATCGTGCAGGTGCTCAAGGTGGCGCGACTTTCGCGTCCGGGGCACGCCATTCATCTGACCATTAACCCGCAGATGCAGTATTGGGCCTATATGGCCCTATTACGCTCCCTGCATCAATTTCATGCCAAGGTCGGTTCGGCGGTGCTGATGAACGTGCATACCGGTGCTATCCTTGCGATGGTCAGCGCGCCGAGCTGTAACCCAAACCAAAAGGGTGCTTGTAGCTCACCCGCAGACTATGTCGATTACGCCGTGCATCAGGCCTTCGAGCCCGGTTCGGTGATGAAGCCCTTTGCCATTGCCGCGGCCCTGGCGAGTCACAGTGTTTCTCCTAGCCAGAAATTCAATGTGTATCACCCACTTTGGGTGGGAGGCTATCCCATCACCGATGATGTGCGCCATCACATCCTTAATATCGAACATATTCTCAAGTATTCCAGCTGTATCGGCACTGCCAAGATTGCCCTGCTGACCCCCAAACGCACGCTATACAATATGTACCAGGCCGTCGGCTTTGGTCGGGAGCCGCCTTTGGGCCTGCCGGGAGAAACGGCGGGTGTTTTGCCCCCCTGGCAGTCGTGGGGCGTTGCCCGGCATGCGACGATTTCCATTGGCTATGGCGTCTCGGTGACGACGCTACAGTTGGCAGCGGCCTATGCCAGCATTGCCAATGGCGGCTGGTATGTGCGCCCGCATCTGTTTGTCGGTGAAAAAATCCAGCGCCATCGGGTGATGCCTGCCTGGGTGGCCAATGATCTGCGGCGTTGGCTCCAGTCGGTGGCGCGCCCCGGCGGTACGGGGATTCTGGCGGCGATTCCGGGCTATGCGGTGGCGGGTAAGACCGGGACCTCGAATATGGCCAACGGCAAGGATGGTTTCTACCATCACCGCACCAATGCCACCTTCGTGGGTTTTGCGCCTGGCCCGCGTCCGGACCTGGTGATGGCGGTGAACCTGCGCGGCAGTCACTATTCCTGGAATTTTGGCGGTATCGAAGCGGCGCCGGTGTTCCGTTACACTATGCGGCGCGCCCTGCGCACCCTCGATGTTGCGCCGCGCTGTAACATCGGGGGCAAGTTCCTCGACATTCGTGTGCCTGCCGGTTCCGACCTGCACGAGCTGGCGCTCAAGTATCACAGCACCAGTCGTTATCTGGAGCAGATCAATCATCTGCCGAGCCCGCAGGCCTTGCAGGCCGGGGCCTTTTTCCAGGTGCCCATGCCACTAGGGGAGAAAGACTTTTGTCGGGTACAAACGCCGGCGGTCAGTCGTGCCCAGGCCGAAATCTGGAGCGAAGGCGGTGGTTGAGCGAATGCTTCGCGGAGCAACGGGAAGGTACGCGCTGCGCGCAACGGCGGCGACGGTTGCCGGATCCTCCGCAGTAGCATAGGCGAGGGTGGCGCGCAATGTTACCCTTGGCACCTTGCGAAACAAGGGGAGGCTTCCGGGGTGAAATCGACAGGGGTAGAAGAAATCCGCATCCTGCGGCCAGACGACTGGCATCTGCATCTACGGGATGGGGCTATCTTGCGCAGCGTATTGCCCGATACTGCCGCGCGTTTTGGTCGCGCCATCGTCATGCCCAATCTGAAGCCCCCGGTCACCACGGTCGTGGCCGCCGCGGCGTATCGCCAGCGGATTCTGGCGGCCTTGCCGGAGGGAATGAGCTTCACGCCGCTGATGACCCTGTATCTGACCGAGGCGACACCGGTTGCGGAGATACGGGCAGCGAAGGAAAGCGGCTTGGTGCATGCGGTCAAATACTATCCGGCGGGAGCGACCACCAATTCGGAAAATGGCGTGCGCGACCTGCGCGATGTGCTTCCCGTCCTTGCGGCGATGGAGGAGCTGGATCTGCCCTTGCTAATGCATGGTGAAGTGACGGACCCAGCGGTGGATGTGTTCGACCGGGAGGCGGTGTTCATCGATCGCCATCTGGCGCCCCTGCGTCGCGATTTCCCGGAACTGCGCATGGTGCTGGAGCACGTCACTACCAGCGCTGCGGTGGATTTTGTGCAATCTGCGGGCCCGCGCACTGCCGCCACCATCACCGCGCACCATTTGCTGCTCAATCGCAATGCGCTGTTCCAGGGCGGGATTCGCCCCCACCATTACTGTCTGCCTGTCCTCAAGCGGGAGCAGCACCGGCAGGCACTGATAGCCGCCGCTACCAGTGGGAGTCCGCAGTTTTTTCTCGGTACCGACAGCGCCCCGCATCCGCGCTCGGCCAAGGAGTCGAGCTGCGGTTGCGCCGGTATCTACACCGCACATGCGGCCATCGAGCTCTATGCCGAGGCCTTCGCACAGGCCAATGCCCTGGACCGGCTGGAGGGTTTTGCCAGTCGTCATGGTCCGGCCTTCTACGAATTACCTTGCAACGACGAGCAGATTACCTTGCGTCGCGAAACATGGACAGTGCCAGAGTGTATGGGTTTCGGAGAGGAGACGGTCGTACCACTGCGGGCGGGTGAGCAGGTTTTCTGGCGTCTGCTACGACTTTGAGGTTTTTGCATGCTCTATATCGAACCCCAAGCCGGACCGGCTCCCTTATTGCTGATCGTTGATCAGGCCAAACACCAAGTGGATGTGGGGGTCTATTACCTGAGCGATCGAAAGTTGCTGGATGCTCTGAAGGCTGCCGAGCTCCGTGCTGTGCAGGTGCGGGTGATCATCGATAGCAAGCCCTACCATATGCGGCCCTGGCAGGTACACAAGGAAGAGCGGGAGATTCGCGCCACGGGTGCCGAGCTGCATTGGGCTCCTTATCGTTTTGCCAGCCACGGCGACCAATACGCCTTTTACCACGCGAAATATCCCTGTAATGATACCGAGTGTGAGATCGGCACGGCCAATTTCAGCTGGTCCGCGATGCCCAAAGACGGCAGCGCTTAGTCGAGGGGGCAGTCCTCTTCCGGGCCGAGCAGATCGGCAAGGGTTTCGCGGCGACGAATACAGCGGCTTTCCGCTCCATGTACCAAGACCTCCGGAGCGCGTGGGCGCGTATTGTACTGACTGCTCATGGCAAAGCCGTAGGCGCCGGCGCCGAGGATGGCTAGGCCCTCCCTGGCGGTGACGGTAGGGAGAGAACGGTTCTTGGCGAAGAAATCACCACTCTCGCAGACCGGCCCCACCACATCGCATTCCTGCAGCGGCGCGGCGCTTTGTCGTAGGGGCAGGATCTCGTGCCAGGCACCGTAGAGGCTGGGGCGCAACAGGTCGTTCATGGCCGCATCGACCACGCAAAAATGCTTGCCCTCATTCTCCTTCCAGTATTCGACACGGGTGAGCAAGGCCCCGGCATTGCCGATCAGGGCGCGCCCCAACTCCACCACTCGAGGGAGCTCCAGACCGGCAAGGGCATCATCGAGAATGGCGGCATAGTCGGCTGGACTCGGGGGTACTTCGTCGTGGTAGCGGATGCCGACTCCGCCGCCCAAATCGATATGCGCCAGTTCGATGCCGTGGCGGCGCAGGCGCTCGTACAGATCGCGCAAACGCCGGGCAGCGGCACCCAGGGGTTGCAGGTCGATGAGCTGGGAGCCGATGTGTGCCGCGATACCAATGAGTTCGATACTTGGCCACTCTGCCGCGCGCCGGTATAGGTCTTCGGCAGCGGCGATGGGAATGCCGAACTTGCTCTCCTTCAGGCCGGTGGCGATGTACTGGTGGGTGCCGGCGTCGACATCCGGGTTAACGCGCAGGGCAACCGGTGCCCGCCCGTCCATCTCGGCCGCCACTTCGGCAATGCGCTCAAGCTCGGCGGCAGATTCCACATTCAGGCAGAAGACCCCTGTCTCCAAGGCGGCACGGATCTCCTCGCGACTTTTTCCTACCCCGGAAAAGACGATCTTTTTTGGATCGCCGCCGGCCCGCAGCACCCGCGCCAGTTCCCCGCCGGAGACGATATCGAAGCCCGCACCCCATTGTGCCAGAAGGCGCAATAGATGCAGGTTACTGTTGGCTTTTACCGCGTAGCAGGTCAGGGTCTGTGCGCCCAGCGCATGCGCGAAGGCGTGGTAGCGCTCGCGCAGATGCAGTTCGGAGTAGACATAGCAGGGCGTGCCATAGCGCGCCACGATTTCGTGCAGCGGGCAGTCATCCACATACAGTTGCCCGTTTTGATAATGAAAGGGGTGCATCAGTGGCTACTCGTTGGGGCGCTGACGGGGGTGGGGGTCTTGGGAAGGGTGAGTGGCGTCTTGCGTCCGCAACCGGCCAAGGCCAGACTGCCAAGCAAGAGTAGCAGGACCCAGGGGCGTAATGGCATCATGCACCTTCTCCCGCCAATCGCTGCCGAGCGCGGGCAATGGCGGCGCGCACCTGTTCGGGCGCGGTGCCGCCGAGGTGCTTGCGCGCTGCGACCGATCCTTCCAGGGTGAGCACCTGGAAGACGTCATCGGCGATCGCTGGTGACAGGGCCTGCAGTTCGGCCAGTGGCAAGGCTTCCAGGCCGATACCGCGCTCCTGCGCCAGGCGGACGGCGCGACCGACCACCGCATGGGCATCGCGGAAGGGCACCCCTTTGCGTACCAGGTAGTCGGCGAGATCGGTGGCGGTGGCAAAGCCCTTTTCCGCTTCCGCCCGCATCCGCGCCGGACGGGTCTGCAGGCCGGGCAGCATGCGGATCAGAAGCTGGAGGCTGGCCTCGATTTCGTCCAGCGCGGTGAAGAAAATACTCTTGTCTTCTTGATTGTCGCGGTTGTAGGCGAGGGCTTGTCCTTTCATGAGGATGAGCAAAGCCGTGAGTTGCCCCATGACCTTGCCACTCTTGCCGCGAATCAGTTCCGCGACATCCGGGTTTTTCTTTTGCGGCATGATGCTCGAGCCGGTACAGAAGGCGTCCGGCAGGTCGATGAAGGCGAGCGCCGCCGACATCCAATAGATCAGCTCTTCGGCCAGACGCGACAGATGCACAGCGATGAGGGAGAGAGCCGCCAGGGTCTCGAGCAGAAAATCGCGATCGGAAACGGCGTCGAGACTGTTTTCCGCGACATGATCGAAGCCGAGCTCGCGCGCTACGTCCCAGCGATCGATGGGGAAGGTGGTCCCGGCCAGGGCCGCAGCGCCGAGGGGCAAGACATTGACCCGCTTGCGGGCATCGCGCAGACGCTCGGCATCGCGGCGGAACATCTCGACATAGGCCATACAGTGGTGGCCGAAAGTGACGGGCTGGGCCACCTGTAAATGGGTGAGGCCAGGCAGGATGGTGTCGACTTCGCGCTCGGCAAGATCAACGAAGACCACCTGCAGCGCGCGCAGAAGAGCGAGCAGGTGGTCGATGGCGCCGCGGGTGTACAGGCGCATGTCGGTAGCCACCTGGTCGTTGCGCGAGCGGCCGGTGTGCAGCTTTTTGCCCGTATCGCCAATGAGCGCAATCAGGCGGCTCTCGATGTGCATGTGGATGTCTTCGAGGCTGTCGGTGTAGGTGAAATTGCCATTGACAATCTCCCGACCAATCTCCTGCAACCCGCTGCAGATCGCCTCCACCTCGGCCGCTGTCAGCACGCCCACCCGCCCCAGCATGCGCGCGTGCGCCATCGAGCCGCGAATATCCTCGGCATAGAGGCGTCGATCCACGGCAATGGACGAGGTAAAGCGCTCGACCAGAGAATCGGTACCGGCGGTAAAGCGCCCGCCCCACATCTTTTCACTCATCACAGACCTCCTCGCCAGGCGAGACTATACCCAAAGCGCTCGTGACGGACCAGATCGACGGCACTTCGGTCGCTGGCCAGCCCGCCCAACGCGGCAAGCGCCACGTGGGTTTCCTTGTCGGGTTCCGCTCGCAGTCTAATTCAACTATCGGCTATGTCCATTTCATTGGCGTTCACCCCGGCGCCAGAGGCAAGGGTTATGGTCGCCTTCTGTATCAGCAGTTCTTCGATGCCGCAGCACGGCTTGGCTGTACTGAAGTCCGGGCCGTTACGTCACCAGTCAACGAGTCCTCCATTCGCTTTCATAGCCGGCTTGGGTTTCAGCTCCTGCCCGGTAATGGCAATGTCAATGGCTACCCGGTATGCTTAGACTGTGATGGCCTTGGCCATCATCACGTCCTCTTCTCCCGGCAACTCACAGAGGTCGCATGAAATGCAGGTGCCTAACCCATCATTCCACCGGACCTGTCGCGGCAAGCCGCGACAGGCCGGGGAATTCAGACGTTGGGCATCTCTCCATTGCTCGGCACTGAACTCGCGGTACAATTTTTGTTATTTTTACGGAGGTCTTAGCCATGGCAAATCAACTCGAATTGCTCGAAGCAGAAGGCCTGAAACTAACTGCTGGTGAGCGCGCCGCTTTCGCCCAGCTACTGCTCGCCAGCCTCGACGAAGATACCGAGATTGAGGAAGCGTGGGCTGCCGAAACCGAGCGCAGAATTGCTGACATCGAAAGTGGAGCGGTACAAGTCATTCCGATTGCTGACGCTCTGGCTCAGGTCCGTGCAGCACTGAAGTGAAGCTCGTCGTTACTCCACCGGCGCTCGCCGAACTGCACGACGCGGCAGCGTTTTATACGCTGAAGGCGAATATCGAGCTTGGTGTTGGCTCCCGTCTCTTGCGCCGGTGGTACCGGTCAACTGCGCCCCGTTAGAGCCCACTTCTTGCGTCATATCCTTGAGCGAGAATTACAATGTAACTACAATTACTCCATGGGCGCACTGCACTTCGAGTGGGACGAAAAGAAGGCCGCGGCTAATCTCAAGAAGCATGGCGTGAGCTTCGAGGAGGCGAGATCAGTCTTCTACGAAGATTCAATCGGCTATTTCAAGTCTCTCTCCGAAGAGGTTGGTATCCCATATCAAAGCCTCATCAACCTGTACTTGCGCGATTGCGTTGCCTCACAGCGAAAGCTAAATCTGAACTGGAAGTAGTCATTGGCATGATCCAGGTGGGCTCTAACCTTTCGGTCAACCGTAAGCGTCCGACTACCCACCTTTCGGAGGGTGCGCCTTTCAGGCTACGGTATGGCCTGTCCAGTTCAGGAGTTCGTGGAGTTTTTTGCCGGGCCAGGTGGGGATGGGTGGACTCAATCTCATCTAACTAATCCCGAGCAAGTGGCAGGAGAACTAGCCGCCCAATACACTGCGTGATCTACCAGAGAATAAACGCCACCACTCTCACTCTCCAGGCAAACTGCCTGAGGCACCGCCGGTATGGCTGCGGTGCGGAGGCTACCAGGACGAGCGCAGGCCCGGGATGTCTTTTCCGACAAGTGTCTCCAGACGTTGTATGTCGGGATCGAATACTGATTCGAGATAATCGCGCGTTTGGATGTCGATGGTCGGCTTCTTTCCGGATTTCAGAATCAGATTCTCCCACTATAATTTCTTTGAGATCTGCGCCTTGGTCGTTGTCATGACCACAGCTTAGAGCTCGAACAGGCGGAAAATGTTCCAGATACCATCGCGGCGCAGCGCATGCAGCAGGGTAAAGGCGACATGACCAATCCAGTAGGCCCAGACGAGATTGGAGAGCGCCTTGTGCAAGGGGATGAGGGCCTGCAGGATAGCGCCGGGCGGGGTACCGCCCTGGGGCAGAAAGAAGAAGATGGCAGTACCGGTGAGCGCCATCCAACTGACCAGTAGGAGCCCGAGACCATGCACGAGCGCAGCGAGTCCTGGTGCCGGTCCACTGGGCCGTAAGCGGCCGCGTAGCAGGGCACGCAGATCGTCCCAGATGGGTCGCCAGGGTCCCCGCAGGGGGAAGAGCTGGGCGCGGATGGCGGGGGTGGTGAAGATCCACAACCATTCCCAGAGCAGAAAGAGCGCCGTTGTCAGGCCGATCCAGGCATGAGTGCTGAAGAGCAGCTCCGTGACGCTGCCGTAGTCGGCATGCTGAAAATCCGGCGTCATCCATAAGGAGCTGAAGAGCTGCCAGGTGACACCAAAGGCGATACCGGCGTGCAGCCAGCGTGCCTCGCGTGGCCAGGGATTGTCGCGGGAATCGTCGGACATCTTTCCTCCCAGATGGATTGCGCCCAGTATATCGTGATTTTCAGGCTTCCCCATAAAGGGACGAAAAAGTATGATGATAGCAAAGAGGGGGGCGTCTGATGATCATACTCTATCTGTTGAACACCCTGTTTGTGCTGGGCATTGTGCTGGCGCTGTGGTTTCCCGCAGAAACGCGGCGGATTCTGACGCGCCTGGGCCTATGGGACTGGATACAGGGGATCGATCGCGAGGTCTTCAGTCGCTGGGTGGAGCGGGCGGGCATCTTTTTGATGATTGCCGCGCTGGCGCTCTTCGCTTCCATTGCCATGGGTGGGCATCCTTGGGACTGGATCTTGCCTGCGGGCGAGGGGCTTTTCTTTGGTGTCGCCCTTTGGCTGGCGGGCTTTTGGTCGCGACCTAAGCCTTGAAGCAAGCGGCGATCAACAAAACTCACGTCGCCGCTCCAAAATGCGCTGATATTCCTCCGGATCGCGTAGCTCGGTGAGCTGGCCGCCGCGGGGGAAATGCTTGGCCTCCAGACGCAGCAGCCAGAAGCGCAAGGCGGCGGCACGCATGTAGGGAAACCACAGGCCATGCTCGCGCCGCTCGAAAGGGCGTACGCTTTCGTATGCTTGCCAGAGAATGGCGGCAAGGTTTTTGTCGAGACTGCCATCGGGGAAGGAACACCAAGCATTGGCCACGATGGCCAGATCGTAGAGCCAAGCATCGTCGCCCGCGTAGTAGTAGTCGATGGTACCGGTGATTGCGTTGCCCTGAAAGAGGACGTTATCGGGGAAGAGATCGGCATGAATCACACCGCCCGGCAGCTTATCGCGTGGCCATTGCTTCTGCGTTTCCCGTTCATCTGCAAGCAGCTCTCTTTCGGCCGGGCTCAACTTGGGAAACAGTCGTCTGCCGGTTTCCAGGCACCAGCCGAGCCCCGCGGGGTTCGGATGCTCCTCGGGAAAGCCGCGACCAGCGAGATGCATGCGTGCGAGCAGTTGCCCGAGGGCGTTGATCTCGGCCTCGTTGGGCATGCGGCCCTCGATGGACTGCCCGGCCAGGCGTTGCACGATGGCGGCCGGTTTACCGGAGAGGGTACCGAGGATCTCGCCAGCGCGCGAATGCACTGGCGCCGGGCAAGGAATGCCATGCTGACTGAGCCACTCTGTAACGTGCAGGTAGTAAGGAATGCTCTCCCGCGGCAGACGTTCAAAAATGGTCAGAACGAAGCGTCCGGCCTGGGTATCGAGAAAAAAATTGCTGTTCTCGGTACCGGCGCAAATGCCGGTAACCTGTTCCAGGCTGCCAAGGTCATAGGCGGCCAGAAAGCTTGCCAACTCGGCATCGGGGAGTTCGGTGTAGACAGCCATGCGTTTACCAGCGGAAGAGAGTCCACTGCGGGACATCCATTTTTTCCGCATCGGAATTGGGTACACGGGTGAAGCCATGGCCGCTGCGGTTGACGAGATAGTACGGGGGGAAGGGCTTGGGCGGGATGACCTTGACCATGTAGACCTCGCCATCGGCCCTGTATTCTTCGATTCTGGAGCCCTTGGGCACATGGAGTTGGGCCTCGGGCCCACTGTTTTTGGGCGGTGCCAGGCGCGGCAGATGGTAGGGATGTTTCTCGGGGCTGCTCTCGGCCAGCGCAACGCCAGCGCAGAGAAAGGCTCCCAGACCCAGAAAGATTGCAAGAGTGCGCGGCATGACGAGGTTCCTCCCTTGTTACAGGTTGAGCAGGGCTTCGGTTTCTGCCGACGAGGGGGCAAAACCGCGTTTTTCGTAATGATCAAAGATGGTGGCAACAACGGCATCGGGATCGTCGAGTACGGTGACCAGATCCAGGTCGGCCGCGTTGATGGTGCCGTGCGCCAGCATGGTGCTTTTCCACCAGTCGATCAATCCATTCCAAAAGCCAGAGTCGAAAAGAATGATGGGCATGCGGCGGGTCTTGCCGGTCTGCACCAAGGTGATGCATTCCGCGAGTTCATCGAGGGTACCAAAGCCGCCGGGCATGACCACATAGGCGGCAGCGTACTTCATGAACATCACCTTGCGCGAATAAAAATGTTCGAAGGAGAGGGAGATATCCTGATAGGGGTTGCTGTGTTGTTCATGCGGCAGTTCGATGTTGAGGCCGATGCTGTAGCCGGTGCCGCGATAGGCGCCGCGGTTGGCCGCCTCCATGACGCCCGGACCACCGCCACTGATCACCGAAAAACCAGCGTTGGAGAGTTTCTCGGCAATGCTCAAGGTTTGCTGATACCAGCGGTGCTCCTCGGGCAGCCGCGCCGAGCCGAAGATACTGACACAGGGCTCAACAGCGGCCAGCTTTTCGTAGCCACGCACAAACTCCGCCATGATCTGAAAGATTTTCCAGGCTTCGCGGGTGAGGCGACTCTCGCCGCCGTCAAGAAGACGTTCCGTGTCCAAGGGTGCGCGCATTGCAGGCCTACCGTAGCTGCTCAAATTTTCCGTATTATGGGGGAAAGCTGCCGAAAAGTCCTGCTCATGACCGAAACTCCTCGTATCCTGGTTGACGCCTCCAGTTTTCTCTACCGCGCCTTTCATGCCCTCCCGGATCTGCGCGCCCCCGATGGCCTGCCTACCGGCGCCATCTATGGGGTGGTCAACATGCTGCGACGTTTGCAGCGCGAGTATCCGCAGGGCGAGATCGTGGTGGTTTTCGACGCCGCCGGGCCGACCTTTCGGGATGCGATCTACCCCGAATACAAGGCGCAGCGCCCACCCATGCCACAGGAACTGCGCGTGCAGATCGAGCCACTGCTGCAGTGGATAGCGGCCATGGGCCTGCCTCTGCTGCGTGAGGCGGGCGTCGAGGCCGATGACGTCATCGGCACACTTGCCTGCGCCACGCCTGCTGATCGTCCCCTCCTGATCATCAGCGGCGATAAGGATCTCGCACAGCTTATCGATGCGCGTACGCAAATCATCGATACCATGAAAAACACCATGCTCGATGCGCAGGGAGTGCGCGACAAGTTTGGCGTCCCGCCGGAACAGATGGTGGACTACCTTGCCTTGGTGGGCGACAAGGTGGACAACATTCCGGGCGTGCCGGGCGCAGGACCCAAGACGGTGGCCAAATGGCTGGGACAGTACGGTACCCTGGACAATCTTCTTGCGCATGCCGATGAAATCGGCGGCAAGGTTGGTGATGCCCTGCGCGCCAGTCGTGATTTTCTGCCGCGCAGCCGGGACTTGGCCAGGATTCGCTGTGATCTGGAGCTCCCCGCTGCCGAGCTCGTGCGGCAGCCGGTCAATACTGCGGCGCTTCTTGCCCTGGCGGAACGTCTGGGCTTCAGTAGCTGGCGCCGCGAGCTGCAGAGCGAATTGGCAGCGGCAGGGGATCTTGCAGGATTTTCCCCTCTCCCAGGGGATACCATCGACCGCAGTCGCTACCGCCTGATCGATACGGAAGACGCCCTGCAAGATCTCCTGGCGCGGATCGCGGCGGCACAGCGGGTGGCCATCGATACCGAAACCACCTCTCTCAATCCCCATGATGCCGAGCTGGTGGGGATTTCCTTTGCCTGGCAGGAAGGCAACGAGATGCAGGCAGCCTACCTGCCCCTCGGACACCGCGAGGGTCAGCAGTTGCCCCGACCAGCGGTCTTGGCCGCGCTGCGCCCCTGGTTGGAGTCCGAGCGGGCCAAGCTCGCCCAGAATGCCAAGTTCGACTGGCAGATCTTTTGGGGCCAGGGCATAGAGCCGCAGGGTCTGCTGCGCGATACCCTGCTCGAAAGTTATGTGCTGGACTCCAACGGGCCGCACGACCTGGATCATCTGGCGGAGCGCTTTCTGCAGCACCAGAACATCGCCTATGAGGACGTCGCTGGGAAAGGCAAAAAGCAACGCAGTTTCGCCGAGGTCCCGATCCGCGAGGCCCTGCCCTATGCGGCGGAGGACGCCGATGTCTGTCTGCGCCTGGATGCTCTGCTGTGGCCGCGGATCGAACGGGAAGCGGGGCTGCGGCGGGTGTTTGCAGAGATCGAAATGCCCCTTGCGCTGGTATTGGCGCGTATGGAATGGGCAGGAGTGAAGATCGACCGGCAGCAGTTGGAGGCCCTCAGTAGTGAGCTGGCTGCGGCCATGCAGCAGGTCGAGCGGGAGGCGCAGGAATTGGCCGGGCAGCCCTTCAATTTGTCTTCCCCCAAGCAGATTCAGGAAATTCTCTTCGACAAGATGCAGTTGCCAAGCCAGAAGAAGACCAAGGGCGGGCAGGTCTCGACCGACGAGGATAGTCTCGCGCAACTGGCCAGCCATTCACCCCTGCCGGGCCTGATTCTCGAATATCGTAGCCTGGCCAAACTGCGGAATACCTACGCCGATGCCCTGCCACAGATGATCCATCCGCGCACCGGGCGTGTGCATACCCACTATCGCCAGGCAGTGGCGGCTACGGGACGACTTTCCTCCAGCGATCCGAATCTCCAGAACATCCCAGTGCGCACCGAGCAGGGGCGACGAATCCGTGCCGCCTTCATCGCCGAGCCGGGGCACCTGCTGCTGAGCGCCGATTATTCACAGATCGAACTTCGTCTCATGGCGCATTTTTCCCACGATGAGGGTCTGCTCGCCGCCTTTGCGGCGGGGGAAGACGTCCACCGGGCGACCGCCGCTGAGGTCTTCCAGATCCCGCTAGAGGACGTCGATGCGGAGCAACGAAGGGCCGCCAAGGCGATCAATTTTGGTCTGATCTATGGCCAGACTGCCTTTGGCCTGGCGCAGCAGTTGGGGGTCGATCAGGCCAGTGCGCGGGCGTACATGCAGCGCTATTTCGAGCGCTATCCCAGGGTCCGGGCGTACATGGAAGAAAGCCGCAAACGGGCGCGGGAGCAAGGTTTTGTCGAGACCCTGTATGGCCGCCGTCTCTATGTGCCTGAGATTCAATCGCGCAATCCGGCGCGTCGTGCGTACGCCGAGCGTGCCGCCATCAATGCCCCGTTGCAGGGCAGCGCCGCCGATCTGATCAAGTTGGCGATGATCGCCGTCGATACTTGGTTACAGGAAGACCGGTCGCGGGGGAGAATGATCCTGCAGGTACATGACGAGTTGATTCTGGAGGTCGCGGAGGAGCGTCTGCAGGAGGCCAGTCAGGCCCTACGGGCACGTATGGAAGGGGTGGCACAACTCGCCGTCCCTCTGGAGGTGAGTGTGGGCTGGGGCGCTTCCTGGGCGGAAGCGCACTCCTGATGTTTAGCGTTGATTGTTGCCTTGAAACATCTTCAGGATGGCGTCGCTGCTGAGCTCTTCACCGTTCAGTGCCATGGCGAGGACTTCGCCGCCAATGACCTGGGGGGCGATGATCATATCCGGCTGTACCCGTTGCACGCGCTTGAGATTTTTACTGTCGTTGACCGCCGCCACGGTCTTCGCAGCGCCCTGTAGTTCGTGCGTAGCAAGGATGATGAAGGCGTTTTCCGAGTCATCGGCGCGCAGGGCGAGGACCGCGGCGGCGCTTTGGACATCAGCCTGATTGAGGATGTCGGTGTCGCTGGCGTCGCCGATGATCACATCCTCGGCTTGAAAATAGGTGTCGTCGGGCTGGCGCAGCAGAATGACCCGCACGACCTGTCCGCGGTCTTTCAACTGGCGATAGCTGTTGCGTGCCAGCGGCGTGTCACCAACGATAATGTAATGATCTTTCAATGGCATGAGAGATTCCTTGGACCGCTTCGCAAAAAAATTGAACTTTACTTCAATCTTTAGATTCTAAGAGAAGTGGTTTTTCCCGGACTTCACCTCCCTGTCCGGGATGGGAGTCCTCTCCTCCCTTTGAGGACTCATTATTGTTCCCCGCCGCCGGCGGGGGACTTTTTTCCAGCCAAGCGCTCAGTCTGCTCTGTAACTCCGGGAGCCCTTCGCCCTCTTTCGCGGAGAACAGTTGTGCTGTACTCCCTGCCATTTCTCCCGCGCGCAACACCCGCTGCAGGGTCTGCCTTGCTGCCCCACGCGACAGTTTATCGGCCTTGTTGAGGAGCACATGTACGGGTCGCTGGCAATGCGCGGCAAAGCGCAGTAGATCGCAGTCGAAGGGCATCAGTGGATGGCGAATGTCCATCACCAGAATCAGTCCCATCAGACTCTGGCGGCTGCGCAAGTACTGGCTGAGCAGCTCCCCCCATTGGGCGCGCATGGCCTCCGGAACCTTGGCGTAGCCATAACCTGGCAGATCAACGAGGCGCTGCTTGGGGCTGCCCAGAGTGAAGAAATTCAGCGCCTGGGTACGACCCGGGGTGCGGCTGACCCGAGCCAAGGTGCGTTGTTGGCAGACGCGGTTGAGGACCGAGGATTTGCCCACATTGGAGCGCCCGGCCATGGCCACTTCGGCACCGCTATCGGCGGGGAGTTGGCCTAGGCGGGTCACGCTCAGCAGGTACTCGGCCTGCTGCAGACCAACCGTGCGCGCTTTCTCCGGCCTCGGAGTTTCCTTGGTATGTTCCATGCTAGGAGCATAGCCGTGCCATGCGGCTACTGGCAATTCTTTCCTGAGGCGCTAGACTGCGGGCAGATAACAGAATTGGGAGGTGGTCTTGCAGACCGTGAGTCGTGTTCACTCTGCGCAGTCTTCGCGATTGCGTCTGCTGCTGCAATTTTTGGGCTCGATGCGCCTGGCGGTGAGCCTGCTTGTCCTGCTCGCCATCGCTTCCATCATCGGTACGATACTGAGCCAGCAACAGCCCTATGACAACTACCAGCTCCAGTTCGGTAGCTTCTGGTTTCAGGTCTATCGCGAGCTGGGGCTCTACAACGTCTACCGGACCCTGTGGTACACCGGGATCGTCGCCTTTCTGGTCCTCTCCACTGCCACCTGTGTGACGCGTAATGGCCCGCGCATGCTGCGCGACATGCGCGCCCTGCCGATCCGTCAGCGCCGCGCGGCTATCCGTGCGCAGGAATATTTTTTCTCGACTGATGCGGAGCTGTCGGCCGAAGGCATGGCCAACCGCCTTGCGGCATTGCTACGCCAGGCCGGTTTCCGCCCGCGCCTGGAGCGTGAGGGTAGTGAGTTCTATGTAGCCGCGCGCAAGGGGCGCTTTCACCGGCTGGGATATTTCCTCACCCATCTGGCCATCATCCTCATCTGCGCGGCGGCCCTCTACAATGCCGATATCCCGGTGAAATGGGCAGAGTGGACGGGCGCTCTCCAGCCTGCCAAGAACTTCGACCTGCCTCTCAGTGAAATCCCCCGTTCGGCCTGGATGCCGCTGCACAATCCCGCTTACCGCGGCATCATCACCCTGCCTGAGGGACAGACGGCGGATGCCGTCTTCGAGCTGGCCGGCGCTGGCTACCTCGTGCAGCCCCTGCCGTTTCGCATTCATCTGCGCTCCTTTCACGTCAGTTACTACTCTACAGGCATGCCCCGCGATTTCGTTTCCGATGTCGTGCTCTACAGTCCGTCGGGCAAGGTACTGAAAAGTGGCATCATTCGCGTCAATCATCCGATGTCCTATGATGGCGTGGAAATTTATCAGTCGAGCTTCAGTGACGGTGGCTCCCTCCTGCACCTGCAAAGTTATGTGTTGGGAATGCCAGCGCTGCAGCCGGGGCAGCTCACGGGACGGGTCGGGCAGACCCTGCAGGCGGGGGGCTCCGGTTATTCGGTGCAGTTGAAGAACTTCTCCCTCTACAATGTCATGCCGCGCACGGCGGTAGGCGACAAGCCCGACCCGAAAAACCCTATGGTCAACCTGGGCCCGAGTTACACCTACGTGGTACATGACCCGCAGGGCGGCGCGGCGGAATTCAAAACCTATTTCAGCCCCATCAGCCGCAATGGGCAAGGGTATTTCGTGCAGGGATATCGTCAGGCGCTCGGCGATCCTTATCACTATGTCTATCTGCCCATCGGGCCCAACGGCGGCATCTCCCTGTTTCTGAATTATCTGGCTGCCTTGCAGGTGGCGGCGCGCGGCGGTGCACAGGCATCTCCGGCGGTATTTCAGCAGATTTTTGCGATGCTTGCCGCGCGTGTCGCACCCAATATGTCTACTGCCGAGCAGGATCGTTTCGTGCAGGCGAGCCTGAATGCCTTGGCGCAGATGCGGGATTATCCCGCTCCCTTTATTCTACATCTGCAGTCCTTCGACCATCGCTGGGCGGCCGGTCTGCAGGTTACCAAGTGGCCCGGCACGGTGCCCATCTACTGGGGTTGTGTGGCCCTGGTACTGGGAATTTTCATTCTCTTTTACCTGCCGCAACGGCGGATTTGGGCGCGGGTGGTGGAGGATCGGGAAGGCGGCAGTCATTTGGAACTGGGGGCCAGCGCTGACCGGAACAAGCGGGAGTTCGCCCGCGAGTTCGCTGCCTGGGAGCGTGCCTTGCGGACGCCGCCTGGAACAGAAGATACCACTTTGAATTGTTGACCTATTTAGAGAGAGGGGCGAACACATGGCAAAGAGCATGGAATCCTGGGCAGAAGAACTGCCCGCAGAGTATCGGCACCGGACCCTGGCGGAGATCCTGCGTAAGGAGGCCGCCTGGATCCTGGGCCTGACGGCGGTGGCGGTATTCATTCTCGTCCGCTGGGGCGCGCAGTTCGACTACTGGCAATATGTGGTGTTGGCGTCCTGGTATGTCGGGCTCTTGCTGGCCGGCGTTGCTTGGCGTCCGCTGCAGTGGGCGACCGTAGCCAGTGTCTTGCCGGCATTGGGCGCGGTCTGGCTCTATGCCCACGGTCAGACGGCAGAAAACAATTTCCTCTTGCACTACGTGTTACAGGGTGTCGCTGCTGCAATGTGGATGTCGGTACTCCTCCTCCTCGCTACCGGGGCCTACCTGCTGCATTTTTTCTCGGGGCGTGAGGCGGTGGGGCGCTGGGCGACGCGCCTGACCTGGGGTGGCGTGATCTTCGGCTTCATTGGTCTGGGCGTGCGTTGGCGCGAGACCTACCTCGGACACCCGAGCTGGGGACATATCCCCGTCAGTAATCTATGGGAAGTCTTTGTGCTTTTTTGCGCGACGACTCCGTTGTTTTACCTGTATTACGAGAAAAAGGCGCAAAATCGCAGCCTGGGGGCCTTTATCATGCCCTTGGTGGCGGCGGCGGTAGGCTTTTTGTTGTGGTTGACCCTGGCGCAACACATGGATCGCGTCGAGCCCTTGATCCCCGCCTTGCAGAGTTTCTGGATGAAGCTGCATGTGCCGATGATGTTTGTCGGCTACGCCAATTTCACCATTGCCAGCTTGATTGGCGCGGCATATCTGCTGCGTGAAGGGTCTGTCCGGCGCCGCGGAATCTTGGCCGCCCGCCTGCCCGACGCCGACCTGATGGACGAGGTCATGTACCGCGCCATTGCCCTGGGCTTCCTGTTTTTTACCGTGGCTACCATCCTTGGTGCGGTCTGGGCGGCGCGGGCCTGGGGCGGCTTCTGGTCCTGGGACCCCAAGGAAACCTGGGCCCTGATCGTCTGGCTCAATTACGCAGGCTTACTGCACGCCCGGGTGGTGAAGGGCTGGCGCGGCCGCAGCATGGCCTGGTGGTCTTTCCTCAGCCTCTGGGTGGTCAGCTTCTGCTTCCTGGGTGTCAACATGTTCCTGTCGGGCCTGCATTCCTACGGCAAGCTCTGAGCTCAGGCATCGGCTTTCTTCGTCGCCGCTTCGGCGTTGCCGAAAAAGCGATGGAAGAAGAGCAGATACAGCGCCTGTAGCCCGGCGCCGAGGTAGAAGGGCCAGCTGAGCAGGCCAGCGGCGAAGAAGAGCCCGGCGATGGCCGGGCCAATAGCGCGCGGTGCCTGGATGCTCAGGCTGTTGATGGTGGCGGCGAGACCCCGGTGGCGCTGATCGACAATGCCCAGAAACAGGGCCTGCCGGGAACCGATGCTGCCCTGATTCATGGCCGAGCGGAGGATGTAGGCGAGCATCGCCAGCCAGAAGTTCGGCGCCAGAGGGATCAACAGTAACATCAACAAACCGACCAAGCGCAGGCGCACTACTGTACCTACCATGCCAAAGCGTCGGTTCAGGCGAATGCTGAACAGTGAGCTGGCCGCCGCCACCAGAAAGGCAATGGCCATACCCGGGCCGATCAGCGCCGGGCCCGCATGAAAACGCAGGTGCATCCAGTAGGCCATCAGCGGGCCGATCAAGCCGATGCCGAGGCCATTGAGGCTGTTGATGGCGCCAAAGCTGAGCAACGGACCCCAGTGAAAGGTGGTTGGTGCCGAGGCTGCCTCCTCCGCGGCCGCTGCGGATACGGCCCGGGGTCCGGGTTCGCGGGCACGGTACAGCAGCCACAGACTAGCCAATGCGCCGAGGAGGACCAGAGCAAAGAGGCTGCGGTATCCCAGGAGTTCGGGAAGAGCGCGGGCAAACTGGCCTGGCAGAGCGGCAAGCGCTGCCCCCAGGCCCATTCCCGCTAGCCCGATGGCGGTATTGATCGGCAAAACCCGGCCCCAGATTTCCTGCGCCAGGCTACGGGAAAGCCACGCCTGTTCCGCGGGCGCAAAGGGGCCGGCGCCGCCATTGGCGCCACGTCCAAAGGCACCGAGAAGGGCGGCAATGCTGAGGATGGCGGGATTACTGCTGAGCAACGCCAGAACGGCGGCAATGATCTGGGTGCCTTCATAGCCCAATAAAAAACGTCGTGCGCCGTAGCGGTCACTGGCGGGCCCTACCAGCAGGGTAGCAAGTCCGCCCAGCAGAAGACTGGCAGAGTAGAGAGCGCCGATCGCCACCGCCGTCCAGTGCAGGGCGTGCAGATACAGGGCAAAATCGACCACCAGGGCACCCTGCCCCACACTGCGCGCCGCGCGCGCAGCCAGCAGTCGGCGCGCGCTTGCAGGTACGTTGGTGAGCAGCAAAACGCTTCAGACAGCGAGGGTGGGGCGAATTTCCCGATTTTGTGTATCGACGTGGACCACTTTAGGTAGCCAGCCCTGCGCCTCCTGGGGACTGATTTGGAGATAGCTCGCGATGATGAGCAAGTCGCCCAAGGCCACGCGCCGGGCAGCGGCACCATTCACCGAAATGCAGCCACTATCGGGCGCGGCACTGATGGCGTAGGTAGTGAAGCGCTCGCCATTGTTCACGTCGTAGATCTGAATCTGCTCGAAGGGAAGGATACCCGCCGCCGCCAACAGATCGGCATCGATGGCGCAAGAACCCTCATAATCGAGCTCTACCGCCGTGACCCGCACCCGGTGCAGCTTGCTTTTCAGCATGGTGATCAGCATCAGCGTTCCTTGTGCTCGTTGGAATGACGGCGAGCGAGGCGGTTGACGCCCACGGCGACGAGCAAGAGCAGGACGGGCGTCCCTACCAGGATCACGATTTCTCCCCACATGCTGAGCATCTCTTTGCCCCTCCACTTAGTAAACCATGAGTATTGTAACTGCTCGTCCGAGGGCGGGGAATCGCGCCCGCGTTTTTGCTACACTGGCGCCCATCCAGATCGCAGCAAGGATTTCCGATGGCCCAATACGTCTTCACTATGAATCGTCTGAGCAAGGTAGTACCGCCCAAACGCGCCTTGCTCAAAGACATCTCTCTGTCCTTCTTCCCCGGCGCAAAAATTGGCGTGTTGGGCCTCAATGGGGCCGGAAAATCGACTCTGCTCAAGATCATGGCGGGGGTCGACAAGCAGTATGAGGGCGAAGCTACACCTATGCCCGACCTGAAGATTGGCTATCTGCCGCAGGAACCCCACGTCGATCCGGAAAAGACCGTACGCGAGGCCGTAGAAGAAGGTTTGGGCGAGATCCTCACGGCGCGTGCCGAGCTCGACGCTATTTATGCCGCCTACGCCGAGCCGGATGCCGATTTTGACCACTTGGCCAGCGAGCAGGCGCGCCTGGAGGCGATTCTGGCGGCAGGTGACGGACATCAGGCCGAGCAACAAATGGAAGTTGCCGCTGATGCCCTGCGCCTTGCCCCCTGGGACGCTAAGGTGGGTACCCTCTCCGGTGGCGAAAGACGGCGGATTGCCCTCTGTCGCCTGCTCATCAGTCGCCCCGACATGCTCCTCCTTGATGAGCCTACCAACCACCTCGATGCCGAATCGGTGGAGTGGCTGGAGCAATATCTGGCGCGCTTTCCGGGTACCGTGGTGGCGGTCACTCACGATCGCTATTTTCTCGACAACGTCGCCGAGTGGATTCTGGAGCTCGATCGTGGCCAAGGAATTCCTTGGAAGGGAAATTATTCGACCTGGCTGGAGCAGAAAGAAAAGCGCCTGGAGCAGGAGGCGCGTGCCGAGGCCTCGCGCGTCAAGGCGATGAAGCAGGAGCTGGAATGGGTACGGCAGAGTGCTCGCGGGCGGCAAAGCAAGAGCAAGGCGCGTCTGGCGCGTTTCGAAGAACTGAGCTCCTACGAGTATCAGGCGCGCAACGAAACCCAGGAAATCTTCATTCCGGTGGCCGAACGCCTGGGCAATGAGGTGATCGAGTTCGAGAATGTGGCCAAAGGCTTTGGTGATCGTCTCCTGTTCGAAAACTTGAGCTTCAAGATCCCGCCGGGCGCCATCGTTGGCATTATCGGCCCCAACGGTGCCGGCAAGTCGACCTTCTTCAAGCTCATTACCGGCCAGGAGCAGCCCGATAGCGGCACGGTAAAGATCGGCCCCACCGTCCAGCTCGCCTACGTCGATCAGTCGCGCGATGCCCTTGCCGCCAAAAACAACGTCTGGGAGGAGATCTCCGGTGGACTGGATATCCTGCAGATCGGCAAGTTCGAGATCCCCTCGCGTGCCTATTGCGGGCGTTTCAATTTCAAGGGTGCGGATCAGCAAAAGCTGGTGGGACAGCTCTCTGGCGGTGAGCGTGGCCGACTGCACCTCGCCAAGACCCTGCTGACCGGTGGAAATGTGCTGTTGCTGGACGAGCCTTCCAACGACCTCGACGTGGAAACCCTGCGTGCCCTGGAGGATGCCCTCCTCGAATTCGCCGGTACGGTGATGGTGATCTCCCACGACCGTTGGTTTCTCGATCGCATCGCCACCCACATCATCGCCTTTGAGGGCGATGCCCATGTGGAGTTTTTTACTGGCAACTACCGCGAATATGAGGAAGACAAGCGCCGTCGTCTGGGGGAAGAGGCTGCACGCCCTCACCGGCTGCGCTTCAAGCCGATCAGCCGCTAGCCTTTGCCATTATACAGACTGGTTGGTATGATTTCTCCGTATTGTCTATAGGGGAGAAAGTCGTATGGATGTCATTACCGCCGTTCAAAAGCGCCGCGCTGTCAAGAGTTTTGATCCGCAGCATCAAATGTCCGCGGAGACGCGCCGTGTGCTGCTCGAAAATGCCGCCCTCGCGCCCAGTGCCTATAATATCCAGCATTGGCGAGTGGTCGATGTGCAGGATCCGCAGTTGCGCCAGGCCATCCGGGAAGTGGCCTGGGGACAAGCGCAGGTCACCGACGCTTCGCTACTCCTCGTTCTCTGTGCCGATCTTGATGCGTGGCAGGAAGAGCCGCAGCGCTACTGGGCGACCTCGCCACAACCGGTGCAGGACTTTTTGCTGCCCAAGCTCGACGAATATTACCGAGGAAAGCCACAAGTGGCGCGCGATGAGGCCATGCGCAGTCTGGGGATCTTTGGGATGACCGTGATGTTGCTGGCGCAAGATCTGGGCTACGACAGCTGCCCGATGGATGGCTTTGACTTCGATGCCGTGGCGCGTCTCATCCATCTGCCCAAGAACTATGTGATTGGGTATATGGTGGCCGTTGGCAAGGGCATGGACAATGCTTGGGAGCGCAATCGCCTGTCGAGCAGCGACTGGTTGATCAAAGATCATTTCTGAGGGAAAACGCTCCATTATCTGGATTTGTGGGGCACTTTGCGGCAGACTCTGGACCATGTACCGAACGACCCCAGACGCAAGGTTGCCCGAGTGCCCCACATACTGACCCTACACGGACCCAACCTCAACCTTCTCGGCCGACGCGAGCCGCAGCACTACGGTCAAAGCACGCTGGCGCAGATCGATGCTGCCCTGCAGGCGCAGGCCCAAGTCTGGGGCTGGAGACTACGCTGTCTACAAAGTAACGCCGAGCATGAATTGGTCGATGCGGTGCAGGCCGCGGCAAAACAGGGGGTCGATTACATCATCATCAACCCCGCAGCCTTTACCCATACCAGTGTCGCCTTACGCGACGCCCTGAGTGCCGTCGCCATCCCCTTCATCGAAGTACACCTCTCCAATATTCATGCGCGGGAGCCCTTCCGCCGTCATTCCTATTTCTCCGATCTAGCCCAGGGAAGCATCGTCGGCCTCGGGCCGGATGGCTATACCCTGGCCCTTGAGGCGATTCGCCGTCGTCTGTCCGCCTGAACGACATCAAAAGGAAAGCATATGGACATACAATTCATTCGCCGCCTGGCCGACCTTCTCGAAAAGAGCTCCATCGATGAAATCGAGGTGGTCGAGGGAGAGAGCAAAGTACGCCTCTCCCGGCATCGGGAGGCCCCCGTCGCCGCCGTGTCCTACGCTGCGCCCCCTGCCGCGCCCAGCGCTGGCCCCGCGACCATGCCGGTGCCAGAGACCCCACCCAGTGCGGTGAAGGCGGAGCCGCCGCAGCCGGAAGGATACATGATCAAGTCGCCCATGGTCGGGACCTTTTATCGCGCCCCGTCACCAGAGGCCAAGCCTTTCGTCGACGAGGGCAGCGTGGTGAAGGCCGGCCAGACCCTCTGCATCATCGAGGCGATGAAGCTCTTGAACGAGATCGAGGCTGATGTGAGTGGCAAGATCCTCAAGATCCTCGTCGCCAATGGGCAGCCGGTGGAATACGGCGAACCCCTCTTCATCATTGCGCCCGAGTCCTGAAATGTTCGGCAAGATCCTGATTGCCAACCGTGGTGAAATTGCCCTGCGGGTGCAACGTGCCTGCCGCGAGATGGGAATTCGCACGGTGGCGGTGCATTCGGAGCCCGATCGTGATCTGATGCACGTCAAGCTGGCCGATGAGTCGGTCTGTATCGGCCCGGCGGCGTCGGACAAAAGTTACCTCAATATTCCGGCGGTGATTGCCGCGGCGGAGGTGACCGATGCCGAGGCGATCCATCCCGGCTTTGGTTTCCTCTCCGAGAATGCCGATTTTGCCGAGCGTGTCGAACGCAGTGGCTTTGCTTTTATTGGCCCGCGTCCCGAAAGCATTCGCATGATGGGTGACAAGATTGCCGCCAAGGCTGCTATGCGCAAGGCGGGCGTTCCCTGTGTGCCGGGTTCCGATGGCCCCCTGCCGGAGGATCCCGCCGAGATTCATCGACTGGCTCGAGAGATTGGTTACCCAGTGATTCTCAAAGCGGCCGGTGGTGGCGGTGGGCGGGGTATGCGCGTGGTGCATACCGAGGCGCACTTGCTGAATGCCGTCAGCCTGACCACTGCCGAGGCAGCGCGGGCCTTTGGCAACCCCGCCCTGTACATGGAGAAGTTCCTCGAAACGCCGCGCCACATCGAGTTTCAGGTGCTTTGTGACGGCCATGGCAACTGTGTTCACCTGGGCGAGCGCGATTGTTCGGTGCAACGCCGCCATCAAAAGGTCATCGAAGAGGCCCCAGCACCGGGAATCAGCGCCGAGCAGCGGCAAACGATGGGCGCTAGGGTCGCGCAGGCGTGTCAGGATATTGGCTATCGCGGCGTAGGGACCATCGAATTCCTCTATGATGCGGTCGCGCAGACCTTCTTCTTCATCGAGATGAACACCCGCATACAGGTCGAACATCCGGTGACGGAACTCATTACCGGCATCGACATCGTCAAGGCGCAGATTCGTGTCGCCACCGGAGAAAGGCTCTGGCTCAGCCAGGACGACGTGCAACTACGTGGGCATGCCATCGAGTGCCGCCTCAATGCCGAAGACCCCGAGCGCTTTGTTCCGTCTCCGGGGCAGATCACTGCCTGGCATCCTCCCGGAGGACCCGGGATTCGAGTCGATAGCCATATCTATGCCGGCTACCGAGTGCCGCCGTATTACGATTCGATGATCGGCAAGCTGATTGCCTTTGGTATCGACCGGGACGAGGCCTTGGCGAGAATGCGCAGTGCCCTGCGCGAGATCAACATCGAAGGTATCCACAGCAATATCGCTTTGCATCGGCGGATTGTTGACGATGCCCAGTTTGCTGCCGGCGGAGTGCATATCCACTATCTAGAGGCATTGCTCGACCTATGAGTCTTGCATGGTGGCAGCTCCATCTGCGCGTACCGGGGCAGGATTTGGCAGAAGTCGAGGAGCAGCTGCTGGCGGCGGGTGCCGAGGCAGTGAGCTGGCTGGAGGACGACGCGGCGGCCCCCGTCTTTGTCGATGGCGAAATCTGGCCGATCAATCAGGGCGAGGCACTCTTCGCCGGTACCCAGGAGGGGCGCGAGGCCATCGCTGGACTGCTGGCGCAGCCAAACTGGCAGCGGTATCAGCCACGCGTCGAGGCGCTAGCCGAACAGGACTGGGTGGCACAAACCCAAGCAGCGTTTCCTGCCCAGGCATTCGGACGACTCTGGGTGGCGCCCCATTGGGCAGAGGTTCCCGCCGATGCCCTGCTGTTGCGCCTGGACCCCGGACGCGCCTTTGGCACCGGCTCGCACGCGACGACGGCACTGTGTCTGGAGTTTCTGAGCGAGACCATTGCGGGTGGCGAGATGGTACTCGACTATGGTTGTGGGTCGGGAATTCTGGCCATTGGCGCTCTGTTGTTGGGTGCGGAATCTGCGCTGGGGGTAGATACCGATCCGGTTGCCCTGGAGGTGGCGCGCGAAAATGCCATGGAAAATGGTGTGGCCGAGCGACTGTCGCTGTGCTTGCCGAAGGAGGAGAAAGCGCGGCAATATGCGCTTGTCGTTGCCAATATCCTTGCCGCGCCGCTCATCGAGCTCGCCTCCCTTCTGGCGCAGCGAGTGTTGCCTGGGGGGCGCATCGCGCTTTCCGGGCTGCTCCATGCGCAGGAGGACTCGGTGCGGGCAGCCTACGCCCCGTATTTTTCCTTTGCACCAGCCAAGCGGCGCGAGGATTGGTCACTGCTGATTGGAACACGTTTGCCAGGAGGGCAAGATGGAAGTCCAGTGCCCGCGTTGTGAATCGACTTTTGCGGTAGAGCCTCTTTCGCTGCGACAGCATCAGGGATTGCTGCAGTGCAGCGTCTGTGGTGAGGTATTTCGCGTGCCGATCGCCGCACCTGCGGTGACCAAGTCTTTGGAAGCCGAATCTGCCCGTCGCGGCGGCATCGGTAGTTGGTTTTTGCTGGCGATCATTGTCTTTCTGCTTTTGGTATTGGTCGTGCAGATTCTCTGGTGGACCCGCAGTTATGCCTATCTGGCGGCGTCTCCCGCCATCCGCAACGTCATCGTGCAGGCGGCAAATGGCCTGGGGGTCGGAGTCCCCTGGCCAGGGCCCAACCGGGAAATCCATATCGTCCAGAGCACAGTAACGCCCTTGCCCAACCACCTGGCGTTGATTCGTGGACAGCTGGAAAATACCTCAAGGATGGTACAGGCGTATCCGCAACTTCAGGTGGTGCTCAGCAATGCTTACGGCTCGACAATTCGTACCCTGACCTTCGCCCCCAGCACGTACCTCCCGGGAGATGTACTGCCCCGTGATGGATTTTCCCCCGGGCAGAAGGTGCCCTTCACCCTGCAGGGACCCCAACTCGAAGCGGCGCCTGGCTATCAGGTCACGATACTGAGTCTGCCGTGACGGATGTTTCAGCCCCCGGCAAGGAGGAGATGCCCAGCCTGCGCGACTGCGTTTTGCACCAGGTGGGGCGCTATTTTGCCGATTTGGGATCAGAAGCGCCGCAAAACCTGCACCAAAAAGTCATGGAAGAGGTCGAGCGCGCCCTCCTGGAGAAAGTGTTGCAACAACATGCCGGGCAGCGCGGCATCGCCGCGCAGTGTCTGGGAATCAACCGCAATACCTTGAGCAAAAAGATTCAGTACTACGGGCTGGAGATCTGAATCACCGGTTTTATCCAGTGTGTGCCAGGCTCCTGAGGCGGCGTTCCGTTGGCAAACTTTTGGTAATAATCCATCACCTTGGGCACGTAGTTTTGCGTCTCCTGGAAGGGAGGGATGTGGTAGCCCGCCTGGATCACCGCCTGACTGCCGGCGTTGTACGCTGCCAGAACCAGCCGTAGATCGCCGCCAAATTTGCGCATCAGATCGGCCAGATAGGCGGCGCCGCCGCGGATATTTTCCGCGGCATCAAAGGGGTTTTGCACCCCAAAACGACTCGCCGTGGCCGGCATCAATTGCATCAAACCCATCGCCCCCTTGCTGGAGACCGCGCCGGGGTTGAATCCGGACTCGACGCGAATCACCGCATTGAGCAGCGCGGCGCTCAGTCCGTATTGTTTCGCTGCCGCCTTGACGAAGGGTTGCAATTCGCTGCGGGCAATGGGGTTGACGTTTTGCCGGGCGATATGCGTCGCCATCTTTGGCGTGCGCATGACCAAGCGGTATTGTTCCTTGTGTTGGGGCAGATTGGTGAGATGGACGACGCCATCGCTTCCCGTGTAAGCGTAAATATCCGCTTGCGCCGAAGTACTCAGCAGCGCAAGCCAGACGATCGCCAGTATCCGCCGTCGGGTCATTTGATGACTCGCAAACCCGGTCGTTGTGCCACCGGCTTGTCGCTTTTCTGTGCCGGTTCCGGCGCGGAAGGGGGCGTGGCTGGCTCGGGAAATCCCATCCCTTCTTGGGTTTCGGCGGCGTAAATGGCCACCACTGCGGCCATCGGCACAGCAATGCGACGGGCAACGCCACCAAAGCGCGCCTGAAACCGAATCCAGGAATCGGCCATCTGCAGGCCCACCACCGCCGCAGGGGAGATATCGAGAACGATGCGGCCGTCACGATCATAACCCGCGGGCACCTCGACGCCTGGATAATCGACCTTCACGACGATGAAAGGGGAGAAGCCCTGTTCCACACACCAGGCATGAATGGCCTCCAGTAAAAAGGGCTTGGCGGATTCTGGTAGCAACTGCATCCCTCGGTTCACGATTGGCTCCCTGGATAAATTAGAACAGATGCCAAGTATGACAAGCTTGCCGCCAACTTGCAGCCGGTTGATGGTCACGGCATAACCGTCTATCTACTTCAGCAATGGTTCGAGTACTAATGACGGTGGATGTATACAAGCGTCTTGCCAGTAAATGCAAAGTCAGGATAAACTCCAATCAATAATTTTAATTGCCGCGAGATCTGGGAGATTCCATGCGCTGCCCCGAATGTGGTGCGGAAAATGCTGAAGGGAAGAAGTTCTGTGTCCAGTGTGGTCACCCGTTGTCGATTCCTGAGCCGGCAGTAGAGAAGCCTAAACGAAAATTTTGTCGCTATTGTGGAGCAGATTTACAGGGTAAGGCATTTTGCACCCGTTGCGGGAAAAGTAATGATGCTGAACCCGTCGAACCCGTCGAACCCGTCGAACCCGTCGAACCTCTGCCGGCATCGGAGATGCCTCTGTCGGTGGTGGCGCAAAATCCATCGGAGTTTTGCAAAATCTGCGGAGCGACCTATGGTGCCGGCGCTTTTTGCACGTCTTGTGGTAAATCCATCGTTCCCGGGACGGCAAAGATCGAGCCAGAAGAAGTTGCGACCGGTAGCGAGCAGAAGTCTCGAAAGTCTCTGTGGATTGTGTTGGCGCTAGTCGTTCTGGCAGCCATTGCTGCCGGTGCGTATTTTTTGCTGTTTGCCGGCAAGTCCAGTCAGAAAACAAGTCTCCCTGGCATGACGACCAGCAGCACGGCGTCCGTTGCACCGACGGCCAGTGCGCGAAGCGCTGAAGTTCCAGCGGCTACGACGAAATCACCTTCCATTTCCACGGGGGGGGCGTCTTCAACGGTGTCCGTCCCGGTTGTCGCTGCGCCAAAGTCCAGTCGTGAAGCTGCCTCGGTTGTGACGACGAAGCGTCCACCCGTGCCGGTGGAGGCCGTGCCGCAGCCGACGACGCCAATTCGGCCTGCGGAGCATCACCCCGCGATGGCACCGAGCTATGCTCCGCAGCCTCGGGTGGAGCCAAAACGGCAAGGTGTGTCTCCCGAACAGATGCAAAAATTGCTCTCCCCGTTTGGAGGTAACGACTGATGTGGGAATTATGGAGGATATGACAATGAGTCTGCTGCAGAAAACGTGCTATGGTACTTTTGCCCTCTCGCTCGGTGCGATGTTGCTGTCTGGCTGTGCTGCCAAATACGGTACCCAGGCGCCAGCCATGCCAATCTCGATGAATCAGGCGCAGGCCCAAGCCAATATCAAGCAGGCGGGGATCAACGTGTCGCGACAGTTCGTGACACAGTGGGAAGCTGCCAAAAGTGATATGAAAAATTCTTTGGAGCAGTGTTCTCTGGCCGCTGGATCGGGTTACGGAGCGCAAAGCCATTGTTGGCAACAGATGCAAAATCAGTCGGCCAATTATGCAGGAGAGTTTGCCGGGATGACGGTTTCGGGGCTGACTGCGGCACAAATGCAAAGTTTTGGTCTGGCCAAGCAGGCAGCGGTCAACTTCTTCCATCTGAGCGGACAGTATGCGCAGGAATGCAGTATCAGTGCTGAAATGTGCTTGCATAACCAGGACTTGCGCATGCAGATGAATAGCGAGCGAAAGGCGGTAGATAACTACCTCATGCATGCTACTACGGGCAATCAGAGTGGTCTCCAATATGAGAACAAGGCCGTAGATGGCAGCCTGGAAAGTCTGCGGACTCCAGACATGGTTCCTCCCGCGGCCAATCAACCGCAAATTGACAGTAGCGGCAATTGAGGATTGGCGGCCAGCGCTCCATATCACTCGCTTTGGAGAGTAACTGAAATGAATATTGCTGCCCCGACCTCAGTGTCTGCCGCGATTTATGGCTTGGCCAAATGGCTGTCCATGATTATTGCAGTCATTGCTCTGGCTTTTGCAGTTTTCCTCGGGGCGAGTTCGGCCCTCCCGTCCTCGTCCTTTCATGTTCCCAGGTTTGACGCGGCTGCCAGGGCTGCGTTCGTCGGTAATCTGCCTAGTGAGCAGGCAAGCATTGCGCGACAGAAGCTCGAGCTGCGGACAATGAGTAGGTATGGATCAACTATCATTTCCCTGATCAGCAAGTACAACATTACCGCGGTGAAGGATCAGCAGGTGATTGCAACCATCGACCAACTGCCGAGAGAATATCGTGACAGTTTTGTGCCGGGTTGGCGGGCCTATCTGGAAAATGGCATCGCCTACGCCAAAGAAAAAGGCGTATATCGGGCCACTACTACGCCAGCGCAGGGATTGTTTGGCAGTTCCCAGCTATCGACAGCAGACCAACTGACTGTATCCTACTTTCATGAATATGATCGAGCCATTTCGGGAGCTGAAGAGAAGAAAAGCCAAAATAAAGTGGCTGATCTTGCGAAAATTGGCATGGCGATTTCGGCATTGGTGATTTTTATTGTGGCAGTCATCGTTCCGATTCTAGTGCAGATAGAGAAAAATACGCGACTACTTGCCCTCGGACGTACGACAGCGGCCGACGCGGCCCACGTGGAAATCCCGGTCACCACGAGGAGCAGTGGCAGCATGAGTGAAAACATCAGGCGCGATCAATGTCCCCAGTGTCACGCACCGATCGCATCTGACGATTTGTTTTGTGGTGTCTGCGGCTATCGCTTGAAAGATGGGAAATAGGGCCATGTCCAACACACAGGAAATGCAACAAAACCAAATTGCTGGCGGTCTGGACCTGACTATCCTAACAAAGGCGTTAGCTGGCTTGACCTATTGGCGGCCACTGGCGATTTTCGCTTTGGCCAATTTCGTCGGTCTCGCCTGTCTGGTGCTGTTATCGGCGACGAAATCTGCCCCACTGACACTCTTGGGCGGCCTGATCTGGCTGGTGTTTTGCGGAGCCGGTTATCTCGGTGCCGGGCACAGCATGGTTGCCATAGTCGAAGAGCGCTCCCCTCCCGCGATCCTGGAGAGTCTGCTCTTCGGGATTTTTACCCTACCGAGATTTATCGGTTTGGTGATCATCGAATTTCTGTTGATTGTGGTGGTGTTTATCGTCGAAATTATCTTGCTGGAAATCTGCCGGATTCCGGTCCTGGGTGGACTCTTTTCCCTCGGTATTTTGCCAGCGCTTTTTCTCGTGAACGTGGGGCTAGTGGTGGGCGTCATGGTGATGTTCGGTTTGACAGGGCCGGCATTATGGTTTGGAGAAAGCGTGTCTGGTGCGCTGAGTCATCTCCTGGCGGTTGCCCGTGGACGGCCGGGGGCGACCCTTTTTCTCCTGCTGTTGCTGGGGATCCTCGGGGTGCTCCTCGGGGTGCTGCTGCTGGCAATCGGCGGCTACGCGCTGTCGCTAACCGCCACCTTTGCTGGAGGTATCCTGAATACCGCTTCGGTATTGCTGTCTGACCTCCTGAGCGCGGTTCCTTGGTTACCCGGGAGTTCGCTAATGAATGGATTTGTCGCCAGCGGCGCATTCCGGTTGCAGCCGTCCTTCAATGACCATGTTTATGTGTTGAGTGGCCTGCTAACGGCTGCCACCTTTGGAATATTGGTAGCTGCGATCCCCAACAATGTGATGATGCTGGGCCTTGCCTACGTGTATCAGCGAAGCGTGCAGGAGGTAGATCGCTCGGCAGGCGACAGAATTATCGGCGGTGTAATGAGCAAGGTATCGGAGATGCGCGAAAAAACGCAGCAGGCGGCGGCGAGCGTACGCAAGCCCAAACCAGCTGTGGAGGAAGCAGATTCTCCGGTCAATGTCGACAACGCCGGTTCCGCACACCCCAGCTCCACTTTCTGCAAGGGCTGTGGGGCAAGCTTGCAGAAGGGGGATCAATTCTGTGGCGAATGTGGCAGGCCGGTTTCCTGAGAGCCTTGCACACTTACAATTATCTTCTAAAATACCCTAATGTTACCGTTGTATTTATACCACCGCATCGACCGTAAGGTCCTCTTAACCTGGAGGAAACATGTCTGTTTTGCAGAAGTCGTCATTCCGTATACTCGGCTATAGCCTGCTCGCGGGAACTGTCATTGCGCTTTCGGGTTGCGCTGCTACCCAAGTAGCCTTGGAGCACAAGAATCTCGATGTGCAGACCAAGATGTCCAATACCATCTTCCTGAATCCGGTGCCGCCTTCTGAGCAGACGGTCTATGTACAGTTCAAGAATACCTCGGACAAGAACCTAAATGTGGCAGCCCTGGAGCAGGAGATCGACGCTAACCTGACCAATCAGGGCTACCGCATCGTGCCCTACAATCAGGCGCATTACATGCTGCAGATCAATGTGCTGTCGGTTGGCAAGATGTCGGAAGCAGCGGCCCAAAAATCGTTGGCAGCAGGCTATGGTGGCGCCGCGTTCGGTGCCATCGCCGGTGGAGCGATTGGTCAGAGCTGGACGGGGGCGGGCGCCGGAGCTTTGGCTGGTAGTGCCATTAGTCTCGTTGCTGATTCTTTGGTCAAGGATGTGACCTACGCCATGATCACCGACGTGCAGGTGGCCGAGCGCAGCAAGGAAGCAGTGCAGCAGCAAACCAATGCCAACCTGCAACAGGGAACCAGCACTACCACTACCCAGCAGGTTTCGGGGGAGGGCCACTGGATTTATTACCGCACCCGTATCGTCTCTACGGCCAATCGGGTCAATCTGGATTTCAAGGACGCCCTGCCGGTATTGCAGGGCCAGCTCGTACACAGCCTTTCTGGCATTGTCTAACGCTGGATGCAACAGAAAAGGCCCCCCGAGGGGGCGGCCTTTTTCGTCAGCTGATCTATTGTTTCAGGACCGGTGATACTGCGTCACCCGCTCAACTTCGTTTTTGGCACCGAGAATTACTGGTACGCGCTGATGCAGGCCCTCGGGCTGAATGTCAAGGATGCGCTCCCTGCCGGTACTTGCCGCGCCGCCCGCCTGCTCGATCAGAAAGCCCATGGGATTGGCCTCGTAGAGCAGGCGTAGTTTGCCCGGTTTTTTGGGATCCTTGGTGTCAAAGGGGTAGAGGAAGATGCCACCGCGGCAGAGGATACGGTGTACGTCGGCCACCATGGAGCCTACCCAGCGCATATTGAAATCCCGTTCGCGGGGACCTTCCCTGCCAGCATTCAGCTCATCGATATAGCGCCGGACGGGTGCCTCCCAGTGCCGATGGTTGCTCATGTTGATGGCATATTCGCTGGTATCTTCTGGAATCCGCATCTGCGGATGGGTGAGCACGTACTCGCCCACCTCGGGCAAGAGGGTGAAGCCATTGACTCCGAAACCCGTGCTGTACACCAGCATATTGCTGGAGCCGTAAAGGGCATAGCCGGCACAGACCTGCTGCGTGCCGGGCTGTAGAAAATCCTCCAGTTTGGCGTCTTTGCCGGCGGTCGGGGCCTTGAGAATGCTGAAAATGGTGCCAACGCTGATGCCGACATCGATATTGCTGGAGCCATCGAGGGGATCGAAGAGCAGGAGGTACTTGCCACGTGGTATCCCTGCCGGGATCTCGTAGGGCCCATCCTCTTCCTCAGAGACCATGCCCGCCAGATGCCCGGTCCAGTCCATGGACTTGAGAATGGCGTTGTTGGCAATGATGTCCAGCTTCTTTTGCACTTCGCCCTGTACATTACCGGTATCGGCGCTGCCGAGGGCACCGACCAGCGCGCCACGGTAGACCTGGGAGCCGATGAATTTACAGGCGACCGTCAGGTCATTGAGCAATGCCGCGAAATCTCCGGAGGCCTCCGGATACAAACGGGTTTCTTCGATGATGAATTGGCTGAGAGTGGTACCGATCTGCATGCGGGAGATCCTTTGGCAGGGTTCAACAGGCGCTGAGCGCCAGACGAAATGGGATGGTAGATTCTAGCGCGCGGCTTGGTCCGGGGTCCATCCATTGGAGAAACTGAATGTGCAAGCGATGCATGCCACCACTGATTTTGGGATAGATTTCGGGTGTCTGCACTTCGAGTTGCAGGAGGGAAACAGGTTGTCTCGGGTTGAGTGGCGTTCCAAAGCGTCCATGTTCCGCGCTTTGGAAACTCCAATCGAGGGATTCCCGCAGAAAAAGCAGGATGAGCGCGGCGCTGTCTTCGAGAAGGTGGAAGTGGGCGCGCCAGCGCTGCAGTTGGGCGATGCGGAAGGCCGGCTCCTGTTGCTCCCAAAAAGCCAGCAAGGGCAGATCGGCGCCGCTGAGGCCGCCAGCGACGGCCTGGCGTCCCCGCGCCAGTTGCAACAGTTCCTGGCGTCGCAAGCTCTCGGCGAAGTTTTGCGGGCCACTGCGCAAGGCCTGCTGCTGCGCGTGCAGCCGATCTTCCCAGGCGCGCAGCGCGCCTTGATCGACCAGTTGCGACTCCTTCCATACATGCAAGGCCTGGATCAGGCGGTCCAGCTCGAGAAGCAGATCCACGCGCAATTCGGGTCGCTGGCAAAAATCGAGGAGCTCCAGAAAGGTCCGTAGCAGGGCGCGCAAGCTCTCTGGCGCAGAAAAATCCTGATCCAGACACTGAAAGAGAGTTTCCAGGCGCAGCAAAGACCTTGTCCTCTCTTGTAGAGCAGTCTCGTATCGGGCCATCACTATTTTCTTTCCAATCTCGGGTTTGAGAGTGCCACAAGCCCCGCCCCGAAGCAAAAAGGCTTATGGGTGCAGGGCTTGCCACCAGCGTTGCAAATGGAGTTGTAAATCGGCTGGAGTTTTCTGGTTGGGAAGAATCCAGGTGGCAACCCGGCGGCGTTCTTCGGGATGGATCTGTTGCGCAATCGCCGCCTGCGCCGTCTCGGGATCCCAACCCCGCGCCGCCAAGCGCTCGATCTGTAGCGAGGCTGGGCAATCGATCAGCAACACTCCGTCCAGAAGCTCTGCGTAGCGGTTCTCCACCAGCAGGGGAACGACCCAGAGAATGGTCGCCGCGGGGTCCTGGTTGCCAATCGCGGTGCTTTCCGCAAGAAAGCGTTCTCGGATTTGCGGGTGTAATAGTTCTTCGAGCCACTGTTTGGCGTGGGTATCGGCGAAGATGATCTGGCGCAGCTGCGCGCGATCCAGGCAGCCATCCGCATGCAGGATGCGCGCACCAAAACGCTTGGCAATCCGTTTGAGATTGGGATGACCAGGTGCCACCAGCTCGCGGGCAAACAAATCGGCGTCCAGAATTTTCGCCCCCAGCGACGCGAGAAAATCCGCAGCGAGGCTCTTGCCGCAGGCAATGCCGCCCGTCACGCCGATACGACGGCTCATCCCGGTGCCGCCAGATGCAGGAATTGCTCGATCACGGCTTGCGGCCAGAGCAGCAGGATTGCTCCACCCAGAGCGAGATAGGGACCAAAGGGGATGGTGTAATCGCGGCCCTTGCCGAGGCCAAGGAAGACGATCGCCACCAGCCCCCCGCTCAGGGCGGCGATGAACAGCGCCAGAAACATATCCTGCCAGCCCAGCCACGCACCAATCATGCCCAGCAGCTTGAAATCGCCATGCCCCATGCCCTCCCGTCCGCTCAGACGCAGGTAGATTTCTGCCAGACCGCGCAGCAGTCCGTAGCCGAGCAGTAGGCCGAGGAGGGCGTCGAGGGGGCGGGTTAGGGCAAAATCTGGACTGAAAAAGGCCGTGGCGTTGACGAGCAGGCCGAGGAGCATGCCGGGTTTGGTAATGCGATCGGGGAGAAGGTAAGTCTCGAGGTCGATGAGCGTCAGGGCGAGCAAGGCCCAGAGCAGAAGCAGTGCGGGCAGGAGTTGTCCACGCCAGCCGAGGACCGCAGCGGCAAGGAGAGCCAGCAAAGCGGCAGAAAGCTCGACCAGGGGATAGCGCCAGGAGATGGGGGCCTGACAATAGCGACAATGACCACGCAGGAGCAGCCAGCTGAGCAGGGGAATATTGTCCCAGGGACGCAGGGCGTGCCCACAACTCGGGCAATGCGAGCCGGGGAATGCGATCGACTCCTGCCGCGGCAGGCGATGGATGACTACATTCAGAAAGCTGCCGACCAGAAGACCAAGGATGACCAGGAGTGTCCAGGCCAGGGGCTCAAGTGCTGTCGGCATGTGGGTCTCTCTTTGCGCAGAGTTGCAGACGCAGGGCCAGTGAGCGTTGGCCGATGCCCAGATTTTGTGCGCAGGCTGCGGCATCGTTCTGGACAGCCGCGAGCTGCATGCGCAGAAATTCCTGCTCGGCGCTCCGCAGTCGCTCTGCCAGGGGGGAAAGACGCGCCATGCTGGGTATCTGCGCGGGACGGATCGTGTCCTCCGCGCTCAGATCCTGCAGCGTAATCTCCGGCCCGGTGTGGAGGGCGAAGGCGCGTTCCAGGAGGTTTTCCAGCTCCCGAACGTTCCCGGGAAAGGATTGCTGCGCAAGCCACTGGATGGCGGTCGCTGCCATGCCCGGCGGGGTCTTCCCCTGACGTTGGGCGATTTTGCGCAAGAGGGCAGCGACGAGCAGAGGAATATCGCCCTGGCGCTGCCGCAAAGGGGGAATCTGCAGGGGTACCACATGGATGCGGTAGTAGAGGTCCGCCCGGAAGGTGCCGGCATGGACCATCTCTTGCAAATTCCGATGGGTAGCGGTGATCAGGCGGATGTCGACAGGAACTTCGCTACTCGCACCGATCGGTCGAATACTGCGCTCCTGCAGAGCGCGTAACAGCTTGACCTGCATCGCCATAGGTACGTCACCGATTTCGTCGAGAAACAGGGTGCCGCCATCGGCGGCAAGAAAGAGGCCTTCACGCTTCTGGTTGGCGCCGGTAAACGCCCCCCTCTCGCTGCCGAACAACTCGCTTTCCAGTAGTCCTTCTGGAATGGCCGCGCAGTTCACCGCAATAAAGGGTTTGTCGCGGCGTGGCCCCGCGTCGTGTATGGCGCGGGCACTGAGCTCTTTGCCAGTGCCTGATTCGCCTGTGAGGAAGACCGGTGCATTACTGCGGGCCAGGAGTTGGATCTGCTGGCGCAAGGCGCGCATCGGTTCACTATCGCCCACCAGGCGATCGATTCCGTTGTTGGCTCCGTCGGGCGTCAGCACGGCCAGCGTCCGTGCCTGTTCGACCAGGCGCCGCAGACGTTTGAGGTCGATAGGCTTGGTCATGAAGTCGAAGGCACCGGCCTGCATGGCTTCGACCGCACCGTCCGTTGAGGAATAAGCGGTGATGACGGCAACGGGAACTTGCGGTGCATGGCGGTGGATATGCCGGACGAAGTCCAGGCCGCTGCCATCCGGCAGGCGCAGGTCAGTCAGGCACAACGCGTAGCTGTGCAGTTCGAGGGCCTCGCGTGCACCGCGCAGATCGTGCGCAACTTGTACCGAGAAGCCCATCTCCGCGAGGGTGATATCGAGCAGTTCCGTAATCGTCTGTTCATCATCCAGAACCAGCGCCCAGGAAGCGGCCTTCTCATTCATAACGGTGTACCCAGATGCCACTCCCGCAGCCGGAACCAGAATTCCGCACCACCATTACGATGATTCTGGACGCCAATATCCCCATGGTTGGCACGGAGCAATTCGCGCACCAAAGGCAGACCCAGTCCTGTGCCTTGGGATTCCGTCGTGAAAAAGGGTTCAAAAATACGTTCCAGGTTTTCTTCGGGAATGCCCGGGCCGTGATCGCGCACGCGGATTTCCAGTTCTTCCCGGTCACGGAAAGCCACAACCGAGATATCCACTTGCCGGATTTGCTCTTCGCCTTGCCCGTAGCGCGCCGCATTCACCAGCAAATTGGCGAAAATCTGCTGAAGTTGCTCTGGATCACAGCTGGCCAGGGGAAGGCTATTGGAGATGTCGAGTTTCACCTGGAGATCTTTTAACAACGGATCCTCGCGTAGTTGATTCAGGACCACCGGCAACCAGGCGCTGAGAGAAATGGGTTCCGGGTGGGCCGCCCGTGGGCGCGCCATTTCCAGCACGGAGTCGACGATGCGGTTCAGACGCAGCGACTCACGGTCGATGATGCTCAGCAAGCGGCTTTCACTCTTCTTTAGTGCCCGTTCCCCTAACAGTTGTGCGGCGTGGCGAATGGCGCTGAGCGGATTGCGAATCTCATGCGCAATGTTCGCCGCGAGCCGCCCCAACGCTGCCATCTGTATTTCCCGTTGTCGTTCCCAAAGAATCGTTGCATCGCGTAATGTTAGGATTGTATAGGGGGTATTCGGAAGTGGAATACTCTGCACCCAAAAACTCCGTTTGCCGCCATCTGCTGCGGAAAGGACCAGTTCCTTCTCGCTCTGCGGCGCTTTGGCGTAGAGGAAGCCTGCGAGCTCCGGGCGCAACAGATCGAGCGCTTCCGGTAATTCAGAATCTTGCGGCAGATTGATCATGGCGCGGGCAATGGGATTGCTGAATAACGTGCGATGCTGCCGGTCGAGGACCAGAATCCCGACATCACTTTGTTGAATGATTTCTTGATTCAGAGCGTTTAAATCGAGAATTTCCTGTTCTCTGGCGGCATTCCAGATAGCCGCGCGCTCGCGGTTACGCACGAGGTTGTCGGCAAGAAAGGCAACGGTGAGCAGGGCAACCAGGTACATCAACGTGCGGCTGGAAAACCATTCGATATCCTGCCAGCCGCTGATCAAAAAAATGAGCAGGATCAGGATCCAGACAAAGGCGAGGGCCGCTTTGCCGCGCAACTGATAGGCATTGGCAATGAGCAGCAGCAGAGGAAGTATGACGAGGGTTCCGGATAACCCGCCAGTGAGGGCAAAGAGGGTCAGAACCAACGCCATATCGATGATACTGATAAAAAGCTTATTTCTTTCCTGCCAGAAACCTGGCCACAACTGCAATGTAAAGAGAATGCCCAGACTCCAGAGGAGGGCGATGACGCTGGTATCGCGAACCGCAGCGCTTGGCCCGGCCGGCTCGAAGATCAGGCTCTTGCTGGATAACGTACTGATCAGGACGAGAGCGGTACTTACCAGAAGGCGCGAAAGGGCGAGGCTCCAAACCCCCATTGTGAGGCGATGCTGGTTGACAGCTTGCATAGTGCCGTCAGAGGTTGGTGACGCGAAGGACTTCTTCAAGGCTGGTTATGCCTTCTTTGACCCGCAAAAGTCCGGATTGGCGCATGCTGAGAATGCCTTCCGCCGCGGCCTGGCGGGACAGGTCCATCGCCGATCCCCCTCGCAGAATGATCTCGCGCATGGCGTCGCTGATGGGCATGACCTGATACAGACCCATACGGCCGCGATAGCCGCCGTTGCACTGCTCGCAGCCGACCGGGCCCATGGGCTGCAGACCTGCAAGATCCTCGGGCGTGAAGCCTGCTTCCAAGAGTGCCGCCTCCGGTATTTTTTCGGGCTTTTTACAGGCGACACAAAGCTTCCGCACCAGGCGCTGCGCCATGACCAGATGCACGCTGCCAGCGATGTTGTAGGTCGGAATCCCCATGTTTTCCAGGCGGGTGAGGCTTTGCGGCGCGTCATTGGTGTGCAGGGTGGCGAGCACCAGGTGCCCGGTCTGGGCCGCCTTTACCGCGGTCTCGGCGGTTTCTAGATCGCGGACCTCACCCACCATGATCACATCGGGGTCCTGACGCAGAAACGAGCGCAGCGCCGCGGCAAAGTTGAGCCCGATGCGTTCGTTGATGTTCACCTGGTTGATGCCGTAGACGGGGATTTCTACCGGGTCCTCCGCCGTGCTGATGTTGACATCGCCGGTGTTGAGGATGTTGAGCGCAGTGTACAGGGTCGTAGTTTTGCCGGATCCGGTCGGGCCGGTAACGAGGATCATCCCGTAGGGCCGGTGGATGGCATCGTCGAAGGCGCGCAATTGTTGCGGCAGAAAACCCAGCGCTTCGATGGGCACTTTGGCGCTGGCCGGATCGAGCAGACGCAGGACGATGGTCTCGCCGAAATTGGTCGGCAGGAAAGAGACGCGGAAATCGATGATTCTTGCCGGGGGAACGCGAACTCGTAGGCGGCCGTCCTGGGGCAGGCGCCGCTCGGAAATGTCGAGACGACAGAGGATCTTCAGACGAGAGGTGATCCCATCGCGCAGGCCGATCGGGGGGTGGAGCATGTCCTGCAGCACGCCATCCAGGCGATAGCGCACGCGAATGTCCCGCTCATAGGGCTCGATATGAATATCCGATACGCCCTTTTGGATTGCATCGAGGAGGAGCTGCTGGACGAAGCGCACGACGGGGGCGTCTTCCCCTTGGGCATCGCCGGCCAGATCGAATTCATCCTGCTCTTGCTGGGCGTCATCAGGGGCGAAGAATTCTTCGAGCTGATTCTTGAATCCTCCGGAGAATTCCGCAACCGCCTTGGCCAGCTTGTCGGCCTCGACCAGGATGGGATTGATTTGCAGGCCGCCCGCGTTGAAGCGGATGTCTTCGGTAGCCTTGACATCAGTGGGGTCGGCCATCGCCAGATAGAGCGTATCGCGATGCAGCGAAATGGGGAGGACCTGATACCGATCCAGAAGCGCGCGGTCGATGCGATGAATGACGGTTTCGTCCAGTTGCACGGCACCCAGATCGAGCATCGGCATTTTGTAGCGTTCGGAGAGATATTCCATCAAGGCGCTTGCCGAGATGGCCTTCTTTTCGACCAGAAAAGGAAGCAGCGGCTGCTTGCCGCGCGCAGGATCGTTCAGCAGGGCGCGGAGAGAGCTCTCATCCGTCAGGCCTGCCCCCACCAGTCCACGCAAAAGGGGGGTCAAGGTTATAGCTTCGGGGTTTGCAGCCATGTCCGCAGGATTTCCTCCACAGCTCCGGAGTTTGGCAACTGACCGGTCCAGATACGAAAACTTTCTGCCCCCTGCGCCACCAGCATGCCCAGGCCGTCCACGCAACGCAGCCCATGGGCCTTGGCCGCCGCCAGCAAGGGGGTTTGCAAGGGTTTATAGACGATATCACAAACAATGCCGGATTCAGGTATCTGCTGCAGATCGATTTCCGGGTGATTTTCGCCGCGTAGACCCCGACTGCTGGTATTCACCAGTAGTTGGATACAGCGCAAGTGTGGCTCGATGGCCGTGCGGGAAAGAGCCAGCGGACGGATGGGTAGGGTCGGAAACTCGGCTGCCAGGGCCTCGGCGCGGGCCAGGGTGCGGTTGGCCAGGTAGATGGGCGTGGCGCCTTCCCCCGCCAGGGCGTGGAGTATGGCCCGCGCCGCCCCGCCCGCCCCAATCACCAGGCTGGGGCCGCTGATCGTGCCGGCATGGCGGCGCAGGGAGCGGGCAAAACCGGTGATATCGGTGTTTTCGCCCAGAATGCGCCCGTGCTCGAAGAGCAAGGTGTTGACGGCACCGATGGCAGCAGCGCGCGGCGAGAGTTCATCGACGAATGGCAGCAGCGCCTCTTTGTGCGGAATGGTGACATTGATGCCGCGCACTCCCAAGGCCTGCAGCCCGCGAAGGGCACTGGGCAGATGTTCTGTAGCGACGGGAAAGGGCGCGTAAAGAAAATCTAGTCCCAGTTGTTCGGCAAACTGCCGCTGCATCCAGGGTGACAGACTGTGCTGCAAGGGATCGCCGATGATGCCGCAGACCATTGCCCCACCACTGGGTTTCAGCATAGCTGCTCCCGCAAGCGCAGAACTTGGGACCAGTTTCTCCCTGGATACAGGCTACCGAGGACGACCGCCTCCCGTTGCCCGGTAACCCCGTGCAGATCGATCGGGCGGCCGAGCAGACACTGTCCGCCCAGCCAGGCGAAGGCCAGGGCTTCCATGGCAGCACTGGGGATTCCACTCACCTGTTCACCCATTTCCACAGCCACATCCGGCAGCGCGGTTTGCAAGTTGGCAAGCAGGGTACGGTTGCAGGCGCCACCGCCAAAAACCAGCATCCGTGCCGCCGGCGGCAGCCAGCGCTGCGCCGCCTGGGCGATGCTGCTGGCGGTCAAGGCGCAGAGGCTCGCGAGAAAATCCGCTTTCCCGTCTTGCCAAGCCGACCATTGCGCCTCTACCCAGCGGGCATTGAATAGCTCCCGTCCGGTGCTCTTGGGTGGTGGCCGTTGAAAGTAGTCGAGAGCAAGCCACTCCCGCAGCATGGTTTCCTGCACTCGACCCTGTGCCGCCCAGGCGCCGTCGGCGTCATAGCGCAGTTCTCCGTCGCTCAGGAGTTGCACTGCGGCATCGATCAGGACATTGCCGGGACCAGTATCGAAGGCGCGGATCCTCCCTTCACTGCCGCGCGCGGGAACCCAGGTCAGGTTGGCCATGCCCCCAAGATTCAGGACCAGCAGGGGCCGCTCCGTGGCGAGCAGCGCGCTATGAAAGGGGGGTACGAGGGGTGCACCCTGTCCACCGGCTGCGAGATCGGCGCGGCGAAAGTCATGAGCTACGGTGCAGCCGGTTGCCTGTGCGAGCTCGTAGGCAGAGCCGATTTGCCAGGTGTAGCCGTCGGGTCCATCGGGCTGGTGGGCGACGGTTTGCCCATGCAGGGCAAGCAGATCGAACTGCACTCCGGAAGCAAGAATTTGCTGAGCAAATTCGCCATGCAATCGCCCGATCTCCCGATCGATGGCGAGGAGTGGACGAGCGGCGTCACCTTCCTGTAGGCGAAACAGCCGCTCCTGCAATGCTGGCGGATAGGGAGAGTGCCAATGAGCGCGGAGCTCCCCCGCGCTCAGGGCCGAAAATTCCAGGAGAGCGGCGTCGATGCCATCGGCACTGGTGCCGGACATCATCCCCAGGATCAGCAAGAGCGCTCCCCGATCAGTCGTGCTCGTGTCCGTGCGGACCATGCACGTGGCCGTGCGCGAGCTCCTCGGCGCTGGCGGCGCGCACGTCGAGCACCTTGACGGCAAAATGCAGGTTCATGCCGGACAGGGGATGATTGAGGTCCACGGTGATGTCTTCCCCCTCCATCTCGATCACCGTGGCGATCCGTACGCCCTCGTCGGTGTCGACCTCGAACTGCGCGCCGACCTCGAGTTCCTCGGGGTCGTCAAAATCTTCCTTGCCTACGACGTCGACCAGGTCTTCGTCCCAATCGCCATAGCCATCTTCCGGGCTCACGTCCGCCTCGACCTGATCGCCAACCTGATGACCATTGAGGGCGCGTTCCAGCCCTGGCACGATGTCGCCATGGCCATGCAGGTAGACCAAAGGCTCGTCGCCTTCGGAGCTATCGAGAATTTCACCGTCCTCGTCGGTCAGGGTGTAGTCCAGGGTGACAACGCAGTCCTTGGCGATCTTCATGGCGCAGCTTCCTTCGTGGGTGGGTTTTCCAGGGGCAGTGTAGCCGTTGCCGCTGGGCTGCGCAAAAGCTCGTCGTCGTGGGGAATATGTTCATCGAGGATGCCGCGAAAATCCGCGATCCACGCAGCATCGGCATTGAGACAGGGGATATAATGCATCTGTTTGCCCCCCGCATGGAGAAAGATCTCCTTGCCGCCGATGGCGATCTCTTCTAGCGTTTCCAAGCAGTCGGTCACAAATCCTGGGCAGAGGCAGTCTACTCGGCCGACGCCGGCCTTGCCCAGTTCCTGCAACGTGACCGAGGTGTAGGGTTCGAGCCAGCGCGCTGGACCAAAACGGCTCTGAAAGGTCTGTATCCATTGCTCTGGTTGCAGTCCCAATGCGCTAATCAGCAGTTCCGTGGTCTTTTCGCATTCCGCGCGATAGGGATCGCCGAGGGCGACATTACGCGCCGGCAGGCCATGGAAGGACAGCAGCAGACGATCTGGGCGGCCGGTCTGTTCCCAGTGAGCGCGCACCGAGCGGGCAAGGGCATCGATGTAGCGGGGATGCTGGTGCCAGTCGCGCAGAAAGACCAGTTCGGGAAGATTGCGCCAGCTGCGCAGTTCAGCGCTTACGGCATCGAAGATCGCTGCCGTGGTGGTGGCGGAATACTGTGGGTACAGCGGCACCACGACGATCTTTTCGCAGCCGGCATCGCGCAGGGCACGCAGTCCCGTGGCCACGGAAGGTTGCCCATAGCGCATGGCCAGACGCACCAGGACAGTGCCCGGCTGGCGGGAATCATATTGTTGCTGCAAGCCCGCGGCCAGATTCTGGCTATGCACGAGCAGTGGCGAACCTTCATCCAGCCAGATACTGCGGTAGGCGCGCGCCGAGCGGGCTGGTCGCGTCAACAGGATGGGGCCGTTGAGGATGGGCCACCAGAGGACGCGCGGGATCTCCACCACCCGGGGGTCGCTGAGAAACTCGCGTAGGTAGCGTCGTACCGCCGGGGTAGTGGGGGCCTCAGGGGTACCTAGATTGACCAAGAGAATACCAATCATGCGGATTCCTTCAGGGTGAGGCAGACCGGGGCGTGGTCCGAGGGGCGTTCTGCCGCCCGCGCGGCGCGGTCGATGTGCACTTCCTGCAGGCGGGGTAAGAGGGTTTTGCTGCCCAGGAGCAGATCAATGCGCAGACCAATGTCGCGGCGAAAGCCGGCAGCGCGATAGTCCCACCAGCTCCAGGCGCGCGTTTTTGGATGCTGGTGGCGAAAGAGATCGATGAGTCCCAGATCGAAAAGTCGCTGTAGGGCGGCGCGTTCGGCCGGCGAGCAGAGGATGTCCTCGCCCCAGGCAGCGGGATCGTGGACGTCAAGGTCAGTGGGGGCGATGTTGAAGTCACCGAGCAGCAGTAGATTGGGCGATTGCTGCAACTCCTCACGCAGCAGCCCTTCCAGGCGCGCGAGCCAGGCGAGTTTGTAGTGATATTTGTCACTGTCGACGGCCTGGCCATTGGGCACGTAGACATCGATGATGCGCAAATTGCCGATGCTGGCGGCACAGATGCGTGCCTGGCCGTCACTGCTATCCGGCCAATCGCAACGCGGATCCTGCAGAGGCAAACGACTGAGGATGGCAACGCCATTGTAGGTGCTTTGTCCGTGGTACAGGCTTTGATAGCCGATCTCCTGCAGCGCTAGCACGGGAAAACGTTCATCGGTGAGTTTGGTTTCCTGCAGGCAGAGTACGTCTGCTTCTTCCGCCTGTAGCCAGTCGAGCACCTGCGGCAGGCGCACCTTCAGGGAGTTGACGTTCCAGCTGGCAATTTTCACGCGGACATGCTCATTGCGGGGCAGTTTCGGCGACACTGGGCCGGTCGCGCAGGGATTGATACCAGCGATGCAGGTCGGCGTAGGGGACGAGCAGCTCGGGGGCGCGCAGATCGACGTAGCCAATGGCGGCAATCGCCCCGATCCGGCCCAGATCGAGAGGGCTGTCCGGGCTCCAATCCCGGCTTTGCGTCTGCAGAAAGGCGAGACCATCCTGTACCTTGCTGCGCTGCTTCTTCAGCAGGCTCGGATCTTGACAATCCTTCCTGCGACGATGCTCCTGTACCCAGGCAATGGTCGCGTCCATGATGCCGTCGGCCAGGGCCTCCAGGCGCAGGCAGCGGACCTTATCCATGGAATCGCTGGGGAGCAAGGGCGGCTGCGGATGCAACAGCTCCAGATACTGCAGAATGACCGCGGAATCATAGATCGCCTCGCCATCGTTGCGCAACAGGATGGGGATCTTGCCTAGCGGGTTTTGTTCCTTGCCGGCATGTTCCGGATCGCGCAGATCGACAATTTCGATCTCGCAGGGGAGATTCTTTTCCCGCAGGGCGATGTGGACCTTGCGGGCGTAGGGGCTGGTGGGCGTGCTGAGGAGTCGCATGGCAGGGTTCCTGTGCGCAATGGGCTTGACCCTATGATGACCAATGCCCGCCAGCAAGCCAAGTGCGTGGCCCTTCCCACGCGCACGGGAATGTCGCACCATCCGTCAGTATGAACTACCGACATCAATTTCATGCGGGCAATGCTGCCGATTGCATGAAGCATCTGGCCCTGGTGCTGGCCTTGACGCAGCTGCTGCGGAAAGATCGGCCCCTGTATTTTGTCGATACCCATGCTGGTGCTGGTCGCTATGCCGTGTCTGCGGAGGGCGAAGCGAAGGACGGCATCCACCGGCTTTGGCCGCAGCGGCGGGAGCTGGCGGAGTTGCGTCCCTGGCTCGATCTCCTGCTGCCAGACAATCCCGGCAAGGAGTTGCAGCACTATCTCGGCTCGCCGCTCCTCGCCGCCCGCCTGCTGCGTCCCCAGGATCCTCTCTTCCTACTCGAAAAAGTGCCGGGAATCGCGCAGGAGCTGCGCCAGGCACTGGCCGGCCGGGGGCAGACGAGCATTCTCCAGGAGGACGCCTATCAGTTCCTACGTCGGCCTGCGCCGCCGGCGGCGGGGCGGGGTCTGGTCTTGGTCGATCCCGCCTTCGAGGTGGCAAAGGAATGGGAGTTGTTGGCGGAAGCCTTGATTGCGGCGCTGCAGCACTGGCCTCTGGCGAGTTTCCTGGTGTGGTACCCCATCAAGATCCGCGGTAAGATTTCGCGTTTGCTGTTGCAGTTGCAGGCACAGACGGCACTACAGAGTATAGAGTTGCTCTGGGAAGCGGACGCCGGGCAAGAGCGCCTGCGCGGTTCCGGGCTCCTGATCCTGCGGCCGGTGTGGGGTTTCGTCGAGCCCTTGGCTGCGGCCTTGAGTCGTATGGGGCCCTTGCTTGCCATGCAGGGGGAGTGGTCGGTACAGCTGCGTGGCTTGCCGCAGGTCGCCCGTCGCGTGCACGCCCCAAGTGAAAGCATAGGAAAGAAAAGGACATGAATCCGTTGCCCCCAGTCGATCAGATCCGCACCCTGCATTTTTATGGCGGACCCAAGGCAGAGTTACAATTGTCTCTGCCGCAGCGGCCCGACAACCGCTTGTCCATCCAGGTGCTCTATCAGCTCGCCCTCCGTCATGGTGTCATCAGCCCCAGCGGCGCACGCGAAACTCTGGCAGAGTTGCCGGCGGTAGCAGAGGCCACAGACGCCCGGGTGTTGCTACAGGGCGTGCTGGAGCGCGGAGAATTTCTCGCCGTGCGGGTACAGCGCTGAATGCGCCTGTACAGCTGGAACGTCAACGGCTGGCGGGCGGCCTTGCGTAAAGGCTTGCGGGACTGGGTCGCGGACAGCCAACCCGATGTTCTCTGTGTGCAGGAGACCAAGGCGGACCCAGAACGACTCACGGAAAACGAGCGCGAGTTGCCGGGGTATCGGGGTGACTGGGCTGTCGCCGAGCGCCCCGGATACAGCGGTGTTGCCACCTTCGCCCGCGCCGACTTCCCCTTGCTGCAGCGGGGCTTGGGGAATCCCCGCTATGACCGGGAAGGGCGTGTTTTGGCCCATGACTGCGGCGACTTCGATCTCTACAACGTATATTTCCCCAATGGCAAAAAAGACGCCGACCGGCTGGCCTACAAGCTCGATTTTTACGCCGACTTCCTCGCCCAGATCGAGGCACGGGTGGCGGCTGGGCGTCCGGTGGTATTTTGCGGTGATGTGAACACTGCCCATAACCCCATCGATCTCGCCCGGCCCGCCGAGAATGCTAAAATTTCCGGTTTCTTGCCGCAGGAGCGGGCCTGGCTCGATCGCTGGGAGGCCGCCGGGTGGGTGGACAGTTTTCGCCACCTGCATCCGGAAACGCAGTGCTACTCCTGGTGGAGTCAGCGCACCGCGGCGCGGGAGCGGAATGTCGGCTGGCGTCTGGACTATTTTTGGGTACATCGCAGCCTGTTGCCGCGCGTACGCGGCGCCGGAATCGCTACGGAGGTCCTGGGTTCGGACCACTGCCCGGTCTGGCTGGAAATCGACTAGGAGGACCCCATGCGTTGGCAGCAATATCGGGAACTCGCAATAGGGTTGGAGAGTGTCGAGGATTTCTGGCGCTATGGGCAGAGCCGCTTCTCTCGGGCGGGCATCGATTGCAGTCAGGGGTACCAGACCCCGCAGGCCGAGGCCGCTGCCCTAGTCGCCCGTCGCCTGGCCCTGGAGCCGGAGGAGCTCCCGGAGCTACGGGCAGCAAGGCTCACCGCCAGCGAGCGCGATGCTGTGCTCGATGCCTTCTATCAGCGGGAGATCCTGCGCCGGCCCACGGCGTACATCCTGCAGGAGGCCTGGTTTGCCGGCCTGCGCTTTTTTGTCGATGAACGGGTCCTGATCCCGCGCAGCCTGCTCGAGCCATTCATCGAGGAAGGCTTTGCTCCCTGGCTGCAGGCGGAGCGGGTAGGGCGGATTCTGGAGATCGGCACCGGCTCCGGCTGCATGGCCGTTGCCCTGGCGCAGCGCTTTCCCGAGGCACAAGTCGATGCCGTCGATATTTCCCCCGCTGCCCTAGAGGTGGCCAGGTACAATGTCGCGTTGCATGGTCTGTCCGCGCGGGTACAGCTGCAGCAGTCCGACCTTTTTGCCGCTCTTGCGGGGCAGTGCTACGACCTGATTGTCAGTAATCCCCCCTATGTCGATGCCGCTGCCATGGCAGAACTGCCGCCGGAATATCGCCATGAGCCCCGGTTGGCCCTGGCCGCTGGCGACGACGGTCTGGATTGCCTATTGCCCATACTGCGAGAAGCGCCAGCCCATCTACGCCCCGGCGGGATTCTGGCCCTGGAGACCGGCGATGCAGAGGCGGCCTTGCTGAGCCAATATCCGGATCTTCCCCTGATTTGGCTGGAACATCCCGCAGGCGGCTACGGCGCCTGCCTGTTCCTCGTCGACGAAGCGTCGCAGTGAGCGACGCCCGCCGGCGCAAGCAGCTGGAGAAAGGCGCGCAGGGCGTGCGAGGCGACGGCAAGCCGCGGATGCACCAGATACAAGGTCCAGAATAGCCCGCGCGGAGGTTCCAGACGCATGGAGGCCAAGGGCCAACGTATCTTATCCAAGGCCTCGACCGAAGCAAAACCAATGCCGAGACCGGCGGCCACGGCCTCGCGCAGCGCCTCCACCCCCGTGACCTCGACCGTGTAAGTGGGTTTGAGCCCCGCAGCGCGCAACGCTGCGGCAACGCGCCGGCGAATGCCGGAATGTGGCTCGCGCCAGACAATGGGTTCCTGCAAGATCTCCGTCCAGGTGACACTTTGTTTTCCCGCTAGCACCCAAGGGTGTTGCAAGGGTAGGATCGCCACCAGTTCGTCCTCGCGCCAGGGACTCTGGCAGAAGTCTTCGGGTAGCAGCTCTGGTGCTATGGCCTCTTCGGTAAAGAGCAGATCCCAATCCTTCCAGTTCCAGTCTTCCCAGGCCAGGGCCCCGGTCTGCAGACGGAGCTCGACACCGGGGTAGAGACTGCGAAAGCGCGCCAGGTGTTCCATCAAAAAATAGTTGGCGACGGTACTGCTGGCGGCAATGCGGAGCTGGCCTTCCTGTTGCTGTTGCCGGCGGCTGACCCAGTCCTCGATACGCTGCAGATCGCTACGCAGGCTGCGCAGGAGGGGTACAAGTGCCTCACCAGCGGGGCTGAGGCGAATGCCCCGCCCCTCGCGCAGATATAAGGGCTCACCGACAATGCGCTGGAGCCGTTGCAGGCGGCCGGAGATGGTCGGTTGACTGCGATGTAGTCGTTCGCTGGCGTGCGCAACACCGCCTTGTTCTGCTACCTCAAGAAAACTCAGCAGATCTTCTGGGGATATTTTCATTGAAAATCCCGATCAATAACGCAAAACAATTCCATTGGACCAATATAAGACGCAGCGCTACCGTTGCCTAGTCCAGTTTTGGGGAGAGCGATGACACAGCGCAGCGAGACAATGCCGTGGATGTTGTTTCTCGGTGTGGGCCTGGGGCTTGCAATGGGGTCTTTCGACGGCGCTGCGGTGCAAGGCATCTTTCCCTATATTGCCGGCGGCGTTGCTACCAGTAGCGACCACGCGCTATGGGCGCTGACGTATTTCATTGTCAACTGGTCGGTGGGCATTACCCTGATGCCGTGGACCCATGCCCGTTTTGGCGCGCGGCAGGTATTTCTGGGCGCCTGTTCTCTGGCTACCCTGGGCAGTCTGATCAGCGCTAGTACCGGCAACCTCTGGATTTTGCTCCTCAGCCGCGCGATGGAAGGGATGGCGGCGGGTTTGCTGGTGCCCCTCAGCCAAAGCCTGTTTCTGCGGGCCAGCCCGGCATCACAGCACGGGCCGGTTATGGTATTGTGGAGTAACGCCATGCTGGTGCCCTTTTTTATTGGGCCGGCCCTTGGCGGTTATCTCGCGGTCACCTTGGGTTATCGTTGGATCTTTGCTCTGTCGGTCCCCGTTTGGCTCCTCGCCGCCTGGATCGGCAGTGGACAGATTCGCGAAGAGCGCGGGCCACGACCGCCAGGCTTCGATCTTCTCGGCTTTCTCCTTCTCTACGCAGGTCTGATGGCCCTGCAGATCGTTCTCGACAATGGCGAGCAATACGGCTGGTGGCATTCGCGTTTCATCTTGCGCACCAGTCTAGTGGCTATTGTCTTCCTTGCTCTCTTCGCTTGGCGCGAAGCGACTGCTCGCCATCCCCTCCTGCGTTTTCACTATCTGCGCCAGCGTAATTATTGGCTTGGGCTGCTCTTGCTCTGCTTGGGTTGGGCACTGTTCATGGGCTGGGCATCCTTGCTGCCGCTCTGGGCGGAGGAAAACCTCGGCTTCAATGGCTGGTGGGGCAGCAGTATCCTCATTCCCATCGGTCTCGCCGCGGTACCCCTCTCTATCCTGATGGATCGCTTGCATGGGCTGGTGGGGCTGCGGCGCCTGGCCAGCGCCTGTTTTCTGCTCTTTGCCCTTGCCTACGGCACCGCCTATCTCAGTCCGATGATGAGTCTGGGTGATCTCTTCTGGCCCGTTTTTCTGCTTGGCCTGGGCGTTGGAGCGCTTTTCGTGCCCCTCACTCTCATCATTCTCTCGGGCGTCGACAAAGAAGAAATCCCTGCCGCCAGCACCACCAGCAACTTCATTCGCGTCTTCAGTGCCAATATCGGCGTGACCCTGCTGGAGGTCTTTTGGACCCGTGGCTCGGCCCTAGCAGAGTCCAACATGCGCGCCGACGTGCAGCCCTTACCGGGCCTGCCCTTGCCGCTGCTCGTTCAGCATTTACAGAGCCTAGCTGCCACCTTGAGTCTCGACAATCTACTGCGCCTGTCGATGTGGGTTGCCCTGGCCGCTGCGGCAGTGGCCTACCTCTTCCTAATCTCTCCACGGCGGCTGGCAGCTACCGCCGCAAGCAGCTATGTCGAAGAAATAGAGCGGGAAAGCTCTTCGGCGTAGACCTTGGCATCATCAGATCGGGCAAAGCTGATCTCCTGACGCGGACGCGGGATCTCGATGCCTGCCTTCTCTAGTGCCTCGGCCAGTAACCAATGGTATTCGGCGCGGGTGCCGCCGGGGCGCATCAGGGCATCGCGCGCGACCCAGACGATCATCTCGCAATCATAGCCGGCCTCGCCAAAGGCGCTGATCCATAGATTCGGCCTTTTGCCGTCTACATCCAGGGTATGCTCCGACTGGTACGCGGTAGCAATGACCAGTTCGCGCAGCGTCTCGCGATTGGTGCCGTAGGGTACGCGGAAGGGGATATGCAGGCGCATGGTATTGTCGCTGAGGCTCCAGTTGATGACCTCGCCGTTGATGAACTGGGAATTGGGCACCAGGATATCGACGTTGTCATTGGTACGCACCTGGGTGTAGCGCACCCCCAGATGGACTACCGCGCCGTGCAGGCCATTTTCCTTGAGCTGGATGTAATCGCCGACCTTGATGCTTTGCTCGATGAGGATGATGAGGCCGGAGGCGAAATTGCTGAAGATATTTTGCAGACCGAAACCCAGCCCGACGCCGACCACGCCGCCTAGGATCGACAGGCTGCTCAGGTTGACGCCCATGCTCTGCAGGGCAATCAGGGCGCCGAAGGCGAGAACGAAGTAGTAGCCGATGCGGGAGATGGCATAGGCCAAAGAGGGATCGAGACGCCGACTGAGCAGAACGCGGGTCGCTTTGCGCAACCAACGCGCACCCCACCACAGGAAGATCAGAACGATGATGAGCGCAACAATCCGCACCGGTTCGATGGCAATGCCGCCCGGGAAATGGATTGGCGAGAGGAACCAGGTCCAGATGCCTTCCAGTTGTTTCACAGGTATGTTCTCACAGCATTCATTCCCCGAATAGCCCATAGCCCCTGACGGAAGGGGCAGCTTGGAGTACACTGCAGCAAAAATTCCTTTTGCTCAAGGTTTGTTTTGTGAAAAACTTCGTTGCCGAACCCCTTTTGCTGGCCTTGCAGGCCCTGCAGCAGCAAGGCTTGCTACAGGGTGTCCCCATCCAATTGGACTTCGACCGTCCGCGCCAGCCGGAGCATGGTCACCTGGCCAGCAATGTCGCTCTGCTCCTTGCCAAGGGCGCGGGCAAAAAGCCCCGCGATCTCGCCACCAGTATTCTCGGCGCCCTACCCGAGTCGCCCTGGATCGAGCGGGTGGAGATTGCCGGCCCGGGCTTTCTCAATTTTTTTCTGCGGCCGGCCGCTTTTCACGCGGTAATTGCCCAGGTTCTGGGGCAGGGGCGGGATTTCGGGCGGCAGAATCTGGGTGGCGGCCTGCGCTTGCATCTGGAGTTCGTCTCCGCCAATCCTACCGGCCCTTTGCACGTCGGGCACGGTCGGGGCGCCGCCTATGGCGCGAGTCTGGCCGAGATACTGCGCTTTTGCGGTTATGACGTCTTTTGCGAGTACTACGTTAACGACGCCGGACGGCAGATGGATATCCTCGCCGCCAGTGTCTATCTGCGTTACCTCGAGGCTGCAGGTCATGGCCTGCCCTGGGATTTCCCGCAGAGTGCCTATCGGGGCGAATATGTCCGCGAGATCGCCGCACATCTTTTGGCGAGGGAGGGCGATGCCTTGGTATTTGCGTCCAAGAACATGCCCGATTTGGCCGCCATTGCCGATGGCGACGCAGCTATCGACCAGCTGATTGCCCATTTGAAGGACGCTCTGGGGGCTGCAGCCTATGGAAGATTGCATGCCGCAGGCCTGCAGGAAATCCTTGCGGACATCCGCGACGATCTCGCCGAGTTCGGTGTCGTCTACCAAAATTGGTATTCCGAGCGTTCCCTCATGGAGCAGGGCGCGGTGGAGCGCGCGATTGCGCGGCTGGAAGAGGGCGGACACTGCTATCGTGCCGAGGGCGCCCTGTGGTTTCGTTCTACTGACTTCGGTGATGACAAGGACCGGGTACTGCAACGGGAAAATGGCGCTTATACCTATTTTGCCTCCGATGTTGCCTATCACTTCGAAAAGGGTACGCGCGGTTTCTCCCAGCTCATCGATATGTGGGGCGCCGACCACCACGGCTATATCCCGCGCGTGCGTGCGAGTTTGCAGGCCCTCGGCGCGGATGCGAACGCCCTCGAAGTATTGTTGGTGCAATTCGCCATTCTCTATCGCGGTACGGAAAAGGTATCGATGTCCACCCGCGCTGGCGAGTTCGTCACCCTGCGTCAGTTGCGCGAAGAAGTGGGAAATGATGCGGCACGGTTTTTCTACGTCCTGCGGCGCGCCGATCAGCACCTGGATTTCGATCTGGAACTGGCAACCAAGCACTCCGAGGAAAACCCGGTTTTTTACATTCAGTATGCCCATGCGCGGGTACACTCTTTGCGCCGACAGGCGCTAGAGCGGGGACTGTCGCTCCCCACCCAACCTCCGGATCTGGCCTGTCTTACGGACCCACGCGAACTGGAGCTTGCGGATCGGCTCTGGCGTTTTCCGGAACAGGTGGCCAGTGCGGCCCGGGATCGCGAGCCGCATCAGATTGCTTTCTACCTCAAAGACTTGGCAGCAGGTTTTCATACCTACTACAACGCTACCCGCATCCTGGTGGAAGAGGATGCGCTGCGCCTTGCGCGCCTGAGTCTTGCCGACGCAATTGCGCAGACCCTCGCAAATGGCTTGGCCCTCTTGGGGGTGTCGGCGCCGGAGACGATGTGATCGGCAATGCGTGACTACAAGGGCCATAGCAGTCGCCAGCCGCCAGCAGAAGAGCATCGCCCTCCCATTCCGCGCGCGCAGCCCGCTCCGCTAGCGGCAGAAACGGATGACGATGTGGACATCGCCCCCGCCCCGCGCCGATCTGGCCATGGCTGGATCTGGTTGCTGCTGATCGCTTTCTTGCTGCTTAGTGGTGCGGTCTGGTGGTGGGTGGCCAGCCTGCCTATGGCCCGTGGCCAACTGGGCCTGCTCCCCAGCGTTGCCAAGCGCCCGACGAGCTCTGCCAACTCTTCTGCCGTACGGCCGGCATTCCCCGTGAGTAGCACCATTGCGGCAGCGAAATCTTCGAACAACGCAGTGGCTGCGCAGAACAACGCAGTCGCCGCCCCCGTCAGCAGTGCGACCGCTTCCACGCAGAGTACCGTGCACTTCAACTTTTACCGCATACTGCCACAAATGAAGGTGGATATTCCCGGTGATATTCTCGGCAGCGGGCCGGGCATCCCCAGCGCCCCGACCAGCAGCGCAGCTGCCGGAGTGCCAGTGCGCATACAGGTGGGGGCGCTGAATAATCTGGCTGGAGCACAAGTGATCCGGGAACGTCTGGAACTGCTCGGCATCCCCAGTCATCTGGAAAAGCTGCGCGGCAATGACGGTGCCAGCTACTACCTGGTATTCACCCGCCGCTACGCCTCTCCCGCCGATGCACAGGCGGCTCTGACAAAGATTCGCGGCATGGGGATAACCCCCCTGTTGCAGCCCGTCAGCCCTGCCCTCAGTGTGCCGTCGGCACCTCCAGCGCCTTGATCGCCGCCGCGGCGCTCTGCTTGCCTTCGGCTACTGCCCGCAGGCCGGGAAGGTAGTGATTGCAGGTTTCCACTGCCGACAGAAGATACCCCTGCAGTAGTCCGGCGTTGACGCAGGACTCCGGGACCTGCACGCTGCTCTTGCAGTTCAGTTCCAGATCTTCCCAGTCGAGCTCGAAATTCCCCAGCGGGAGTCCATAGTTGGCCCGGGTCAAAAATTCGGCCACTGCCGGTAGGCGTGCCGCGGGAAGCTCCAGACCCTGCGGACGCACATAGAACAGGATCCGCTCCAGCTCGGCATGGACATGACAGAATATGTCCAGGGTACCGTTGGGTACCGCCACGGCGCAGGTGATGACCGGATAGTCCTGCAGGGTCTTGGCGTTCCAGCCAAGATGACGAAACAAGGCCTCAGCGGCCTCCAGATGCTTCACGATGTCACTCCTTTCTGCGCGAGTGCCTCGGCGAGGCGAACAAAAGTTGCAAAATCCAGGGTCTCGGCGCGGGCCGAGGGGGTAATGGCCAAGGCTTCCAGCATAGCGCCATCGAGAACGCCCTTGAAGTTGTTGGCTAGCGTCTTGCGTCTTTGCGCAAAGGCAAGGCTGACGGCCCGGCTGAAATGCGGCAAGAGCTCTGGCGGCAACCGAGAGGGGCGGTAGGGGCTGAGGCGGACAAAGGCGGAATCCACCTTCGGCACCGGATGGAAATTGCCGGGGGCTACGGGAAACAGTAGCTCGACTCGGGCTTGCGCCTGGACCATCAGCGACAGGCGGCCATAGGCGGAACTGCCGGGGCCGGCGGCCAGACGATCGGCCACCTCTTTTTGCAGCATGAAATGCATGTCGACAATCGCATCCTTCTGCGCCAGCAGGTGAAACAGCAGAGGTGTGGAGACATTATAGGGCAGATTGCCGACCACCCGCAGGGGCCCGCCTGCCTCTGCGGCAAGATGGGCAAAATCGACCTGCAGGGCATCACCGGCAATCACCTGCAGTCGCTCGGCAGAGGCTAAGGCGTGCAGATTGGGCAGAAGATCGCGGTCGAGCTCGATGACCCGCAAAGGGCCCATACCAGCCGCTTGTGCTGCTAGCAGTGCTTGGGTCAGGGCGCCCGGTCCGGGTCCGATCTCGACGAGAGCATCGCCTGGGCGCGGCGCGATAACCGCCACGATGCGAGTGATGATCGCCGGCTGCACCAGAAAATTCTGACCAAAACGCTTTTTTGCCTGGGGCAGTTTTGCTACTTGCAATTCTTGCCGTCCTTCATGGTATATTGGCTCGACGCCCCCAGCGGGCGCTAAGCAACGGAAAGCCAATGCATCTCGTGCTTCGTCTCGACGTCAGCGGCCGCCCCATGGCTTGGGAAACCTGGGAAGAAGCTGCTGCCCATTATGCCCGCGGCAATGTCGCCTGGACATTGGGAGATCCTTTTTTCACCGCACATGGTGGCATGTCGCGGCACAGCGGGGAAACCTCCCTGCTCGATATCCACCCGCTGATCGCAGTGCGCGGACGGCATCAGGGTAAGATTCGTCCCCCGGCCCTGAACAACCCTACCCTGTTTCATCGCGACCGCCATCTTTGCCTCTACTGTGGTGGCAGCTTTCCGCAACGAGATCTCACCCGTGATCACGTCGTACCTCTGTCGCGCAAGGGGCGGGATGTCTGGACCAACGTCGTTACCGCCTGTCGCTGGTGCAACAGTCGCAAGGACAACCGCACGCCGGAGGAGGCCAATATGCCCCTGCTGGCCGTGCCGTTCACTCCTACCTGGGCGGAGTACCTGCTGCTCAGTAATCGCCGGATTCTCGCCGACCAGATGGAATTCCTGCTGGCGCAGGTACCGGTCTCGCGGCAGCACATCTTCTAGGCCTCCGGCGTCCTGTTCAGGCGGCGCTGGCGCACGATTTCCGCGGCTGCTTGAATGGCGTGCAGCAGGCTGTGGATCTCGGCCCGGCCCGTGCCCGCCAGTTCCAAGGCAGTACCATGGTCGACGCTGGTACGCACGATTGGCAAGCCAAGGGTGATGTTTACGGCCTCGCCGAAGGCATGATATTTCAGCACTGGCAGGCCCTGGTCATGGTACATCGCCAGTACGGCGTCGGTGTCCTCCAGAAAGCGCGGTGTGAAAAGCGTATCGGCGGGCCAGGGTCCAGTGATGGCCCAACCTTCGCCCTGCAGTTTGTCGATCACCGGTGCGATGACCTCGATCTCCTCCCGTCCCAGGTGACCACTCTCGCCCGCATGGGGGTTGAGTCCCGTAACGCGGATGCGTGGCTCTGCCAGGCCAAAATCCTGCTGCAAACCCTGCTGCAAAAGGCGCAGACTGCGTTCCAGATCGTGGGCATTGATGGCGGCGGCAACGTCCCGCAAAGGGAGGTGTGTGGTCGCCAGGGCTACGCGCAGTCCGCGCCCCGCCAACAGCATCAATACCTCGCTTTGCCCACAGCGGGCGGCCAGATACTCGGTGTGGCCACTGAAGGGGATGCCCGCGTCATTGATCACGCCCTTGTGCACCGGGCCAGTAACCAGCGCGTCGGCCAGCCCGGCTTGCAGCAGGGATACGGCGCGGTCCAGTCCCTCCAGAACGGCAGGCGCATTGGCCGGATCGAGCTGTCCGGCGCGACAGGGGTGTGCGAGTGGGACAGGCCAAACGGCCAGTACATGCCGGCCCTCGGGCCAGGGCATGCCGGGATCCCAGGGCTCCAGTGCCACCGGAATCCCGAGTTGCAGGGCGCGGTGGCGCAGACAATCGATGTCGCCAATCAACACCAGAGGCGGCAACGCATGCTGCGCGAGGGCAACGCAAAGATCCGGTCCGATACCGGCGGGTTCGCCGACGTTCAGCAGGAGTCGCGGGTGACTCATGTGGATTCCGCTGTGCTCAGGATGCTGACCACGCCATCCGGCCCTTCCACCCGCGTGGGCAGGCGCAGTACCTCCACCTCGACCAGGCCTTGCGGCAGGTCTAGGTGCAGAAGATCGCCAGCTTGTACCGGTGTCCCCGCCTTGGCAGTGCGCCCGTTGATTTGCACCCGTCCGGCATCGCAGAGGGCTTTGGCGACGCTGCGCCGTTTGATCAGACGCGACATCTTCAAAAACAGGTCGAGGCGCTGGCCCTCAGCCATTGCTACGGGCCTCCTGCAAGAGGTCGGTAAAGACCTCCTCCAGACGGGGCTCCTGCAGATGCAGATCGATGATCTGGGCGGGCAGTCCCTGCAGGATGTGCAGCACTTCGCTCATCGGGTGCAATACCTCATCGACCTGCAGGACCCGAGTATTGCCATTGGCTCCCAACAGCACCTCATCGAGGCCACTAGGCAACTCCCCTGGGTCGCGATCAAATTCGAGGGTCAGCGTGCGTTTGCGTCGATTTTTGGCGAGCAGACGCTCCTTTCGGTCGAGGGCAATGATCTGCCCATGTTGCAGGATGGCGATACGTTCACAGAGCTCTTCCGCCTCCTCCAGATAATGGGTCGTCAGGATGACGGTATGGCCAAGGCTGTTGTATCGTCGCACGAAACGCCAAAGACTTTGGCGCAGCTCCACGTCGACCCCTGCCGTCGGCTCATCGAGAACCACGACCGGCGGCTGATGTACCAGCGCCTGGGCGATGAGCACGCGGCGTTTCATACCGCCGGAGAGTGCGCGAAGGTTGGTATCGGCCTTGTCCGTCAGGTCCAGTTCGGCCATCAGTTCATCGATCCAGTCGTCATTGCGGCGCAGGCCAAAGTATCCCGATTGCCAGCGCAAAAACTCGCGAACGGTGAAGAAGGGATCGTAGGCCAGCTCCTGGGGTACCACTCCTAGCAGTTGCCGACTCTGGCGATACTGGCGTTCGACATCATAGCCGAACACTTCCGCGACGCCGCTGGAACGGTGCACGACCCCGGAGAGGATATTGATGAGGGTGGACTTGCCCGCTCCGTTGGGTCCGAGAAGGCCAAAAAATTCTCCTGGCGCGACGTCCAGGTCGATGCCGGCAAGGGCAAGGAAACCAGTGCCATAGGTCTTGCGTAGACTACGAATGTGGACGGCCGTCGCCTCAGGCATGGATATTTTCCTGCCAGAGTTGCGTCAGGCCATACAACTTTGCCAGATCGAGAAGCGTCTGCGGCGGGGCGCGGAGTTCCGCCTGGCTGCCCAGGGCGCGCTGGGCACTTTGCCAGTCCAGAACAAAGGCCAGCGTGGCACTATCCAGCGCCGTGACCTTGGCGAAGGACAGATACTCCCAGCGTTGCCGAAGAAGGCTCGCGGCATCGCGTCGCAGCAGCTGATCGAGGGGGCGCAGGCGCCAGTCTCCGCATAACAGCAACCCGCCGCCACTGTCCCGCTCCCAGGCTGCCTCAGCTGGCATGGGCGTTGCTGCTTCCCGCATCCGCTACCTTGTGTTTCAGGTCCTGCAGGAGGGCGGGAATGCCCCGTTGTCCGGCGATATTGCCGAAGACCTGACGATAGTTGAGGACTAGGCTCACCCCATCCACGTAAATATTGTAGATCTTCCATTGGTTCTGGTTCTCGATCAGGGCGTAGATGACCGGGATGGTTTTGCCCTGGCTCTGGTCGATGTCCATGTTGACCTGCGCGACCGGAGGATTCTGCGAAATTTGCTGGCTGCCCTCCACCCGGACCTCCTGCCCGTGGTACTGGTTCAGCGCATTGCTGTAGGTCTTGACCAGCAATTCCTGGAAGAGCTCAGTAAATTCCTTTTTCTGGGCAGCGTCCATCTGGCGCCAGTAGCTCGCCATCACATAGGCCGACATGGTGTTGAAATCGATATGCGGAATGATCGCCGCGGCTACCTCTTTCTTGAGTGCGGGAGTGACGGGTTTTCCTTCATTCTTCTGCAGAATCTGCAAAACGGTATGGGTCATGTTCTGGACGACGCCTGCAGCAGCCTCTGCATCGCTTGTCGCGGCAAAGGAGGTCTGTCCCAGCAGGAACGAGAACAGAAACACCGCCAGAAACCAGAATGATTGCGCCCGCTGAATCTTGTGCATGGTAGTCTCCCGAATCAATGTGTGCTGGTGCCAGAGGAACTGCCACTAGCCTTGTCAAAGACCATCTGTCCAATGAGCTGATCGATATTGACGGCTCCCTGGGTCAAGGTGATGGTGGCGCCCGGCTTGAGGTTCTGCGGCATGCCGCCAGGCTGAATGGCGACGTACTGCTCGCCGAGCAATCCCTGCGTGTAGATCGATGCGCCGGTATCGATGGGGAGCTTGATGCTGGGCTCGATGCGCATCGTTACCTCGGCGCGAAAGGTCTGCGGATTCATGCCGATATGGGTGACCTCGCCAATGGTCACGCCCCCCAGCTTGACCGGGCTACGATCCTTGAGGCTGCCAACATTGTTGAAATCGGCGTGCAAGACATAGCCGTTACCGTAGGCAAAACCCGAGAGATTGCCGACGCGCAGGGCCAGTACTGCCAGGGCCGCGATCCCCAAAAGAACGAAGATGCCCACCCACCAGTCGATTGCCCGTTGACTCATAATCTCTTCCTCAAAAAAGTAGCGCGGTCAAAATGAAATCCAGGCCCAGAACGGCCAGTGATGCCATGACCACGCTGCGCGTGGTAGCGGCACCGACCCCCTCCGCCGTAGGCTTGGCGGAAAAGCCCTGCCAGACCGCGATCCAGGTCACGATCAGACCAAAACAGAGGGCCTTGAGCAAGCCGTTGAGGATATCCCCGCTAAGTGTCACATTGGACTGCATCTGGCCCCAAAAGGTGCCCCCGTCGACACCCAGCACTGGCACCGAAACCAGATAGCCGCCGAATATTCCCACCAGATCGAAAATGACACACAAAATCGGTACGGCGAAAATCCCACCCCAAAGCCGCGGGGCAACCACCCAGGCGAGCGGATTCACCGCCATCATCTCCATTGCTGCGAGCTGCTCGGTCGCCTTCATCGAGCCGATCTCGGCGGTCAGGGCCGAGCCCGCGCGGCCGGCAAAGAGCAGGGCAGTGAGTACCGGCCCCAACTCGCGCAGCAGGGAAAGAGCGATCAAGGTTCCCAAGGCCGAGGTGGCACCAAAGCGGACCAAGGCGTAATAGCCCTGAAAGCCCAGCACCATTCCAGTGAAAAATGCCGCGACGATCATCAGCGCCAAGGACAGGACACCAAGCCCGTACACTTCCCGGAGCCATTGGCGGAAGCTGAAATGACGGTTGCCGACTGCGCCCAGGCCCCCCAGTAAGAGACGGGTGGCGGCACCAAGACGCGGTACGCTCTCCCAGACCGTATGGCCGAGACGAGGGATGAAAAACTCGTTCATTTGTTCACCTGCAATCCCAGATCCTGGGCAAAGGTCGTCGCCGCTGGATAATGAAAGGGCACCGGTCCTTCCGGACTACCCCGCAGAAACTGCTGTGCCAGGGGGGATTCGCTGCTGCGCAAGGCATCGGGGCTGCCTTCGGCAATCACCTTGCCGCCCCCCAGGATGTAGCCATAATCGGCAATTGCGAAAGTCTCCTTGACATCGTGACTGACCACGATGCTGCTGGCCCCGAGGGCGTCATTGAGTCGGCGAATCAGACTCGCGATGATCCCGACGCTAATCGGATCGAGACCGGTGAAGGGCTCATCATAAAGGATGAGCAGAGGATCCATGATCACCGCGCGAGCGAGGGCAACGCGGCGCGCCATGCCGCCGGAGAGCTCCGCTGGCATCAGTTGCGCGGCGCCACGCAGGCCCACCGCCTCGAGTTTCATCAGCACCAGCTTTTGCAGTAGGGACTCGGGCAGGCGAAAATGACGACGCAGGGGGAAGGCGACGTTCTCGAAGGCGCTGAGATCGGTAAACAGGGCACTGTGCTGAAACAGCATCCCCATCTGTTGCCGCAGGCGATATAGTTCGGCGCGGGAAAGGCTGGTGGTGTCCTTGCCGGCGACGAGTACCTGGCCGCGTTGACCCTGCAGGCTGCCAGCGACGAGGTTGAGCAGCGTGGTCTTGCCCCCCCCGCTGGCACCCATGACGGCAATAACCGCCCCGCGCGGAACATGCAGGTCGATCCCGTCGAGGACGACGTGCTCTCCGCGCGCAAAGTGCAGGCCGCGTATCTCTACCAAGTTTTCCTCTGCCAAAATTCCTCTTCCACTCCGCCGTTCACCCATCAATTATACGGGGTCGAGGCACTTCTAGGCCAATCGTGGATGTTACAGAGTTTTTCGTCATGGAAATTCGTAACAGTTGCTGATAAACCTTCTTTCTCTTGAGGGGGTTGCGATGTTTTTGGGAGACCTTGCATCACCGCGCAAAACCTGTATAGTTGCGGGCCTGTTTCCACGGCACCGAAAGCAGTTACGGAGGGGTCAGTCCTTAAGAGACTCGGAGCGCGGCACTGCCGGTTCCAGCAAGGTAGGGCATAAAACCAAGTACTGTCTGGGGGTGCACGGGAGCTACTTCTTAACCTTTTTGCTAGTTAGGGGGGGCACCTATGCGCTCATTGGGACATCAAATCGTCGCGGACTTTTACGGATGCGACAGCAGTACCTTGTCGGATGTAGATTTTGTTACCGATGCCATGCTCGAGGCCGCTCGTCGTGCCAACTGCACCATCGTCACCCAGACCTTCCATCACTTTTCTCCGTATGGAGTCAGTGGGGCGGTCATCGTCGCTGAATCCCATCTGGCCATCCACACCTGGCCGGAATATGGCTACGCTGCGGTGGATGTCTTCACTTGCGGCGACGTCATCCAGCCGGAAGATGCCCTAAGTTTCCTGCGGGAGGCCTTTGGCGCGGCGCAGGTCTCCACCATGGAGATGAAGCGCGGGCAGGTAGAAATGATGGGCGTGCCTAGCCATGAGCTGCGCGTCAAGCCCGCACTCTGCGCCTAGGGATTCGTAACGCAAACGCAGGCACCTCGACGAGGTGCCTTTTTTTATTGGCGCCGTCGGAACGCTCGTTCCTCGCCACTGCGCAGACGCTGAATATTGCTGCGATGACGCCAGAGTACCCAAAGTGCCAGCACCAGAACGAGCCCGCGTAGACTGGGCTGTGGCAACAGGAACCAGGCATAGACCGGTGCCGCAACTGTGGCGCTGAGTGCGGCAAGCGAGGACACCCGGCTGACGGCAAATACCAGTAGCCAGGTAGCGAGGGTGGCGAGACCCAGCAGCGGAGCGATGGCCAGCAGGATGCCCAAGGTCGTGGCCACGCCTTTGCCGCCGCGAAAGCCGAAATAGAGGGGGTAGAGATGACCGAGGAAGGTCGCCAAGGCCACCAGGGCCACGACCCAGGCCGGTAATCCTGCCAGGCGAGCCGCCAGGACCGGCAGCAAGCCCTTGAACAGATCCCCGAGCAAGGTCAATGCCGCCGCCTTCTTCCCGCCCAGGCGCAGTACATTGGTCGCCCCAGGATTGTACGAACCTGCCTGTCGCGGATCAGGCAGTCCCAAGGCACGGCTGACAAAGATGGCTGTGGCGAGGGAACCGACAAGATACGCGGCCAGACACCACAACAGGACTAGCCAGGAAGAGGAAAATAGCAAAACCGGGTCTCTCAGTGCATGGCAGCTGCCGGAGAAAGCGGTATCATAAAGCATTCCCTGGCGAAGAACAGGCTTTGCCAGGCAACAGAATGGAGAGCCCATGGATATCCTTTTCGTGCGCGAACTCAAGGTCCAGACCCGAATTGGTATCTACGACTGGGAGCGTGAGGTGCCGCAGACGGTCCTGATCGACCTGGAAATTGCCGCAGACGCAGCGCGGGCTGCCGCGAGTGACAGGGTAAACGCCACCATCAACTACCAAACTGTGTGTGACCGTATTGTCGAATATCTGGAAGCAACGGAAACACAGCTGGTCGAGACCGTGGCGGAAACCCTTGCGCGTATGGTGCGCGAGGACTTCGGCGCGCCCTGGGTGCGGGTAGGTGTGCACAAACCGGCGGCGGTGCGCGGTACCCGCGACGTGGGCGTACGCATCGAGCGGGGAACGCTACAGACTGGCAGTTGACTGCCAGCGGAACTGGGGTCAAGCGATCTCTCTCTAGCTTGCAATCCCCCTGCCGAGGCGCTAGGGTGTTGTCAAGAATATCGGAAAACCTGACGTAACTTGCTGATATACTGGTTTATTATCGTTACTGTGGGAGGAGAAAGCAGATGCAGAATGTATCCATTTCGCCGCTACGCGCGGGCATCATTGGCGTCGTATTCCTGGGCCTTGCTGGCCTTGTCAGTGTTTCCGCGTTAGCGGCTACAGCCGGGCAGGTTCAGGACTTCGCCCGGGCCGTAGAGCAGATCAAGCCATTGAACGAGCAGGTCCATGCCGCGATCAACAAGCCTGGGGTTACAGACGCGCAGAAGCAGGCAATGAAGAAATCTTACATGGACAAGGTGAATGCCATTTTGGCGAGTCATCACCTGACGGCGGAGCAATATTCCAGCATGCTGCAGGAGACGCAGAAAAATCCTGCCTTTGCCAAGGAAGTCGAAGCCGCTATGCGTTGAGGGCGCTTCCTCGCTGTGGGCAGATTTTTATTGACAGGGGCGGCACTTCACTTTATCCTCTCGCGCCTTGACGTACAGGTAGAGCGGAGTGCTGCATGAAAACCTATTCTGCCAAATCCCATGAAGTACAAGGGGATTGGTTTGTTGTCGATGCCACGGACAAGGTCCTTGGCCGTCTTTCCGCGGAAATTGCCAAGCGCCTGCGCGGCAAGCACAAGCCGGAGTACACTCCGCATGCCGACATCGGCGACTACATCGTCGTCATCAATGCCGACAAAATCGCGGTGACTGGCAACAAGGCCAAGGATAAGATGTATTATCGGCATACCGGTTACGTCGGCAACCTGAAGAGCGCGTCTTTTGAGAAAATGATGGAGACGCATCCAGAGCGAGTCATCGAGCTCGCTGTCAAGGGCATGCTGCCGAAGAATCCCTTGGGTCGAGCCATGTATCGTAAGCTCAAGGTCTACACCGGCGCGCAGCACCCGCACGCGGCGCAGCAGCCCCAACCCCTGCAATTCTAAGGCGGATTTCGTATGGAACAGTATTACGGTACCGGTCGTCGCAAGAGTGCTACCGCGCGTGTCTACCTGCGGCGCGGCAGCGGCAAGATCAGCATCAACAAGCGCAGTCTGGAAGAGTATTTTGGCCGCGAAACCTCGCGCATGATCGTGTTGCAGCCCCTGGAGTTGACCGGTAACGGCAGCCAGTTCGATATCCTTGTCAACGTCAGTGGCGGTGGCGCCAGTGGTCAGGCGGGTGCGATTCGTCATGGTATCACCCGTGCCCTGATGGCTTACGATGAGACCCTGCGGCGTCCTCTGCGTAGCGCGGGTTTCGTGACCCGTGACGCACGCGAGGTAGAGCGCAAGAAGGTCGGCAAGCACAAGGCGCGGCGCAGCCACCAGTTCTCCAAGCGCTGAGAGATATCGCGCTCGGTCCAGCCGCCTCCGGGCGGCTTTTCTATTTGTTCGGGGGACGACATCATGATTCGCGTCGGTATAGTTGGCGGTACCGGGTACACAGGCGTCGAGCTGTTGCGTTTGCTGTTGCCGCATCCGGAAGTCGAAGTCGCTGTTATTACCTCCCGAGGCGAAGCAGGGCAGCGGGTCGATGGTCTATTCCCTAGTTTGCGTGGGCATACCGATCTAAAATTTTCGGCGGTTTCCAGCAAGGATCTCCAGGGTCTGGATGTAATATTCTTTGCCACTCCCCATGGTGTGGCCATGGAAATGGCGCCTGAGCTTCTGGCGGCGGGGGTCAGACTGATCGACCTTAGCGCCGATTTCCGTCTTGCCGATGCTGCACTTTTTGCGGAGTGGTACCACCAGGAGCACTCCAGTCCCGCGCTTCTGCCGCAGGCCAGTTACGGCTTACCAGAGCTCTTTCGCGACGAAATCCGCGGCAGTCGCCTGGTGGCCAATCCCGGCTGCTACCCGACGGCGGTTACCTTGGGCTTTGCTCCTCTGCTGGAGGCGGACCTGCTTGATCCAGACTGCCTGATTGCCGATTGCAAGTCCGGTGTGAGTGGCGCTGGTCGCACGGCCCGTCTGGGCCTGATCTTGCCGGAAAGCGCCGATAGCGTGACTGCTTATGGCGTGAGTGGGCACCGCCACCGTCCCGAAATCGAGGAGACTCTGAGCCGGATCGCGGGCGCAGACATCCAAGTCCAGTTTTCGCCGCACCTGATGCCGATGATCCGCGGTATTCACGCGACCCTCTATGGCCGATTGCGCAAGCCGATGAGCAACGAAGCACTGCAGAACCTCTTTGCGCAGCGTTATGCGCAAGAACCCTTTGTCGACGTGCTGCCCTTCGGCGAGCATCCCAGTACCCGTACGGTGCGCGGCGCCAATGTCTGCCGCATTGCCCTGCACCAGCCACGACCGGGGCAAGTAGTGGTCCTCTCGGCCATCGATAATTTGGTGAAGGGTGCCGCCGGGCAAGCGGTGCAAAACCTGAATGTACTCTTTGCCTGGCCGGAAAATCTGGGATTGGCGCAAATCCCGCTCTTACCGTAGCCGTAACTTATCAAAAAAGTTGCGCCATATACCATCTATTTTAAAAGCGCGATGTAAACTTGCCGAATCACGTTTTTCGACTATAGTAACTGGTATGGGGGCGCTGGCTCTGCGTACTAGAGTCTGGTGACTGATATCATCTTGGGAAGAGTGGCGCTTCCCAGAGTACCGGGGATCCAGTGTTGTATAGCGTAGAACGAATCATCCATTGCCTGCGTTTGCCGCAACGCAATCGCTATGTTCAATTCTGACTTCGCCATGCTCGCCGCGCAGGGTCAGCACGACTTTGATCGACGACGCCGGCGACTACGGCGCAGTATCCGCGCGTTTTTTTGGGGTATTGCCATCATATTTTTCCTGCTGTACGGTTGGCTGGTCCGCACAGAAATAGAGCGTCAGCAGGAAAACTTCTTCCATCTCAAAACGCATCAGCTCAATACCATGGCACAGCAGATACGGCGACGTCTGGATGGCCATTTTCATGATCTCCTGTTTTTGCGGGAAACCCTGCGTTTTGATGCGGGGCAATCGCCCTATCCGGATCTCGAGAGCCGTAAGACTCTGAAGAGTTATCAGAAGAACCACCGGAATTCTTTGGCGACCAATATCCAGGATGCCAGTGGGAATATCATTGTCTGGTCGACCAATCGCGCACAAAGTCCGCATGCGATGGTCCCGGGGAGCGCGTTTTTTACTGCCAGTGGCGAACGCGACTGGCTCGTTGCCGAACCCCTCTATGCCGCGAGATATGGGTTGTGGATCCTTCCCACACGTATCCCTCTCTACGATGCACGGGGAAAACCAGTAGGGTTTCTGGGCCAACCGGTTGCCATGCGGGATTTGCTAAGTCAGGTACCTCAACCGGGAGTGCTGGTCTGGGTAGAGCGCCTTGGTCAACCCATCGCGGAACTCGATGCCGGTGGGCATTGGGGGCCGCCGGACCCGCAGAATGTCTCAGATCTGCAGCGGGTACGGGCTCCCATACCGGGCCTACCCTGGGTCCTGGAGATGCGCTGGCGCCGTAGTGGTTGGCTGGATACCCTTTCTTTTGCTCAATGGTTGCAGCTCAGTCTGCCGTTTGTTGCGCTGATGATCCTCCTTTGGGTTTTTTATCGAATAGCAATCAAAAATGCGGATTCCTTGCTTGGCTTGCGGCAATTCCAGTCGGCAGCGCTTGCCATTCATCATCGTTTGTTGCGGGTGAAGAATCTGTTCGATCTGTACCCTGCGATCTGCGATGCGGTAGTCCAGGAAAGTGGCATTCACAGTTGTTTTCTCCTGCAGGCCGATATCAATGAATCCACCGCAAACTTGTTGGCCATGGCGAGTACCGATCGCCAGTTTGTCGACTTGAAGGATCTCTCCCTGCCGGTGGGGACGGCTGGAGAAGTACCTCAGACCTTGGTGGGCCGGGCGCTGCATCGTGGTAGTGTACAGCGCATCGACCGTATACAGGACTGTGTACTGCTGGCCTCGCTGAAGGAGTCGCTGGCGAGGGAAGATCTGTGTTGCGCAATCGCCCAGCCCCTATTCCTGGAGGGGCGCTCCCAAGCCTGGGGCGTGTTGCTCTGTTTACTGCGAGAGCAAAGCCAGACGACGAATGCTGTCGAACCATTCCTGCAGCAGGTTGCGGAAAGCTTCGGCCTGATTTTGAGCCTTTGGCAGCGCCGGAATGCGCTGGAACAAGCCCAGGGAATGCTGGATCTTCTGGCGGACTTCGATCCCCTTACCGGTGCCGCGAATCGCTCGCGGCTGGAACAAGCCTACACCAGGTTTCACTTTCAGGTCGTAGAGAGTGGTGAGGGGGCGGCCCTGGCGGTGCTAGACATTGATGATTTCCATCAGATCAACGAACGTTTCCAACGCCAGATCGGAGACCAGATCCTGTCGCTTGTACGGGAGCGTTTGGAGAGTGTTTTGGGACCGGACGATCTGGTGGCACGTCTTGGTGGAGATGAATTCATCCTGCTGTTTTTTGTCGTGGGTGGCGTGCCGGGTCTGCGGCAGAAGCTCGACGATGTGGAAGCTGCGCTCGGCATCGATTTTGCGCTGCCTGACGGCAAGCTGCAGTTGACAGCCAGCATGGGTGTGGCAATGCTCGCCGGTGATGAGGAACATTACCTCGATAGTCTCCTGCGCCAGGCACGGCAGGCATTGAGCTTGGCCAAGGCGCACAAGGCCGACCGTTTGCACAGTTGGGCGATTGCCGGGCAGGAGTTGGAAACCAAGGCTCGCACTCTCGCACAACGCCTCCTGGCGGAAAATGGCCTTGAGGTCTGGTATCAACCGATCATCGACGGTTTTGATGGTGGTGTCCGCGGAGTGGAGGCGCTTGCCCGTCTGCGGGATGTGGATGGCCGTGTCCTGACCCCGGCAGAATTTCTTCCCCATCTCAAATTGGGGGAGCTCCAGAACCTGAGCTGGCAACTGCTCACAGCCGCTCTGCAGGACATCGGCGCACTGGAGACGGAGGGCTGGCTCCTTGGGCTGTCCTTCAATGTCCCGGCACAATCGTTCACGCGTTACTGCCTGCCTTGCCTGCGCGGTATCCTGGCGGCAAGCCCTGTGTCGCCGGACCGCATCACCATGGAGATCCTGGAAAGTGGAGATTTCCTCGATCAGCCCGTGGCGGCAGAGGTGATGGCTGAGATTCGTGCCATGGGCATCCATCTGGCTCTCGATGATGTGGGTACCGCTTATGCCTCCTTGGAGCGCCTGCGCGATCTACCGATTGACAAAATTAAGGTGGATCAACATTTTGTGCGCGCGTTGCCGGAGCATCCAGAGGATCTGCACTTCATCCGGGTCCTGCAGGATCTCGCCGAGGAACTCGGCGTGGAGCTGGTGGTGGAAGGTGTCGAAACTGCCGAAATCCTCGACGTGCTTCTGACGCTCGGGGTCGCTAAGTTGCAGGGCTATGGCATCAGTCGGCCCCTTCCCTTCAAGGATCTGCGCCGCTTTCTGGAAGTCCCTCTGCGCTTGGATGGCGCAAGACCGGCAACATTGTTCGGATTGTTTGCGGGGATTTTGAGCATTCACGCGGTCATCAAGAAAACCTTGCAACCCGCAGGGCGGCAGTTGTTTATCTTGGAGAGTGCCTTGCGTCGCGATGGTCCCTATGATGCCGCCTTGTCTCGTCTGGGCTACAGCGCAGGAGACCCCCTGTACATCGCCTATCGCCAGTATCAATCGATGCTCTCTCGCGCTTTGGCGGGCGGAGCCGATTCTCCGCGCAACCATTACTGGCAGGATGTGGAGGAGGCGCTGCGCAATCTTCAGAGCCAAATCCTTGCCGAGCGTCAGCGAGAGATTCCCGGCAATGGAGACGAGCCCTAGGCGAAACTGTCGACATTCGGCGACAGTTGCCGAAACCAAAGCGATGGTAGAACCTTGATATTCCAGCATCTTCATTTCCGGCATGTACTTTGCTTGGCTTTCTCTCCGAAGGATCAAAACACGGAGGTGTAGCCATGAAATTCTTTGACAAAAAAGTCGTTGCTGCGATGGTGGGAGCGGTGTTGGGCCTTGCCTCCCTGGGCTACAGCGTGGCCGCAAGTGCCGACGATTTGAATCTTGGGGTCGCGGTCCCGGGCCTGAGTCTGTATCTGGGGAATGCGCCCGGTTACTATGTCGCTCCACCGGTGATCTATGCGCCGCCACCCCGTCGGGTCTATTACGCGCCCCCGCCACCCCGGGTAGTGGTATACCAGCCAGCACCGCGCTGGCGTCCGGGCCCACCGCCATGGGCCGGTCGTTGGCAGCGCGATCGCGACTGGGATGATGGCTGGCATCGTGATTGGCATCACTAAGAACCAGAGAAGAGGAGATCGTATGAACAACATGACAGGCCGTATTGTAAAATCTGCGGTTCTGCTGCTACTGGTCGCTGGCTTGGCGGGCTGCGCCAATATGAGCCCCACCGGCCAGCGTGCCCTGAGTGGTGGCGCTATCGGCGCCGCCGGAGGCGCCGTTCTGGGTACTGTCGTCGCTGGTAATCCTGCGGTGGGGGCGGCCGTCGGGGGCGCGGTCGGCGCCGGTGTTGGGGCGGCCCTGCCGAATATCGAGCGTTCCCTAAACGGGAATTGAAGTGGTTGCGGGGCGGCAGCGCTCCGCTTGACGCTTGTCCAACCCCTTTGCGATCATGACGTGATCTATCGGTTATGATCTTTGGGGGAATATGGAAGCCAGCGACCGAAAGCGCCTGCTGCGTGAAATGCTTTTTGCGCGTCGTTTTGAAGAGCGATGCGCCCAGGCTTACCAGGAACGGGAGATCGGTGGCTTTCTCCACCTCTATCCCGGTCAGGAGGCCTGTGCCATTGGGGTGCTGGAAAAGGCACGCAAGGGTCAGGACTATGTGGTTACCGGGTATCGTGACCACATTCACGCGATTCAGTGTGGCGCCGATCCCAAGGAGGTCATGGCCGAGCTCTACGGTAAGGAAACCGGGTCTTCCCGTGGTCGCGGTGGTTCCATGCACATCTATGACGTCGATCACCATTTCATGGGTGGCTATGCCCTGGTCGGTGGCCCTTTCCCTCTTGCCGCCGGCTTTGCCAAGGCCATCAAGCTGCGCGGCGGGGACGAAATCGCCATCTGTTTTCTCGGCGATGGCGCCAACAATCAGGGTACTTTTCATGAAACCATGAATATGGCCAGCCTATGGAAGCTGCCGGTGCTCTTCGTCTGCGAAAACAATCTCTACGGCATCGGTACGGCAATCGAACGCGCCTCCTCCGAGATCAATCAGTACCTGCGTGTCGCCCCCTATAAGATCGCGGCTTCCCAGGTGGATGGTCAGGATATCGATGTGGTCATGGCAGAGGCCGAGAAGGCCATCACCCATGTCCGCGAGAAGAGAGAGCCTTATTTTCTCGAGTTGATGACCTACCGTCTGCGTGGGCACTCCATGTCCGACTCCGGCGCCTATCGTAGCAAGGAAGAAGTGGAGCAATGGGCGCAGCGTGATCCCATCGGCATCTACAAGAAACGGCTGGAAGCAGCGGGCATCATCGATGCCGCCGCTTTCCAGGCGATGGACGAGGAAATCCTGGAGCAGATTGAAAACGAGATCGTCCGCTTTGCTCTCGAAAGTCCGGAGCCCCGGGTCGAGGATCTGGAGCGGTATGTGTACGTGGCAGAGGGGGCGTAAGCATGGCAGAGATGATGTATTGGCAGGCCATTTTGCGTGCCCACGACGAGGAGCTGGCACGGGATCCGCTGGTGTTTGCAATGGGCGAGGATATTGGTGTGGCCGGGGGGACCTATAAGGCGACATCGGGTCTCTATGCGAAATATGGTCCGGAGCGGGTAATCGACACCCCCATTTCGGAGAATAGCTATACCGGTATCGGGATCGGTGCAGCCATGCTTGGTTGCCGCCCCATCGTCGAAATCATGAGTGTCAACTTCGCCTGGCTGGCGATGGATCAGCTCATGAACAACGCTGCCAAGATCCACTATATGTCTGGCGGCAAGATCCGCTGCCCCTTCGTCATGCGGGTGCCCGGCGGCACCGCGCATCAGTTGGGGGCACAGCACTCGGCACGCATGGAAAAGGTGTTCATGGGAATTTCTGGCCTGCGCGTTGTGACCCCCGCTACCCCCCGCGACGCCTATGGCTTGCTCAAGAGTGCCGTGCGCTCCGATGATCCGGTTGTGCTTATCGAACATGAAAGCATGTATAACCTGAAAGGCGAGGTGCCGGACGAGGAGTTTTTCACTCCGCTGGAAGGCGTGAAAGTAATGCGTCCGGGGCGGGATCTGAGCATCTTTGCCTATAACATCAGTGTCCACTGGGCCTTGCAGGCAGCGGAGCGTCTGGCCAAGGAGGGGGTCGAGGCCGAGGTCATCGACCTGCGTGCCCTGAAACCTCTGGATCGTGCAGGCATTGCTGCCAGTGTGCGCAAGACGCACCGTGCCCTTATCGTCGAGGAAGATGAGGCCCCGGTGGGAGTGGGTGCCGAGGTGATGGCCTTGATCAACGAAGATGCCTTCTTCGAGCTCGACGCCGCACCCGTGCGCGTACACGCGAAGGACGTGCCCATCCCCTACAATCGCCGCCTGGAAAAGGCGGCCATTCCCAATGCCGACGACGTAGTCGCAGCAGCCAAAAAACTGCTGGGCAAGTAATTTCCGGCGCTCCGCGAGGGCGCGCCCACCTTTTTGAAATGGTGAGATATGGCTGAAGCATACGTCATCAAAATGCCCCAATTGTCGGATACCATGACCGAGGGCGTGCTGGTCTCCTGGGAAAAGCAAGCCGGCGAGCGCGTCGAACGCGGGGACGTGGTTGCGACAGTGGAAACCGACAAGGCCATCATGGACGTCGAGGTCTTTCGCTCCGGCTACCTGGCTGGTCCGCTGGCAGCTGTCGACGCCGTAGTGCCGGTGGGTGAAGCCATCGCCTATCTGGTCGATAGTCCTGACGCGAGCGTGGAGGCCAGTCCGGCAGCGACATCGAGCAGCCCGCCGCCAGCCGCGTCGAACGCCGACCTGGGGTATGCCATCAAGATGCCGCAACTGTCGGACACCATGACGGAAGGCGTGCTGGTCTCCTGGGAAAAACAGCCCGGCGAGCGTGTCGAACGCGGGGGCGTGGTTGCGACAGTGGAAACCGACAAGGCCATCATGGATGTCGAAGTCTTCCGCTCTGGTTTCCTGTCCGGCCCCTTGGTGGCGGCAGATGCCGTGGTTCCGGTGGGCGAACCCGTTGCCTATCTGGTGGATGAGCCTACGCAGGTCCGGCGCGATACCGCCTCAGTGGCTGCGACGCCCGCCAAGTCCAATGCAGAAACGGCTGCGGCAGCGCCTGCGCCCATGCCCTCTGCTCCCGCTGCCAGCGCGCAAGCTCCACTGCGGACAAGTGGCGTCGTCCAGCCGGCCCCCCGGCCGACGAGCGCTACGGCCAGCCCTTATGCCCGCCTGCTGGCCGGGGAGCGCGGCGTGTCTCTGGAAGAGCTTCGTGGGTCGGGTCCAGCGGGCGTCATCGTGGCTGCCGATGTCCTCGCCCGGAGTTCCGCGCCGGCCGCCGTTGCCGTCCCGGTGGCAGCGCCGGTGCCTGGCAATGGCCGTGCGATGACTGCCATCGAAAAGGCCATCAGTCAGGCCATGACGGCTTCCCTCAGCATCCCGGTATTTCATGTGACCATCCACGTGCAGCCGGATGCTTTGCTGCGGGTGGCCAAGGCCAGCGGGGTCTCGGTCACCGTGGCCTTGGCCAAGGCTGCCTCCGCGGCCCTCGAAAAGCATCCCCTGATCAACGCCGCCTATCAGCCGGGGGATCGCATCGTCGACAATCGGTCGCACGACATTGGTATTGCCGCCACCACGGAAGACGGCGGTCTGGTGGTACCCGTCTTGCGCGACGTGGCCAGCCATTCCCTGAGTGAATTGCAGGCGGCGTGGAAGCCTTTGCTGGAGAAGGCGCGCAAGCGGCGCATGAGTCCGCCGGAGTATCAGAACCCAACCTTCACCATTTCCAACATGGGCATGTACGGCATCAGTCAGTTCGATGCCATCGTTACTCCGGGTACGGCCGCGATCCTCGCGGTGGCGGCGACGGGTCCGCAGGGCATGCCAATCACCATCACCGCCGACCACCGGGTGGTCAATGGGGCGGAGGCGGCGGCATTTCTCAAGGATCTGAAAATGGCCATCGAGCAGCCCGAGGCTTGGGCCGGAAGCAGCGGTCCCGTCATCCCCGAGGGCGACTACGATACCCAGGTGCTGGTCATTGGCGGTGGTCCTGGTGGTGAGGATTGTGCACGGGAGCTGGCTGAGCATGGCATTCGGGTTACCCTGGTGAACAATGCCCCCTATCCCGGAGGCGAGTGTCTCTGGCGCGGTTGTATTCCCTCCAAGGCGTGGCGCGCGGCGGCCGACCGCATTCGCGATCGCGCCCACGACGCCGCCATGGGTATCGCCCTGGGCGAAGCCAAGCTGGATTGGGCGCAACTGGAAAAACATCGCCGTGGTATCCTGCAGACGCGCGGTGAGATGGCGCTGAAGACTGACCAAGGCATGAAGATTCAGGTACTGGAAGGCTTCGCTCGATTCACCGGGCCGCATAGCGTCGAAATCGCGGGCAAGGACGCCCGCAGCCTGAGCTTCGGCGCCTGCGTCATTGCCACTGGTGCGCCGGCCTTCGTGCCGCCCATTCCCGGCGCGCGGGAAGCGCTGGCCGCGGGTGCTGCGGTGACCTCGGATACGGTCTGGGACCTTGCTGCGCCCCCGAAGAAACTCTGTGTCATCGGCGCCGGTGCGATCGGCATGGAAATGGCGCAGATGTTCCACGATTTCGGTGCCGAGGTGCTGGTGCTGGAGGCCCTGCCACGTCCGGTCGCCGAAATGGAGAAAGAGGTTGCCGAGCAACTGATGGCGGTGCTGGCCAAGAACAGCCCGCGTCTTACGGTGCGCACCAGTGTGGCGGTGCAGAAGATCAGCGGTGGCAAGGGAGATGTGACGGTATGCTATCGTGACGCCGAAGCTCAGGAGCACGACTATGTCGCCGAGCTGCTGCTGATCGCTACCGGTAAGCGTCCGCATACCGAAGCCCTGCAACTGGACAAGGCCGGCGTACAGCTGGGCGAGCGCGGCGCCATTGCCACCAATGATCGCTGTCAGACCAATGTCCCGCATATCTTTGCCGTCGGTGACGTCATCGGCGGCTACATGCTTGCCCATACGGCCGGCCAACAGGGGCGGGTAGCGGCGGCCAATCTGCTGGGCGAATCGGCGCGCTACGATCAGCGCAAGGACAGTGGCGTGACCTTTACCCGCCCGCAGGTGGCCTTCGTCGGCCTTTCCGGTGAGCAGGCCAAGGCCGTCGGGATAGATGTGGCAGAGGTCAAGGTGCCCTTGTCCATCGACGCCAAGGCGATGATGACCGGCGAGACCGAGGGCTTGATCAAGTTGGTCGCGGACAAGCAGAGTCAGCGCATCGTCGGGGTACACTTCCTGGCGGATCACGCCGATACCCTGGTCGGCGAGGCCGTCTTGATGGTCCATGGCGAACTGACGCTGGAACAGGTGGGCAGCGCCATTCATCCGCACCCGACGCAGACGGAGCTCTTTGGCGAAATGGCGCGGCGTCTGCAATCTCGGTTGCGGCGCTCGGCACGCAATAAGCAGTAAATCCCTTGAGCGAGCGCGCGCAAAAATCCGCCGCCAGCTACAGCGAGATCGCCGGCCTGCGCGGTTCCGTGATCCGTTTTTATGGAAGGATGCTGGATTTTGTCATCACAGTCCTCATCTTCCTCATGCTGATCACTTTGCTCTATGCGGTCTGGAGCCTGATCGGCGATGTCTACGCGGCATTTTTCAGTCTGCACCAGGAAGAGGTCATCTCCAATCTGGTCTCGGATGTGCTCTCGGTTTTCGTGCTCATCGAGCTTTTCCGCACCTTTACCGATTACCTCGAGTTTCACCGCATTCGCCTGCGGGTCCTGGCAGAAGTCGCCATTGTCTTCATCCTGCGCGAGGTCTTCATTGGCCTCTATGCCCATCGGCTGGGCCCTTTGGATCTGCTGGCCACGGCGGCGCTCCTGGCAGTGCTGGTGGCAGCCCGCGTTGCCGCCATTCAGTTCGTGCCCAAGCGCGGTCAGGACGGTTCTTGACGTCCGCAGGTAAAGACGAGCAAAATTGTCGGATATTTCTGATGCTACGCGCACGTGCGTGAGGAGAATGTGGGAATGAGCACAGCTACGGAAACCATGACGGATCTGGATACCCTGCCGCCGGTGATGACCCTGACCGACAGCGCTGCGGACAAGATCAAATCCCTGATCGAAGAGGAGGGCAGCCCGGATCTCAAGCTGCGGGTCTTCGTGACCGGGGGGGGCTGTTCGGGCTTTCAGTACGGCTTCACCTTTGACGAAAACGTCAATGATGGCGACACCGAGGTGGAGCAGTTTGGCGTCCGCCTCTTGATCGATCCGATGAGCTATCAGTATCTGGTCGGTGCGGAAATCGACTATAGTGAGGGTCTGGAAGGCGCGCAGTTCGTTATCAAGAACCCCAACGCTACGACCACCTGCGGTTGCGGGTCGTCCTTCTCCGCCTGAAAGGCCCCGGCAGAGCAAGGCCGAAAGGGAGGCATCCGTCTCCCTTTCTTTTTTTGCGCGGGGTATGATGCAGTAGTTCCCTGCCCCTGTCCAAAGGAGAAACGCCATGACTGATGCCACTGTCGTCCCCGGACTGGAAGGGGTGCCCGCCACCCATTCCGCTATCTCTCATATCGATGGGACGGCGGGCTTGCTCTCGTATCGCGGCTATCCCATCGCCGAGCTGGTTGCGCAGAGTAACTATGAGGAGGTCGCTTTGCTGCTCCTCGACGGGGAGCTGCCCCAGGCCAAAGATCTCGAACGTTTTGATGCGGGACTGCGGGCGCATCGCCAGATCAAGTACAACGTGCGGGAAATCATGAAGTTTCTGCCGGTGACCGGGCATCCCATGGACATGCTGCATTGCGCCATTGCCAGCCTGGGGATGTTCTATCCGCAGCAGGAGCTATCCGATGCCGAACGGGACAATGCCTCGCATCTCGATGCCATGGCGATGCGCATCATTGCGCGGATACCCACCATTGTCGCCATGTGGGATCAGATGCGCTTTGGCAATGATCCCATCCCGCCGCGCAGCGACCTGTCGCATGCCGCCAACTTTCTCTACATGCTGCACGGGCGTGAGCCGGATCCGCTGCACGCGCGGATTCTCGATGCCTGCTTCATCCTGCATGCGGAGCACACCATCAACGCCAGTACCTTCTCGGTCCTGGTCAGCACCTCCACCCTCACCAATCCCTATCATGTGATTGCCGGGGCAGTGGGCACCCTCGCGGGCCCTTTGCATGGCGGTGCCAATCAGCGCGTGGTGGAGATGCTCGAGGAGATTGGCAGCGTGGATAATGTCGTGCCTTTTCTGGAGGCGCGCCTCGCGGCCAAGGAAAAGATCTGGGGCTTCGGCCATCGGGTCTACAAAACCACCGACCCGCGTGCGGCCATCCTCAAGGAGATGATGGCGGACTTGGCGCAGGCGGGACATCTGCGGCAAAGCAAGCAGTTCGCCATCGCCCGCGCCCTGGAGGAGGCCGCTGCAGAACGCCTGGGGCCGAAAGGGATCCATGCCAATGTCGACTTCTACTCGGGTGTGCTGTACCACGAGATGGGGATTCGCAGCGATCTCTTTACCCCCATCTTTGCCATGGCGCGTAGCGTCGGCTGGCTGGCGCACTGGCGCGAGCAGCTCAGCAATAACCGTATCTTCCGCCCCACACAAAATTATACGGGGGCCTCCACCCGCGCCTATCAACCTCTGTCGGAGCGTCACGCTTGATTTCCGTTCTTTCTACCCCAACGCGCCTGGTGACCAACCAGGTCGATCCGCTGCACGAACTGGAAGAGCACCTGGTTCGTAACCAGTGTGCCATCGAGCGCTGGTTCCGCTGTCAGTGGCAAAGCACCCCGCCGCCTTTTTATGGCTCGGTGGATCTACGCAACGCCGGTTTCAAGCTGGCGCCAATCGATACCAACCTGTTCCCCGCGGGCTTCAACAATCTCAACCCCGAGCATGAAGCGCTGCACATCACCGCGATCCAGCATTACCTGGATCAGTATCACCCGAGCCTGCAGCGTCTGCTGCTCATTCCCGAAAACCACACGCGTAACTTGTACTATCTGGAAAATGTGGCGCGGCTCGCGGAGTTGCTGCGGGAGGCGGGACTCGAGTTGCGCATTGCGTCCTGGATGCTGGAAGAGGCACAGGCCCATGAGCTGCCCTCGGGCGAGCGCCTGCTGATCGAGCCACTACGCCGCGTGGGAGCCCGCCTGCAGCTCGATGATTTCGATCCGCAGATGATCCTGCTCAACAATGATCTCTCGGGTGGCGTCCCCGAGATCTTGCAGGGGCTGGAGCAAACCCTGTTGCCGCCGCTGGCCGCCGGTTGGCAGACGCGGCGCAAGAGCCAGCATTTTGCCCACTACCGGCGCTTGGCTGTGGATTTTGCCGAGGTCGTCGATATCGATCCCTGGCTGATCGATCCTTTCTTTCGCCGCTGCACGGAAATCAACTTTCTGCAGGCCGAGGGACTGGATTGCCTGGTCACCAATGTCGACGCGGTCATCGCCGAAATCGCCGAGCGCTACCGCCACTATGGCATCGACGCGCGCCCCTTCGTCATCGTCAAAGCCGATGCCGGGACCTATGGCATGGGAGTGATGACCGCCTACTCGGGTGCTGAGCTGCGCGAGCTTAACCGCAAGGCGCGCACGCGCATGGCCAAGAGCAAGGAAGGACTGCCAGTGAGCGATGTTTTCATCCAGGAGGGCGTGTATACCTTCGAGCGGACGCCGGAAGACTTCGTTGCCGAGCCTGTTGTCTACCTGCTCGGACAACAGGTCCTCGGGGGGTTCTATCGCGTACATCGGGAGAAGGGTGAGGATGAGAGCCTCAACGCCCCGGGTGCCCATTTCGAGCCGATGGCCTTTGCCGAGCCTGGGATCAACCCCTGTCATAAATCCGCGCCTGACGCCCCCATCAACCGTCATTACGCCTATGGCGTCATAGCCCGACTGGCGTTGCTGGCGGCGGCACGCGAGGCCGAAGACTGGGCCAAGGCGAGGCGATGACAATGCGCGTTGTCATAGTCATGGATCCCATCGCCGGGATCAAACCCGCCAAAGACAGCACCTTTGCCATGTTGCTTTCCGCCCAGGCGCGCGGTCATGAATGCTGGCTCTGTACTCTGGATGGATTGTCTTTGCGAGATGGGCAGGCTTGGGGCCGGCTCCAGCCGGTGCAGGTCTGGGACGATAGTGAACGTTTTTTTGCATTGGGTGAAGCGGTTGCGCGACCCTTGCGGGATTTTGATTGCGTGCTGATGCGCAAGGATCCGCCGGTGGACATGGACTTCCTGCATGCCTGCCAGATTCTTGAACATGCCGGCACCTGGGTGGTCAACGATCCGGCCTCGATCCGGCTGGCCAACGAAAAGCTTTTCCCGTTACAGTTTTCCCGTTGGCTGCCCCCCTACCTGGTCAGCCGCGATATGGCGGAATTGCGGGGTTTTCTGCTGCAGCACGGGGAAATCGTCGTCAAACCGCTGGCCGCGCGGGGTGGCGAAGGAATCTTTTACCTGCACACTGAGGACCGCAACCTGGGTTCTATCCTCGAAACGATCACGGTGCGCGGCACGCATTTCGTCATGGCCCAGCGGTATCTGCCGGCGATCCGTCAGGGCGACAAGCGTATCCTGCTGGTGGATGGAGTGGCAGTACCCGGTGCCATGTTGCGGGTCCCCGCGGCGGATGATTTCCGTGGCAATCTCGTGGCGGGCGCGCAGGCCGTAGCTGCGGAGCTCAGTCCCGCCGAGCAGGAGCTTTGCGCCGAGATTGGACCCGTCCTGCGCGAGCGGGGTCTGCTCTTTGTCGGCATCGACGTGATCGGCGAGCGTCTCACCGAAATCAACGTGACGAGCCCGACCGGCGCCCGTGAAATTCGCCGCTTTTTCGATATCGACGCGACGGATTTGCTATGGGCACGGATCGAACAAGGTCGCTGAGACTGCCCTTCGATGGGCAAAGCGCGGTATCATAGCGGCATGGAATTCTCGTCGCTCAAAAATCACCTCTTGATTGCCATGCCCAGCCTGCATGATGGCCTCTTCGACCGTAGCGTCATCGTCGTCTGCGAGCACAATGCCGAAGGAGCGATGGGGGTGGTCATCAATCGTATCCTCGACATCAATATGGCCGACGCCCTCAAGGCCATAGACATTAGGCCATCGGAAGAGATGATTCACCTTCCAGTCTACTGGGGTGGACCGGTCAGCCCGCAGCACGGCTTCATTCTCCATCAGCCCCCGGGTGACTGGGAGTCCTCTTTGCTGGTAAGCGATACCCTGGCCCTGACTAGTTCGCCAGATATTCTCGCGGCGATCGCCGAGCACCGCGGGCCGGAGCAGTACCTGCTGACCCTGGGCTATGCCGGTTGGGGCGAAGGGCAGCTGGAGAAAGAAATCAGCGAAAATTCCTGGCTGCATGGCCCGGTCGATCCTCGCGTGCTATTCCAGCTCCCCGCTGGCGAGCGCTGGCAGGAGGCAGCGCGGGTGCTTGGTATCGATATGCGTCTGCTCAGTGGCGCGGTGGGTCATGCCTGAGCTTGGGCCCTGGCTCGGGATCGACTACGGCAGTAAGCGGATTGGTGTCGCCTTTCTCGGGGAAGCCGGTCTCGGCGCGCAACCTCTGGCCACCGTTCGCAACGGAGCGGGCGGGCCAGACTGGAGTGCGCTGGGGCGCTTGATCGCCGACTGGCAACCGCGCGCCGTGGTCATTGGCCTGCCATTGCAGGCGGATGGCAGCGAGGGGAAGACCGCTGCTGCGGCAAGACGTTTTGCGCAGACGTTCGCGCAGCGTCATCCCTTGCCGCAGCACTGGATCGACGAGCGACTCAGCAGCCATACGGCCGAGGCGCAAATGTGCGCGCGCGATCTCTCCCGCGCCGAGCGCGATCGTCTGCGCGACCAGCTTGCTGCCTGTGCGATCCTGGAGAGCTTTTACGAGGAGCAACGATGGCATCGACCTGGGATCTGAGTACCCTGATCGACTCCTTGCAGCGCGATCTGCAGGCCCGGATCGATCCGCAGAGCTGCGTGATGGTGGGGATCTACACCGGTGGCGTCTGGATTGCGCGGGAGCTGCACCGGCGCCTGGGGGTTTCTGCCCCTCTGGGAGAGCTCGATATTTCCTTTTATCGGGACGACTTCAGTCGTGTCGGGCTGCATCCCGAGGTCAAGGCCTCGCGTATCCCATTCTCCGTTGATGGCAGCCATCTGATCCTGGTCGACGATGTTCTCTACACCGGCCGTACGATTCGCGCCGCGCTGAACGAAATCTTCGATTATGGCCGTCCGGACCGAATCACCCTGGCAGTCCTCGTCGACCGGGGTCTGCGGGAGTTGCCTATCTGTGCCGATGTCGCCGCCCTGCGTTTGCGCAGCAACCCCTCTGATTACATCAAATTGCGCGGACCGAACCCGCTGTCCCTGGAGTTCCTCCCGGGTGGGGAGGTGGCACCAGCATGATGCCTTGGCGCATGGGGGAAGGCGATCCGCAGCGGGATGCCGAGGGACGTCTGCGCAACTTGCTGGCGATTGAGGGCTTGCGCGAAGGGGAGATTCTCGAAATTCTCGATAGTGCGGAATCTTTTTTGGGGATCGGCGAGCGCATGGTCAAGAAAATCCCCATCCTCCGGGGGCGGACCCTGGTGAATCTGTTTTACGAGAACAGCACGCGCACCCGCAGCACTTTTGAGCTTGCCGCCAAGCGCCTGTCGGCGGACGTGCTGAATATTGCCGTGGCGAGTAGCAGTGCCAGCAAGGGCGAATCCTTGCTCGACACCGTCGATAATCTGCTCGCCATGCAGGTGGATGGTTTCATCCTGCGCCATCCGGAAGCCGGGGCCGCGCACCTCCTGGCTCGTCATCTCGGCGAGCGCGCCTGGGTAGTGAATGCCGGCGACGGACAACATGCCCATCCTACCCAGGCCCTGCTCGATGTCTTCACCATTCGCCATCTGCTGGGACCCATTTCGGAGCGAGTGGTGGTCATCTTGGGAGATATTCTGCATTCCCGGGTGGCCCGCGCCCTGATCCACGCCCTCTCCATTCTCGGTTGCCCGCAGATTCGCGTGGTCGGTCCACGTACCCTCGTCCCGCCCGAACTCCAGGACCTGGGCGTCCATGTCTTTCATGAGCTGGAGCCAGCCCTTACCGGTGCCAATGTCGTATATGCCCTGCGCATGCAGCGCGAGCGCATGGACAGTCAGCGTCTGCCCAGCCTGGAGGAATATCACCGCCGCTTCGGCCTCAGCGCAGCGCGCCTGCGTCTAGCGGCGGACAATGCCGTGGTGTTGCATCCGGGTCCCATGAATCGCGGCGTCGAGCTCAGTGCCGAGGTGGCCGACGGTCCGCAGGCCATTATCCTGGAGCAGGTGACCCACGGCCTGGCCCTGCGCATGGCCGTCCTTGCCCGCCTAGCTGGAGGCAATCCATGAGCCTGCGTCGACGGATTCGTAACCTGCGCTTGATCGATCCGGTCAGCGGCAAGGATTACCGCGGAGATCTCGCCCTGGCGGCAGGAAAAATCCTTGCGCTGGGCGAGATCCCCGACGACTTCCAGGCGAACGAAGAGATCGATGGCAGTGGCCTCATCGCCTGTCCGGCCTTCCTCGAAACGCAGTTCCAGGCGCATACCCCGGGGTCGGGGCTGCATGGTGACCTGCGCAGTGAACTACACGCGGCGGCGGCCGGCGGTTTTGGCAGCGTCGTATTAGATCCGGATACCGCTCCGGTTGCCGATACGCCTGGCGTCCTCTACCAACAACGAGCGGCAGCGGAGGCCGTTGATTATCTGCGCGTGTACCTGAGCGGCGCCTTGACAAGGGAGCTGCAGGGAGAGAGCCTCAGCGAGATGGCGGCCCTCGCCGAGGCCGGGGCGCAAATCTTCAGCCAAGGACGACAATCCGTAGCCGATAGCCAACGTCTGCGCCTGGCCCTGAGCTATGCCGCGGATCTTGGACGCACGGTCTTTCTCTGGCCGGAGGATCGTTGCCTTGCCGGTAACGGCGTCATGGATGAAGGTCCGTTGAGCCTGCGCCTGGGGCTCGCTGCGCGTCCGCAGGCAGCCGAGGAGATTGGCGTGGAACGCGATCTGCGCGTTGCGCGCCTGGCGGGTGCGGCGGTGCATTTCCCCAGTCTCAGCTCGGCGGCGGCCATTGCCCGGGTTGCCGAGGCACGGCGCGGGGGGCAGGTGGTAAGCTGCGGGGTCAGCCTGCACCACCTGCTGCTGAGTGCCGAAGATATCGGTTATTTCAACACCCACAGCAAGATCCTGCCGCCATTACGCAATCAGAAAAATCGTGACGATCTGCTGCGCGCGTTGGCGGATGGGGCCATTCAGTGTCTTACTAGCCAGCATGTGCCGTGGGGCCGCGAAACGGAAGGGCAGACCTTCGCGCAAGCGCCCTTTGGCATCGCTGCAGTGCAGTGGACCCTGCCTCTTGCCCTGCGCCTGGTCGAAGAAGGCAGCTTGGACCTGCTGCAAATGATTCGTCTGTTTACTACCGGCCCCGCAGCTGTTCTTGGCCTGCCGCCACCGTCCCTGGCGCCGGGGGCAAACGCTGATCTTTGTGTCTTTGACCCTGACGCCGAGCTGCAGCCAAGCGCGACGGGCTTCAGTCGTGCCCGCAATCATCCCTACGCGGGCTGGCCACTGCGCGGGCAGGTACGCTACCTCTTTGTCGACGGACGGCTTCGTTACTGCAGTGCCGCCGGATGAAGCGACCTAATTCCCTTTCCTGGCTGACGGTTTTTGGCTTCGGTCTGGCCATTGTGCCGTTGGTCCTGGTGATCGTGAGCATCACCCTGACCATCTCCCGTTTTGCCGAGGAGGGTCAGAGCAGCATCCTGCGCGCCGTAGCCCTGAGTGATAGCGCCAACCGTATGGCTAATGCGGTCCGCTCCATGGAGCGTTATGGCCTGCAATATACGGTGCTACAGGACTCTGCGCTGCTCGTGCTCTTTCAGCAAAGTTTTGAAGAATATCAACAGGTCAGCAAGCGTTTTGCCGCCGCGGGTCCAAATGTGGTCGATCAAAAGCGTTTGCATCGTCTAGATGAGAACCTGGCCAAGGCCCGCCGCGCCTTGCCTCTCGCCGCCCTCGAGGGGGGGCGGGGCAGCCTGGATCAGAATTTCAGCACGGCCAGCCGCGAAATGCAGCAGCTCCAGGAAGATGTCAATGATGGCATCAGTGCGCAGGTCAAGCACCTTGGCGACCGTGCCCTGAAGATCAAGCGTCTGACTCTCTACGAAGTGTTGCTGGCGCTACCGTTGACCATCGTCGTGGCTATCTTCTTCATCATCCTCATTACCCGCCCCATCAAGCGGCTCGATCGCGCGATTTCCAGTCTCGGAGATGGCGACCTCGCCAGTCCTATCCAAGTGAACGGTCCCAAGGACATTGCTGCGCTCGGCGATCGACTGGAGTGGCTGCGACAACACCTGCAGGAGCTGGAGGTGACAAAAATTCACTTCCTGCGGCAGCTTTCGCATGAGCTGAAAACGCCACTCACCGCGATCCGTGAGGGTTCGGAACTGCTGCAGGAGGATCTTGGTCAAGGCCTGGCCGCCGAGCAACGCGAAATCGTCGATATCGTCCGCGACAACAGCCTGCGTCTCCAGCGTCTCATCGAAGATCTCCTGCGTTTCAGTGTTGCCGAGGGGCCAGCGGTGAGCGCCGGCATGCGCCATCCGATCCCGCTGCACGACGTCATCGAAGAGCTGTTGCAAAGCTATAAGCCGTTGCTCCGCAGCAAGGGTATGCGCATAGACCAGCAGATTGCCGAACTCTGGACGGCGGCACACCGCGACCGGATCCGCACTATCTGCGATAATCTTTTGTCTAATGCCGTGAAGTTCTCACCGCAAGGGTCTACCATACGGGTGCGCCTGTGGCAGGATGGCGAAGAGGCGGTTCTCGATGTCATCGATTCGGGCCCTGGAGTGGCGCCCAAAGAGCGCGACAAAATTTTTGATATTCTGTATCGGGGTAGCGCCAGCGAATCGGGAAAGATCGAGGGCAGCGGACTGGGTTTGGCCATTACCAGGGAATATGTTTTGAGTTATGGGGGAAGTCTTGAAATTCTCGACAGTGAGGGGCAAGGGGCACATTTTCAAGTTCGTCTCCCCAGTATTCAGCATGACTCTTTTAGCCCTGAGTCTGAGCGGTTGCGCCGAGATGCCGGTGAGCAAACCTGAGCCCCATAGCGTCGTTCTCCAAGCGGACCAGATCATCGTCTCGCGCGCCGCCTACCAGCAGCTGCAGGAAAGGGCTGCACAGGCGCAGAGTCAGGCGGCAGCCACGGCTGCCTGTGTTTCCGCGCAAAGCCGGATCGCCGGTCTGCAAAAAGAACTCGCAGACTTACGCGCCGGAGATCCAAGTTACCAAAATCTACAAGACAAGATCAACGAGTTGCAGAGCCGCCTCAACCAATCCCAACAACGGGAAGGGGAGTTGCGAAAAAAGCTTAGCGAATTGATACAAATCGAAAAAAATTCCCGCATGGTGGGAGGGCGATAAATTGGCCAAGCAAGCGAAAATCTTACTTGTAGATGACGACGCCGATTTGTTGCGCCTTTTGTCGTTGCGGATGAAAAGCGCGGGTTACCAGATCAGTACCGCGGCCAATGGGCGGGAGGCCCTTTCGCAGCTGGCCGTCGAACATCCGGCCCTGGTCGTCACCGATCTGAAAATGGATGAAATGGATGGCATGGCGTTGCTCGATGCGATCCGCCGCGACTATCCCACTCTGCCGGTCATCATTCTAACGGCCCACGGCTCCATCCCCGATGCCTTGCTGGCCGCCAATCAGGGCGTTTTTGCTTTCTTGACCAAACCGTTTGATGGCAAAGAGCTCATGGCCGAGGTCGAACGCGCTTTTCAGTTGACCGCTGCCGCCCCTCAGGGAAAGCACGGCAAGGAAGCCGCAGGCTGGGAGCGTATCCTGACCCGCAGCGCCAAGATGCAGGCGTTGCTCGATCAGGCGCGCCTGGTGGCGGCTGCGGATGCCAGCGTTTTCATTCACGGTGCCAGCGGTACCGGTAAAGAGCTTCTGGCGCAAGCCATTCATCAGGCGAGTCCGCGTCATGATCGCCCGTTTGTGGCCGTCAATTGCGGGGCATTTCCCGAGCAGCTCCTGGAATCCGAACTCTTTGGCCACAAAAAAGGCGCATTTACCGGGGCTGCCAGCAATCATGTGGGCCTGTTTCAGGCGGCGGATGGCGGCACCCTCTTTCTCGATGAAATCGGCGACATGCCTCTTGCCTTGCAGGTCAAGCTCCTGCGCGCCTTGCAGGAGCGGCAAATCCGTCCGGTTGGCGCCACGGAGACCATTCCGGTGGACGTCCGGGTGATTTCCGCCAGCCACCGCGACCTGGAGCGGGAAATGGCCGAGCGACGTTTCCGCGACGATCTGTATTATCGGCTCTGCGTGGTGACCCTGGAGCTGCCGGCGCTGGCCGAGCGCGCCGAGGATATCCCGCTGCTGGCAGAGCATTTCCTGCGCGAGGCGGCCACGCGCAACCGCAAAGACGTGCGGGGTATCGCGCCCGAGGCTATGGAGTTGTTGGTTACCGCCCCCTGGCCCGGAAACGTTCGCCAGCTGGCCAATGTCATCGAACAAGCGGTAGTGCTCTCGACCACACCGCGCATCGGTGCCCCCCTGATCCGCCATGCCCTGCGCGATCGTGACGGCGAAGTCGTCCCCCTGGCCGACGCCAAGGGCCGTTTCGAGATGAACTATCTGATTCAGCTCATGCGCATGACCCGTGGTAACGTCAGTCAGGCCGCACAGCTCGCGCAGCGCAATCGTACTGAATTCTATCGCTTGCTGCGCCGTTATCATCTCGACCCGGCGACCTTCAAAGAGGGCGAGGAAGAGAATCCGGAAACTTGAACAGGAAACCAGGAGAATAGTCCATGCCGATGGTAACTGTCCTTGCCTATGTGGAAGTGCTGATTGCTCTGCTGATCCTGGTGTTTTTGCTACTCACGTTTTTTTATTTGATTGCCCCGCAAGGGCTGGATATTTTTTTGCGGCGGCTTGGCGTGCGCCGGGGGATTGGCGCCCTGAGCGCGCGCAATGTCTTCGCGGCTCTCCGCCAACTCAGCATTCTGCTCTTCGTACTCGGGGTCATTACCCTGGCGATGATTGTCTTTCGCGCCTGGCCACAAGGCTGGCTGATTCCAGCCATCCAGGAACTGGTCATGGCAGTGGTGCTGTTTTTTGTTGGCCACTGGGGTGCCAAGGGTCAAAAAAAGCCATAGACCGCTATCTTCTCTCACTTTCCCAGAACGAGCGTGTCCAAGTGATGCCCGAGGGTTCCAGCACCCCAATCTTTGTAGAATCGGAACTGCAGCGCGCAGAGTTCTTCGCAGCGATCGAAGAAGCTTCGCACCAGGCATTTGCGGAGCTTTGTCGGGAGCCGGAGGTTGCGGCGTATGTTACCACTCTGGACAGTGCCACGCTGGAGCATATGCAGGCGGCACAGCACCGTCACTTCGCGTGCTTGTTACTGGAAGATGATCCCGTGGCACGTGCGGAGCTCAGTCGGAAAGTGGGCGCAGTTCACCATCGTTTGGGCCTGCCCGCCGACTGGTTGGTGATGGCCAGCGGACTGTTTTCGGCACAGCTGCGGCGCGCCCTCGCGGCCTTTGTACGGCCGCTGCCAGAGCTGGATCAGCGCATCAGTCAACGGCTGGCCAGCGACTTGGTCGTACAATTGCGCAGCATGCGACAGTTGGAATCGGACGAAGAGCAGATCATCAAAAGAATCGACATCCTCTTGCTTAGCGAGGCGGATGGGAAACAATTGCTGCAACGCATGATCAACAAGATCGTATTGTTGCCTGGGGTGGATGGTGCGTGGATCGGTAAACCCCATGCGGGGGAACTGCAGCCTATCGCCGTTGCTGGTGCGCAGATGGCAAGCTATCTCGAGCAGGTGCATATCCGTGTCGACGCAGGACCGACCGCCCGCGGTCCCATGGGGCGGGCCTGGAACACCGGGCAGCTGGTGGCTGTCTCCGATCTGGAGACAGATCCTCTGTTTTTGCCATGGCGGGAGACCTTGCACAGCACGGGTGCCTGGCGCAGCGCCATTGCGTGTCCGGTGCAGGTCGCGGGCAATCTTGAGGCGTTATTTGGTGTATACAGCCGCACGCCAAGGTATTTTTCCGCACCCTCCCGCCGACGCACCCTGATGCGTCTCGCCCGCATGCTGGGAATTGCCCTTGAAAAACAGGACCAACGTGAACGTCTGGAACGCAGCAATCGACTGTACCAGACCTTTCTGAGTCAGGGAGACATCTTCATGCGTTCCCGCTCCGCCGCCACGATTTTGCGTCAGACCTGTCGTCATCTGGTGGAAAATGGCCTGTTCAGCACTGCTTTTGTCGCGCAACCGGACAGCCATGGCTATTTCGTGCCGATCAGTGCCGCGGGCAGAAACAGCGACAAGCTGACTCGGGCGCGGGTGCATGTCGATCAGCGTGAGCCCGCGTCCCTCATCGCGACGGCCTGGCGAGAGAGAAGATTGCAATACCACAATCACTATCGTGAGGATCCGAAATATCAAAGCCTTGCCGGCCTGATCGCCGAATTTGGCTGGAATAGCCTGGCGATCATTCCCATCCAGCATCAGGATGATCTCTGGGCGCTGCTATGTGTAGCCAGTCCCCAGCAAGAGTATTTTGACCGTACGCTTTTGTCGGCCCTGGCACGTACGGCCAAGATCCTGGGTTTTGGCCTGGACGAATTGGCGTTGAAGAATCAGATTGAAGCGGAGCGAGAGGAGCAGAGCTGGCGCGCCAAGCACGATGCACTGACGGAACTCCCAAATCGTGCTGCATATCTGGCGGAGCTGCCGAAGGCCTTGGCGCGCACAGAGGAATTTCTATTGGCAGTGTGTATGATGGATCTCGATGATTTCAAGCCAGTGAATGACCAGCACGGGCATGCGGCGGGAGATCTGGTCTTGCAGGTAGTGGCCCGGCGCCTGCGTGCCGCCGTCCGCGAGGGCGATCTGGTGGCACGCTTTGGCGGCGATGAATTTGCATTATTATTGGGAAAGCTGACTTCCATGGACGTGCTGGAGCGCGTCCTGGACCGGGTCCAGTGTGCAATCCGGGAAAAAATTGTCCTTGCCGACGGTAGCGAAGTGCAGATAGACAGTAGTTTGGGCGTTACCCTCTATCCTCTCGACGATGCGCCTGAGGAGATTCTGCTACGACATGCCGACCAGGCCCTTTATGCGGCGAAAAGTACGAAAGGCCAGCGCGCGAAAACTTTCTATCTCTATGATGCTATCGCCGATACAGTACTTCTCTCGGAGCCATCCACTGTTGCCCTGAGGAATGCCGATCAGTCTGACAAGCCGTCGGCTGCTGGCGCCTCATCGCGGAATTCCAGTGCCGCAGAGTTCAAGCAATAGCGCAGCCCGGTAGGTGCTGGCCCGTCGGTAAAGACGTGTCCCAAGTGACTGTCACAACGGGCGCAGCGAATTTCGGTGCGGATCATGCCATGACTCGTGTCGCGCCGCTCACGGATATGGTCGCCAGCGAACGGAGCAAAGAAGCTCGGCCAGCCGGTTCCTGAATCAAATTTTTCCCGGGAACGAAAGAGTGGCAGATGGCACAACGCGCAGACAAAGACACCCGGACGTTTCTCGTCCAACAATCCACCGCAAAATGGTGGTTCAGTACCGTGCTCAAAGAGGACGTGGCGCACTTCGGCCGAAAGGTGTCGGGCACGCAGCGCACGCTCTTCGGCGCTGATTGGGGTGAGATCATAACCTGCCGACGAACTCCTCATGCCTTCCTCCGATATTGCGGAAACAAGCTTGCCAAGGCCTGGATTTTGGGCTGCGCAACGGCGCAGATATAGGGTTGATCGGGGTTGCGGCGCGCATAGTCCTGGTGGTACTCCTCGGCCGGATAAAATGAGTCGAGGGCCTGCAGCTCGGTAACGATCGGCTGTCGAAAAAATCCTTCCTTTTCCAGCTGGGCGATATAGGCGCGAACCATGTCGGCCTGGGCATCGTTCAGAAAAAATATGGCGGAGCGATACTGGCGGCCGATGTCGTTGCCCTGGCGATCGCGCTGGGTGGGGTCGTGGGCCACCCCGAAAAACACCTGCAGTATTTGCCCGAATCGCAGCTGTTGTGGGTCATAGCGCAGCTCTACCGCTTCCGCGTGATCCGTGGCGCCACTGCAGACCGCACGGTAATTGGCGTCCTTCTCCTGCCCACCAGCGTAGCCAGAAAGCACAGACTGTACTCCAGCCAGTTCGCGATAGACCCCCTCCACGCACCAAAAACAGCCGCCAGCCAGAACGATTCTGGCTGGCACGTCTGCTTCTGGATCCTGCCACTCGGGAAGAGGGAGAACATTTGTTGGCATCCAAAGCTCCTGAGCAAAACTGCGCAATGGACGCACGATAGCCCTTCCTGGCTGGCTGCCGCAAGGGCGAGGGGGCTTGGTTACATCAAGACCGTGCCCAATGCCCTGCGATTACCGGCGGTGTCAAAGCACATTAGAAATGTCCGGTGTTGGGCAAGATAGAGATGTCCGGTTCTCCTGGGTATGGATTACTTTCCAGGACGATCTACGGTGGGGTAACGACGCCAAGGATGGTCGGCAGCAGGCC
>JAQVDS010000056.1 GCA_028697715.1 Acidithiobacillus sp. | reverse complement strand
CAGTGCCCTGGATTACACCAATGCCGTCACCATCAACGGCTACAGTGTCCCGGCCCTGACCGTGCGGCAGGCAAATACCACGGTCACCCTGGGCAATGGCGAGAGTCTGGTCATTGGGGGGCTGGTGGATCGGCAGATGCAGCAGGACATCAACAAGGTTCCGCTGCTGGGGGACTTGCCCATCATCGGCGCCTTCTTCCGCTCGATACAGTACAGCAGTTCCAATATGGAACTCGCCATCATTGTCACTCCCCGCCTGGTGCGCCCCATGGCTGCCAACGCGAAGCTGCCACCCTTGCCCGGGGCGGACTTTGCGGCGAGTTCGCACAATACGGTGAAAGAACTTTTCCTCCCCGGTAGCGAGAACGACGGTGCAGGCCCTGGATACGAACCCTAAGGGCGGCAAAGGCTCCATGACGGACGCTTCGCCGCCAGGGGATCGCCTCCCCTTGGCGCTGGCCCTGGTGGGCCCGGACCTCATCCCTTGGTTGCAAGAAGCCACCCGGGATCTGGTGACGTTATTACCGGTCAGCCCTACGGACAACCTTCCCAAGCTGCTGACCCAAACCAAGGCCAGTCTTTTGCTGGTGGAGTTTCCTGGACAGCAGTCGGTAGCCGAGCGCTTGGGGGCGTTACTGGAGGTATTCCCGAACCTGCAGCTCCTTGCCCTGGGACGGACCGAAGATCGCGACTCGCTCTTGGCCGCGGTTCGGGCCAAGGTCAGTGATTTCATCGACACCAACGGCAGCCCTACCGATCTGCAGCGGGCCATGCACAAGGCTCTGCAGCGGGAACAGTGGTTGCGCAGTCAACGTCAACAGAAGCTGATCAGCATCGCCGGCGGGGTGGGGACGGGTTGCACCACGATGGCCGTGAATCTGGCCACGGTTTACCAGAAATGGTTTCCGGAAAAGCAGATATTGGTGCTGGATTTTGGGACACCCACTGGAGACGCACTGGTGTATTGTGGGCTCCAGTCGGCACTGACCTTTGCCGAAGCCGTGGGCAACCTAGCCCGCTGCGACCAGAGTTATTTGCGCAATGGACTTGCTTACACGGCCAATCAGGTGGCAATTCTGCCGTTGTTTCGGGAGGCCTCGGATCTGCGCGGCCTACGGGTACAGGATGGCCTGCAGTTGCTCAACATCCTACTCACCCTGTTTGATATTGTCATTGCTGATATGGGCAACGACTTTCATTCGGAAATGGGACGCTATTTGCTACACCATGCCGACAGCCTGTTACTCCTGACCGATCAGTCAGTGCGGGGATTGCTCGCAGCCCAGCGTATTCTGGGATCTTCCCGATCCGCCAATGCGCAAACGCTGCGCCTGCTGGTTTCTCAATACGACGACGAACTGGCAATCAGCCCAGCGCAGATCAGTCGGGAACTGGATGTACCACTACTCGGCGACGGATTTCTACCGGAACGCCGGCGCACGCTGATTCAGGCCGTGAATCGCGGTCTACCCGTAGTCGAAGTCGCTGCGCGAGACAGCTACACCACCCACTTCGAGGCGCTGGCAGGACGGCTGGCCGCGACCGTATGGCCGGAGGTGCCGGTCAACGGAAACGGGGCAAGCAAACCTCGGCGTTTTTTACCCAAGCCACTTAGGAAGCGTTGGCCATGGTAACCGCAGACGAACATCCCTTTGGATTGGGAGACTCCCCGCAACGTCAGGGCGGTGCCACCCCGTCTCTGCTGCAGATCAAGGGAGAATTGCACGCGCGGCTCATCGACCGGGTCGAGGAAGTGGGCGCCGACTTTGCAGATCTGCGCCGTAGCGCGGTGCGGCATTTTGTGGCGGTGGAACTGGAACGGGTACTCCGGGAGCGCCCCTACGCCCTGAGCCAGCGGGAACTCGAAGCGCTGACCGACGACCTGACCGACGAGCTGACCGGCTACGGCCCGCTAGAGTCGCTTCTGCGCGATGGCGAGGTGGAGGACATCCTGGTCAATGGGCCGCGGGAAATCTACGTGGGCCGTTCGGGCCGTCTGGAGCTCTCCAATCTGGCATTTCAGGACGATGCGCACCTGATGCGGATCATTGGCCGCCTCCTGGCTCTCAGCGGTCGCCGGGTGGATGAATCCACACCCACGGTAGATGCTCGTCTTGCGGATATCGGTCGTATCAATGTAATCATTCCACCCTTGTCACTGAACGGGCCCACCCTCTCCATCCGGCGCTTCCCAGCCAATCCCTTGCAGGCCTCCGACCTCACGGAAAAAGGGACATTGACCCAGCCCATGCTGGATTTTTTGCGCCTGGCCGTAGAACAGCGCTGCAATATTCTGGTCTCGGGTGGTACCAGCAGCGGTAAAACGACCTTTCTGAACATCCTGGCCGGCTTCATCCCCCCCGCAGAACGGGTGATCACCATCGAGGACACGGCGGAACTGCAATTACAAAGTCGCCATGTGGTGCGCCTGGAAAGCCGTCCCGGTGGGCACGATGGAGCCGGGGCTGTTGATGTCCGCGACCTGCTCCGCAACACCCTGCGTATGCGCCCCGATCGCATCGTCGTGGGTGAGGTGCGGGGCGGCGAAGCCCTGGAAATGCTACAGGCCATGACCACCGGCCACGACGGCTCGCTGGGAACCATCCATGCCAACTCCGCTCGCGAGGCGCTGCAACGCTTGGAAATCCTGCTGAGTTTTGGCGGATTCCGCGGTAACGAGATGACCATGCGCCGGCAGATCGCTTCGGCAGTGGATCTCATTGTGCAAATCGGCCGCCTGCCCAATGGTAGCCGGCGGGTTCTCTCCATCAGCGAGGTCACTGGCCTGGGCGACGCCATGATCGCCATGCAGGACCATTTTCGTCTGGATCTGCAGGACACCCGGGATGGGGAGGTACAAGAACGTTGGGTAGCCACCGGGGTTGCGCCCCGCAGCCCAAAGCTGAGTCGTTATCGGCCAGCAGCCGCCAGCGACGAGTTTACTTGGTGATGACCATGACCATCCTGCTCCTGTACGCTCTGGCATTTTTTCTGATCCTCATCGCGGTGATCGTTGGGCTGACGCAGCGTCAACGACCAGAGTTACCCGATGCGCTACGGGAACGCCTGCGCAGCGAAATCCCTGGCAAAAGCGACGAGCAGAGCGAAGTGGCAGATCGGGATAAACTCCTGAATGCCCCTGGCGAGGGAATCGCGGAGAACTGGTGGCTGCAATTTTCGGGCTGGGTGGAACGGGCCGGATTTACGCCGCGGGCGTTTCTGCTGCGCAGTCTGCTGTTGGATATCGTGATCAGCTCTGTGCTTGCCGTCTTTCTGCAGCCCGTTGTCGGGATCGTCTACTTCGTTGCGCTCCATCCTGTGGTAATGGCGCTGCGGCTCCGCTTGGCCATTCAGAAACGCGCCGCTAAAACGCTTCTCGCTCTACCGGGCTTTCTGGATGCGGTGGTTCGTATCACTCGGGTTGGTTCCAGCCTGACATCTGCCCTGCAAAGTGCAACCCGCGACGCCGAGGGACCGATCCGGGAGGTATTTCGGCAGATTCTGCGCCGCGAGCAGGCAGGTATGCCCATCGATCGCGCCATGCTGCTGATGGCCAAACGCTACCACCTGCCGGAGCTGGCGATTCTGGCCACGGTGCTACGCCTCAATCTGCGCTACGGTGGCAGGACGGATATCATTCTGGAACGTCTGGCAGACTGGTTGCGCGGGCGAGTGAGTGTGCAGGCGGAACTTCGCGCGCTTTCGGCCGAAACCCGCTTCAGCGCGCTCATCATGAGCATTCTGATCCCGGGTCTGGGGGTGTATATCACCGTGATGAATTCCAAACCGATCCTGACCATGTGGGAGACCGGTTTGGGCCGCGCCCTGCTGATTCTGGGAGGAGCACTGATCCTGTTCGGAGTCTTCCTGATTCAGAGGATGTCGAAGATATGAGCGCCGTATCGATACCAGCGCTGCTTTGGGCTTTTGCCGTGTTTTTTGGCGCCTTGGCGCTGGGCCTCGGCTTGTGGTACTTCGCCTATGGCCGCTGGCAGTTTCGGCGTACCCAGCAGCAACTGGAACGTTCCCAGCCCAAGGAGTCTGGTGGGATGGAGGATTCGTCCTGGGACAAGCGCCTGGCAGAGCTGGCGCGCTGGGGACAAAAGCTGCGCAACATGGGTACCCTGGAGGACCGCCAGCAGTTACTGCAGGCGGGTTTTCGGCAACCCTATGCCCTGCCGCTGTTCCTGCTGATTCGTCTGATGGCCGGTCTGGCCCTGGGCATGCTGGTAGAGCTCTACGTGCTGTTTGCCGTGCATCATCCGGCGGGATGGGCTTATCTGCTCTGGCCATTTATGGGATTCGTGCTGGGGGTTCTCGCGCCCAAGTTTTTGCTGGAAATGCGTGCCAAGAGCCGTATAGAGGGAATTGCAGAGGAACTGCCGTTCTTCGTGGACCTCCTGGCTCTACTGCAAGGCGTGGGGTTAAGCCTGGAACAGAGTTTGATTTCCGTAACGGCCGCCAGCGATTCAGGCCTGCCACTGATCTCGGCGGAAATGCGCGAGGTTTCGCGGCAGGTTGCCATTGGTCGGCCCAGGGTAGAAGCCATGCAGAAGCTCGCTGAGATTCTCAAAGATCCGGATTTTCGCGAACTCACCAACCTGCTCCGACAAATCGACCGGTATGGTGGTGACGTCGCCGAGCCCTTGCGAGAGTTTTCGGAGCGTCTGCAGGTCAAGCGGCAGATGAGCGCTAGGGAACGGGCGGGAAAAATGAATGCCAAGATGATCGTGGTCTTGGTAACAACCATGCTGCCGGGTCTGATCATCATCACCGCCGGCCCCGCATTTACGGTTCTGGTGAAGGCCTTGCATCACTTATGAGACTGCTCGCACGATTCATTCCGTCGCCCTGCCTCGCGCACCTGCCTCGCGGGGTGCGAAGCTCCCTGGCGTTGCTCCTTGCCGCCAGCCTCTCGGCTTGCAGCACCTCCCCGCATGCTCCCGCGAGTTTGCCGCCAGCGCCAAAGGCCAATCCCAATCACCTTGCACAACTGAGTCTGCAGCTCATTGCCTCCATGGAGCAGCAGCAGAAATGGTATGCGGCACTTTCCTATCTAGATGCCTACCGGCAGCAACACGGAGAATCCGCCGAATTTTCCCTATTGCGGGCGCGAGCTCTGGCGGCTACCGGACGTACCGATGCCGCCCGGCAAGACTACGCGGCACTGGCGGGAACAGGGCTTGCCGCCTTTGGTGAACAGGGTCTGGGCCTGCTGGATGCCAAAGCGGGGCAAACGGCCTCGGCCTTGCGCCATTTTCGGCGTGCTGCGCGATTGGCTCCGACCAATGCGGCCATCCTCAACGACCTGGGCTATGCCTGCCTGCAGAACCGGGAATGGGATGCCGCACGTGAGGCGCTCTACCGTGCAGCAGAGCTGGCACCAGACAACGACCGAGCATGGAGCAATATCGCCGTGTACCTACTCATACGCGGGGAGAGCCTGCGAGCACAGGAGCTGATGGATGCCCATCACCTTCCCTGGGATGCGCAGCAGCGAATTCGCCGACTGGCCGCGGAATTGGGCGGCAGTTCCGCGGAACATACCTCAAGCCCTACCCACGCCAATTCTGCTGAAGGCACGATGCAATTGCCCCAGCCTCCCCTCTCGCAAGTTTTTTCTGGTAAGGAGTCGATTCCATGACCACAGCACACTCCACGATTTCCTGCTTGGCGCTGGGCGCTTCGCTCCTGGGACTGGCGGCCATGCCCTTGCTGGCCCAGGCCTCCCTGCTACAGCCACCGATTTCTGCTTGGAGCCCGGCACTACAGGGCGAAAATCCCGCCTCTTCGACAACGGCATCTGCCGTCGCCCCGGCACCAGCGGCACCAGTCGTAGCTGCCGCGCCCGCCCCTACCAATAGCCATGCGCCCAGCATAGCCGTCGTCGCGCCGGTCCCTCCACCCGCGGCACGTCAGAACGCAGTGCAGCGTCTTCTTGCCTTTCAGGCGGACGGGGTAGCGGCGGGTGCCATGCAGCCCATTGGCGGCCCGGAGGCGGTAGCCAGCTACAAGGCGTGGTTGCGGACCTTTGGCGGTCCGCAGCAGAGCTCCGCAATGCCGGCAGCCGGAGGCATCGGTTCCATGGCCCAGCAACTGCCGAGCAGCGCTGGTAACTATGGGAACTGAGGAGGGCAAGTCATGCGCTTGGCGGGCAAAGATCCAGAACACATGAGAGAAGATGGCAGCCTGGTCATCATGTTCGCTTTGGTGCTGCCAGTGATGCTCCTCATGGTCTTTGGCAGCATCGATATTGCCCATATGGTGCTGGTGAAGCGGGAACTGCAGAAAATTGCCGACATGTCGGCCATCGCCGCGGCAGAGGGAATCGGCAGCGGCGTGCAGACGATTGCGCTGCAAAATGCGCAGCAGAATGGTCTGCCCAACGAGAT
>JAQVDS010000055.1 GCA_028697715.1 Acidithiobacillus sp. | reverse complement strand
TGCTCTTCCGATCTATTTCAAGGTCGCACTATCGATCGGCGTAATGAAGATGGTGTGCTCGGACCTGGCCGCCTCCGGGGTGATGTTCTCCCTCGACACCGAATCGGGTTTCCGCGACGTAGTGTTCATCACCGGCGCCTATGGCCTGGGCGAGAACGTGGTCCAAGGCGCGGTGGACCCGGACGAGTTCTACGTCCATAAGCCGACGTTCAACCAGGGCCACCGCAGTGTGCTGCGTCGCAGTCTTGGCGAGAAGGCGGTGAAGATGATCTATGTCGAAGGCGATGCCCGCCATACCACGCGCAACATCCCCACCCCCAAGGTCGACCGCGAACGTTTTTGCCTCAGCGATGCCGACGTGCTAGAGCTAGCTGAAGCGGCGATCAAGATCGAGGAGCACTATGGCCATCCGATGGACATGGAGTGGGCCAAGGACGGTCTGGACGGTAAGCTCTATATCGTGCAGGCGCGCCCGGAAACGGTGGCTTCGCAACGCAAGCCGACGCAACTCGAAACCTATGTGCTCGACGGCAGCGGTGAGGTCCTGGTCACCGGCCGCTCCGTTGGCGAGAAGATCGCCGCCGGGCGCGCCCACGTGATCGCTGACGTCGCCCATCTATCCGAGTTCAAGCCCGGCGAGGTACTGGTCGCCGATACCACCACCCCCGACTGGGAACCGGTGATGAAGACTGCCGCAGCCATCGTCACCAATCGCGGCGGCCGAACTTGTCACGCCGCCATCATCGCCCGCGAGCTGGGCATTCCCGCCGTGGTCGGCGCGGGCAAGGCAAGCAGCGCTGTGTCCAGCGGCGAGACGGTCACCGTCTCCTGCGCTGAGGGCGACGCTGGCAAAGTCTACCGTGGAGAGGTGCCGTTTCATGTCGACAAGGTCGAAGTTAGCGACATCCCGCGACCTGCCACCGGCATCATGATTAACATCGGCAACCCGGACATCGCCTTCAAGACCGCATTCCTGCCTAACGACGGCGTAGGACTGGCGCGCATGGAGTTTGTCATCAACGAAACCATCAAGGCACACCCGCTGGCCTTGTTACACCCGGAGAAGGTGAAGGACCTCTCAGCACGCACGGCGATCGATCGACTGCTGCGCGGCTATTCGGACGGCGCGAGCTTTTTTGTACAGCGCCTGTCCGAGGGCATCGGCACGATTGCCGCAGCGTTCTGGCCCAAGCCAGTGGTCGTGCGCATGTCCGATTTCAAGTCCAACGAATATGCCAGCCTGATCGGCGGCGCCGACTTCGAGCCGGACGAAGACAACCCGATGCTCGGTTTCCGTGGCGCCTCGCGCTATGCCCACCCAGCTTATGCGGAGGGCTTTCGCCTGGAGTGCCTAGCCATGAAACGGGTACGCGAGGACATGGGGCTCACCAACATGATCCTCATGCTGCCGTTTGTGCGTCGGGTGCAGGAGGCTGACGCGGTGCTGGCCAAGATGGCTGAATTCGGCCTCAAGCGCGGTGAAAACGGGCTGCAGGTCTACGCCATGTGCGAAATCCCGAACAACGTCATCCTTATCGACCAGTTCGCTAAGCGCTTCGACGGCTTTTCCATCGGCTCCAACGACCTCACCCAGCTCACCTTGGGCGTGGATCGCGACAGCGAAATCGTCGCCTTCGACTACGACGAGCGCGATGACGGCGTGAAGGAAATGATCCTCCTCGCGGTCGAAGGCTGTCGCCGCAACGGCATCCACTCCGGATTGTGCGGCCAGGCGCCGTCGGACTATCCAGAGATGGCCGAATTCCTGGTCGAGATCGGCATCGACACCATGAGCCTCAATCCCGACACCGTGATTGCCACCACCCGCCATGTGCTCGAAATCGAGGCAAGTCTCGGGCGCAAACCTCGTGCAGGAGGTGGCGCCGCATGAGCAAGAGATTCCTGAGCTAGCGCAACCTTGCGTCGTCAGCAGCCGCCACCTTGGCGCGCCCATCCCAGCGCCGCTCTCTGCAGGAAAGCGGCCTGCCCACTGAAGGGTGTAAATTTGTCTACACTACCCAAAAAGGAGGTGTTTGATGCGTTGTTTGGTAACCAGTAGTCGGCCATATGATCAAGAGTATCTGAATGCCGCCAACAATGGGCGGCATGAATTGATTTTCACGGACGTCACGCTGAACGCGAAAACCGCCTTTGTCGCCCAAGGTTTTCCTGCTGTGTGTCCATTTGTAGATGATCGCCTCGATCAGGAGGTGTTGCACATCCTGGCAAAATTGGGCACCAAGTTACTTGTTTTGCGGAGCACCGGATACAACCATGTGGATATAGCCACCGCGACACAATTGGGAATGACGGTGATGCGGGTAAGGGAGTACTCCCCTTATGCGGTAGCCGAATTCGCCCTTGCTTTGATGCTGACCCTCAACCGCAAAGTCCATAAGGCCTATAACCAAGTGCGGGAAGGAAATCTCCTCCTGGATGGGTTACTGGGATTTGATATGCACGGCAAGACCATAGGCATCATCGGTACTGGAAAAATCGGACTCGCCCTGGCTCGAATTCTACACGGCATGGGCTGCCGCTTGTTGGGCTATGACATATCTCCCAATCCAGCGGCGCAGGAGCTGGGGATGTTGTACCTGCCTCTAGAAGAGCTATTGCAGCAGAGCCAGATTGTGAGCCTGCATCTTCCTCTCCTACCCGAAACGCAACATCTACTGAATGCCGAACGCCTCGCGCTGTTGCCGAAGGGTGCGATGCTTATCAATACCAGCCGTGGCGGACTGATTGATACCGCGGCATTGATCGGGACGCTTAAATCCCGGCACCTGGGAGCAGTGGGCCTAGACGTTTACGAGGAAGAGGCGGAACTATATTTCCGCGATCACTGTGATGACATCATCTGCGATGACACCTTCGAGAGGTTGTTGACTTTCCCCAATGTGATCGTCACCGGACACCAATCCTTTTTTACGCGCGAGGCATTGCAAACCATCGCGGCGACGACCATCGAGAATCTCACCGATTATTGCGAGGGGCGCAGCAACCATAACATAGTATCTACCTAGTTGATCCAATAATGAAAATTGCAATCACGTGGTGGCGTTGCGCTGTGGCCTTGCGCGAGCCGTAGCACTATTGCTCAGTTTCGGCCACCAGCCAAGTACCATGGGGCGAGCAAAGACTTCATTGATTTCTGCTACACTATTATTTGCTGAGTTGCAAAGATTATCCTGAGGGGCTAGACATGCAAGAGAAACCGTCGCAACATGGGGAGACGCCGCCGGCACTGAGTGCTTACGGCCCGGCCCGTGCCACAATTCCAGGGACGCCTCTCGGTGCCGACGAGCTTGCTCTCATCGACTCTTATTGGCGGACGAGTCTCTACCTCTGTCTTGGTATGCTCTATCTCCAAGACAATCCCCTGCTGCGGGAACCACTTTCACTGGCTCATATAAAGCCGCGACTGCTCGGCCATTGGGGTTCCGATGCAGGACAGTGTTTCACGTATATTCACTTCAACCGGCTGATCAAGAAATACGATTTGAACGCCATTTATATTTCCGGGCCTGGCCATGGGGCACCGGCGATCCTGTCCCAGGCCTACTTGGAAGGCACCTATTCAGAGGTCTATCCGGAGATCAGCAAAGACCTGGCTGGACTCCAGCGTTTCTTCAAGCAGTTTTCCTTTCCTGGCGGCATTGGTAGTCATGCCACCCCCGAGGCGCCGGGTAGTATCCATGAGGGAGGGGAATTAGGGTACAGCATCTCGCATGCCGTGGGCGCAGTACTGGATAATCCAGATCTCATCGCTTTAACGATCGTGGGCGATGGAGAGGCGGAAACGGGACCGCTCGCTACCAGTTGGCACAGTAACAAATTTCTGAATCCAGTTCGCGATGGCGCAATTCTGCCGGTGTTGCACCTTAACGGCTATAAGATTAACAACCCAACTATTCTGGCAAGGATCAGTCACGAAGAGTTGGAGGCGCTTTTCCGTGGCTATGGGTATACACCCTATTTTGTGGAGGGCAGTGATCCAGACAGTATGCATCAGGCAATGGCTGCTACCTTGGAGCATTGTGTCCTCGAGATTCAAGGCATCCAAAAACATGCCCGGAAAGGGGGAGCAGCCACTCGCCCGCGTTGGCCCATGGTCATACTACGCAGTCCAAAGGGCTGGACAGCGCCTCGGGAAGTGCATGGGCATTACCTGGAAGGATACTGGCGGGCACATCAGATTCCGCTCCCCGATGTCGCCAGGAAGCCCGAAGACTTGGCCTTGCTCGAGGCTTGGTTACGCGGCTACCGACCCGACGAGCATTTTGACGCGAATGGTTGCTTGGTTTCCAGGCTGCAGGCGCTGCCTCCGCGAGGCCATCGCCGGATGAGTGCCAACCCAGTAACCAATGGAGGAGTGTTACGCAAGCCACTGAACTTACCAGACTACCGCGATTTTGCTGTGCCGGTTGATGCACCCGGCGTGCATATGGCCAACAATGTTGTTGTCCTTGGGAATTTCCTGCGTGAGGTCATGCGCTTGAATCTTGATCGATTCCGGGTGTTTGGGCCAGACGAGACGCAATCCAACAAACTGGATGCCTTGTATGAAGTAACAGAGAAAGCGTGGTTGGGAGCCATTTTCCCAGAGGACAGTGATGGCGGGGAACTGGCTCCAGAGGGAAGAGTGATGGAAATGCTTAGCGAGCATACTGTCGAGGGCTGGTTAGAAGGATATCTGTTGAGCGGAAGGCACGGTTTTCTCAACAGCTATGAGTCCTTCATTCACATTATCGATTCCATGGTCAATCAACACGCAAAATGGCTGGAAAAATGCAATGAGATTCCCTGGCGGGCCAAAATCTCCTCGCTAAACATTTTACTCACAGGCCTTGTCTGGCGGCAGGATCACAACGGATTTACCCATCAAGACCCAGGCTTTCTTGATGTCGTTGCCAACAAAAGCCCCAGCGTCGCTCGCATCTATCTACCACCGGACGCAAACTGCCTGCTCTCAGTCGCTTCCCATTGCCTGAACAGCGTAAATTATGTCAATGTAATCATTGCTGACAAGAATATGAATCTCCAGTACCTTGACACCGAAGAAGCGGCAATACACTGTGAAAAAGGCATTGGGATCTGGCGTTGGGCAAGTAACGACTATGGAGCAGAGCCAGACGTTGTCATGGCAAGTTGTGGGGACCGACCAACCTTGGAGTCGTTGGCGGCTACTGCGCTATTGCGCCAAGAATTGCCGGACATAAAAATTCGCTTTGTGAATGTTGTTGACCTCTTCAAACTGGTCCCTTGGAGCGAGCATAGTCACGGCTTGACGGACCGGGAATTCGAAGCGCTGTTTACCTCAACTCGGCCAGTTGTTTTTAATTTCCATTCTTATCCTTGGTTGATTCATAAGCTAACTTATCGTCGTTCTGGTCAGCACCATATTCACGTTCGAGGTTACAAAGAAAAGGGGAATATCAACACTCCTTTGGAGTTGGCCATTCTTAATCAGACTGACCGATTCAGTCTCGCTATAGATGCCATTGATCGCATACCCAGATACGCAGAAATTGCATCCTCCGTACGCGAAAAATTATTAGATCGTCAGATCTACTTTAAGCAACATGCTTATGCAATGGGTATCGACCCTCCGGAGATTGGCGACTGGCAGTGGCCATTCTGAAAAACCTGCAGAAAGGATCTGTAGCTATACATCCACAAGATAATCGCAGGGATCAACGCCAGCAAGGTCTGCCTCCAGGGCCGCATAGGGAATCTTCCAGTAGCTTCCTGTGCTCTCCATGACCATCACATCGGATCGATGGGAGGCGACAGCACTGGTCAGCTCCCGTCGGTCCCTCTGGCGGGCACCCAAGAGAAATTGCAATTCCATGACGGCATCTCTTCAGTTATGATCAAAAAGGAGAGAGATGGCGGGTGTCAATGCCAACGCCCCCCGCCTCCGGCAGGACTCAGGCGGCCCTTGCCATTACAGCACAGACGTTGGGTAACAGATGGTCGAAATTATGCTTCAGGTCAAGGTGAAACCTCGAGCTCGCGTGTCAGAGCTCTCCCAAGCCGCAGACGGTACCTGGGTCGCTAAACTGAAGTCTCCTCCTGTCGACGGCAAAGCGAACGAAGAGTTGCTAACCCTGGTTGCGGAGAAATTCCGGTGCCGAAAGGCCGATGTAACGATCAAAGCCGGCGCGTCCGGTCGAACCAAACTGGTCAGGATAGCGGCGCAATGATGCGCACGCTACTGTCCAACTACGCGTAAATGAACATTTTTAGTCTCCAGATGCCATCCACGATCACTCGAATCCCTCGCAGTGGATGAGCCTGAGGCAGCCTCATAATTGCCATGTAACCGTCCAAACCATGCCGTTATTGCCCTAATTGCGGTTATCTGAGTCTTTTTTTGTCGGCGGCTGGCGGTTGGGGCTGGACGGGTCCAGCGTCCCTCACTGGCGATAGGAGATGGGGTGGAA
>JAQVDS010000054.1 GCA_028697715.1 Acidithiobacillus sp. | reverse complement strand
CCACAAGCGCATCTGGCGCGACGTGCTGCTCGCCAGCCTCGCCATCCAGTTGGTCGGGCTGGCCACGCCGCTCTTCACCCAGGTCATCATCGACAAGGTCATCGCCCACCATTCGGAAAGCACCCTTATCGTGCTCGGCGTGGCGCTGGTGGTGTTCATGCTCTTCACCAGCGGCATGAGCTGGCTGCGTCAGTATCTGGTGCTGCACACCGGCAGCCGCATCGATGCCGTGCTGGGCGAGAAAGTGCTCAAGCATCTGCTACACCTGCCGCTGCCGTACTTTGAAGCCCGCCCCACCGGCACCTTGGTCGCCCGTCTGCACGGCGTAGAGCAGTTGCGCGAATTCGTCTCCGGCGCGGCGGTGAGCCTGGTGCTCGACCTGCCTTTCCTGCTCATCTTCCTGGCGGTGATGTTCTCCTACAGCTGGCAGCTCACCCTTATCGCCCTGGGCATCCTCGCGCTGATCGTCACCGCCAGCCTCATCATGGTGCCCATCTTCCGCGAGCGGCTGGACAAGCAGTTCCTGCTCGGCGCGAGGAATCAGGCCTTCCTCACCGAATACCTGGCGGGCATGGCCACGGTGAAATCGCTGCAACTGGAGCCGGACGTGGGCAAGCGCTACGGCACCTACCTGGCCCAGTACCTCTCGGCAGGCTTTGCCACCAAGCAGGTGGGCAACACCTACAACGTGGTGGCCAACGGGCTTGAGCAGGTGATGACGCTCTCCATCCTCATCGTCGGCGCGTGGCTGGTGATGCAGCCCGAAGCCGGCATGACCGTAGGCATGCTGGTCGCCTTCCAGATGTTCGCCAGCCGCCTGAGTCAACCGCTGCTGCGCTTGGTCGGGCTGTGGCAGGAATTCCAGCAGGCCAGCATCTCCGTCAAACGCCTCGGCGACATTCTGGACATGCCGCAAGAGCCCTACACCCTCACCCCGCAGCGCACCGCGAGTGGCGAAGGCCGCATCGACATCCGCGACGTGGGCTTTCGCTACTCCGAGCAACACCCCTGGCTTTACCGCAACCTGAGCCTCACCATTCCCGCCGGCAAGCTCACCGTGCTGATGGGCCCCAGTGGCTGCGGCAAGAGCACGCTGGCGAAACTCATGCTGGGCTTCTACTGGCCGCAGGAAGGGCAAATTCTGCTCGACGGGCGCGACATCCGCCAACTGGCGGCCAACGAGCTCAGAGCCGCCTTCGGCGTGGTGCCGCAAGAGACGGTGCTCTTCTCCGGCACGGTGTACGACAACCTGGGGCCCATCCGCACGCCAGCTTCGAGGACGTGATCGCCGCCTGCAAAGCGGCGGAAATCCACGACGTGATCGAGCAACTGCCACAAGGCTACCAGACCGAGATCGGCGAGCGCGGCACCGGGCTATCGGGCGGGCAGCGCCAGCGGATTGCGATCGCCCGCGCCCTCTTGAAACGCCCCAAGGTGCTGATCTTCGACGAGGCGATCTCCAACCTCGATCAGCAGACCGCCGAACACTTTGCGCAGACCATCAACCGGCTCAAGGGCAAGGTGACGATGATCTTCATCACGCATCAGGTGCCCAAGGGCTTGCAGGTGGATGAGGTGGTGGATATGGGGCAGCATGCCATGCACATGAGTTTGGAGAAGGAGGAGATGTGATTGCCACAAGAAAACTAACTCGCTTTATTGCCTTCGTTTTTGGTCCACTATTCATAAAGGGAAGATGGTGTATCTGGGCTTTGTTGTTTTTGATGGCAATGATGATGGGCAACACCATCACGGCAATTCGGATGGATATCCCAAACATTGAACAAGTAAATCGTGTCACTGGAAAGTTTGTAGACATCAGCAAGGGGTATGGCAAAGGTGTGTTGTTCGATATTGCCATCGTGGATGCCTACGGAATAACCCACAGGTGCAATTGTGAGCCATTGGCATACTCTAATTGTTTAGGACGAAGACCATCTGACCACGCCGAGATACTGAATCAACTTGATCCAGAAATGGTAAAGAAATACACCTTACAAAAAGCGATAGTTAATTGGCTCGATGGAAGAAACGGGGAAGTATGGATGTATCCCAATCGAAGTCTTTTTGGCACCCCACACTCTTGTTACAAAATATCAAGCAATGGCTACACCCTCCTGTCATTCGAACAGTCCGTCCAGAATTATCAAAAGGCAAAGAGTGGCCTCGATATTTATTTATTTTGGTTCATCTCGCTATCCGGTTTATTTGCTATTTCTGTTTTTGTCATTGTTCGCATCAACACATATTTGAAAGAGGTAAAAAATGGCTAATCAAGGCGTTGAAGCACTGAGCACAGTTCTCGCGACTTACCAAAAGGGTGCAAATGTAACGCAGACGGTAGCAGCTGCGGCAACTGCGGCTGAAAATGGTGGTAGCCAGAATGCTGTTAATGCCTCGTTGGCGGCAGCGCAATTAGTTGACAGCGCTGTTAGCTCAATTGGGAAGAACTTACCGGCGGTAATCAATACAGTTGACGGGAAAATTCCCGTTGCCGGTGTTGTGCTATCCACTGCTTCCGCATTAAATAATGCGCAGCAAGTGATTAATGCGCTACCGTCAGGGAAAATTCCCCAATCCCAAGCGATTGGAGCAATTGGCGATGCAGCTGGCGCGATTGGTGGCGCGGCTTTAGCTTTAGCAGCAGTTGCTGCAGGGACCCCGGGAGCTATTGCTTTTGTAGCAACTCTTGGTGCTGCGCTAACAGTGGCAAGCGTTGGCTTGACAATTGCCAGCGTTGCGGTCGGTCGCGCAACGTGGGATGTGCCCGATATACTCAAAGATGCAACCGACGGATTGAATAAGCTCCGCGATACACTGGGAGACGCTTTTGACTCAGCGTATGAATCTATTAAAGATACCGTTTCCGATTTTCTATCGGATGCTGGAGACTTTGTCGAGTATTTGAAGGATAGAGGTTTTGATAATCTTCTTAAGGATGCTTCCGACTTCTGGATTCCCAAGAACATCAAAGACTGGTGGGATCGCGCCAAAAACTGGACCTGGCCCCGCGACCCCATCATCCTCGACCTCGACGGCGACGGCCTGGAAACCATCGGCCTGGCTTCTTCAAACGTCTACTTCGACTTTGATGCCGACGGCGTGCTCACCAAGACCGGCTGGGCCGGCAAGGACGACGCGCTCCTCGTCTGGGACAGAAACGGCAATGGCCGCATTGACACCGGTGCTGAACTCTTCGGCGACTTCACGGTGCTGCCCAACGGCACGCTCGCCCCGAACGGTTTTGCCGCGCTTGCTGCATTGGACAGCAACGGCGACGGCATCCTCGATGCCAGCGACCCCGCCTTTGCCGAACTCAAACTCTGGCGCGATGCCAATCAGGACGGCCAGACCGGAGAAGGCGAACTGATCTCCCTTCTTGATGCCGGCATCGTCAGCCTCGACCTCGCCAACACCCTCAAGAATCAAAGCCTCGCCAACGGCAACACCTTCTCGCGCGAAGGCAGTTTTACCCGCGCCGACGGTAGCACCTCGGCCATAGGCGAATTCAAGCTCGCCACCGACACCTTCGACACCCGCTTCGCCGAAACCATCGAGGTGCCCGAAGACCTCAAATCCCTGCCCACCATGGGCGGCGCGGGCAACGTCAGGGAACTGCAACAAGCCGCCGTCCAGTCCGGCAGCCTCGCCGCGGTGCTCACCCAGTTCCAGTCCGCCACCACCCGCGCCGAACAAAAGGCCCTGCTTGATTCCCTCCTCACCGCCTGGGCCGACACCGCCGGCATGGCAAAGAGCCTCGAAGAGCGCGCCTACGGCCAATACCGCATCCAATATGATGCCTTCGGCAACGAACGGCGCTCCAGCAGCATCGACACCGCGGCTTTCGCAGCAATCTCCTCCGGCAGCGTGGGCGGTGACGGAGCGGCGCTGCTGAGCGACGCAGGCGGCCTGTACCTCTCCGAGCACTACCGCAACCTGATTGCCGAGTGGAGCCGCAAGCTCCATGTGCTCGAAGCCTTCAACGGCCAGTACTTCTTCAACCTGCCCGAGCAAAAGAGCCAGACCGACGGGGCGAACTGGGGGTTGAGTATCTCGGCCGGTTCGGGGGGCGGCAGCGGTGGCGCTGCGATGGCTCTCGCAGCGCTGCCCACACTGCTCGTGAACTACTCACAGCCGCAACTCGACCTCCTGCAGCAAGCCTACGACAGCCTGAAGGAGAGCGTCTACGCCAGCCTGGTGCTGCAAACCCGCCTAAAGCCCTACCTCGATGCAATCGAACTCGTCATCGACGAGCAGGGGCTCAGGCTCGACGCCACCGGGCTCAACCAAACCCTCGCAGCCAAGAAAGCCGCCGATCCGGAGAACTATCTCGCCGACCTGCTCGATCTGGACCGCTACGCCGGCGGTTTCCTCACCGGCACGAACTGGACGGGGCTCACCGACTTCGACACGCTGATCGACACCCTGCCGCAGACGGCGGGCATTGCGGCGCTGCTCGACGAATTCCAGGTGCGCCGGCTCACCGGCGGCGACGACACGGCCTCCCTCACCGACAAGGCCGACATCGTGCTGGCGGGGGAGGGCAATGACCGCCTCTACGGCTACGGCGGCAACGACCGCCTGTTCGGTCAGGGCGGCAACGATGTGATCTACGGCGGGGCCGGCGACGATCTCATTTCAGGCGGTGCGGGCGACGACCTGCTCTACGGCGAAGCCGGGGCCGACACCTACGTCTTCGGGCGGGGTTACGGCCACGACACCATCGTCGATTATGCCGAGAACGGCGTGCAGCGCGACACCGTGCGCTTGCTGGGTCTCACCCCGGCGGACATCCGCGTCACGGCCGATTATGCCGACAACCTCGTCTTCACCATCGTCGACACGGGCGAGACGCTCTCTGTGCCGAAGAACGGTTACTGGTGGGGCGAGAACGGAGTCGGCCAGTACGTCTTCGACGACGGAACGGTGTGGAGCCACGACGACGCGCTGCGCGCCACCGTGGCGGCGAGCACCGAGGGCGACGACGTGATCCACGGCTCCAGCGCCGGCGACGCGATCACCGGCCAGGCGGGCAACGACACGCTGATCGGTAACGGCGGCAACGACGTCATCGACGGCGGTGCAGGCAATGATCTGCTGATCGGCTCAACAGGCTGGAACTGGATTTACGAGAACGGCAGCTATCGGGTCGAGCGCAACACCACGCCGCAAGTCTCCGCCAACGGCAACGACACCTACCTCTTTGGTCGTGGCGACGGGCAAGACACGGTGATCGACGGCGACTACACCACCGGCAACACCGACACGCTGCGCTTCAAGGAAGGGGTGGCACCTGCGGACGTGCGCGAAAATCAGCGCTGGGAGGCGGGCACGGCATGTGCGAATGATGCGGCATGGAGGGAGGCGGCGTGAACGCAAAACATAGTCTGCTCACGACTTTCTGCAACTACTCAAAAATATCTACATTTGGCTCTTTGATCGTACTCATCCCATTTCTTATTTGGGCAATTTGGGATGATAAGGTCAAATACTCCGAGCCATCTGTTAAGAGCTTTCATGATGTTAAGCTAATTGTTTCTGGTGCCGCCAAGTCTCCACCAACTATCATTATTTACGAAGGCGCAAACAAAGTATTTTTTGCAGACTGCACCCCTCAGATGGCATCACTATGCCATGACAGAAAATACTGGGGAAAATTCCATTCAGTTAACAATATGTTAGCCATTGAAACAAGGTCGAAGTTTGGCATTATCAAATCTATCTCGATAGACGCGGGAGATGGCTTAATAGTCGAAATAAACGATCCCGATGCAGACATCTTGCACATCGAAAGCGCACGGACGTCATGGCGAGCAGTGTATATCTTATCTTTTGTGTTTTTAATATCGTTAATTTTATTAACCGTTTGTCGGCAACTTATGTGCAAAACACCACAAAAGGAGCATAGATAATGTCCAGCCCAACCACAGTAACCCTTGTTCTCAATAATCTCGGCGGGAAAGCTGGCGCGATAGATGGCGTAATTAATGCGTCATTGAGCGCTAATAACAACCAGACCGGCGCAACCATCGCCGGGACTGTTACTGCCGTCGGAAGTGCTGCTGGCATGTTCCCGGGCAAGTTCCCTGGTCCAGTTGGCGGTTTTGCCGTGACTATGGCCAATTTGTCCAAAACTGGTTTTGACGGGTCAAAGCTGACCATTGGCGACATTCTGACTATTGGTGCGGGAGTTGCTGGACTTGTCGGCTTGCCCTTGGTTGGCTTCGGGCTCTCCGTTGCCGGACTCGGTTGGACAATCTATTCATTGAACAACCCTAAAGCTGGGTTGACGATCGAGCAATTGCTTGATCGTCTGAGACTTGTTCCTGACGACTCCAAGGTAGAGGACATCAAGAAAAAAACCCAAACCGCCTCCCGTTTCGCCTCCCCCATCGTCCTCGACCTGGATGGCGACGGCGTCATTGGCACCGTAGGTCTGGGGGCTGGCGTTTTCTTCGACCACGCCGCCGACGGCT
>JAQVDS010000053.1 GCA_028697715.1 Acidithiobacillus sp. | reverse complement strand
TTCCACCCCATCTCCTATCGCCAGTGAGGGACGCTGGACCCGTCCAGCCCCAACCGCCAGCCGCCGACAAAAAAAGACTCAGATAACCGCAATTAGGGCAATAACGGCATGGTTTGGACGGTTACGGCAAAGCTGACACGCTGGCCGGGCGTAAAGCGCATCATCTCCATGTGCGCCTGCATCGATTCGAGCATTTTCAGGCGCGCCACCACGCGCTGGTTGAGCTCCAGCAGTTCTTCGAAACTCAGGCCGTCGATGTCAAGCGGCAAGGGTAAGCTGGATAGCGAATTGGTTGACCTGAAAGTGCTGTTGCAGGGTTGGCAAACTCGGCAGGTACATGTCGATGGATAGTGCACCGAAGGCGCTGAGGCTGCCGAGAAGAAATACACTGCGCCGTGGATGAAAGTTTTCTGTCACAGCTTCGATTCCAGTAGAAACCGGTGATGATAACGCAGCATTATAGAAGTCGCCAGCGCAATCAAGTCCATTTGTGAACAAATTTGACAGGATGAAAAGTTACACAATTCTGTCCTGATATATAACAATTAACAATTCAGTTTTGACAATGGATGATTATCCTTGTTACGGTCTGGTTTCGTTATGTACAGCGTAGTCCAAAAAGGAGAGTTCATGAAAAAAGAAATTATTCTTGGTGTTTTGTCTTCTGCAACTTTGATTTTTGGCAGCGCTCTGGCATTGGCCAGCACCGCGATGCCAGCGCAGACAAGACCGGACCAGCCGATGTCTCCATCCCCTGCCAGGCTGCATGTGGATCAGCAGGAGCTGCATCACTTCGCCGCGGCCGTGAAGGAAATTCAACCCATCGATATGCAGGCGCATACCGTGATTTCCAATAAAAGCATGAGCGAAAAAGAAAAACATCAAAAGCTGGAAGGTTATGACAAGCAAATTACCGCGATCCTCGCGCAGCATCATCTGACGCCCAGGAAATATGAGGCGTTATTGAAAAAGGCCGAGACCGATCCAGCTTTTGCCAAACGGACCGAGTCTGCTTTGCATGGATTGGGGTAAACGTCTCTGCATGACGGCCAGTGTAATAGGTCGTTATTGCTGTTTCTGGCTTGTGGAGAATGGGTGAGAGTTCCAGGCTGACGCTGGTCTGACGCTACGTGGAGTTGAGAAAAAACCTAGCGATCACCCCAACGCCATTCGGGTGGCTCACCCTTGAGAATGCAGGTCGAAACCAAAATGCCGGTTAGTATGCTTACCGCTATCCAGAAACCCACGGGAGCGTGACTGGGAGGGAACAGAAAAGCCGCTCCCAGCATGCCTGCGGCGTAGCCAGCAAGCACAAGCCAACCTTGCCATACCTGCGGCAGACCCCAGCCGAAGCCGTTGCGCTTGGCCGGAAACCAGTAGCGTTTCCCTTCCATGAGTGGATCTCCGGAACTGCTTGCCTTGAGACTGCAATATCTTGATCCTTCGAGATATTTTCTGCAAGTTCTGCAATTGCTCGGCCGATATCTTTCGCTCAATCTTCTAACGTACTGATATCCTGCGTAATTTCCTCGCCGCGGGCTTGCGCGCGTAACAGACGGCGCATGATCTTGCCAGAGCGGGTCTTGGGCAGACTGTCGACGAAGTGGATGTCATCGGGACGAGCAATGGCGCCAATCAGATCAGTTACCTGCGCGCGTAACACCGCGCTCAGCTGATCATGATCGTCTCCCTTGTGGGAGGCCTTGAGGATCACGAAGGCAGATACCGCTTCTCCCTTGATCTCATGCGGAATGCCGACGACGGCGGCCTCAGCGACGGCGGGATGAGAAACGAGAGCGGATTCGATCTCCGCTGTACCCAGGCGATGGCCGGATACATTGAGAACGTCGTCGATGCGGCCCATCACCCAAAAGTAGCCGTCTTTGTCGCGTCGGGCGCTGTCGCCGGCAATATAATAGCGGTTGCCGAACTTTGCCCAGTAGGTCTGAACGTAGCGTTCGGGATTGCCCCAGACGCCCCGCAACATACCCGGCCAGGGGCGATCGATGACTAGATAACCGCCCTGGTCGGCGGCGCGGATTTCCTCGCCCTGCTCATTCACCACCTTGGCGGATATTCCGGGCAAGGGTAGGGCGCAGGAGCCGGGCTTGTTGGCGCTGACTCCTGGCAGGGGGGCGATCATGTGCCCGCCAGTTTCCGTCTGCCACCAAGTATCAACGATGGGGCATTTCCCGCCGCCAATGACGTCGCGATACCAGATCCACGCTTCGGGGTTCATCGGTTCGCCCACGCTCCCCAGCAGTCGCAGGCTGCTGAGATCGTGTTTCTTGACCCAGCTGTCGCCCATCTTCATGAAGGCGCGCACGGCCGTTGGCGCAGTGTAGAGGACACTGATGCCGTGGCGCTCCACCATGGACCAGAAGCGGTCTGGTTGGGGGTACATGGGAGCGCCTTCATACAAAAAGACAGTGGCGCCATTGGCCAGGGGGCCATAGACCACATAGCTGTGCCCGGTGATCCAGCCGACATCGGCGGTACACCAGTACACGTCGTCCTCTTTCAGGTCGAAAGACCAACGGCTGGTGAGCTTTGCCCAGAGCAGGTAACCAGCGCTACTGTGCAGAATCCCTTTGGGTTTGCCGGTGCTGCCCGAGGTATAGAGGATGAAGAGGGGGTGCTCGGCGGGAAGAGCGGGAGCAGGACAGTGGGCCGACTGCCCGGCGATTGCCTCGTGCCACCACAGATCGCGACCATCCAGCATGTCAATGTCGGTGCCGGTGCGTTGCAAGACAATGACTCGTTCCACCTGATGTTCGTGCTCGCGCAATAAGGCCTGATCGGCATGGCGTTTGAGTGGCACGATCTTTCCCCCACGATAGGCGCCATCGGCGGTGAGCAGCATCCTGGCGCCAGTATCTTCCAGACGGTCCTTGAGCGCTTCGGCGGAAAATCCACCGAAAACCACGGAGTGCACAGCACCGATGCGCGCACAGGCAAGCATCGCTACTACTGCTTCGATGACCATGGGCATGTAGATAACGACCCGGTCACCAGCCTCGACCTTCTCGCCGCGTAGGGTGTTGGCAAAGAGGCTCACCTCGCGGTGCAGTTGCGCGTAGGTCAGGGTCTTGATGCTGCCATCCTCTCCCTCCCAAATCAATGCAGCCTTGTGCTTTTGCGCCCCCTGCAGGTGACGGTCGATGCAATTTTTTGCGACATTGAGGCTCCCGTCGGTAAACCAGCGGTAGAAGGGCGCCTCGCCCTGATCCAGAACCCGCGAGAATGCCTGCTCCCAGAGCAGGTGTTCGCGCGCGAGGGTGCCCCAAAAGGTATCAGGATCGCGCTCGGCTTCGGCCTGCAGACGCCGGTATGCGCTCTGATCGAGATGCGCACGGGCGGCGAATGTCTCGGGGACGGGGAAAAGACGCTCTTCGTTGAGATGGGAATCGATAGATAGGGTCATGATCGTCGTCATCGCTGTTGCTGGCGTATGGGACGATGGTAAGACCTCTGCCGGCAACTGGCAAACGGGAGTCCAGTGGGCCACAGGCTCACGCAGAGCCGGAGGCTTGCTGCTGGATATTTTCTATGATCCTTTTGCGCAGCTCTTCTTCGGCAAGCAGTAGTCTCTCCTTGGGCGGAGAGAAAGGCTGGTAATGCCCAACCACGGATACCAGATCCCCATAATGCAAAAGGTGAAACAGATGCTTTGCGCTTTTATAGGGCATTTCTACGCATCCGGCGCTTTGAGGCCAGCCATAACTCTTGCGCGGGTAGAAGTGGATTGCTCGACCGTCATAAAAATAATTGACAAAACGCACATTTGGCGCGACATAGCGTTGCCAGTAGACCAGATGACCGTGATAATGTCCGCGTTTATCCGGCGATAGACGGAGATATTCTGTCTTTGTGACGCGGATGGGAAAAGTGCCGTGCATCGTCGTGTCGGCAAGGCGCTGATATATCGGCCAACTCCCATCTGGCGTGGACTGTAACACTCCGGTGTTGACTACCGAATGATAGCCCCAGCGACCCTTCCTATGGAGGTCACCTGCCGTAGAGGGCGGCACCTGCCAGATCCGTAGTTGTTCAGGATGATGACCTTTGCGAACCTCGACCCACTGAAACGGATAGGGGTTGTAGGGAATATGCCCTGCCTCCAGCCGGGCAATCAGGGTCGCATTGACTCGTCCCCGAGAGATGCCATTGGCGGGCAGGATCTTGCTAGCCCGTTCAAATTGGATCACTCCACTGCGGAATGCCGGGTTTAACGCAGAGTAGCCCCAGCGGTTCGATAAATCTTGCAATTTTTGTGGAACGGCAATATCCCAGGCGGCGACCGTGCGCACCGCACCATAGCGTTCCATATAACTGCCGTAGACAACATGAACGTAGCCGTAGCGCGCCAGTTTTTGCCACACCCACTGCCAGGCATTGGCGTTGGTTGCAAGATTTCCTGCAGCAAAACTATTACCAGCGAAAGCTCCCAGAACTGGCACCAGGCACAGGGTCAGCAGTCGTCTGCGAAGCACGCCAGATGTTTCAGACAAGGCTCAGAGTCCACCCTGATATTTCAGGGATTTCATGACATTGCGGACAGACGAAGACCCGCACCGCCATTTTTCTCGACGGCTTCTTCTGCATCGTCGGCCATTTTCCTGCCAACCAGCGCGGCGCCTACCCCAACTGTCAAGCCGCCCATGCAGGTCCCATGTGAACCCATGTCCTGCATGCTGCCCTGACAGGCATGGCAGTTAACAGCGGGCATTTCTTCTTTTCCAAACCGAATCATAGCGGCGTTCCCTGGGGTTATGAATGACGATCTGTTGACCACTTTGGACGCTGATTGGTTCCCTCGCCGTTTATGACCGACAATCCCAATCCTGGCCCAATGGTATCCATTGTTGCGGAGAGCGATTGAGGTAGCGAAGTAATATGCGATAGGTATCGGCATCGAAGCTGGCCGATTCCGTGAATTTTTCTACTATTCCGGTATCTTCTCGTAAGATTCCCATATGGCACCAGTGATCAAAAACATGGATGGAGGCGCCAGTGTCGTCTTCGGGAATGCCGATAGGTCCGGGAAATGGCCAGTGTTGGATTTGCAAAATCTGCAGGGCGGTATACAGTCTTTCATCATGCTCCGCCGTAGATTCCTGGCCGGTACACACGCCACGACAGCGTTTGATCTGGAAACCAAAACAGGCGCCTTTGCCTTTTTGCAGCCCCAAGCGAATATCGCAAAGTCCCCATTCCTGTGCCAGGCGCTTGAGTGCAGCTTTCGCACTGCGGCGATTGGCGAATATCCCGTGGCAGACGCCTGGCCGAATCGCCTCGCCGCAGTGGATCTGCGGTGTTGCGCTCCCCGGGCCAGCCCAAACTATGGTGCAAAGCTCCATTTTTCTGCGCAACTGGCGGTTATAGAGAGGATTTTTCTCTTTCACTAGACGCGATTCCAGTAGCAGTGCGGCCAACTCGCCTTGGGTTTCTAGCCATTCGATGTGCTCCACCTGCTGCGCGATCTGCATTTCGCGGTCCTGCCGGAAATCGTTGCGGAAGTGCTCCAGTACTCGTTTGCGCAGGTGAATACTTTTGCCAATGTACAAGAGAATCTCATTGCTCCCAAAAAACAGATAGACCCCCGACCGATTGGGAATGCTGCGAATGATTTCTGGATCGAGATTGGGAGGAAGACATTCCTGCTCCCATTGCAGTTTGCAGGCCTGCACGAGTTCGGGACAACGCTCGTCGGCAAGGCGTCGGAGAAATTCCGCAACGACTCGCGCATCGTCCAGGGCACGATGACGATTGCGACAGGAGACTCCCAGGCGATGAATGATGGCGTCCAGACCATGACGCGTTTCTTGGGGGAAAAGTCGCCGAGAGACTTTGACGCTACATACGGCCTTCGCTTTGAACGGGATCTCAACGCGCTGGAAAGACTGGCGTAAAAAGGCGAGGTCGAAGCGTGCGTTATGGGCGACCAGAATATGCCCCTGCAAGTGGAGCGCCAAGCTCGCAGCGATATCCTCAAAGCGTGGCATATCGCGGAGCATGTTTGGGTGAATCCCGGTCAACTGCGTGATATAGGGGGAAACAGAGCAACCGGGATCCAGTAACTGGCTCCATTCCCGAGGCTCTCGTCCCGGCGCAAGAGTCACCATGCCGATCTCGAGAATGCGGTCCTGCTGGGGGCGTCCGCCCGTGGTTTCCAGATCCAGGCAGACGATGGGCTGCCCGAGTTCAGCAAGCAAGCGGTCGAGGGAGGGGGCAAGATCTTTCATGCGTTCATTCTATTGTGCTTTGCGGCGACCATCATAGTAGATGCTGCTACATGCTGCTACAGATGAGTGTCAAAGCACATTAGAAATGTCCGGTGTTGGGCAAGATAGAGATGTCCGGTTCTCCTGGGTATGGATTACTTTCCAGGACGATCTACGGTGGGGTAACGACGCCAGGGATGGTCGGCAGCAGGCCGGGATTTTTCTGACCAACGTCGGGAAGTCAGGATCGCATCGACGCGAGCGTTGAGGCTTTTGTCATCGACAGGATGGGGGATTTGCTGGGGCGAATCGAAGACCTGGTAGGGCAAGACTTCGCCGCCAGTTACCAGCTCGATTCGCCCGTCGGCATGGACCACGACATCGACTTTCCGTCCGCGCAGTGCATAGCGTGGGGCGCCACCGGTCTGGATGATGTAGCGCTGTCTTTGAAAGGACAGCACCAGGTCCTTGGATAGGGTACGGCGGTGGTGGATGGCGCAGATCCGGGCGAGAGTTTCTGGACTTCCGTCATAGGGTTGGTGGGCGTCCTCGTCGTCGCAAGCCGCCACGGCAAAGC
>JAQVDS010000052.1 GCA_028697715.1 Acidithiobacillus sp. | reverse complement strand
CGAGCAACACCAGCAATATCAGTAACCTGGGCAATCAGGTGGGGACCAATACCACCAACATCAGTAACCTAAGCAACCAGCAGGCGACCAACACTACGAATATCGCGAGCAATACCAGCAACATCAGCAACCTGAGCAAGCAGGTGGGAACCAATACGACCAACATCAGTAACCTAAGCAACCACCAGGCGACCAACACTACGAATATCGCGAGCAATACGAGTAATATCAGTAACCTGCACGCCCAGCAGATTACTAACACGAGCAACATCAGCAATCTGCAGACCATCGTCAACCAGAAGGGCGTTGGTGTATGTACCGTCGATGCCGCTGGAAACCTGATTTGCGGCAACGCAACCACCAACCGACCCACCGCTTCTGGTAACCAGGATATCGCCATGGGTCAAGGAGCCACTGCTGCAGGTAACAGTAGCGTGGCCATGGGAACGGGTGCAGTCGCAGGGACGAGTGGCTCGGTGGCTATCGGTGCTGGCGCTCAGGCGCTGGGCGATCCCACCACCGCAATTGGTAACCATGCGGTGGCGCAAGGGAATAACAGTACCGCTATCGGTGCCAATAGCAAGTCAGTCGGAGAGAACTCCGTGGCCTTGGGTCAAGGATCCGTTGCTAACCGACCGAACAGCGTCTCCGTCGGCGATTCCGCTACGGGAATGCAGCGGCAGATTACCAACGTGGCGCCAGGCACTCAGCCGAACGATGCGGCGACAGTTGGTCAGCTGCAGAGCGGCATCGCGCAATCTCGACGCTTTGCCAGTCAGGTGGGTGCGGTAAATGCCGCGGCCTTGAATGCCGCCGCCGCCGCTGCTGGCGGGCAAGGTCCAAATACCGTGTCTGGTGGCTTTGGTGTACTCAACGGTGAAAGCGCGTTTGCATTTACCTATCAGCACCGCTTCAACTGCAATTGGAGTGCCCTCCTGACCGTGGGCTCGAATGGCAACGGTAATAACACTGAAGTTGGTGGAGCAGCTGCTTACTCCTGGTAATTTGGCCGCCCTTAGCGGGGAAGCCTGTATGCTCCCCGCTCTCAGAGGATGACGATGTGATGACAAAAAAGTATCCGCTGATCTTGTCGCTTGCCCTGTCTGTGTTGGCTTTGGCAGGCTGCGCACCGGTCCACTATAAACACTGTAATTTGACCTGCTTCGCCAAACCCAAGCCGGTCCCGCCTGCGCCCGCGCCCGCGCCCGCGCCAGTATTGAAACCTCTGGTAGCACCGGCACCCATTATGAAGACCATTTTGGTAAGCAAGCCCATTACAATTCGTGGGATCAATTTCGCTACCGGCTCCTATCGCCTGGATTCTTCCGATGATGAGGTGGTGCGGCGTGTGGCAGAGTTCGCCAGTAAACACCCAGAGGCCCTGCTGGAGATCAAAGGATACTGCAGCCACACAGGGTCCTATGAATATAACTTGAAGCTTTCCCAGCAACGTGCGGAAGCGGTCGCGCAACGTTTGCAACAGATGGGTGTTCCGGCCAGTTCCATGATTACCAAGGGTTATTCGTGGAACGATCCTGTTGCGTCCAACCGCACTGTGCAAGGAAGATATCTCAATCAACGAGTCACTATTGATTCCACTCTGCAGGAAACGAAACAGGTTTCCGAGGGCTGAGATTGGAGGTGTGAAATGTGGACATTATCAGATCTAGAACGTCGTGATTTTATTTCCAATTTCGATTTGTTGTTTCAGCCGATAGTGTCCATCGAAAGAGGTTCCGAAGGAAGTCAAGAGAAATATCGATGCGATTCTCTGGAAGCGCTGATTCGAGTCGAGGGGGAGAGTGGATTCCATATTCCGCATTCGTTGATGCTAGCCCTTGATGACCGACGATACGCCAGAAAAATCGGCTTGGCGGTATTGACGCGTGCATTATATTGTCTTTCCAACTGGGTCTATCAAGGGTATTCCTGGAAGCTGTCTGTGAATATCAGCCCGGCCTACCTAATGGCACCGGAGTTTTTGTTTGACATTAAAAACTTGTTGTCCGCGTATGCGGAGGTTCCGCGCGACCTGATCACCTTGGAACTTACCGAATCTGCGCCGATCGAGAATTTGCAGTCAGCGAGTTCCGTGATTGAGGTATGCCGTGAAATGGGCCTACACATTACCTTGGATGATTACGGGACTGGCTTCTCTACGAGAGCATGGCTGGAACGGCTACCCGTGCATGGCGTAAAGCTAGACCGATCCTTTATCTCGTCAGCAAAATCTGAGAATTGCGATTTCTCTTTTGTTAATGAAGTTGTGGAATTGGCGAGGAAAGGAGAATTGGGAGTCGTGGTAGAGGGGGTGGAGACAGAGGAACAACTGGAAACTGCCCTCTCTTTAGGCTGTACCGCAATTCAAGGGTTTTATTTTTCTCAGCCATTGATGGAACAAGACTTGCGTAGTTGGATGCAAGGTTTTGATATCCGTCAATCGGCGAATAGCTCGCAAGAAATTTTTGAATACGCCTTGTAGAAGGAGACAGAATATGGACAAAGGAAACGTCATCGAGCTGGCTGATGGTCGCTTGTCAAAATTTCAACGGCGCATTCTTGCTGAGCTTGGCCGGCGCTCGGCAATGTCGCATGAAGAGCTACTGGATATCATTTTATTGGATCACTACATTCGTGATGTGCAAGGATCTGAAGGATTTTCCGGTGATTGGGACTCCATTTTGACCGTGGTGGAGTCTGCGATATCGGAGGACGAGGCAGACAATGCCCAAGAAAGGAGAACCGGTTGCCATTGAATGGTGGTGCTGGCTGGCATAGGGCATGCGTCCCTTTATCGCTTAGCTTCTTTCTGCTTTTTGGAAGTTCGGTGAATGTTGCGGCAAGTGCCGAGACGATCGGGTACACTGAAAATAGCGCTGCCGCACTCTACCGGGCAGCTTCCGATGGTAGCGCGGGCGCACTTGCTATGTTGAAGCAGGCGGCCCAAGCTGGACGTCCGGTGGCACAAACTTGGTTGGGCGTTTACTACGGGACAAAATCTCAGTACCGCCGGGCGGATTTCTGGACGCATAAAGCTGCTTTAGCCGGAAATGCCCTCGCCGAATTCGCCTATGGTGGTGCGTACTTCTACGGCAACGGTGTCACCAGGGATCTTTCCATGGCTGCCTACTGGTATCGTCTGTCTGCTATGCAGGGTTTTATGCCAGCCAAAGAGATGTTGGCTCGTATTCATGAGGAAACGCCTGCAAGTAAAACTGCTGGCGGCAAAAGCTCTGCTCCAATTGCAAACGTGCCAACTGCCATTGCGGCATCCTCCCACGCCTCTCATTCGTCGATGGTACCGTCTCCGGTAAGCACTGCTGCGGTCGCGCCTGCAGATGTGGCCGCTGCCACCATGACAGCCGCGGAAGAAAACCGCTTGGGATATTCCTATTTTTACGGTAAGGGCAAAACAGAGAATCCGGCTCTTGCAGTACAATGGTTCGAGAAGGCGGCAGCCAAGGGATATCCTGCAGCGGAAGACAATCTTGGGGTTGCTTATTATCAGGGCAGGGGCGTACCAAAATCTCATCAGAAGGCGATTTATTGGTACCGCAAGGCGGCTTTTTCTGGTTATGCAGAGGCCGAAGTCAATCTGGGCGTGGCGTATTACCAGGGGCATGATGGGTTCCCCGGTGATCTGGCGCTGGCGCGCTACTGGTGGCAGAAGGCCGTAGATCAGGGGTCCTCAACAGCTCGTCAATACCTTGCAGCTACAGGCGATGGGAAAAGTTCTCCATAATTCCTTCGCGCAAATTGGCGCTTAGCGCGTCATCGCTGGCCGAAGCACCGGCGTTCCTGTAGTTGCTCGTGATCGAGACGAAGAATCAAAAAGGCTGCTGCAGCCAGTGGCAGGAGCGTGAACGCTGTATCTATCCTGCCGTTCGAGAGATCATCAATGCCATATCCCAAAGCGAGGGCCAGAGCGATAACCGACGCGATGATACGCAGCAGCAACAGCGAGATTTGGCATTGACAATTCGACAGATGTAATAGTGTGCATGGGGTCATGGATTCCATTGCATCTCCTGAGTCTAGGTTACCAGTCAGTCTATCATATGGTTGTGATCATGCTTGTGTCGACAAGGAGGGTGAGTGATGAGTAATGGGGCAGATTTGGGCCTTTCCGCGGTGGTGAGTGGTGAGCTGGGAAACGTGTTGGCCAATGTGGTCGATGAGCTGGGCAGTCTGTTGGGTGGTTTGTTGGGGCAGGGTAAAAGTGTGAAGGTCGCGGTGGGCTCCACTGCTGCTGTGGCCGTGAACGCCACTCCCAGTACTGGGAACCTAGCACAGGTGTCCGCTAAAACTTCGGGATCGGCTGGAACTGAGAAACTTGCGGCGGATGTCCAGGGCCTACTTGGTGATATTGTGGGCGGGGTTGTTAGCGACCTTGGCTCATTGCTGGGCGGGCTTACGGGTACGCCGGGCATGGGGACCAGTCTTTCGGTGGGTAATTTGATTTCCATCGGCATCAACGCTACCCCAGTACCAGCATCTCTGCTGACTCTTGATATCTCTGCGGGTGCAGGGGGATTGCTGGGTGGATCTTCCAGTACCGGGCTGGGAGGTGGCCTGCTCTAGGCACGTGAGTTGTCGCCTGGGGGGCTGTCATGATGCGTAGGTAGGTCGTGCCTGCCTCCCGTGTTCTATGCTTGGAACCGTACTGGTGCAGGCGAGGTCCGTCGGATTGGAATCCCAGCCCTTGCGAGGGGGGCGGGGAGCCAGGACTTACGCACGAAATTCTCCGGACAGGACTTGGGCCATGTAGTCGTTGGTCCAACCGGCTTTTTTCCTCTTGCCGCGTAGGCTGCCCTTGTTCACCTTGTCCTCGCGCACCAGGTTGAGGGCGATTTTGCGCATAACGGCAAAGGATCGGGCCGAGTTTTTCTCGCGAATCTGTGCGGCATCTTCACGGAAGGTCATATCCAGTACCCAATGTAGCTGGTTCTCGATCCCCCAGTGGCTGCGGATGGCCTGGGCCTGTACTCCCACGGAATCCGCACAGCTGGAGAGGTAATATCGAATCTCGCACTGGGTTTCGTCGCTGTGGTTTACCTGGCGGATGGTTTCGACGGCTAGCACATTGCGCAATCCCGGCCAGGTCTGGAGTTCAGGAAGCTGACAGGCTTCTGGGAGGGCAAAGACCCGACGACGCATCCGGCGTCCATGGCTTTTATCGAGGCTGTCCAGATCCGGCTTTTGTGCATCCTTCCCTTGCTGCGCATAGTACGCCTTGACAGAAAGACCACTCGCCGCAAATCCCTCCATCTGCTGCCGCCAAAATTCCACCTTCTCCGTCTGCTCTTCCTTCGTCATCATTACCCCCTCCGCTGAAAACCCAGGGATAGCGTCAGCAAAAATTCCGGCAGTGAAAAGATGGGTTGGCTGCACGCTTACTCCTAAGCGAAATCGCTGGTGGCGCGGAGCCGTACCCAATCGGTTTGTGAAGTCGTTTTCGAGCCCCTCATGATATATCTCCCGTTCTTCCGCGCTGGCCTTTCAAAAGCTGATGATGTGGGTTTTCCTGTCGCGCTCGACATGCGCCAGCAAAAGCACAGCAAGCACCTCAAACACATGGGCACAGGACGGAAGTTGCACTTCGTCCTTCTTCACCACCGGCACGTCGAGACGATAGCGGGACTCTAGTACCCATTCCGCATCGCTAAAATCCAGCCCGTGCTTCTCCAGAGTGAATTGATGTTTCCGCTCATCCCAGCCTATGCGTTTTGTCATCGAATTTACTGTAGTGACACAAAAGGTGGAGGTCAAGGAGAGTCGCTATGCTCAGGCCTTTTCGCGCGTCCATGCTCGATCGGCCTTGCGCTGGCGACCAGGTAATTCCAAGATGCATTAGAAAAGTGATAACAATCCATGTCTCATAGAGGGTTATGGTGTACCCAGCGACGGGCGTCCTTCAAGAGCAGCAATAGTTGCTGCTCGCGCAAAGGTGACGCGATGAACCCGAACCGGGTGTAGAACCTTGCCGCTTCTTCATCGATGGGGTGGGCCAGCATAGCCCGAATACCGGCCTGCTCGGCAATCAGCATCGTGCGGTGAATCGCGTCCTGCAGCAGGCCAAAACCGATCCCTCGCCCCTGATCGTGAATTGATACTGCCAGCCTCGCCAGGATCACTACCGGCAACGGATACTGCCCCATTCCCTTGCGGATGCGCTCCGGCGCCTCCAGCGTGTCGACTTGACCCACGGTCAGGCTGAAGTAGCCCGCCACGCGGCCATCGTCCTTGGCAACGACAAAGGTCTTGGCCGAGCCACTGTTCTGCGCCTGGCGGGCGTGGCGCATCAGCCAGTCATTCAGCGCGGGCTTGCCGCAATCAAAACTTTCTAGCTGATGCTGCGCGGCCAGAGGCTCCGGTGCGCGCAACGTCACTTCGCGTCCCAAGGCGCCTTACGAGCGAACAGGTCACGCAACCCCTCGTTAGCCTGTTCGGGGCGATCCAGCAGATCCATCAGGGCCTGGTACTGGCTGCCCGAGACCATGAATAATCGTTGGTCCAACAGCGTCTGCTCGGCGGCCAGGCACGCGCTGTCGAGGATGAAGTCGGTCAACGACTTGTGGGCCACCTCGGCGGCACGGCGCAGCACCACCTCCTGTTCGGGGGTAGCGCGCAGCCCAAGTCGGGCAGAACGGGCGGAAGGCGACGATGCAACGGCAGTCATGGCAGCACCTCTTTGGTTAGACCATCTGCCATAATGTTAGTACAAGAGACTCACATCGTCGAGTTGTGGGGGTGGCTGGTAGCGCAGCTCATTGAGTACACAGTTGTGCAATTTGCATCAATGCGGTTTTTCGAGGCGCCCATTTGTAGACGATCTTCGGGGGTGCACTACTTATGGAATATGAACTCATCAAAATGCTGGCCAATGGTCGTATCTGGTAGAATTATGAGTTCTCATTTAAGTGTTATGATAATCTACATAAAGTGACCCTAATGGTCTGAGCGATTCTGTTAAGTAAGTAAAAAATATCATAATAAACAATGCATAATGTATTATTGTGGCGTTTGAAGTAAATCAAGAACGACCGTGCTACTTGACCTCCGAAGCCAAAGGTCACAGGTTCGAATCCTGTATCGCGCGCCAATAAAATCAATGAGTTATACAGATCCCGGCCGCGCGCTAGGTTTTTTGTGTCCAAAATGTGTCCATACTGTGCCCAAATTG
>JAQVDS010000028.1 GCA_028697715.1 Acidithiobacillus sp. | reverse complement strand
ATTGGTGGGTTGTGAGGGGATCGAACCCACGACCCGCTGATTAAGAGTCAGCTGCTCTACCAACTGAGCTAACAACCCAATCTGCACAATAATAGCAAAATCCCCAGACAAAGCAAGGCCAACTCTCGTCCAGTACGCAGTGAAAGCACCGGACTTGTCCATGTTTCGCCTTGTAGCTCTCAGGAATCAGACGCTTGGTGCAGAAGGCGATAGCTATGCGCGGCAATCATGCGGTCTTCGTCGGTGGGAATGCGGAGTATCTCTACCGGGCTGTCGGTCTGGGAGATTCGTCTCTGCCCGGCCTGATTGGCGGCGCTATCCAAAACGAATCCCAGGCTGGCGAGGGGAGCGCAGATCAGCTCGCGTACCAGATCGGCATGCTCGCCGATTCCGCCCGTAAAGACCAAGCGATCCACACCTCCCAAAACCGCCAGAAAACTACCGATCATCTTGCGCACACTGTAGGCCAAGGCATTGATGGCGAAGGCGGCGTGTGGCTCGTTGTCCCGGGCCGCCAGCAGCACCTGCATGTCGCCACTGATGCCGGACAGACCGAGCAAACCGGAGAGATGGTTCAGGACCCGTTCAAGCTGATTGGCGGTATAGCCCTTTTCCTCGAGCAGAAAAAGAAGCACCCCGGGGTCGAGATCACCGCAACGGGTGCCCATGACTACGCCGCCCGTCGGGCTGAGTCCCATGCTGGTATCCACGCAGACGCCGTCCCGTACTGCCGCCAGACTGGCACCGTTCCCCAGGTGCGCGATGATACTCCGTCCGCTCTTCGGAATTTGGGTGCAGATGTATTCATAAGAGAGTCCATGGAAACCATATTTCCGTACCCCTTCCTGCCAAAGATTGCGGGGCAGGGGATAGCGTGCCGCCAGTTCTGGAATACTGCGGTGGAAGGTGGTATCGAAGCAGGCGAACTGCGGGGTTTGCGGCCAACGCTGCTTGGCGGCCTCCATGACGGCAATCTCGGCGGGAAGATGCAGTGGGGCAAAACGCAAGGAGGCCCGGAGGGTTTGCAATACCAGGGCATCGATGGGGCAGTGCTCGCGCAACTCTGGGCCGCCGGAAACGACGCGGTGCCCAATCGCCGCAAGTTGCTGCACCCCCAGCTCCTGGAAACAGTCGAGTAGAGCGCGCAGGGCGCTGGAATGATCAGGGAAAACGGCATTGCGATCGATGCTCGTGCTTTTCGCTCGCCACCACAGGCGACCGACACTCTGGCCGATGCGCTCGATCGCGCCTTCTCCCAGCCTTTGCCCGCTCTCGTCGGTATATTCGTACAGAGCGAACTTGAGGGAAGATGAGCCGCCATTGAGGGCCAGAATCAGCTCAGCCATGTGGAGTCTTCATGTATCCAGCCAGGCTGTAGTGCTGATGCGCTCGCGCAGACGTTGCAGGAAGCGGGCGGCATCGGCGCCAAAGATCACCCGATGGTCACAACTCAGGGTACATTCACTGCTGCCATCGGCCTGGGTTGCCGCTACTGCCAGGATGGCTGCAGCACCCAAGGGTACGATGGCATCGAAGTTGTGCACCACGTCAAAGACGCCAAGATTGGAAAGATAGAAGGTCCCGCCGCGATAATCCTCTGGAGCCAAGCGACCTTTTTTGATCTTGCCAAGCAGAATGCGCCAGTCTTCTGCCAGCTCCTTGAGCGGGCGTCGGGCCGCATCGCGCAGAACCGGGGTCAACAGGGCATCACCGGTATCCACGGCAATCGCCACGTCCACCCGTTCCCGTTTGGCCAGCCCCTGGGGAGTCCAGAGATGGTTGAACCAGGGATCTTCCGCGACCGTCAGCGCACAGGCTCGTGCCAGCACGAGGGTGAGGCTGAGCTTTGCGGCTTTGGCTTGTGTTTGTAGTGCACTGAGGGGCAGGCGTGCGCCAATCTGAAAGGTTGGCGTCTGCACGGCATCCTGCATATTCCGAGCTGCCGCAGCCCGCACACCGGCGAGACGCTCGATCTGGTACGCAGGGCCGGCACTGAGGTCTGGCAGCGGGCCGCGCACTGCCGTCGCAAGTACGCGACGACTGTCGATGGGGCCTGTGCCCAATAGCTTCAGATCTATACCCAGTTCCTGAGCCAGGGCACGGGCATAAGGGCTCGCAAGAACGCCGTCTGCCGCTGCGCGCGGAGCGGATGGCTCGGCAGGCGCGACAGGGACCGACTCTTGCGCCGCTGCTGGTGGCGGCGTTGCCTGAGATATCTTCGGGACAGGCGTTGCAGGGGGGGCTGATGGGGCGACGGGGCCAGAAGCTGCGCTCTTGCTTGCAGAAGTGGTTGCGTCCAGCTCCTCTTTACTGTCTACCAGCCAGGCGATCACCGAACGCACCGGGATGTCCGTATCCACTGGCGCCAAGGGGCCCGCCAGGAAGCCATCCTGGAAGGCCTCGACATCCAGTATCGCCTTGTCGGTTTCCACTTCGGCGAGGGCATCCCCCTTTTTTACCGCATCACCGACGGCCTTGTTCCAGCGAACCAGGCGTCCTGTCTGCATGGTATCCGACAGGACGGGCATGATGACTTCCTGTTTCATAGGGGTGCTCCTGACATTTTGACGAGGTCTCTGGCGGATCGACAGGTCCGCTCGACATTGGGGATCGTGGCGGCCTCCAGCTCCGCTGCAAAGGGTGTGGGAAGATCGAGTCCGGCGGTGCGCTGGATGGGGCGGTCCAGAAAATAGAAGCAGCGCTCTTGTAAGGTCGCAACGATTTCAGCGCCAGCACCGGCAAAGCGGCAATCTTCTTCCAGGACCAGGGCGCGATGGGTCCTGCCAACCGACTGTATACAGGGCTCCCAGTCGATGGGGGAGAGGCTGCGCAGGTCGATGACCTCCATCTCGATGCCTTCTCTTGCCAGCTCCTCCGCCGCCGCCAAGGCCACTTCCACCATACGCGAATAGGCGATACAAGTCAGATCGCGTCCCGGACGCCGGACCACTGCGGCGTGTATGGGCAACGGAGTAGCGTTCGTCGCTACTTCTCCTTTGTGAAAATACAGGAGTTCGTGTTCGAGGACGATGATCGGGTCGTCGGAGCGGATGGCCTGTCGAAGTTGCCAGTAGGCATCCTGAGGAGTTGCCGGAACGAGAATGCGCAGGCCGGGAACATTCATCAGGGTATGTTCGAGTCGCTGCGAGTGCTGTGCCCCTAGCTGTTTGGCGACCCCGCTTGGCATTCGCACCGTCAAACCCATGGAAAACTGACCGCCAGACATGAAAGGAATCTTGGCGGCCATATTGATCAGGGCATCGAGGGCGAGGAGGGCGAAATTGATGGTCATGATCTCCACCACTGGCCGCAGTCCCAACATCGCCGCGCCAACACCGAGTCCGGTAAAGCTGTTTTCCGAGATCGGGGTATCGCGTACCCGCCACTCGCCATATTTGGCCAGGAGCCCTTCGCTGACGCGGTAGGTGCCGCCGTACAGGCCGACATCCTCACCCAAAAGAAACACCTTTTCGTCCTGCGCCATCTCTTCGTCCAAGGCGCGATTCAGGGCCTGCCAGTAGAGCATCTCCGTCATGCTGCGCCCCTCCCAAAGAAGTCCTCGAAGCGATGGTTTTTCTGAAATACTTCCTGCACCTTGGTAAGGTTCGGCGCGGCTGCGGCCTGCGCTTCGGCGAGGGCTATGCGCATTTCCTCGGCGATTTCATCTTGCAGACGTTGCAGTCTCTCGCTATTGAGGTGACCAGCGGCACAGCATTGCTCCTGAAATTGCCGTACGCAATCGCCGGCGGGGCAATTGGCCTGTGTGCTCAACTCGCCTTCCAACTCTTTGATGGGATCCTGGCGTTGGTAGGCCTGTACCTCGCTGGCTGGACGATAGGCGCCTGGATCGGCCATGGAATGGCCGCGGTAGCGGTAGGTCTCCAACTCGAGAAACTGGGGGCCATCACCGGCGCGAATGCGTGCCAGGGCCTGCTCGCTCGCCTGCTGCACCGCAAGGACGTCCATGCCATTGATCCGCTCGGCAGGAATATTGTAGGCGCAGGCGCGGCGATAGACCTCGACCACGGCGGAGTGGCGATGGATTTCCGTACCGATCTGATAGTGATTGTTTTCGCAGACAAAAAGGATAGGCAGACGCCATAGGGCGGCCATATTCAGGGATTCATGGAAGGTTCCCTGATTCACCGCGCCGTCGCCAAAGAAGCAAATGACTGCTTCGGGTAGCTGGCGATAGGCGACGGCATAGCCAGCCCCCAGGGCAATGGGAAAGGTCTCACCGACGATGGCGTAGCCCCCCAGAAAGCGCCTTTCCGCATCGAAGAGATGCATGGAACCGCCCATTCCCCCGCTTACCCCGGTCTTTTTCCCGAGAAGTTCCGCGAAAATGGCTGCCGCCGGAATACCACGCAGGAGGGCGTGTACGTGTTCGCGGTAGGTGCTGACGATGTAGTCGCCGGGTTCGGCGCAACTAAGCACTCCGGCTGCCACTGCCTCTTCCCCGGGGTATAGGTGTAAAAAACCGGCGATTCTGCCGGCGGCGTACTCCTGGGCCGCGGTCTCTTCCAGGGCGCGAGCACGCAGCATCTGGCGCAGTAAAAAAACGGGATCGACGCTATGCATGGCCCGCCTCCGGCAGAAACTCGTCGAGGGCTTTGCTAAGCGGCACCAGGTACATCAGGGCCGGACCACCATGCATGAGCACTGCCTGGAAAGCGGCACTCATGATCTCATCGCGGCTTGCGCCCGCCTTGACGGCGCCGTGCACATGCAAGGCGATACACCACTCGCATTGTGCTGCGACGGCCAAGCCCACATTGATGAGTTCCTTTTGCGCTTTGCTCAGCGCTGGACTTCCCTCTGCTTTTCCCATGAAAGCAAGAAAACTGTTGATTTCTGAGGGATATTGTTCCTTGAGACGGTGGGTGAGCTCTTCAATCTGCGTGATGCGATCCTGCATTTCCGGCATGGCGACCTCCCTGATAGTTGGCAATTCTGATCTGGCCCTCGGAATTCAGCGTAGACAGTCTGCTGGGAATGAGCAAGTCGCTTATTACAGCTCGGAGTGCAGGAGCAGGCTGCGCCCCGTCATTTCTTGCGGTTTCTCCACTCCCAACAGATCCAGCACGGTAGGCGCGACGTCGGCTAAACCGGCACCAATACCGAGGCGCGCTCCGGGCTCGCCCAGCAACAAAAAGGGCACCGGGTAGACGGTATGCTGGGTGTGCGGTTCGCCACTGACGGGGTCGACCATTTCGTCGCAATTACCATGATCGGCGCTGAGAATGACCCGATACCCGTGCGCCAGAGCCATCTGTACAACGCGATGAAATTGCAGATCGAGGGTTTCGACGGCGCGCAGGATGGCAGGGATCTTAGCGGTGTGGCCGACCATGTCGCCATTGGCAAAATTGACCAGCACAAACGCATACTTGTCCGCTCGCAGTGCGCCAATGACGCGATCCGCCACTGCCGGCGCACTCATCTCTGGTTGCAGATCGTAGGTGGCAACGGCAGGGGAGGGGATAATCTCGCGCTCTTCCCCAGCAAAAGGTTGTTCGCGCCCACCATTGAAGAAATAGGTCACGTGCGCGTACTTTTCGGTTTCCGCACAGTGAAACTGTGCCAAGCCGGCATTGGCAAGGACCTCTGCCAACACCTGCGCGGGGATTTCCGTCGGGAAAAGCACTGGTAGGTCAAAGTTCTCGTCATAGGCGGTCATGCAGGTACTGACACGCGCGCTTTCACTGCCGCGATCGAACTCGGCAAAATTGGGAAGGGCGATGGCGGCGCAGAGCTGGCGCATGCGGTCGGAGCGGAAATTGAAGAAAAGCACTGGCTCATCGGCGGCGATGCGCGCCCTTTGCGGATCACCAATCACCGTCGGCTGAATGAACTCATCCCCGCCATCCCGTTGCCAACCCGCCTGTACGGCGCTCAGGGCATCCTCTGCCGATTGCCCCTCGCCAAGCAGCATGACTCGCCAGGCCTTTTCTGTACGCTTCCAGTGCTGGGCACGGTCCATGGCGTAGTAGCGGCCCGAGAGCGTAGCGATATGGCCGGTGCCGAGCTGTTGCAAGGCCTCCTGTAAACGCTGCACATAGCGATCGGCGCTGCGCGGCGGCGTATCCCGACCATCGGCGATGAAATGGATGACCGGCTCCATACCGGCTCGTGCCAGTAAGGGTAGCAGTCCCAGGAGATGCTCGATATGCGAATGTACGCCGCCATCGGAGACCATGCCGATCAGATGGATGCGCTTGCCCTTTTGCAACATTTTCTGCCAGTTGGGCAACCGTTCCAGGCTCCCGTCGGTAATAGCATCGGCAATGCGCAGCAAGTCCTGTTTGAGAATGCGCCCGGACCCCAGAGTCAGATGACCGACCTCAGAATTGCCAAACTGCCCATCCGGCAAGCCCACCGCCCGCCCAGAGGCTTGCAGGGCACTGTGCGGGTTGCTGGCAAAGTAATGATCGAGATGTGGAGTCCGCGCCTGCGCCCAACCATTGAAGGCACGACTGGGGTTAAGGCCAAAGCCATCGAAAATCACCAGCAGAACTTTCTTGTTGGGCATACCACGCTCCTCATCCAGCAAAAAAATCGATTTTAGCGGTGCAGGGATTTCTCTAACTCCAGCACCTGACGGGTAGTGGAGAGAATGGTATCAGGATTGAGGCTGATGGAATCAATACCCAGTCGTACCAAAAATTCCGCCATTTCCGGATAATCCGAGGGCGCCTGGCCACAGAGACCGGAGTGGATGTGGTTACGCTGGCAGCCCTCTACGGCCTGTTGGATGAGCACCTTTACCGCGGGATCGCGCTCGTCATAGTCGAAGGCAACGATGGCGGAGTCGCGATCAACCCCTAGCGCAAGCTGGGTCAGGTCGTTGCTGCCGATGGAAAAGCCATCGAAGCGCTTGGCAAACTCATCGATCAGCAAGACATTGCTGGGCACTTCGCACATGGCGTATACCTGCAAGCCGTTTTCGCCCCGACGCAGGCCAAATTCGGCCATCTTCGCCAACACTGCGTCGGCTTCCTCCACCCGGCGGGCGAAAGGCAGCATGACAATGACATTGTCCAGCCCCATTTCCTCCCGTACGCGCAGAATCGCACGACATTCCAGGCGAAATCCCTCTTCATAATTGGGATGGGCGTAACGCGAGGCACCGCGAAAACCCAACATAGGATTGGCTTCTTCAGGCTCGAAATCCGTACCCCCGATCAGCGCGGCATACTCGTTGCTCTTGAAGTCCGAGCTACGCAGCACCACGGGTTTCGGATAAAAGGCAGCGGCAATGGTCCCGACCCCCTCGGACAGACGTTGCACGAAATATTCTTCCGGGCTCGAGTACTCTGCGGTCAGTCGCTTGATCTCCCGGCGCACCTTCGCGTCGCTGATCCGTTCGGGATGTAACAGGGCCAAAGGATGGATCTTGATGGCATTGGCAATGATGAATTCCATGCGCGCCAGTCCGACGCCATCATTGGGCAAGGCTTGCAACTGGAAGGCCAGCTCCGGATCGCCCAGATTCATCATGATTTCCGTTTTCGGCCGTGCCAACCCAGAAAGATCAGTCTCTACCACCTCAAAACGCAGAGTGCCGGCGTACACGTTGCCTACCTCCCCCTCGGCGCAGGAGAGGGTTGCTGCTTGCCCATCAGGGATCCGGCTCATGGCCCCCTCTGCCCCTACCACTGCCGGAATGCCCAATTCCCGGGCAATGATGGCGGCATGACAGGTACGGCCACCACGCTCGGTGACGATACCCGCGGCAAGCTTCATTACCGGCTCCCAATCGGGAGTGGTATTGTCGGCGACGAGGAGCTCTCCTGGCTGGAAAAAATGCAGTTCCTCCAACGTAGCAACGTGTCGCGCCCGACCCGTAGCGATTTTGCTCCCTACTGCGCGTCCGCTGGCGAGTATGCTACCCCGCTCGCGCAGATAATACTCCTGCAACACAGTACCCTTGCGCTGCGAGGCGACGGTCTCCGGCCGGGCCTGCACGATGTAAAGTTGGCCGTCTTCGCCATCCTTGGCCCACTCCATATCCATCGGCCGTTCTTCGCCAATCGCCTTGCTGTAGTGTTCTTCAATCTGGATGGCATAGCCGGCGAGGGTGAGCACGTCTTCGTCCGCAAGGGAAAAGCGCTGTTGTTCGGCGGCCGTGGTGGCAATGTTGCGCACGCCATGATGGGTACTGCCGGCGGCGTAGACCATCTTCAGCTTTTTGCTGCCGAGAACGCGTCGCAAGACCACACGCTTTCCCCGTCGGAAGCCGGATTTGAACACATAGAACTCGTCGGGATTGACCGCACCCTGCACGACGTTCTCTCCCAGTCCGTAAGAAGAGGTGATGAAAATGACGTCGCGAAAACCGGTTTCTGTGTCCAGCGAAAACATCACACCGCTGCTGGCAAGGTCAGAGCGCACCATCTTCATGACGCCAATGGAAAGGGCGACATGGAAATGATCGAAGCCTTCGTCCATGCGGTAGTGAATGGCGCGATCGGTGAAGAGACTGGCAAAGCAACGCCGGCAGGCGTCGAGCAAATCCGCTTCACCACTGATATTGAGATAGGTATCCTGCTGCCCTGCAAAGCTTGCGGTGGGCAGATCTTCGGCGGTGGCCGAAGAGCGGATGGCGAGCGAGAGATTTTCGCCATATTCCTCCCGCAGGCGGGCGTAGGCGGCGAGAATCTCGTCCTGCAGTTGCTTGGGCAATTCCAGACTGTAAATCAGCTCCCGCGCTGCCTTGCCACGCCGCGCAAGATCCTCGACCTGATGCGGCTGCAAGCCGTCGAGGATTTCGTGGAGCCTGGGCCACGCTTGGTGGCGATTGAGCAGGTCTCGATAGGCATGGGCGGTAATGGCAAAGCCATTGGGTACCCGTACCCCCAGCGGACGCAGTGACCGATACATTTCCCCGAGCGAGGCATTTTTGCCGCCCACTAAAGCAATATCATTAATCCCGATTTCGGCAAAGAAGCGGATGTATTCCACGCTAGGCCCCCCCCAAAAGGAAATGCTTCTTTGAAGATAGACCCCATCTCTAGCTACCGCAAGGACGATTCCGTCGACAGTGGGTAGCCCGACGCATTGAGAAGCTCAGCCTTTGGCCAACTGTGTCGCAGTTCTGGAAGGGGCCGTTGCAGCAATCCTTCGAGCCGCGCCATTTCCGGCTGGAAGCGCTCAATCAGCCAGTCCCGAGCTTGCGGATCAATGGCGGGCTTTTTCTCCTTCCGCAGAAAAAGATTGCGCCAGATATATTCCCCCCAACGTTGCGGAAAAAAATATTCGCCAATGGTCCGACTGAGAGGGTTCCCGGCCAGTCGCCGGGCCCAGTTGCCGCGGGGACGTGCGTAATGGTTGTGCGCCCTATGGAAATCGATGCGCTGAAACGGTAAGGGAGAAACCAGCAAAAATTCTGCCAGATCATGGAGAACCTGTAGCGGTTTGCGTTGCAGATCCTCCAACAGAAGCACTCTCACCTGATTCCGACCAAAAAGCGAAAAGTAGCGCTGAATCTGGTCATGGTACAAACCCAGCTCAACGTATAACTGGGATACCCCCCAACCTTTGTCCGGACGCGTCCAGTCCCGTTGCAAGGCGCTGTAAAAATCGAGATCGGTAACGCCCTCATTGAAGTCCATCAGATATTGCGCATAGGCCCGCTGTACTGGATCGCGCAGGATGATGATGACCTTGCTGTATGGACAATATTGCGCGATTTCCTGCACGGCGACTTCCGACCACAGGTAGGAAGGGCTGGCATCGCCCCGATACGTCACCTGGCCCGAATCCTGATACAGTCGCAGATACTGCTCTTCGGAACTGATATAGCGGATACAGTGACGTTGTTCCGGAGCCGGATGCGGGTGCGAGAAATAATGCGGCTCTTTCATCTCCGGAAAATAGATCTCAGGATGTTGCTTGAGATACGCCCAAAGGGAAGTGGTCCCACTTTTTACCGCACCGACGATAAATAAATTAGGCCAATTTTGCATCTTACTCATTTTCTGATGTATGAAACGGAAATCCGGCATGGCGCAGGGTTTGCGCCAGAATGCTTGGTGAAAGGCCGCTGGGTAGAGGACCCAAGCGCAAACGATAGGCCCAAGATCCATGATCAATGCCGGGAGCGATCTGTGTTTTCGCGATACCGGCACGCTGCGTCTTTTCCCACGCCATTTGCGCCATATGGATACTGGAATATGCCGCAGACCAAAGATAATGCTGGTCGGAGGTCGCCGCCATCGTTGGTGCCGCGGCATCCGCGGCGGCAGCAGCCAAGCCCGCCACCGCAATCGGAGTCGTAGCGAAAATATCCAATGCCCGAGCTGCGCCAGATCCCAGCTGTAGCAAGCCAAAACTGCCAGGGGGGCTCTTTTGGTCGATCAGAACAGCTACGCGGCGATGATTGGTAAGATTTTCGACCAGCGCGCAAGATGGCGAGGGAAGCACGCTACTGGCTGCCGTTAGCTCCTTCTCAGGGCTGCTTTGCATTCTCGATCCGTTGTCCTGCCAAGCAAGCCAGGTCGCCATACCACGAAGTGGGGGATGGGGAATGGCACGGGAGTCGGCCAATTGACAAGCACTTTGCAGGACTGGGGTATTGGCCATGGCAACGGGCACATAAATCAGCAGAAGTGCTGTCGCCAGGCGCAACACGATCACTATACCCCTCCCGAAGCGAACATGGCGCGGAGGGAAGCAAGGTAAATCTGCGGCAGGCGCTCCAGCTCGGCGAGAGCCACATGCTCGTCAATCTTATGGATACTCGCATTGCAGGGACCAAGCTCCACCACCTCACCGCCCAGCTGGGCAATGAAGCGGCCATCGGAGGTGCCACCCCCAGTGGACAGCTTTGCCGGCCGCCCCATGATCTCGGTGATGCCCGTTTGCACCGCATCCAATAACTTGCCGGGCGCGGTATAGAATGGCGGCCCGGAGAACTGCCAGTCCAGCTCGTAGCGCAACTGGTTACGATCCAGAATTTCCTGTACGGCTGCTTGCAGGTCCTTCACGTTGGATGCTGGCGAAAAGCGAAAATTGAATTGCAGCTCGAGCACACCGGGAATGACATTGGTAGCGCCGGTGCCAGCGTGGATATTCGAGATCTGCAGGCACGTGGGGGGGAAGTCGGGGCTGCCGGCATCCCATTCACGTCCGACGAGTTCCTGGAGGGCTTGCAAGGACCGATGAATCGGGTTTTCCGCCTTCTCCGGGTAGGCCACATGGCCCTGCACACCGAGGATGCGGAGGGTGCCATTGAGGGAACCACGGCGGCCATTCTTGACCACATCGGCCAGGCTTTCTTCCGAAGAAGGCTCGCCGACAAGGCAGTAGTCGATCCGTTCACCACGGGAGAGGAGTTGCTCGACTACGTGGCGGGTACCATGGGTAGCGACGCCCTCCTCATCGGAGGTGATCAGAAAAGCAATGCGACCTGAATGCTCGGGCGAGTCGCGCAGAAAATCCTCGGCCGCTACCAGCATTGCCGCGAGACTTCCCTTCATGTCGGCAGCCCCCCGGCCATACAGATTCCCATCGCGAATGGTCGGCACGAAAGGATCGCTATGCCAGGCATCGAGCGGCCCGGTCGGGACGACATCGGTGTGTCCGGCAAAGCAGAACACGGGGCCCTCTGCACCGTGTACGGCCCAGAAGTTCTCTACGCCGCCGGCAGGCATGTGCTCGATGGTAAATCCGAGCGCCGCAAGCTTCTCGATCATCCACTCCTGACAGCCCGCATCCGCGGGCGTTACCGATTGGCGGGCAATCAGTTCCTTGCTGTAGTCGAGAACGCGCATCAGAGATCGCGCAGAATTTCGTTGATGCCGACCTTGCTCAAGGTTTTGGCATCGACCTTTTTGACGATCACGGCACAATAGAGACTGTAACTGCCGTCCTTGGAGGGCAGATTACCGGATACCACCACCGAACCGGCGGGCACTCGGCCGTAGCTGATCTCGCCGGTGCTGCGGTCGAAGATCCGCGTGCTGGCACCCAAAAACACCCCCATGGAAATCACCGAGCCTTCCTCGACGATCACTCCTTCCACCACTTCGGAGCGAGCGCCGATGAAGCAATTGTCTTCGATGATGGTGGGGTTAGCCTGGAGTGGTTCCAGAACGCCGCCGATACCGACGCCACCGGAAAGATGCACATTCTTACCGATCTGCGCGCAGGAACCCACCGTCGCCCAAGTGTCGACCATCGTACCCTCATCGACATAGGCGCCGATATTGACGAAAGAGGGCATGAGCACACAATTGCGACCAATGAATGCCCCTTTGCGCACGGTCGCCGGCGGCACCACGCGAAATCCGCCAGTGCGGAAGTCGTTGCTGTTGTAATCGCTGAACTTGCCTAGCACCTTGTCGTAATACTGTGTCTCGCCGCCATTCATGCGGAAATTGTCTTGCAGGCGAAAGGAGAGCAGCACCGCCTTCTTGATCCACTGATGGGTGTGCCACTGCCCGTTGATCTTTTCGGCCACGCGTAGCACGCCCTTGTCGAGCCCTTCGAGTACCTGGTGCACTGCCTCGCGCAGCTCTGCGGGGGCCTGTTTGGGGGAGATTTCGGCCCGCTGTTCCCAGGCCGTATCGATGATTTCTTGCAATGCAGTCACTAGATAATTTCCTTTTAGGATCAAGAGGATATTTGGAGAAACTTACGGATTCTGATCAGCCCTTCACGACAAATGTCCAGAGGACCAACCAGGGCGATGCGCACGCGCTCGACGCCAGGATGGGCCCCATGCGCCGCACGTGCCAGATAGGTGCCGGGCAGGCAGCGTACGTGTTGGGCCGCGTAGAGATCGCGGGTAAAGGCCTCGCCATCGCCCACCTGCAACCAGAGATAAAAGCCACCATCGGGACGTTCGACGGGGAGGAGATCACCCAGGATTTCCGCCGCCGCCGCAAATTTCTCTGCGTAGTCCTCGCGCATGGCAATGACATGTTTTTCGTCGCCCCAGGCCGCCGCCGACGCGGCCTGGATGAAGGGCGGCATGGCATTACCCAGGTAGGTGCGATAGAGCCGGAAAGCCGCCAACAGCTCTGCGTCACCAGCAACGAAGCCGCTGCGCGCACCAGGGATACTGGAACGCTTGGAGAGGCTGTGAAATGCCAAAACCTTTGCCAAAGAGCCGCTGCGGGCTGCGGCGCTCAGCACCCCAGCCGGAGGTGCATCGAAGTAGACCTCGCTGTAGCATTCATCCGCCGCCAAAATGAAATCATATTGCCGCGCCGTGGCGACCAAAAAATCCCAATCCTCCGCCTGCAAGGCAGCCCCGGTGGGATTGTGCGGGCTGTTCACGTAGAGCAGGGCACAACGCCGCCAGATCTCCGGCGCTACCGCCCGGTAGTTCGGCTGGCCGCTAGCTTCGCAATTGAGATAGTACGGCTGTGCTCCCCCAAGAATCGCCGCGCCCTCGTAGATCTGATAGAAAGGGTTGGGTAAAAGAATCAAACCCTTGCCGGAGCCACTATCCATTAGTGCCTGGGCAACGCTAAAGAGCGCCTCACGACTGCCGTTGGCGGGAAGAATGTGCTTTTCGGGATCGAGGAAGCCCTCGGGCAGGGTGAAGCGCCGGGATGCCCAAGCCGCGATCGCCTTACGCAAGGCGTCCGAGCCGAGGACTTTGGGGTACTCCGCAAGGCCATGCAGATGTTCGATGATGCTTTCCACCACCAGGGCGGGAGCAGGATGCCGCGGTTCCCCGATGGAAAAATCGATCAGGGACAGGGCCGGGGGGTGTACACCGGCCAGCAAATCGCGCAGACGCTCAAAGGGGTATGCCTGCAGTGACGACAGCCGTGGGTTCATTTTACAATCGCCTCCCCATCAGCGCGTCACGGGATCTGAGTGAACATGATTCATCCGCAAAAGTTTGGGCCAAGCAGGCAGCGCTGACAAGTGTCCGGGAGTTCCTCACCACATTTTACGCAGCTGTTGCCGGTTTTGAGCCTGATTCTGGGCGCTGGCCTATGGGGCACCTATTGGTGGCCCTTGCACTTTTTTACCGCGCAAGGCTTTGGCGGCCCCTGGCTGATCGCCATCACCTATCTTTTGCTGGCGGCGGCTGGGAGCCTTCTGGCCTGGCGGCGTGGCGCTGCCAAAGTCCGTCGTGGCGATTGGCGCAGTCTTTTCTGGCTCGCACTGTTTGGTGGCTGGACCAATGTGGCGTTCATGATGGCCCTGTTTCACGGGCAGGTCGTCATCGTCCTGCTCCTTTTTTACCTGTCGCCGGTCTGGGCAGTATTGCTCGCCCGCGTCTTCCTGAAAGAGGCCATCGGCTGGCGTGGTGCCTTGGCCGTGCTGCTCGCGGTGTCCGGCACCGTACTGGTGGTTGTGCAGGGAAATCTGGATTTGCGCGCAGCCGGGCTGGTCACGCTGTTTTTTGCTGTGAGCAGCGGCTTTGCCTTTGCCTTGAGTAATGTCGTGCTGCGCGGGACCAGTCTCAGCTCTGACCTCATCCGAGCGGTCGCCATCTGGTGGGGCTGCGCCATCATTGCCTTGGCCTTTGCCGTCAATGAGGCTTGGCCGTCCGTGTCCCACTGGCCAGTGCTCTTCCTTCCCCTTTTTGCCTGGTTCTGGGTCGGTTTCGCTACTGCCAGCACCATCTATGGGGTCAGCCGTTTACCCATCCGGATTTCCGCAGTAATTATGCCGATCGAGGTCATTGTGGGTGCTGTCTCTGCCTGGATTTGGGCAAATCAGTCGATGAGCCTTATCGAAATCGCGGGGGCAGCACTGATTCTGTCTGCTTCTCTCGTGCAGTTAATTCGCCAAAAGGCGGGCGCGTAAGGCGTCGGCGTCTTCCAGCACCGCATTGGCTCCCCAGGCGCTGGGCGGATCGGACTCCTGCCAATAGCCCCAGGCCGCAGCCCAGGCGCGACAACCTGCCGCGTGGGCGGCTTCGATGTCACGGCGATCATCTCCTAGAAACACGGTCGCCTCGGGCTCGATTCCAAGATGCCGCAGGGCATACTGCACCGGCAGGGGCGAGGGCTTAGGCTTCTCGGTGGTGTCGCCACCAACTACGATGGCAGGAGGATAGGGCAGGGCGAGAGTGGCCAATAAATCGTGGGTCAACTCCTCGCTTTTGTTGGTGACGATGGCCCAAGGAATTTGCATTTCCGAGAGGTACCGCAGAGTTTCCGGGATTCCGGGGAAGAGGACGCTGGCGCGGTGCGCGCGGGCGCGATACAGGCGCAAAAAATCCACTCGCATCTGGACATAGTCGGGATCAGCGGGGGTTATGGCAAATGCCGTCCCGAGCAGCCCCGGCGCACCATGAGAGGCCATCCGGCGGAGTGCGTCGAACGCGGGTACTGGTAGATTTCGCTCTCTGGCCAGATCCTGCACGGCAGCGACCAGATCCGGCGCACTGTCCACCAGGGTGCCATCCAAATCAAAGAGTAGAGCCTGCCAACGCATCATGCAGGCTTCTGGCAATGACAAAGATAGTTCACGCTTACGTCACCCGTCAGCCGTGCCGCGCGCCGCCAAGGGTCATAGTGCATGCCTTGCAGATCGCGCAGGCGCAGACCGCTGGCGCGAATCATGTCCAGCAATTCACTCGGTCGTAAGAATTTTTCATAGTCATGGGTGCCGCGGGGCAACAGACCCAAGAGATATTCGGCACCAACAATGGCATAGAGATAACTTTTCGGGTTACGGTTGAGGGTGGAGAGAAACACATCTCCCCCGGGTTTTACCAATTTTGCGCAGGAGGCAATAATGGAAGCGGGGTCAGGGACGTGTTCGAGCATCTCCATGCAGGTCACGACATCGTAGCTTTCGGGCTCTGCCGCCGCGAGATCCTCCACGGCGACTGCACGATATTGCATTTCGATTCCCTGCTCTGCGGCATGTTGCTTACCCGCCTGAATCGCGTCTTCAGCTAGATCGATCCCCAGTACTTCCGCACCCTGCCGGGCCATGGATTCGCTCAGGATACCGGCACCGCAGCCGACATCCAGCACGCGCTTGCCGCGCAATCCACCGGGTGCTTTTTCGTTGATATATTGTAGACGTAGCGGATTGATTTCATGCAAAGTGTGGAGTGGGCCCTGGGGGTCCCACCAGGCATTTGCGAAGGACTGAAACTTGTCGATCTCCGCTGGATCCAGATTACTCATCAGCTGCTCTCCCGTGCAATGCGCAGGGCCCAGTCCTGCGCTTCCCGGCCGAGTTCGGCATCATCCCATTGCAGCGCCCGGCCATCCTGTATTTTCTGTACGCCCGCCACCCAAACGTTGCGCACCTGATCGCGACCAGCGCAGTACACGAGCTGCGAGATGGGGTCGTAGACCGGACTGGTGGCGGGATGATCGAGACTGATTGCGACGCAGTCGGCTGCCTTGCCGACCTCCAGGCTACCAGTCTCCTTTTCCCAACCCAGGACCCGCGCTCCGCCCAGAGTCGCCATATACAGCGCCTGCTTGGCGGGCAAAGCGGTAGGATCGCCTTCCCGTCCTTTGGCGAGCAGGGCTGCCGTGCGCAATTCGCCGAGCATGTCGAGGTCGTTATTGCTGGCTGCGCCATCGGTACCCAGGCCAACTCCTTGACCTTGCGCCAGGAGAGTGGCAACGGGGGCAATCCCCGAACCCAGCTTGAGATTGGACTCCGGGCAGTGCGCAATCTGCAAGCCAGTCTCCTTACAGATGGCCAGGTCGTCTTCATTCAATTGCGTCATGTGTACGGCGAGAAACCGCTCATTCAGCAATCCCAGTTCGTGCAGGCGACGCAATGGGCGGCGGTCATCTCCTGCCAAAGCATCGCGCACTTCTCCAGCCGTTTCGTGTACATGCATATGCAGGAAGCTTCCGTGTTGTCGTGCCAGTGCGGCGGCCTCCCGCAGCGGCCCGTCACTCACCGTGTAGGGTGCATGGGGCGCGATGCTGTGGCGCAGCAGCGCAGGATTGCCTAGGATAGCGACGTGCTCCGCGGCTAGGCGCAGGGCGTCTTCGGCATTGCGCGTGTAGGTCGTGGGGAAGTCGATGATGACATGGCCAAGTACCATGCGCATGCCCATCTCCTGCGCGACTTCTGCCGCCTCCTGCGGAAAAAAATACATATCGTTGAAGCAGGTAGTACCCCCGCGCAGCATTTCCGCGATGGCCAAGCGCGTGCCTACGCGCACAAAGTCGGGAGCGACGAAGCGCCCCTCAGCCGGCCAGATGTGCTCTTGCAGCCAGACCATCAACGGTAGGTCATCGGCCAGGCCGCGCAAGAGGGTCATGGCGGCATGGGTATGGACATTCACAAAACCCGGCAACAAAACCTGGCCGGGGAGGGGAGTAAGCTGTGCCTCGGGGAACCGCTCCCGTAAATCAGCATGGTGACCCGTTGCGACAATTTTGCCATCCCGAACCGCTATCCCATGGGCGGGAAGGAAGCCATCCGGAACGATCGGGACCAGCCACTCAGGCAGGAGTAGTTCTACGTCAGAAAGCGATTTCTTCGTCACGCAACACCCCGGAAGTTGGAATTTCCGGGAGTGTAGCACGGCAGCAGGGAAGTCTCAGCCCAGACGTGCTCGCAGGGCTTGCGCGTAGGCCCAGACCGTAGCGGAATAGTTAATGCTCGGATTGTAGCCCATGATGGCGTAAAAATTGGGATAGGCAATAAAGAAGTGCGGTCCTCGCTCGGTGGCCAGCTGCAGCAGTCCCACTTGAGTACTGGCAGGCATCGGTGTTGCTATATTTGGTCGAATGCCAGCACGCTCGATCTCCCTCAGGGGATAGCGGCCATGCAGAAAGGCAGTCGCCTGTGCCGGATTCAGAACGGTGGCCTCGCGCAAAACCGGCCGTCCGGGCTGCCAGCCATGCCCAAGAAAGAATTTGGAAGTTGACGCCAAGACATCTGGTACCGAGCGCCACAGATCTGGCAAACCTTCGCCGGGAGGATCATTCCAGACGGTTCCATATTTCAGATAGCTACTCGCAAGGAACTGCGACATCCCCATCGCGCCAGCCTCGGATCCCCGCAAGGAAGACACGGGCTGTCCCAATTGATGTGCCAAACGAATAGTCTCGGCCGTTTGGTACAAAAAGAAGGAGCTTCGCGCTGGCAGTCCTAAGGCTAGAGACAAGTTTGCATCCAGCACCGGGAAATTTCCCTGGAACGTACCGAAGCCAGTCTCAATATTCAGAATCCCCATGAGGATTTCCGGCGAGACTCCATATCTTCGGGAAACCTGCGCAATAATATTCTGATGCGCCTGCCAAAAATTTACCCCTCGCTGTAGGCGATCGGTCCGCACGAAGCGATCGCGATAGCGCCACCAGGGGTACGGCTGGGAGGGTGTGGCAGAGGGAGGAGGCGGGGTCATTAGGGCGAGAGCCCGTTGGTTGAAGCGTGCATTGTAGAGAGCAGGCAGGACCCACTGCTCGGGCAACTGATACTTGATCTGTAAGGCGCAGGCGAAATTCCGCAGCTGTACTTGGTATTTCTGTGGAAACCCGGGGAAGAACAGGTTCTGCGAGCAATCTACCTGCCGAGTTGGAGCAGGTTGTGCTGATGCACCGGCCGGTACTGGCGGCACGGGCTGCGGCGCAATGGCGGGAGTCGTTTGTTGCGGGTAGACCTGGCTGTTGTGCGCGACAGGACTCACCTGATTGGCACAAGCGCTGAGGAGTAGAGTGCAGCCAAGCAGGATGGGGCCGCTAATAACTCTTTGTTTCACGTTACTCATGACGCTCCTGCAAACCTAAATTATCTGTTGATCAATTACCATCCACGCTGCTCAGAACCTGCTCAGCAGATCAGTCGCTTGCGTGCCGCAGATGACTACGGCCCATGGTCGAGCCTTCCAGAACTTCATTGATTGAGTACGTGGTCATTCAAGGACTGCATGGCAAGAAGTTCCGGGGGCATGGGGCGCCTGACGCCATCCAGACGTTGTGCCCAATAGGGATTATGCAGGCTCTGCACAGTAATCCCGGCATGCCGATTTAGGGCGCTGACGAATTGGCCACCACCGATATAAATGCCAACATGGGTATACGGGGCGCCCATGGTATTGAAAAAGACTAGGTCGCCTTTGCGAATGCGGGAGAAAGGAACTGCTGGAAGGGCGAGGGCCTGTGCCCGAGCGGTACGCGGCACGCTTACTCCCGCCTCTTGCAGTACATATTGAATCAGGCCGCTGCAGTCAAATCCATGATGCCGGCTTTCGCCGCCCCATACATAGGGCTTGCCAATTTGCGCAATGGCATTGACCAGCACTGCATCGAGAACTGTCGCTTCGCGATGGGAGTCGTAGTAGGAATAACTGTTTTGCGGAGTCGTTGTCGGAGATCGAGTCGCGACCGGTGGCTGCCAGCCGTTGCCACCCCCATATTCCGCGCAACCAGAGAGTATCAGTGAGGAAACGACGAAAAGTACGCCCGCGAATCGGGCATATGGACTGACGCTTTTTAATTTACGCATGCATTCATCCCGTTATTCTTTCCGATCTGTAACGGTTTATAGAACAAAACCTTTTTTTTAGCAAGAGGAACTTGTCGCGGAAAATAGTATTGAATTCCACTCTCAAAGAAAGATGAGGATACAGGTTTGCCGCAAGGACATAAGTCCATCGCTATGATATAAAAAACTTCATCTTCTCCTGATGCTTGAACTTCTCGACTCGTTGTTAACGATCATTGTGAGCATGAATAGATGGAGGAAGGAGGACAGGCAGGCTCAGTACTTCAAGTGCCCTGTGGACAGGTTTGCGGGGCCGAGTTGATGATTTAACATAATCACCATTATGCGACATTGAGGAAGTGGATCATGCAGTTCATCAGGAAATGCCTATATACAAGGAGACATACCGCAACCGCATGAGGTAGTACATGAGCCGACTCGAAGAGATCACCGTTACACCAAAAGGCAACGTTCTCGAAATTATCCTACGCATCCCCTGGGATCGACTCCATGAAAACCGCTGGACCCGGTACTTTCAGAAACAAGCACCCATCGACCACGAAGCCATCAAAACGCAAGTAGAACTCGACAAGTTAAAGATACTCAAAACATACGAGCAAACCGGGTCCATCAGCCAGGCCGCCAAGGAAAATGACAGCACCTACTATTGGGCAGCAACCGTCATTCGCGAGGCCAGCACCCGAGCCAGGCGCGAGGCGAAGCAAAAAGCACAGGAACAAGCGCGCAAACTCATCCAGCAAGGTTCCAGCATATCCAGCGTTGCGCGGCAGCTCGGGAAGTCATACGAAACGATACGCCGCTGGGTGCGGTCAGAACAAAGAGCCTAACAGCTTGCAGTCAATCAGCAGGATTCATGCCAGGACTCGTCCTGGCACTCATCCCGCTATCTGATTGACACGATTCCCCAACAGATGCCGGACAAAATGTCCGTAGCTTGTCCCCTGCTCTCGACCGGCTACGCGGGGACCCCTACCCCGCTACGGTCTCGCCCTGCTCTCCTTCGTCGATCAGGGACCGCACAGGGGACTACGGGATAGGAAGGTGCAGACGAAAGGTTAAGGGCTGTCCAATACCGTGGAGGGCGAGGAGCCGGGGCCTATCCGTTACTGGATCGCAGGAGACACGCCAGTAAAGCGAGTAACAGACTTCCCCTGGAAGTGACATACCGGCGACCCGGACACCACACGACAATCATCAGCGGGAATCATGACAAAGGTACTGGTCGGCCCCTGGGCAACATAACGGAACGATCCCATGTCCACCGTACCAGTTAATCGCAAGGTCCTCGATGGAGGATACTTGGCAGACGTACCAGCTGGATACACAGGAGGGGCCATCGAAGGCACTACCGAAATATTGTGCATCAACTTTTGATCCTGTTTGACCAGATACGACACCACGGCCAGGCGGACCACAAACACCAAGGCAAAGAAGAGGAAAACCGTCAGTAAAACCGGCACCCAGGGAAAAGGACGATGCGGGGGCTGCTGAAGGTAAATGGTAATAGGCGAGTGACTATTCACCTGATCCGGTCGAGCCGGGACAAAAAGCTGAGGTTCTTGCCGATCTTCCATATCATCCCCCAAGGTGGCTCACCCAAAATACTTAGACAAAAAACGGACGAAAGGCAAGCGAATTTCTTAATGTGAATTATATTCATATGGCATAGTTTACGCATTATTATTGCAATAGTTGTGCCATATAATATATTAGGAATTATATTCAAGATCGACCAAGCCACCCCGCAGACCACTCCGCTACACGCCCGGAAAGCAACCAATCACGATGAACCATGCGACGTAGATAGTCGCCCTGCTCTACCGCAGAGGAAAAATCAAAATGCAAAAGGGCCTCGACCCAGGCATCAGGATCATTACCAACACGAGTGACCGGCAGATCGACATTGAAGGCATCCACGCCGGCCGAGCAAATCACCAGCCATCCCACCGCGCCAAACCCAATCTGAGCAACGGCAGCCTGCGACATAGAGGAGCTGCCAGGCCTGCGACATCAAGGAACTACCGTGAGCGGTCATAACGCAAACGGTCAGCAGCCTCAGAAATGGCCTGGCTACGAGTAAGCCCAGGACGACGAGTCATCTCGTAAGTGATCAAACGCTCCACCTTGTCACGATCACCCAAACACATATTCACCAGAGCATCATACTCACCAGACGCAGAAGGACGGCGAACAGCGCGAGACGCAGGCCGATGCTTAGGACCATTACGAAGAGACCGACGCAGAAACTTGGAAAACAAGTAGGCAGCCAACCAAAAGGCAATCAACAACAGAAAAGCTTGCAGCGGAGTCATATGACCGATCATAGGGAAAACGTACATAGGAACCCTCGAAAGCCATGCGAGATACTACAAAAAATAGCCGATATATAAAAAGAATCAACGTGGTGAGGAGGGAAAAAGATTAACGTGAATTATATTCATGTGGCATGTTTCACGCATTATTATTGCAATAGTCATGCCATGTTATATATTAGGAAAATAATTCGTATATAGGCCAGCCACCACGGTCCAAAGGTCAAGACGAATCCCGAAATGAAAAGAAAAAGCGCACGATATACAGAACAGACCGACGGAATACCTCGAACATGGCAGCAAACAGGCCAAGGTAGACCAGGCCCAACCAGACACGAGGCCAAAAAATCAATGCGAAGGCATAAACCAGCGCCAGCACCGTAAAAAAGGAAAACACAAGGGCGAGGACCTCGACAACAAAACTTACCACCGACTCCAGAACAGACGACGAATCAAGGCAATTCCGAAAAGCACGAGCAAAAAACATACGAAACCCCCCACAACAGTGACAATAGGAAGCCTGGAAAGAAGGTGCCAGGCGAGGAAATACACGAAGGCATGAATCACCGCAGAAATCAGGACATGCACCAACCAATGAGTCATGCAGATACCCCCCAGGCGGCCGACCACAGGGGAACGCAAGAATCCAACATACAATCACCAAGAACTGCATAGCGAAGATCAATCCCGCACTGTTCCAAGGCATCCAGATCAGAAACAGCAGCACGAATAGCAGAGATCCACGAATCCGGATCATTCGGGACACGAACGACCGGCAAGTCACAATCAAAAGCCCGGACACCATCAGAACAGATTACCGGATACCCCATAACGCCAAGCTCAAGCAGACGCAGGTTACTCTTTGCATCGTTATATGGATGAACTTCGAGAGGAGCTACAGCTAAATCAAGACCAAGACTGGCCAACTTCTCGGGATACTGGTCAATGGGAACAAGCGGATGAACCTCAACAGCATATCGAGCCAAAGCATTAGGCACAGGACCAAGAAAAACCCAATCCACCTCTTTTGCAGTAGCACGAACAACCTGATAAAGCACCTTGAGATCACCGAGATGACCAGCAGCGCCGGCCCATCCAACACGAGGGCGATCATGCAGAAACCGAGCACCAATCAAAGACCCCCAAGGATCCGCTGGAAGAGCATTGCGAGCCACAACAACATCAGGAGCCAAGGAGCCGTAGACCTCAGCAAGATAGGGAGTAGACACGACAAGACGGTCACAGAACGCCAAGCCGGCCTTGAGACGGTCGAAGGTGTCACGGTGAAACAAACGGGAAGCCTGATTGTTGCAGGGAATATCCGTAATCAAATCGTCCAACTCAAAGACGATAAAGGCTGAGGAACGGGACCGGTACTGCTTGAGCATGGCGAGCTGGTCACGCTCTATCAAACGCTGGACCACAATCACGTCAGGCGAGAGATCAGCAAGGGTAGAAGCATCCAAAAAATAATCAGACACTACCCCCTCAATAACTTGAGACCGAATGAGAAGATCATGAGGGTTACGAACGCGATAGTTACCACAAGCATAAGCATCAGCAGGATGAGCTAAGACAAACGGCAAAGAATCAGACATGATCAACCACCCCCAGGCAGATACTTAGCAGGCAACAACAACGAGTGATGATGAACAGAGTCGGCGGGAGCCACCGCAGGAAGGATTGCAAGGTCATTACAGGACACACTACGCGAGCCAGTCACGACCGCGCGTGAATTAAAATCAGGGAAGTGTGAAACAGGATAGGGATTCTTGTTCACAGGACCGGCAACAGGACGAGAAGCAACATAGCCACCACCCCAACGACATACCTCTAAACCCTCAAAATCAGAACAACGAATAGGCAGGACAAGGTGAACATTGCCGGACTTGGAAGTAATCACCCACCGAGACTCAGAACCGGACGATATACGACCAACAACCCAAAACTTATCCGATATAGCAGCAAGCTTAGCGGCCTGACGATTGCGAACCGGAAGGGAGTAAGAATCAAAATGAGAAAGTGGGCGCTTATGCCAAACAGCAGGGGAAGAAGTAGAACCGGAAAGGGAAGAGGTAACATGAGTAGAACCAGAAACCGGAGAAGAACCAGAGTGAGCAGATAAGAAATTCTTAACAGGTTTAGAACCGTTGCTAGCAAAGTGAGAAATGGAGTAATACACAAAATAGCCGGCAACAGCCAAAATCAAAAAGACAATGGGCAAACCAAATTTGAACCAGGCAGGGACACGAGGTTTCTTAGTATGGACCTGGGCGGACTTATAGAGGGCGAAAACAGCCTTGGGATACTTGAACATGAAACGACGGGCCAACTTACGGGCACGAGGATCCTTGGGATCATCCTGCGCTTCATCCCACTCAAAAACAGACGAGCGACCTTTTAAGCCCCAGACATTGACAAGATGTTGATGATCGGAGACAAGGCGCCGGAGATGGGCGTCAATGAGCATGGGATACTGGGTAGTCATGATAAGATCAAGACCAAGATGACGATGAGTCTCAGCAGCAGCAATATGCTCAGGAACAGGATCACCAGGGCGACGAGGACGAAAAACAGTCTGGGCCTCATCAATCAAAACCAAGGAACCATGAGGGCACTCATGCCACTTTTTAGGATCATCAAGAGGGAGCCACTTATCAGAAGGGACTAAACCCTCAACACCATAAACATAAATAGGACGGGAACCATCAGCATTGGCAAGAAAATCAGACAACATCTTGAGAGTCTTACCAGCACCAGGAGCACCAGTATACAAAGAAAGCATCAGGACATCCTTTTGAGAAAGAAAGACGCAGACATAATAGAGACACGAACGGCGAAAGCAGAAACAAACAATTTAAGAACAAAAATGACACCAAGCAACCGAGCAATATCAAGCATATCGGCAGGTAAAGCAGAGTAATCAAAAACAACAGAAGACAAATGCTGCTGAATAGCAGAAAGACCAGTGAAAGTACCAAAACCAACACCAAGAGACAAAAGTAAAGTGGGACCAAAACGGTTGACTAAACCGAGAAGAAACGGACCCAACCAATCAGCAAGCGCGGAAAGAATAGCACCCATAAATCACCGGAAAATAACAATAGAGGCACCAACAGCGCCCAAAGACTCAACATAAGGATGAGCGTAAGTAGCAAGATTGCAAAAAGGCTTCAAAGGAACAGTAAAAGTCTGAGACAAAGCAGAAATAGAAAGAGGAGGAGGACAAGTACCGGGATTGTGAGAAACAGAAAGAGAAAGAGGGACAGTAGAAGAAGGAACAGAAGGAACAGGACCAAGAGGAGAAGGAGGAACAAAAGGAGAACCCTTAGAAGGAGACTGAGAAGTAGAGACAGAAGGAGAAGAAGCAACAGTAGTAGTATTGGTAACAGCACAAGAACCGGAAGAAGTACAAGTAGAAGTAGTAGTGGTAATATCCTTGGAAATAGAAATACCACCATCAGGAGAATCAGAAAGCTTGTAAGTAGGAACAGACTTGGTAACAACAGAATCACCAGTAGCAGGATCAGTAGAAGTAGTAGTAGTAGGAGAACCCTGAATAGAAGAATCAGAAGAAGGAATATTGTAAGTAAAAGGTAAAGCATCACCAGAAGGAGACAAAGCAGGAACACCAGATTGACTCAAAGCATTGGCAAGAGGAATAGCCAAAGCAGGATCAGCAGAAAGAGCAGACTTGAAAGCAGGAACAACCTGAGAGGGATTAGACACAAAATATTGAATAGCAGAAGAAGGAGTAACAGAAGAAGAGGAAGAAGAAGAAAGAGTACAATTATTCAAAGTACCAGCAGCAGAAACACCATTAGAAATCAAAACGTACGCAGTAGAACCATCAACAGTACAACCGGAAAGAGAAAAAGACTGACCTTCAGAAACTTCCTCAGAAGAAACATTAGCCAAACACCAAGCATAAGGAGAAGAAGCAGAAACACCACCACCAGAAACAACACAAGAAGAATTATAAGAGGAAGAAGGAGAAACAGAAGAACCAGGCAAAGAAGAAGAAGAAGAAGCAGAAAGAGAAGACTGATAAGCAGACTCAACAAGAGGAGCAAGAACACCAGCAGCTAACAAACCAAGACCAATAGGATTGTCTAAAGACAAAACACGACCAACACCAGCAGCAAGATCACCAAGAGTCAAAGAACGAGAAACAGAAAGACCATCAACAACAAGACCAGTAGAACCGTCAATAGTCAAAGGAGGAGCAGGCAAATGCTCAACAACACCAGAAGCAGAAGCATCAGAAAAAACAGCAGAAGAAGGAGAAGAAGGACCGTAAAGAGAAGAAGCGTAAGAACCACGAGGGTCAAAAACACGGTACGCAGTACCGTCAGAAGCCTTGACCCAAGTATAAAGATCTGGATTGCCGAAAGTAGTAGCAAAAACAGGGAGAGAAACTAAACAGAGAGAACCAACCAAAGCGCAACCAACAAAGCGACGAGATAAAAAGTCCATATATCCACCAAAACCCCCAAAGAAGAGGAAAATGCGCGCTGGGGGAGGCGCAAGCGCCTATTCCCCGCAGCGCGCGCGCTGGGATCAACCGAAGAACATACCCTTCGACCAGCGATACACCACGGAAATACCAGCAAGACTGATCAGCGCTACACCAATAGCAGCAACCGCAGTATCACCACTGGAGGTGAACGAAGCCGCAGCCGCAGTAGCGGCAGCTCCAGCACCGCCAGACGCAAAAGCAGTACCGGCAGCAACAACAGAACCAATAGCAGCGGCAACAGCAACACGGCGAGGACTCGCCAACTGAGCAACAGCACCCAAAGCGCGATTACGCGCATCCTTCAACGACTGCATATCCATGAAAGGACTCCTATGCAAAAAACCGGGGAACCGCCCGGACGGATCACTACCGATTCAAGAAGAATCGAGTAATAATTCGGTAAAGCGCAGCCAACATCAAAACACCGATAATGGCGGGCGCAGCAATATCAAACTGAGACTGAGTAATACCAGAAAGCCCGTAAACAGGAACCCAGGCCGAAGAAGAACAACTGTAGACAGTGCTACCAGTAGCACTATCAGTCTGTGCAACTGCATTAGTGCAGACGTTGAGTACAAGTGCACCAGATACATTAGAAGACCCCATAAATCACCAAAAAGGAAAAATCAGCGATCATAAGCACCTGCATCAAACTCAGCATCAAAAACGTCGGAATCATCAAAAGCAGAATCAATGTTGCGAAAACCAGACTCGGCAAGACTGGCACGAAAATCCTCATGACTACCGACCCAACCAAGAGACCGCATAGCATGAAGCTCAGAAACTCGCAAAGCATGATAAGTCAAACGGGCAGACTCAGGATCATCATAATTACCAAGGTCGATAGAACGACCAAACGCAGCAGCGAAACGATCCTTGGCAAAAGCCATTACATCAAGGGGATGAACGGCACCCGTAGAACCAGTCTCATCAGCAAAATCCCAGGAAAACACACCAGGGTAATTACAAAAGGACGCAGAGTTCACACACCCAATGGCGTAACCATCATCGTCACGATGATGGGCGAGATCGCCGAAAACGTGGGTGAAAACATCAGACAAGAACTGACCATATACAACCGCACGACCAACGTAGCGACCAGAGCCACCGCCATTCTGAGAGCCAGGAATATCACCAGGACCACCATCAGAAGTAACAGGAGCAAGGTACGAAACATCAGCGTAAAAACCGTCCCGACCATCTTCCATATCAAGATCATCATAATCATAGAGATCATCAGTAGACCAACCGGACGGCACCTCAGGACCGAAAAGACCCTCATGACCGGAAACAAAGTGACCGAACCCACCAACAGGAGACGACGGACCAGAGATAGGATCGTCAAAACTAGCGTTATAAACACGGTCAAAAGGATGGATAAAACGAGACCAATTGAAGCGGGAACCAGTACGCTCAAAGTGGAACTTGTTGGGATTGCCTACAATACCCTGAGACCGACGGAAACGCTTGGGAGGGCGAATACGCCAGCCAAAGCTCGCAGCTACAAGAAAGAACAAAACAAAGAGGCCAGCGACACCAAGAAGAGCCGTCCCAATAGCGGACAGGGCAACGCCACCGCTAGACATGAACGCCGACACATCAACGTGAACGGCATTGGCCAACAACTGGAAAGGATCAATGGACGCTGGCGTAGGCATGACGTTAACCGTTCACCGCCTGGGGCTTCTGATCGGGCTTGACCATACGAGTATTCAAAAACACCACCTGCAACAAGTTGCGGCGATCCTTTTCAAGATAAAAATCAACCTCGTATTCACCAGGGGCCAAAATCTGACCCTGGTTCATGCGCATAACCTCAGACTGGACAACACGCATACCCGGCCCCATGTCCAAGTCATACTTCTGCAACCATCCACGCTTGATCTCACCAGTGGTCTTTTGCGTCCACTCCAATGATTCAGCAGGGAAAAATCGGCAAAGAGCTTTCATTTCAACACCTCAAAAGTAACCAGAAAAAAGGACATAACTTCCCCATTGGCATATTTCAGCCGACTACAAAAAACCACGGACGAAACAACGAGTTATAAGGTGCGAGTCTCACCCGTGAGAAAAGGGAGCGCTGTTAGTAGCTCCCCTTTCCCCCGGATCCTCAATCCAACCGTGACCTGAGAAACTGACCAACAGCACGAGACCAACCACGACGAGGGTCACGAGAGTGAAGAGTAGAAACTAAGCGCATGGCAGTAGAGATGGTCTCGGCGCGGGTACGACATGAAGCCACACGGAGAAGGTTTCCATAAGGAGAGACAAGAAACACGGTATAAAGAAACCAAGACTCGGGATCGTAATCTAGTACTCGCACAACAACGAGTTTGAAGTCATCAGCATTGAAAACAAGTTCAAACATAAAACCCCCTACCAGGCAGCGGCCAGGCCACCAAGGGCGATGATGGAACCCAAGGCACCACTAGAAGCCGCCTGCTCATCACGAGCAAACAAACGATCAATAATATTTCCAGGACAGCAATCACGCTCAAGAATAGAACGAAGCCGACGAGAACTCTCAAGACGAATCAAATTTGCATCCAACTCACGACGCAACTGAAAACGAACAACAGCAGCACTATCGACACGCATACAACACCTCCTACCAAGCAGAAGCGAGGCCACCGAGACAATCAAGAATAAGCTCAGCATGATCAGAAGCCTCGATATCCTCAGCAACAAGCAACCAATAATCCAACGAATAACAAAGGCCATCAGGAAAACGAGACGAAAAACAAGAACGAATATCGTCAAGATAAGAAAGCTGACTAATTAACGAACTACGAAGACCACCACGGACAACTGAATCAGCTAAATCAGAAATAGAACACATAGAAGAACTCCTAAGCGGCAGATCGGAAAACTTCGGCATGTAGACGATCAACAACAAAGGGCAAATTCGCAACGTGAGTCGCCTCAATTACCTGGAGCAAAGCAGGATCGGGCCGCCACTCACGAACCTTGACAGGATCAATAGAAACTCGAACCAAAGCCGCCCCATCTTGTAACATCGCATCAGAAACACCGCAGGAATTGAGCAAAGCGCGATGACGATAAAACGTAGCATTGGAGACGGACGCCTTTGCGTGACGGAAACCGAGTTGACGTACACGCAAAAGCCAATCATAGGCAGCCTGGGCTTTACCGGGGGACTCAGCAGTATCAAAAAGATCACGCAATAACGTTGCATCATTCATGGCAGATTCCATAGCGAATAAATGGGAGAACTCAGATTCCCAAACGGCAGACAAATCGAGACGATCAGACAAATACGAGACTGGAAAGTAAACGATAGGATTGCGCTTGTTTTTAGAATGCAAAGGCTCTACACCAATAGAACGAAGGTATAAATCGGCATTATCGGCATAAACGCCAGGGGCAAAATCGGCAAAACGAGAAGGCAGGAGGCAAAGACGCACAGCCTGGCGCGACAACCAAACGGCGCGTAGTTGCTCTTCAAACCGCCCTACCCCATCAAGGGCAGAGGCGAGAGCAGAAACAGTATCAGGGAAAGACTTCAAACAAAGCGGAGGATGCGCCCGGAGGTCCCTACCCTTCGCATAGATCTTGCCGACCCGGTAGCGGGACCCTTTACCAATGTAGACAGTACGACCAGACGGCATAGCATCAACAGAGGACTCACGGTCATCATGCCGATATTCCACACCCGCGCGACGCTGGCCACGTTGCACACCGGCCACCGTGTCAAGGTATACATCAAGGGCTTCAAAGGAGCCGAAATCAAAGGAAAAGGTCTTGTCAACGCGCGAGAGATACCAACGGCCGGCAGCCGGCCAAGAACCAACAGGCAAACGGAAGACGATCCCAAAGATATGATCAACAATCAGGGTAGCGGCCTCGAGGAGGTCATCCGTGCCGTGGATATTGTGACCCTGGTAAATCTTGGGACTAGCTTCCACAGTCACACGAGAACCGATGGAGATAGAAAAAGCATCTGCCCAGGAGGGCAGATGAATACCGCTAACCAAAGACCAGAAGGTCTGATCCCCATCGAAACTTTGCTGACTAATCTTGCGCTGGAGACGCTGCAACCAGATCAAAGCGTCCTGGTCAAACCAAGACGCCGGAACCGTAAGGCGCAACGTGTCAATCACGACCAAGGCAGCCATTAACCGGAGCCTGCACATAGAATCGAATCCAGCCCCGATCAGGGTCCCAGTAATCCATGACCACACGACGAGGCAACCGAGAATAAAAACGCGCCAGACGAGACCGACGCGAAGCATCCACCGCAGGAGAGAGAGAGGCAGAAAGCAAAACAGGATGGCGAAGCACACGAGGGGCCTCGAGCCAAGAGAAAGGAGCAGTAGCAGCAGCGGTCATTGCGTCACCATTAGTCATTAGGTAATCGTCATATGTACCATATGACTATAGTCATACGGATGTCAATAGCCTAAAGTCATACGCAATGAACAGGAGGGCAGCAGATGAACCCGACAGAATTGATAGACAAAGCAGCAGCAGCACAGGGACTGAGCCAAGCTAGGCTTGCAAAGCGAGTAAACGTCACGCCGGCATCCTTATCCAACCTAAGGACAGGAAAGGGAGAGCTATCAGACGATACCTACGTCAAGCTGGCAGAGTTAGCAGGCATCGACCCAGCCCTAGTCATCATCGAGAAGCACGAACGCAAGGCCGGGACCGAAAGCCGGAAAGTATGGGAGAAGTTAAGGCGAGCTATAGGAGCTTCAGGCACTACTTTAGCTGTGTGTATGCTACCAATGCACAACCTACAAAATATCAACGAGGTAGCAGCACATCATTACACAAAAGTTGATCCCATTAATCACCATTATGCGACATTATAGACTGGGGATTAGAGGCGGAAATCCCTTGCTTTCCGCCAGATTGCTGCTCCTCTACGCGCTAATACGCTCCGCTTCCGACGGCCGATTGATCAGGCTGTCCCGACTCATCGCGCAATGCACACAGAAACCCGTGCGCATTCCCTGTGGAAACACACACAGCGGCAGGACTTCCAGCCGTTCGCTGCTGGAGTACTCTTCAGGGAAAACACAAAGTTGTTGCTTGATGACAAAGTTCAGGTAGTGCTCAATAGTGCTTGGCGACAGGTCCGCCACCTCCCGCACCCGCGCTTGTAGCCACAGACGAGCCTTATCCTTGCCGGCGTGCAGCTCTACCAGACGCTGAAATAATCCAGTGCCCAAAGAGAGAGACAGAGCCAAACCTGCAGACTCCCCCCGATATTCCAGAAATACATGGGACTGCTCTGCTTCCGCGACCGCATCCAAGGTTGCCTCTCGCAGTTCGTAAGACAATAATAACTTTCCCATGTCTCAACCCAGCTCTCATTTTATCTCGTCTTCTTCAAGTGTAGCACCAAATCAGGAGAACGTGCTGGCCGTTGAGAAAGAGAAATGCTTTCTGTCCCATGGCGTAAGCCAGACGATTGGCGCGCTGAAAGGTCAACCCTGGCACCCAGAAATGTCGTTCCCACCAGGCATCGGTCCCACGAGCTATTTGCAAGTCTGGTGTATGAGCCTTAGCTAACATGAGTTAGGCGGCGGCCTGTTGAGGGTCCCGGCGGGTTTCGTTGGCGGGTACCCCATCGACAAAAATCACTCCGGCGAAAAGCTGGCG
>JAQVDS010000051.1 GCA_028697715.1 Acidithiobacillus sp. | reverse complement strand
TAAAATATTAAATAAACGTAAACGGGTGAATAGTATTTGGTGTTGAATATGCTACTCAGAGTGTGCCATATCACATCTGGATCAGGAGGAGAAAAAATAAAAAACACGTCACCGTATCGTGAACGGATAGTTGCCTGCACAGTCGGCATGGTGCTGGGCGTGATCATCCCTATCAACAGGATCATTATTCGCTGTGTTAGCACTTCATTCTTGGTGCCACGCCCAAGGCAGTGAGCATCTGTCAAGTCGTCGCCCGCAAAGTCAGTCCGGAGGGCTACTGCTTGGCATTTTACCCAAAGGAATCGTAATATAATCATTGATTATTTGCAGACAATCAGAATTTGTTAATCTTGTTATCTCATTGGTAACGTGGAGAAGTCCATTGGATAAGCCCGCGCCAGTTCACAGTTTAGAAGCACTTGATGTGCAGTCTGCCATGGATTTGCAGCAGCACCCGATGGTGGTCATCGATGCGGAATATCGCATTGTGGCCGCCAATCGGGCCTATCGGGAATGTTATGGCGTGAGTGAGGAGGACTTGGTGGGACGCCGTTGCCATCAGGTCTCCCACCATTCCGATATCCCCTGCCATGAAAATGGTGAAGACTGCCCGCATCAAACGGTTTTCCGCAATGGAGAACCGCATGAAGTCCGTCATGTCCACTATGATCCCGTCGGCAATGCGGAGCATGTGCGCATTCGCGGACATGTGCTGCGCGATCTGCGAGGACAACGGTTTTTGGCCGAGGAAATCATCCATTTGCCGCGGGAGCAGAGGGAGATTAGCTGTACTGACATGCGTATGGTCGGTCGCTCTCCCGCCTTTTTGCGCTGTTTGCACCACATCGAGATGGCCGCGCGAACCGACGCCAGCATTCTCCTCTGGGGCGAAAGCGGCGTGGGTAAAGAGCTGGCAGCGAGTGCCGTGCATCAATTTTCTGCACGTGCGGACAAGCCGCTGATCACGGTCGACTGTACCACGTTGCCCGAGCACCTCTTCGAAAGTGAATTTCTTGGCCACGAGCGGGGTGCTTACACTGGGTGTATAGGGCGGAAGATTGGCCTGTTCGAGAGTGCCGATGGTGGCACACTATTCTTGGATGAAGTGGGTGAATTGCCATTACCAGTACAGGCCAAGCTTTTGCGTGTGCTCGAAACCGGGGCTTTTCGTCGCTTGGGAGGCGCGGAGTTATTGCATGCCAATGTGCGCATCATCGCGGCGAGCAACCGCAACCTGCGAGAGATGGTCGCCGAGCGAACCTTCCGAGAAGATCTATACTATCGTCTTGCGGCGATCAATATCGATCTCCCCCCTCTGCGTGAGCGCCGCGAGGACATTCCAGGGATTGCTCGCGTGCTTCTCGAACGCATTGGACGGGAGTGGGGAGGGCAGTGGCAGTTGTCGGCGGAAGCGGAGCGGCGTCTCTGTGCCTACAATTTTCCTGGCAATGTTCGGGAGTTACGGAATATTTTGCAAAAGGCGGTAGCACTGGCGGATGGGCCATTGATCTTGCCGGAGCATATCCACTTTCTGCAATCGTCGCCGCCGTCGCATCCACCAGAGGAAAAGATGGCAGCCCCCACGCGTCCGATATCGTTCTCCGGACGGCGAGGGCGGCCCGCCAATTTGCTGGAACTCCTCAGTACCTTTCAGGGTAATCGTCGCCAGGTCGCGGAACACTTGGGCGTCACTGAGCGCACGGTGTATCGCTGGCTTCATCAAAACTAAAAGGCAGCTCTCAGGGGGGGGTGCGCCAGCCCTCAGCCACCAGTTATACGGCGGATCTTTTTGTCGGTTTCGTACTGACTGAGGGCGTAGACCGACCAGATAGCCGCCGGCACCCAGCCGATTACGGTGAGCTGCAAGATCAGGCAGATAATCCCGGCAAAAGGCCGGCCGATGGTAAAGAACTGCAGCCAGGGGACGAGGATCGCGAGGAGAAGACGCATCGGGGCTCCTGAAGTTTCTATCCTCCGTAGAGGGTTGCACCTACGGCGGTTTTTGTCTATCCTCTCGCGCATGAATAGTCAGCGGATCCCATTTCTCTTGTGTGCGGCCTCTCCTGCAGGTCTGCGTCTGCTGCTGCCCCGCTGGGGCTAAAAATCATTCCTTCCGACCATTTCGGTCTCGCGTCCCCAATACGAAATTACTGAAAGATTCCTGCAACAGGAAGGGCTTACTATGCAGCAGAAAGAGCATTTGATCATTTTCGACACTACCCTGCGTGATGGCGAGCAGTCTCCAGGCGCGGCCATGACCCGCGACGAAAAAATCCGCATTGCCAAGGCGTTGGAACGGCTGCGCGTAGATGTCATCGAGGCGGGCTTTCCCGCCGCCAGTCCCGGCGACTTCGCGGCGGTGCGTGCCATTGCCGAAACGGTCCGTGAAAGTCGTATCTGCGGCCTTGCGCGGGCGCGGGAGGAGGACATTCGCCGCGCTGGAGAGGCTCTGCAACCCGCTGCTGCAGGGCGCATTCACACCTTCATTGCCACCAGTCCCATTCACATGCAGGCCAAGTTGCGTATGCGTCCCGATGAGGTGCTGGAACGTGCAGTAGCGGCAGTCAAACTGGCGCGTAGCCTTTGTGACGATGTGGAATTCTCCCCGGAAGATGCGGGGCGCTCCGAAGAGGATTTTCTCTGCAGGGTCATCGAAGCGGCGATCGCGGCCGGCGCGCGGACCATCAACATCCCCGATACCGTCGGCTACAATTTGCCCGAGCGCTTTGGGCAGTTGATCAGAACCTTGCGAGAGCGGATTCCCAACAGCGATCAGGCGGTGTTCTCCGTACACTGTCACAACGATCTCGGGTTGGCCGTTGCCAATTCCCTGGCTGCGGTCACGCAAGGCGCGCGCCAGGTGGAGTGCACCATCAATGGCTTGGGCGAGCGGGCGGGGAACGCCGCATTGGAAGAGATCGTCATGGCGGTGCGTACCCGCTCTGATGTCTTTCCCTGCGAGACTCGTATCGATACGCAGCAAATCGTCGCGACCAGCAAGCTGGTGTCGACCATTACCGGTTTTCCGGTGCAGCCCAACAAGGCCATCGTGGGGGCTAATGCCTTTGCCCATGAGTCGGGTATTCACCAGGATGGCGTTCTCAAGCACCGCGAGACCTATGAAATCATGCGTGCCGAAGATGTCGGCTGGGCGGCCAACCGCATGACTCTGGGCAAGTTGTCGGGTAGGGCGGCGGTGCGGGCGCGACTGGAAAGCCTGGGTATCTCGCTCGAGGGCGATGCCTTGAATCAGGTCTTTGCGCGCTTCAAGGATCTCGCCGACCGCAAGGCAGAGATCTTTGACGAAGACTTGCAAGCTCTGGTCAACGAAGATGCCCAACAGGGGAGCGAGGACCGCTACCGCCTGGGCTATTTGCGGGTCTGCTCGGAAATGGGGACGCATCCGGAGGCGAAGGTCGAGCTCTGGGTGGACGGGGTCGCCAAGACCGCCGCGGTCACGCGCGGCGGGCCGGTGGACGCTACCTTCCAGGCGATCGAGGAGATCGTCGGTAGCGGCGCCAAGCTCCTGCTCTATTCGGTGAATGCGATCACTACGGGAACGGACGCCCAAGGTGAGGTAACGGTTCGCCTACAAGCCGCCGATGGCCGGGTGGTCAATGGCTTGGGTGCGGATACCGACATCGTTGTCGCCAGTGCCAAGGCCTATGTCTCGGCCTTGAACAGGATTCAGGCCCCCAGCGGCTTTCACCCGCAACTGTAAGGTCGTCATGCCCAAACAGCGGCAACAGAAGGCCCAGTCCATTCAGGTGGCTGGGCTTTCCTGTTTTTACCAACGCCAACGGCGTAAAACGCTGCGCATTCTTGTTGATGAGCGTGGTGATGTCTGGATTGCTTGCCCCTGGTATCTCCCAGAATTCTTCCTGCGCCGCGCGGTGGAAGAGAGATTGCCGTGGATCCATCAGCGTCGCGAACAGTTTCTTGCGTGTCGTCAGCCGCGTCGGTACATGCTGCAGCATTTGGGGTTGACGTATCGTATAGAGCGTCGGATCCATGCGCGCAGGGCACGGGTAGTACTGGAGGAGGACCAGACGCTACGTCTGTATCTGCCAGAACAAGCGACGCCGACTGATGAAGACCGACTCCTGGAACGCTGGCAACGCAGGGAGCTGCAGTGTTTGTTGCCCGATCTGATTGCCCGCTGGGAATCGCGTCTGGGGGTCGAGGTTGCCGAGTGGCGGATTCGCCAGATGCGTACCCATTGGGGTACCTGCAATACCGTCGCTCGGCGGCTCTGGTTTCGTCTGGCCCTGGTGGAGCAACCGCTGGATTGCATCGACTATGTCGTTGCCCACGAGTGCGCCCATTTGCGGGAGCGAGGCCACAATGCCCGCTTTTACGCCTTGCTTGATGCTCATCTGCCCAATCGCCGGGAGCTGGAACGTGCCCTGCGCCGCGGCTGAGTGCGGACGTTTTCATTCGTTACCATGGGCGTCTGACCCGGGGAAGTGCAGCTGTTATACTGTGCCTATGAATCGTCCATACCCAGTCCATTTCTTGTCGGTGATCTGAACGTGGAGCGCGTCTCAGAATTGGGATTCTGGCAGCGTGTGGCGCAGGAGCGCGGCTGGATCATCCTCTTTTTTAGTTCTGCGGGCTGCCATAGTTGCAAGATTTGGCGTCGCCTCTTGACAGAATGGGAAAGTCGGCGCGACGACCTTAAGGTCTGGGAGGCGGATGCCGGCATCGAGATGGGGCTGGCACAGGAATTTGAGGTCTATCATCTGCCTGCGCTCTTTGTCTTTCGGGATGGTCGCTATCAGCGCCCGATGCAGGTCGAGGCGCGTCTGGCGGCCTTCGATCCCTGGCTGGCCGCACATGCCGGTCTGGCGCCAGAGGAAGCACCGTGAGTTCTCCTTGGGATGGCCCTTGGCTGCGGCGCGCAAAGCGAGCGCCATCGCCCTTCCAGGACGAACGCCCCAAAGGCGCCAGCGTTGATCTGTTGGTGTTACATGCCATCAGCCTGCCGCCCGAGGCCTTTGGCAGTGGTGAGGTTCCTCGGTTTTTTCAGGGTAAGCTGGATTTTTCCGCCCACCCTTATTATGAGCGGCTGCGCGAACTTCGCGTTTCCGCGCATTTTTTTCTGGAGCGTGACGGGCAGATCTGGCAGCATGTCCCCGTCGATCGTCGGGCTTGGCATGCCGGTATTTCGGCCTGGCAAGGTCGGGAGCGTTGCAATGATTTCAGTGTAGGGATCGAGATCGAGGGGAGCGAGACGCAGCCTTTTGCCGAAGCCCAGTACTTGGCCTTGCAGTCTTTGATTCCCGATCTTTGGCGCTATTTCCCACTACTGGATCGACGCGCCATTACCGGCCACTCCGATATTGCGCCGGGACGAAAATGGGATCCTGGTCCGCATTTTGATTGGCCACGGCTGTGGCAAGGGTTGTCGTGATGGAAACGAGCGAGCGAATTCGTCCAAAGCGGGATTGGCGTCGGGGCTGGGGCGGTCCGTTTTTGGTTTTTCTCGCCTTTTTGCTGTTCACCCTCTGGTGGTTGGGCGTCTTTGCCAGCGCCTCTGTGCAGGAAATTACCAGTCCGGCATTGCACTACGTCTACCGGCAGTATGATGGCAGCTATACTGGCCTCGGCCGGCAGCGCGAAAAATGGATCAAAGAGCTGCCGGCCGACTGGCGGCAGGGGTCCACGCTCACCCTGATCGAGAAAGAAAGCGGGATGCAGGGCAAAGATAATCGGGTAGAGGCGCGCTTGGGAGTGCTGCTGACGGCTTCGCCAAGCGCGCTGCCGATGGGGTGGCAGGAAGGGCAGTGGACGAGCCAGCGCGTGGTGGCGGTTGACTTGCAAGCCAATAGTGCCATTGCCAGTTGGAAAGGCTACGCAGCCCTGCATTCTTGGTGCAAACGCAACGGCATTACCCCACGGTATCCGCTGCTCGAGCTCTTGGGCCCGGGGGACCGTTACCGGCTCTGGATGCCTTTGTCGACCTCGTCGCGCCCGTAAAACTTCACCCCGCGTACAATTTTTTCCCGTCCTTGCGCGATACGGTGCAGATTACTATCACGGAGGGAGTAAACACAGCCGCAATACTCCTGCTGGTAAAACCGCTCCTCTTTGGCAATCTCGATCATGCGTTGGCTACCGCCACCCTTGCGCCAGTTGTAGTCCCAATACTGTAACTGCGGATAGCGGGCGGCGGCGCGCTGACCGCAACCATTGATCTGCGCCATGTCTTTCCAGCGCGAGATCCCTAATGTACTGGTAAATACGGTAAAACCGTGCTCTGCGGCATATAAGGCCGAACGCTCGAAACGCATATCGAAACAGGCCGTACAGCGCGCGCCACGCTCGGGCTCCCATTCCAGACCTTTGACCCGCTCGAACCAGTTGTCCTTGTCATAGTCGAGATCGATAAAGGGAAGTCCCAGCTTTTCGGCGTAGCGGATGTTTTCTTCTTTGCGCAGTTCATATTCCGCCAGGGGATGAATGTTCGGGTTATAGAACAGAATGGTCAGCGCAATGCCGGCGCTCTGCATGTCGGCCATGATAGGGCCCGCGCAGGGCGCGCAGCAGGAGTGCAACAAGACATGCTCGCTGCCGTCGGGGGTGCGTAATGGGGCCGGGGCTTTTTTTGCCATGACAATGCTCCAAGGCTTCAACTACACTGCATGATAACAGTTTTTGCTCTGGAGGATGTGCAATGCCGAGTGATTTGCGACCGGGTAGCTGCCGGGCCTGTGAGGGTGGCGTGGCGTTGTTGGCCGAGGCGGAGATACGCGCCGCTCTAGCGGAATTGCCCCAGTGGAGCCTGCAAGACCAAGGATTGGAGCGGAGATTTCACTTCCGCAATTTTTACGAAACCATGGCCTTCGTCAACACCTTGGCCTGGATCGCCCACCGCGAAGATCATCACCCGGACTTGCAGGTTTCCTACAATACCTGTCTGGTGCGCTTCAGCACCCACGCTGTCGGTGGTGTCACCGAGAATGACGTGATCTGCGTGCGTGCGGTGGAGCAGTTACTGGCCTGAGCGGGGCCGCACCCCGCTCGCTGACTTGCTCAGTGGCTTGCCGGGCGTAAAAGGGGGCGCATTCCCTCACGCACCTGACGCTGAATGAAAGCAGCGCGGCCGGGTTCCTTTTTGTCGAGCTCGGCAGCACACTGGGAATCCGTCAGGGCGGCGGTGGAGAGCATCACTTCCAGTTCGCAGAGGTCCACCTTGGGTTGCGTAAGCTTATCCGTCGGGACGTTGAAAAGGTCACCCACTTGCCAGAACATACGCGCGTTCCACATGCGCAGCTTTACGTTGGCGTTTTGAAACAGTTCTACACAGCGGGCGTTGAGAGCCTGGTTGTCCACGATACTCCTCCTGTCGTAAGCAGATATACGGATCGGTTGAATGATCGACCTTAGAGGATACGCGAAACTGCGCCGATGCGGGAGTCTTTTTGTGTGATTCCAGCCATTGAAGCTTTGCATGGAGGGATAGAAGACCGGCGACGCAACGAAAAAAGCCCCGCCATTGGCGGGGCTGCTTTTATCAGGCGAGTACCGATCAGGCCTGTTTCATGTTGATGTTCTGATTGGTAGCGAGTTCGGGGTTGTAGAGGTATTCCACATTCCCTTGCTCGACCTGCTTCAGATATTCCTGGAAATCGGCCTTGGCCTTGTCCCAGCTGATGCCCATCTTCTCCACCAGATCCTCA
>JAQVDS010000004.1 GCA_028697715.1 Acidithiobacillus sp. | reverse complement strand
TCCGCCAGCGTTTTGCCAGCTCATTCAGACAATGCCGACGCCAACGGGCATCACGTCCCAAATCAAGTGGAAAAATCTTCCGCATAGTTAGAAGGTTTTGCCAGAAAAGCGATCCCGAGCAGAGTTAACCACTTTTTTGATCTGTTCGGCCTTTTTGCATAGGTACAGGTGTTCTGCCTTCCGCTGCTGGGCCTCAGTCAGCTGAAAGTAAATGCCATACAAATACGGGTAGATCGGGTGGGTGATGCGCTCCCGGCGTGCTATGGTAGCAACCGTTTCACAGATCCCACACTCCGGAATCTCGAACTCCACCAATACCATCTCTCCAGGCTCCAGGATGTCCTGATCCAGGAACATCGAGGCCCCCCCAGGGCTGAAGTCGTGCAGCTTGCCATAGAGCGTCCTGCCATTCTTCGATCGCATCAGGATGTTGCCTTCAATCGGCACTCGCCGTTGCCTACGAGCGCTTCTGGCAAGCACACGGGTGGGCAGTTCAAAATGGTGAAGACCTTCACCAGAATACTTCCAGTCTGCGAAGAACCCCAAAATCTGTGGCCGTGCCAGCAGAAAGATGAGTGGCTTACGTAGCTGCGTCTCTGCACTGAGGGAGGGACCCGCCGGTTCTAGTAGAAACTCTCGCCCTTCCCAGCGCAGAAAGTGGCATAGGGTACCATTGTCCCCCGAATCCGGGGTGTAAAAAATGGCACTTTGCCCTTCTGCTGCCCCCAGGTCTTCCGGGTTGGGCAACAAGAATTCGTGGGATCCTGATAGAAATACGAGCGGCAGGAACTCGACCAAGGGTAAGTTTCCCCGGCTAGGAAGAAGTAAAGCCAACTCCGTATCGTCTTCACTGAGAGGCAAAGCAGACCCCCTCCTTGTCTTTGTATTAATGATGTTACACAACGTACCTGTATTGAAACGAGGAAGCTACTCCGTCCTTCCTGAAGTTGCAACTACCCTGACCCGTAGCAGGAATTGGGGAACAGCTGTTCCTTGCGCTCAACGGCTCCGCCCAACGCAACAGCGCCTGCCGAGGCATCTTGCAAAACCGAGGGCGCTCATACATGGCGCCATATTGTGGGCCACTGACGGCAGTAAAGCCCGATGTTTATTACCATAGCAGGGCCTTTAGCCTCTTTGCCCACTTTTTCACGTAGCTTTCGTCCCTCTCCTTCTCCATCATCCGGGCGAGCTTTGGCAATCGTTTGATGGTGGCGTAACGGGATACTGCCAACTCGGCCATCGGGTTCCATCGACCCGAAAGATCGACCATGCTGTCCAGTAGCAGCTTTACCTGCCGCTCCATGTCCGTTAGGGCAACCTCCTGACGGTAGCGCAGCAGCAACCCGGATAATCCACCTGACAGATTGTTGTGATCGACATCAAGAACCACGCTAGGAAACCGGGCAGGAGACGTGAACACCGCCACCAGACAAGCGCGCGGGCCATAACGCGAAATGGCTCCAAATCCGGTCTTGAGGGCCACCAGAGAAACTGTCAGGGTCACGTCAGATTGCAGCTTCTCAACTTGCTGTAGCACTTTCACCAGGAGCGCGAGATCGCCGACAGCATCCCAATCTAGGGTTTCTAGCACGGATACTTCAACGGGAGGCAAGCCATCGGCGATGCCTGTTTCCCCCATGCTTACCGGCCCGGTAATGATAACCGGCGGCAAATCGTGGTCAACCTGACAACCCGCGTCGGTCCTTTTCTTACGCGCCGTTCCTCGTTTTTCAGCAGAGCTCGCCCCCCCGGATCGTGGCCGCGCCGGGGAAAGTACCTTCTTCACCCAGGCAAGCGTCTCAAATTCTCCGCGCTTGCCGCCTAGAAGAATCACCGCTTGATTTACATCCTGTTGACTCTCCGCTTGGTCATCAATCAGTTCCTCGCGAACCTGTCTGGGACGATTTTCTCCCGGGTTGTCTCCTTCCGATCCCTCGCCACTGTCTTCCTCCTTGGTATCCTCTCCTCGCTCCCTTTCCGAAGGATGCGTCCAGTTGATGATCGATGCCGGCAAGCGACGGCCCGATAAAGCGAGGATTTCTAGGACCAACCAGACGTGATTTCGGGCCACGCCACGAAAAGATACCCGACAATTTTTGAGAGGTGGCGGCTCCAGCATCAGGCTTTTTTGCCCTTGGCTGAGTCGCAGGACACTATCCCATGCTTTCCTGCCGTCTGGGTGGACCGTCAACCACGCGAACTCTTTGACAAATTCTGGGCGTGTCAACGCATGCGGCATACCGGCCTGAAACTCGATCAGAATTTCATGGTAGGACCCAGGGGTTGGGGTAATCGCCAGATCCATCAGCCCCATGGGCTGGAGAATGGCATGCGCCATCACCTTACCGTGGAGGAACAAGAAGCGGATCAACTCCATCTCTGGGATCAAAATGGCCCAGTCTCCAGATCGGTAGCGCAAGATGCGGTGGCTGCCACCAACGTGTCCTCCTAAATCGTAGTGACTCCTCGGCAGTGCATCTTGGACCGTGACGACCTCCGGCGCGGAAAGATCAGGGATCACCATTTTGGCCTGTTTGCCGCCCCGACGCGTGGTCAGGACTTCGCCCCGCGATACCACGAAACCCGGCATCAGGAAGGGCAGCATGCCAAACGGAAGACGCCGGAATACGGTCTCCCCATCGTGCTTCAAAAACAGGGTAGCAACCTGCCTCCTATTGCCCGGGCCTTTCGTAAAGCCATTGAGCCACCGCAGCGTCAAATCGCCCGGTTCGTTGGCGAGGGATCGGACTTTCATTGTTCCGCTCGGGATTGAGTCCGCCAAAGGGCTGCTTCTACCGCGATTGCACAGTGTTTTGGCAGGCCCGCCAATCGACGCAATCGCCAAACCTGGACAGGCAACCCCCGGCGGCGCAATTGCGCATCGGCCCAAGCAACACGCCGACACTGAAACGTTTCCTCTGTTTCTGTCACCTCGTCCAGAACCGTAGCGCACAGTGGCAACTTGTGCAGCCGCTTCTCGAGCCACCCGCGCCGACTCAGGGCGCGCTCCAGCGCTGCACGGGTCACTTGAACGGGATGAGCATGGGCCAGCAGAACTAGTGCCTCCTTGCGCAGACACTCAGCCATATTGGCATCAACTTCCGCCCAGTCGATACGCGCTCTTTTGCTTCTTGCCGGTTTTGGGAGCGGCGGCTGTGACATAATCCATTCCCAGTCATGGCGGTAGAGCCACATATACACTTCAGGCAGCCGCATACGCAGTTCCTTGCGGGTAAGATGTGGTTCTGCAGCATGGGCGCGACTCCACTGGGCACGCATGGCCATGCGGTCAGTGGGGGGCAATTTGACTCCCTCCGGTAGAGCCTTCCAAGGGGTTGTCAGCCCTAATCGTGCGGCATAGCGCAACACTGTCCTGGGGTCGACCTGTAGTGCTTTGGCAGTACCGCGCAAGCTAGCCCCACTAGCGATAAGCTCGCGCAGCCGGCTCTCGAACAGGGGGCTAAGGTTCAAAACTCTGGGACGACTTCCAGGCTCGGATGCCCTGCTGAATTCGTAGCCGCAGGCGCAACGGAACACCCCAATGATTTTCTTGTGTTCCTTGTGGGTCTGGCACTCGCTGATCACCGGCTGCCCATAATGGTCAGCGAGCGGATTGCGGCAGGGCCAGGGGCCAAACCCAAATAAACGACGCTCCGGTACCAAGGGCTGAGAATCGATCAGCTGACGAATCAGAATATGCCGTAAGGGAGCAAAGCTCTTACGGTGCTTGCGCGTGATCTCCTCAAGCCATACGTCTGGTGTAGCTTCCGGTAAGACGTTGATGACCGCCCCAAAGTGGGCATAGTAGGCATCCAGCAGTGCGGATTGATCGATATGGGAGTCACCGCGACCGAACCCCCGCGCCCACAAAGCGGTCCGATATTCCCGGCCCCATTTGTCCAGTGGTAGAGGATTTGGTGGGGCAACCAGAAGGTCTGCGCTAGCCTTGGCAATTTCCAACAGCCGTGCGACAACGTTCTGGCAGTCTGACCAGGAGGGTGGCTTTGGATGGGCAGGGCAATTTCCCTCGTCGGCAGCCACAAATTCGTGCTGACCGGAATGCGCCAGAACCAACCGACTATCGACAAGGGGAACAGCGTGGGTTGGACAAACCAGCACGCCGGGAAGCTGATGGTCGCGCCGCCAATAAAGTTCTCCATTCTGCTCCAGCATCTGCGTGCGGCAAGCAGGACAGTACCGTAGCGCAGATGGAAGAGTTACGGTACTGGCAACGAGTCCCAATCTAATATAAAGGGCATCAACATCCCCATTCTCTCCCGTCAATACCTTCCACGCCCAAGTGCGAACCTCCGGAGGGGAAAAAGCCGTGAGATACGGCAACAGCGTGGCGCTGTGCGCCAATCGTTGCGCCGTTAATTGCCGCCGCGAAGGCAGCCGCTCCGCGAGGCGGTGTAATTCCGCCTGCAAAAATACCCCCGCGCGAACGCTGCGATGACCAAAAAATTCCTCAAGCGCAAGCTTCGGACTTTGCCACCCGCTGTGGCGGCAGGTGCGCGCTAACAAGCTATACAGCAATTCCCCCGGGTATAACGCAGGCAGATAGGTCAACATGATTGACGTTGCCTGAATTTTGGGAGACATACCAAACCAGCGGCAACCAGCGATTCTTCGGCACTTCGACCTGCCGCTTGGCCCTCGCTCACGATGTCGGAGATTCGTGATATTGTGACCTTACGTGGCGAACTCTTGCGCGCTGTACGGCTCTCCTTCTTCAGCCTCGCCACCTTTTGCGACTCCTGCAGCAAAGCAGGGACATGCCCAATCAACGTCAATACCGATGCGTTAGGGTGTTGGGCCCGAACCTTAGCAGCCATCAAGGTGGCCAAGTCTGTTGCCAAGCCAGCCTGCACCAGGGCGCCAACCAGCGGATCAACATCGCCCGATTCCTGCTTCTTTTTCCAATCCACATCCAAATCCGGTGCCACTGGCAAAAAGGGCTCCGACTGCGGCAGGATATTATGGAACACCTGCCAGACGTGGGTATCCAGGGACCGCAAATCGTCATACTTGCTGATCTCCCGCTGGTTATTGGTCTTAAGCGCTCTCATCATCGGTTCGATAATCTTGAGGTGCCGCGCAGCAGTCTCGCGAAACAGCCGCGCATCCAATACCTCTGGCGTTTTGCGGTAAGCGCTTTGCTCCATCACCTGGAGTTGCGCCAACATGAACAGCTTGATCACTACGTCAATGACCCCCTGGCTTTCCTCGTATAGAACTTGGCGGATCTCGTCGGTAAGTGGCGTTTCTTGCCGGGTCCATTGATATTTCCATAAGACATCGACAAAGTGATCCCACGAGGATCCCGGTTGAAGGCGCTCCCAGACCGCACACCCGAGGCCGTTAGCGCGGCGGGCTTGCCGGAAATCCTCCTGAAAGAGGGACAGGGCGCCCATGGTTCCTATCGTAATCACAGGAATGCCTATGGTATTGATCAGGGTAACTAGAAAGTTGAGCAAGGCATCCCTTCCCACGCCCTTAGCCAGGGTCAGATGCTGGATCTCGTCAATGATGAGTACGCCTAGTGCGTGACGATTTGCCAGCTGTGCCATCTGAGCCATCATCAAGTCCACCGGATTGCGCGTCTTGCCGAACTGGGCAAACGTTCGCGTGCCAAGAGCTAAGTCAAGAGCCTGGAAAAAATGTATGCAGAGCTGCTTCGGCGAGCCTTGGTGGGGGCAGTCGAGTTTGAGCCAGACTACCTGCTGCAGGCTGAAGGGTTCATCGTGCGTCATTACCTGCGGGTAATAGCCCAGAATCCGATTGATTGCGGTACTCTTGCCCGCACCCGACGCACCGATGAGCGCGAACCCCTCCGCAGTACCTCCAACATAATGCCGCCCCGCGCCGAGATCGCGGGCAAGAATACGCTCATGACCATCTTGCAGACGGCGGATGTAATCCGTTTGCAATGGATTGCGGCTGACATACCCCTGGCGCAACAACGTTGAAAAGGCTGCCTCGAGACGTAAGTGATGGTCCAAGGGCTCAAAGAAGCGACGCAGCCGATATAGGCAGTTCATCCGTAACGGGAACGAGTACGTCCGCTCTTCAGGGCTAAACTTTGGCGGGTCGGACAGAAATTGCCAAGCTTTCTGCTGCGAGAGCTGAGGCGGCAGACGATTGATGAAGGGATTGTCTCGAAATTCTGGCAGAAGAGAAATGTCGGTGGGGGACGAAGCCATGTCGATTTACTCCTCTTCCTGCCCGTCTTCTCGAAATTTCTGCAGCATCTCCGTGATACTAGGCAGGCTGTAGTCCGTTTTTGGCGCAGTACCAGGGAAGGGGACAACTTCGGCAGGGGCGTCCGCATTCATGCTTGTCGAGCGGGTTGCATCCTTATGGCGCAAGGCCGCCAACTCGGCGCCCCGGTTACCGCGAATGTCCTTGGTTCGCTGTCGATCTGAGCGTTCAGAGGCCGCGGGATGCTCGGCCTTGGCATCTGCAACAACACGATGGATCTGTTCGATTAAATTGACCCGCCCGCTCGTTTCACTGCGCTGATGGCCACGAGCGACTTCCTTCGATGCCTGGCGTAACTGATCTATCTCCCAGAGCGTCCTGCCAGCATGCTCGCGACTTTGCGTCATAATGGTACAGGGGATAAAACGCGGCTGACCGGACTCGCCGTGCAGCCAAATGGCGTCCATGCAGCGAGGATCGTAAGACACGCGGACCCGCCAATTCCGGACTTGGCGCGCGCGCTCGAACCAGTGCTCCTGCATGGCAAACGGGGAGGAGTAGTACAGTCCAAACAGGCGGATACCCCGGGCGGTCACCGTTGCGTCCGCATGCGGTAACAGACTAAGGCGCACGAGATCTTCGGGATAGCGACGCAGACGCCCACTACGATGCGCGATTCCCCAGTTCCACAGATCAATCGGGACAGCCGGAACTTCATCATGAATCATCTCCGGGGCGAGCGGATATTCTTTGACTCGGTGCTGGGTATTATAATACTGTGCGCAATAGATCATGATCTTGGTGAATTGGTCGATGTTCAGTGTTGCATCCAGGCGGTAGTCGTTGCCCCCGCGCTGTCGATAGTCGCTCTGGATATACCCTGGCGTATAAGCCTTGAAGCGCGTAGGGAGCAAGCGGAACTGCTGTTCGACCACACCCTTCCAGTCGGCACGAAAGGGCGCCGAGTTCTCCACCCGGACCGCGAAGTTCTGAATCAGCGTTTCCACCATCTGGCCAACCATCTCCCCTCGGTCACCAAGAATTGCCTCCGGCATGCCTTGGCAGGGCCAATCCGCAGCATCGATGGTGACACCAAATTGTGCACAGTAGCCTGTTTTATCGAGCACCGCGTTGCCCAGCGCCTGCATTGCACCGACCCAGCTTGGCCCCTCGAATCCCACATGCAGACCAGTAATCATTCGACTAAACACGTCTATGACCACGTACACCACAGGGCGACCGACGATCTTGTCGGGAAAATAGCGGGAAACCAGATAAATATCGGCAATCGTTGCGTCGATAAGATACCGTGATCCTGGGCCCGTGGTCTCCCCCGTTGCCGTGCCGGTCAAAGCGCGCATATCTTTATCATAAACGCGTGAAGATAATCGACGGCGCTTCAGGGCGAAGATGTCATTGTCCTTCTGATACCAATAGCGGAATTGCCACCAACTGGGAGCGCCGGAGCGCAAAACCCATTCCTGCTGACCGGTGTCGGGGTTCACCACCGAATCCGAGAAGGAAGCCCGCAGCATCGCGTGGTAACACTCCGCCAACTCAAAGACCGGGTGCATAGCATAAAACTTGGTGACCGCCGCCTTGAAGATTGCGCGCGTTTCCGGCGTAACACTTACAGAGCCCTCATTGCTCTTGGGCGGCCGACCGCGACGCTTACCGGTGGCAGCACGCTCTTTGCCGCGAGCACCGGAATTGGTGTAGTCGGGGAGCAAAGCGTTAGGCGCCATCCCCCGCTGCCAGTAACGGCGCAGCAGTCGCAACAGCCTGTGATGATTTTCCCCATGGGCTGACGCAAATTCAGCAAGGATTTTGCCGCGCTTGCGGAGATCGAAGATCTCCGGCTGCCGCTGCAGAACCGGAGCGATCCGAGCAAAGTTTTGGTCGCGCTTAGCGCGTTGTGCAGCAGAGAGCCGCTCTTCATTTTTGTTGATGAGCAAGGGATCTTCTTTGCCTATACTGACAGCACCCTCATCCATCAGGCGGATCACATCAATGTGACGGCGGTACAACGGATTGGCGTGCTCAGCATGAGTGTCGATGCAAACATAGCCAGGCTCTCCCGCGTCGATCCATAAGACCCGCTCGGTGTGTCCGTCCTCAGAAAATTGCAGTAGTTGGTTGAGGGTAAGAAAGCTCATGCCCGGCTCTCTTGGCGCTGGCGAGTCGACGTGCGAAAGGATGCCATGTTGATCAGCGGGTCGCTCAGAACCACGGTCTCCATGTCGCAAAGAACGGACTTGGTCGCTAGAAGGTGGCGAAACAGCGTTAGCCCCTCTTCTTCGCGTAAGCCCAAACGGACTTCCATGTCCTGACAAAATTGTTGCAGCGGCAACCCGGCGGAGGAACTGACTTGTGCCCCCATTCGGCGTGCAGCGTCTTGGTAGAAGCCCGGATGCGGTTCGACGAGACCATCTAGCCGGAAGAAATTGTGAACCCACTCAATGTTTCGGATCAGGTGGGTCGGTAGGACGGCTGGTGTGACAATGCTCCACTCCACTCCCTTGCTTTCCCAGTAGAGCCGTTCAATTTCCAACTTTTCCAGCGTCCTCGGATGGTCGAGATCCTTGCCAGATTTTACGGAATAGGCCGTCTGCACCAGCTTGCCGTCCACCCAGGCATCGACCACAAAGTCCGTGGTCATAACCATCGGTGTAACTACACCGGGGAAACGGGGGTGCAGAATATTGCAGGCTTCGGCAATTTGGGTGGTCGCTGATCGGTCTAAGGGGAACTGTTCCCGAATATCGGCGACCGAATCTTCCCAATCCAAGCAGTAGAAGAGGTTTCGTTCAATATCGGAGAGCAAATGGTGTATACGCTCAGTATGAATCCCTCGGAGGCGGGTACTACGCCCCGTTGACGGTACGTCTTGAACGGTCAACCAAGGTTTGTAGTCTGCGCCGACACCCTCACCACGTCCCTCCTGCACAAACAGGGCGATCCGATGTTCGTCAATAGGGCACCTCGAACAACCCTTGATTTTGGGCGCGGCGGCGTAGATACGGGTCGCTCGCTGGGATGAGACCGATTTTTCCGCGAATTTTTCTCTCTTTTGGCCCTTTTTTGGCCTTTTTTCGGCCTATTTCTGGTTTTCGGGCGCAGTTATCCTGTCAAATAGGCCAAACGGCGCATGTTGTAGACCAAGACCATCATGCCCATGGCAAAGGAAGCTCGGGCCTGACCGATGGTGCGGATGTTTTTGCCACCCCATTGCGTGATCGCAGCAAAGACGTGCTCTACCCGCGCCCGGACCCTGGCAATGCGCCGGTTCCGCCGCTCCTGGCACGCTGACAAGGGCTTTCCCTTCTGCGCCTTGCGCTGTATGTGGGTGCGGTAACCCTGCTCTTGTAGCCGCTCTTCTCGTTCTGCGCCGACATAGCCCTTGTCGGCGTAAATCTCTGCGCTGCTATTCCAGTCATCCAGCACGACTTCCAGGTGCTGGGAATCGTGCACACTGGCCGTATCCGCCACCCATCTCCGAATGAGCTTGTGCTTGCGGTCTACGCTCACGGTGAACTTATACCCGTGATAGGCCTTGCCGTGTTTCTTCGTCCAACTGGCGTCGGTGTCCTTCTGTCGCCTCTTCGCAGGCTTCCAGTCTACGGGGACCGCATCCTGCTCCAGGATTTCCTTGTCGTCCTTGGTGAAATGCTGCTTTGGCGCTGGCACGAGCGTGGCATCGATGATTTGTCCCGCCCGCGCCTCCAGACCCTGGGCGCGGATCTGCCGGTCGAGTTCCGCAAAAAGCGCGTCGATGCCTTCCTTGCCCAGCCGGTTCTCGAAGTGCCAAATCGTCGTCCGGTCCGGAATGTTGGCCGAGTGCTCCAGACCGCAAAACCGTTGAAAGCTGCGCCGATCCAACAACTGGAATTCGGTTTGCTCGTCGGACAGGCCATGCAGGCGTTTGACTACCAGAATCCGTACCATCACTTCCGTGGGATAGGGAGGACGCCCCCCTTTCGGCTGTGCCGGGCGAGGGACCACTCTCTCCACCGCAGAAGCCAGCGACTGAAAATCTACCACTTGGTCGATTTTCTGGAGGGGAGTCGTGATCGCATCGGCCTTCTGCGCTCGCCGCACATCAGCAAAAAGATCGTCCTTGATAGCCGTCCGCCGTGCAATCATCTCTACCCACCTCCCGTTAGCCAACCCCGTAGATTCTATCAGATTCGAGGCGAGACGGGGTTATTCGAGGTGCCCAATAGTGTACCGGCGTCGGGCCACGGCTCCCTCCGGGTTTAGAGACTATTTAGGAATCACGCTACTCCTCTTCACCCAACTTGGCAAGGTCTGTGATCAAACTTTATTACCCATGTCCAAACTTTATTACCCATGTCCAAACTTTATTACCTGCGAACAGCTACTCAAAAACTGCGCGAAATCTTCGAGTTGCCTGGAATATCGCAAACTGCCATAGAGTCATTTAGCAGGGCACTTCTTACAAACTATCCAGACCTGAATACGCTTTTTGAGAGTTTTCAATCAAGGATGGAAAGAGTTTTGTACGAAAAAGAAAAAGATGATCCTGAGCTAAATAGTATAGATGAAGGGATCAACAAGCTCCCCGGAATGTTCCGTTCTATTGCGTTGGAAAAATCCGGTCTTACCGCGCAAAATTCTATTGCGATCAAGCCCTAACAAATCGGTTTAAGAAAAATAGCCCTGAACAATCATTGTTCAGGGCTATTTCGTTTAGGCCGCTTTCAGATCATCAAACAGTTTTTTAATGTCGGCCAGACTCAGCGGCGCGGGTGGCGGCGGGGAGTAAGTGGGTGCCGTCAAGGGCCGCATGGAGCCATCATCTTGCACAGGTTGTACCTTGGTTCTCTCGGTAGCCGGGATCAGCAAGGGTACGCCATGCGGTACGCGCCTTCCCAGGGCTTTAAGGACGGCCTTCTGTTTTTTGGGAACCTGAGCATAAAACAGGTTCATTTTGAGCACATGGTCTTTGATAAGCACTACGGCCTGTCCTTCCTTCTGTTTGGTAAGGTCTGTAATGTCTACCTTGTCGAGATATTCATTGGTCCAGGAATCGGTATAGGGGGTGTTGCCGTCCATCATATCATCGAAAGGGCTACCCCCTTCGGATTTACGGAAAGACGAAGCGCGTTGAAAGTATGCCTTTCCTGCCCGGTCTATCAACATCTGGATGGTTTTCTTGGATTCCAGGAACATGCCGATCTTGTTGGTGGTGTTGGATTCCACGGCAGCGGCATACTTCTCGTCGGAAAGCTCGATGCGGTCATGATCCTGGGTGGCAATGCTGGTGCAGATACCGAGCGACCGGGCCTGTGACAATATGGCGTCCTCGCCGGAGACGATATAGGAGGCTTTCTCGTCCATGACCAGATAAAAAGGGTGGTCGGCCTCGGTCGGACGGCGTTCTTCTGCCGCGCCACCGGCTCGCTCGATACTGGACCCCAGGATAGCCGATACCATGCCCTTGATGTTGGCGGTGACGATTTTGCCCAGGCTTTGAATCGACGCCTCGGATTTTTCCAGGGCGGGCAGGGCGACCCAAACGATGCGCCGATTCATAATCACGTCTTGCCAGTCGATTTCTCCCACGTCTGCGCCGGAGATATACCCGAACTGGTCGGCCAGCAGACCCAACACATCGGTAAGCTGCATAATGCGGTAGCCGTACTGATTGATGTAATCGTTGCCGGGTGGGAGCTTTTTCGTATCCATGGTTTCATCAATGAAGCCAGGGATCAGGGAGAGGAAGCCGCGCAGCGGCCCTAGGACGTGCGCGGGGATCTCCCCGTCTACCAGATTGGCCTCACTGTTGAACACCTTGCCGTGAAAGGCGATTTGAAACAGGACGTGTAGATCGAGTCCCTTGCGATAGGTTCGGGGAGACAGGGGAAAATTGAACTTGTCCCGCATATACACGAAAGCCGGGACCGAGCCGGAAACGAGCGCCCCGGCCTGTCCTTCCCACATTTTATCGCCGCCTTCGCCGGAGTCGATCATGCTTTTGAGCATTTCCTGAATGGTGCCCGCCGATTCCTGCGCAAAGGGATTGTAGGTGCTGGAAATTTTGAAAGTGGGGGTATCGAACACGTCCCGATTGCCGGTAACGTAGTTGATGATCCGTATGTCATCTTCCCGGCCATAGAGCGCCGCAAAAGTGTAGAGATCATGGAAAGTCTTAATGTCGGCCTTGCCGTCGATGAACACCAGCCCGGAGCCTTGGGTAAGCGCGTTGACAACGATGGTGGAGAGCAGCGCCGTAGTCTTGCCCGCGCCGGTGGTACCCATGAAATAGAAGTGGGAGCGGGCCATGGAATCGCTCAACCAGACGGGGCGACCGAACAAAGAAAAGGGGCTGCGCAAATATCCGAGATAAAATATCCCCTTGGCTTTCGTTGGCTTGCCATTGGTGTCGGTCATGCCGTAATCCAAACCGCCAAGGTAGGCCGGTTTACAAGCGGGCCACTTCGGTTTATTGAGCAGAATCGGAATGACCAATAGCCAGGAAACCCAGGTAATCATGTCATCCCATTGTGCCAATAAGATACTACAGACTACTGGCAAGATTCCGAATATCAGGAAGGTATAAAAACTTGGGCGAGTCCATATCCGACTGAAAGCAGAAAAGATATTATTTTGCGGAACAAACTGGCTGTCCCGCTCCATGGAGACGTTATCATTCATGGCTGGCGTGCTCCCATGCAATCAACAAAGCCTCATTATCGCACCCGATTAGTAAATAACCGTTTTTCCGGCTTTTCTTGAGCGAGGTTTCAAACTCGACAAAGCTGCCTTTGAGAATTAGGGTGTCTGGCGACTGAAAATCGATAATAGGAAATGCCTTGCTGTCTTTTCTGAGTTCACCCAACATAATCCACTTCCTTCATAGCTTCATCCAGAGTGCTTATACTTCCAAAAGCCAGTTGTAATTCGTCATCCAGGCTGTTTTCCAGTGGGCGATATTGCACATAAATCCACCAGGATAGCGGGCCTACGGCCTCTGCCGCGCAGCGAGTGGGTTTAATGACTTTGCGATAGGGTGGAGTGCTGTTCAAGGCCATCCACAAGGGGCGGTCCTCGATCTTGAGCCAGTTGAACCAGGATGGTGGCAACAGGTTTTGAGAGCGAGCATGAAACAAAGCGTCTACGAAACAGGCACGTTCAAAGCGAAAGGTTGCCATCCGCTCTTTCCAGTCTTTTTCGACCTGACTCCAATTTTCGATCTTGGGCACCGTGCCGAGAGCCAACAGGCGAAGTTGGGCCTGGGCTTCATCAATTTTCCCTTGATTCTGGAGCACGAAGGCGGCATACAAGGCTTGTAGCTTGTTGGGAATCTCGTCGAATGCCAGATTGCGTCTGCCCAACTGTTTGACCAGAATAGGATAGTATTGAGCAAATTCTGGCTGTTTTCCAAATACTTCATGCGGTCGTTTCATGGTTTCCCGATTTCTCGGTTTATGCAACCAGAACCAGCCCCACGGAAATTGCTGCTTTTGCAGAGATACCAGATCAACCACGCTCGATACGGGTTTCATTCCATGTTGCCGGACCTTGCGCCACACCAGCCCGGCCATTATTAAAGCCAGCGCAGTTTGCAAAAAGGCAATAGGCTTCATCCAGCCATGTCCCCAAATAGAAAGCACTTGTCCATTAACATAGCTTGCGCTTTGCCAATGCAGTTTCCAGACAGTTATGGAATCTACAAAATTTCTCAGGTTCACCGTATAGTTAGGGTGGAAAAGTGACCAAAACCAAAGTTCGACAATTTTTGTCGGTATCCAGACAAAGAATACCACATATTTATAGAAATAAATCAGCAAGCCCATTATCAGAACAATGACAATCGTTCCAGCCGCATCATCACCGCTTCCGCTTCCACCATTTCTGCTCATGGCTGAAACCTCATATTTTGTGGGGCCGTGACATTATCAGATTTCTTAATCTCCACATGAGATACAAAATCAACCGTTTGTTCTGATTTTGGTTGATATTTTTCCAGAGTCAAAGCCTGTTGGTACACCATTTTTGCATAAGGGTATCCATAAACGGGATCGCCGGAATGATAATCTGCCACGCTTAACCAAAGATTGCCTGTGCTGTCCAGATGTTGTTTAAGAATCCAAGCCGCAGCAAAAATGTTCGCGCAATCGTGATGCGTGATAAAGCGCATGGTCCAGCCTTGCTCATGCAGCAACGGTTTCCAGCAAGTATTGATTTGCATAAAGCCATGGTCGAACGTGCCGTTAGGGTCCGGTACGCGATCTCCTTTCTTGCCGCCTTCTACATGATGAATCGCTCGCAGAATGATGGCAGGAACATCATAATAAGCAGCCGCCTCAGCGTAACAGTGCATCATTATTCTCCTTTTGTCAGTTTCCGAATAATGACCAGGGAACGTATCACCAACGCCGCGAACAGAAGCCATACGGCGAATCCTTCCCAATTTTGGCTCCATACCAGATATGCGGTGAGAAACACTAAAAGTAGGATCATGGAAAACAAAACAAATCGCTCTTGCTTCAGGTGTTCTTTTCTGAGCGTTTCATCCAGAGCATTCCAGGGTTGCCGTTCTTCCATGTCTTTTTGAAAGCTGGTCAGCTTGTTCCAGACAATTTTATGGAACCGCATTTCAGTAACAGCTACTTTTTTATAGTAACCTAAATCTTTTTTGACAAAATTCCAGAAACCCATATTATCCTCGCAAAAAAGGAAAACTGTTTTGTGTAAAATAAAGCTTTCCGTTCCGGCCACCCAGGATCATTTCTGTCACCCGCATGATTACGGTAAACCACGGTTCTTCCGGCAAATCGTTCGTGACTGGCATAGCGTAACCGGGATCAATGGCGTGAATGAATCGCTGACTGATAGTAAAAATGGCGTCATCCAGTAAGGCTTCTCCCTGGGTAATTTGTACCGGGAAAGCGGCCTTGGCGATTTGCAGCATGATTTCTTTCTTCATGGGCGCATCCTCGATAGGGTTTGTTCTACGTTCGGTTGCGGCTCGTCTTTTGGCCGCTTGTCCAGCAGGGTGATGCCGGGTGACTGGAAGGCAGAACGGGGAATGTCCAGAATTTCCAGCGCCTTGACCGCCGTAGATACATCGACCTGCCGGTCTTTGACGAATGGGTCTACCGGAATGCTGGCATTGCGCAGGGCTTGGACCATGCCGTCCACGTCATACACCGGCTTTTGGGGAATGCAGACACCGTTTTCGCGTAGCGCAGACAACAGCCGTTCGTCTGCCGTGCGGGGCCAGTAGGGGCGGAACATGCCGCCCACGTCTTTGTTGAGCTTCGGCCATTGTTTCGGATCGTCCCCCAATAAGGATTTCAGGGTTTCCCGCAAATCGGTTTCTTCGGCTTCCAAGGCGCTCTTGCGATCTGCGATTTCCAACAGCTTGCGGGATAGATTTTCGACTTCCGGGAGCTTGGTGGCGTCAAATACGGGTTGTGGCGGCATGGGCCAGAGGGATTGCGTCTGGCATACCTGCCGGTGCAGGACTTGGGCGTTGTTCCAGAGGGTATCGCTCATGTGGGGCACGGTAGGTATTTCCAGAAAGCTGACGCGCCCGCGCAGTATGTCACCCTGGGCGAGAATTTTGCGTACCGGAACGTCTGCCCATTGTGGGTATTGTTCCCGCATGATTTCGCGCAATGCCGCCTCATAAAAATGCAGTTGCGCGACATAGGCATCGGGCGGCGTGGTATGCGGTTCCCTGGGGCATTTGGCATCAACGATTAAGAAATGATCGTTTGCCCAATACAGGTTATCCGGCGCGGCGCTCAGACCGTTTTTGGGCTTGCCCATTTGCTCGATGATGTTGGGTAGGGCAGTAATCTTGCCGTGGGGATTCATGATCTGGTCGGCCTGAGCCAAAATCCAGGATTCGTACAGCGTACCGCGCACCGTATCGTCGCTACCCGATCCAGGCGTATCCATGAGCAGGAGTTGCCGGGACTTCTCGAACATGCCTTGTTCCGAGGTCAGAGAAATGGCCTGGGAGCCGGTCACGCGCAGCATGTGGTCGATCTGAAACCGTACATCGTCTCGCGGGTGGTACCACTGTGCTAGCCAGGGTTGCCGTTGAATGGCATCCTGAATCCGTGCCTGTTCTTCGGCGGCGCTAATTTTGGCGTATTCCAAAAAGGTGGCGATGCGCTCGTCTGGCAAAAAAGCGCCTTGCGGGAAGTTCTGGCGAATGTACTGCGTGTAATCCATGAAAATCTCCTGTTGCCCTTAACGGGGTGATGCCGAGTTGAGCAAGGAAACCTGATACATGCGCACGATTTCCTGCGCGATTTCGGTCAGAAAGTCCTCGCCGCCTTGAGCCAGTCCTTTTCGGCGGGCCAGTTCCTTTTTGATGGTTCCGTTGGGATACCGGGCGGCTAGCAGGTTGAGCGCCGCACTGTAAGGCACTTCTTTCAGAATGGCGTTTTTGACGGCGCGGGATTCGGGGTGTGTCGTCAGTGCCCAAAGCTCGACGGGACCAGCGATGACATAGGAAAGGCTGGTATAGCGCCGATCTTCGCGCTTCCAGTAGACCAAGCAGCCAGACCCCTTTTCTCCGGGACCGATGCAGTGGTCTACCGCTTTGGCTGCCAGAATCGGATCAATGCCAGTGCGTTCTACGATGGTGGTAATTTCTTTACCGTCCAGGCCCATGACGTAGGCCGCGCCCAAAATATCCTGAATGGTATCGGGAATGTCGTGGAAGGACTGTGACCCCAGCAAAATGCGCAAGCCGTTTTTGCGCCCTTCGCGGCCATCCCGTTCAATCTGGTCGGGAATTTGCGGTAGCCCACCCGTTCGGTGCAATTCATCCCAAACCGATATTTTGACTTCGCGCTTGATCCGCTCCGCCCGTTCGGTGTGATAATCCACATATTCCGGGCGCAAGTGGATTCGTGCGCCTTCCACATCGTCTTGAGAAAAGATGAAGCTCTGGCTAGTCTTGAACCGAGCCAGAAGGTACATAGCCGTGGCTTGCCGGATGCTGGCCTCGTCCTGTCCCTGGGTGACTTCGACCAGATCGAGAGAGACGATTCGCGCCCGGCCAAAATCGAACGTGGAGGGAGAACCCATGACCGGCCAGTTCTTCGAGGCTTCGGTAACACTCAGGTTGATATAGGGTATGAGGTCCATCTGACCCTCTACCTTCAAGTCTCCATACTTGGCCTGTAGGTCTTTGTCGGACGTGCAGGTCTTGATAAGGTCCAGAAGCACCGGCACGGCAAAGCGTTGGGCACGGCCCGCCATGGTCAAATCGCCTTTGGCAAAGAGCGCATCAACGATTTCCCACCAGGACGTATGCACATCCAACGCAATGCCGTGTTTTTGAATGGCCTCGTCTACCAGCAAATCCACACCCGGTTTGTACGGTTTTGCTACGCCTTGTCCCAGGTCTGAAACAGCGCCGTAACAGGCCATAATTGCAGCTTCAATCGCTTCTGAAAGTTTCAGGATTGGGCGGTTTTTGTTGGTGTTGCCGCACATGATCCCCACAAGGTTCTTGAGGAAAGACAGATGGTTTTGGGTGGGGAAACGAAAGCCCAGGGGAGTGTCGAAGGGGTTGATGGTCTTGCCGTTGAGAGACAGGGTAAAACCTTGTGCGAGATAGGCGTTTTCGCCTAACGCCTGACGCACCGCCTCGATAAACTCGATACTGGAATATCCCACGTCGATGATCGAGATATAGGGCAATTCGCCTTGTCCGGCATCCCACAGGAAACTGAGCAGTTGCAGGGCCATGGTCATGGATTTACCGCGTCCTGGGGGGCCGGTAAACGAGATAATGGGCGTTTGCAAATCGTGGCCCACGGCCAGCATCTTGCGTAGTTCGTCACGCAGGAAAAACGGTCCATGATTCCAGGGGGAAGCGGGCCGGTCGAAGGGTAGGAGGGGCAGCACGTCCGAGAGATTGGCGGGCCATGCGGGAGCGGCAATGTCGCTCATGAGTCCCGGAATGCTGGATAACACAGTCTGTACGGGATCGCCGCAGCGGGTGGTACATTCCTGATTGCCCCAGGTCTCGATCATGCGCAAAAGGGTTTGTTGCTGCATTTGCGCCTGATCGAGAGAATTGGCCCAGGTGCAAGCGACGGAACGCAGGAGCATGACGGGATCGTGATTGGCGTGACGCTGAATTTCGGCAATGGATTCCTTGACCAGTCCATTGCTGTTATCGGTGATTTTGGTCGTTAGATAGAGCATTTCCGCACCGAGTTTCTTCATGCTCAGATTGCCGGACCCACCGGGAATCAATCGAAAATTGAGGCGGGCGGGGATGTTGGCCTTGACCAGATTCCCCAACAGTTCGGCAAAGGGTTGTGCATCCACTGGTCCCAGGCTCATGACGACCGGGGCAAAGGTTATGCCCTGGGGCGTTTGGACGACGCCTTGCACGACTTCCATTTCTTCGGGAATGGCGGATAACCCCAGGCGCGGGGCGACGGCCAGCAGCGAACCGTTTGCCCCCAAAGAGGGGCGGGCAAGCTCTGCTTTCCAGGTCGGGTTTTCGTCCGGCAAGCTGTAGGTTCCGGGCCGCTGGACATTGCGCATCCAGTCTATCGCCTGTTCAATGGTGAGTACGTCCAGGCGCAGACCATTGTTGCGGCTTTGACCGTCCATGAGAACATTGCCGCAAGTGTCGAGACTTTTGACCAGGGTGTACCACGCCTGATCGTGAATATGCCGAAGTTCCGGCATGATGGCGGTTACGTCTTGTCCGCCGCGTATCCAATCGCCCAACTGTGCTTGCACACGGCGTTTCTTCCGGTTTTCATTGGCGCGTTTTTGCTCGTTTGCCAGCAACACCGAGGGATCAGTTCGCAAAGCGACAATAACGACTTCCGGGGCGATATGGCGTGGAAAGCTGGTTACGCGGGAGTCGAAGATAGCCCCAAAGTCCAGACCGTGCTTTTCCGCCTGTTTGCGGTAGGGAGACAGACGGCGTTCCAGAAATTCGGTCGAACGGGCCGGGTCCACTTGAAAGCAAATGTCCAGGGTATGCCCAGGGTTACGAAACAGCGTAACCCAACTGCTTTGCAGCTTGGTCAGCATGGCCCGGTACAGTTCCGGGTCCGGGGTGGAATAATCCCCTTGCAGGATGCCGTAGCGAATCAGTCCGCCGTTGTCGAGGAAGGCGTCTAGCGGTTCCTCGCGGAGATTTTTGGTGCCGCCGTAATCGACGCCATGTAAATCACTCAGGGATTCCAGGGGGAGATTGAATGCGCGGTACAGTCCTTTGGCAAGGCTCATAACCATATCCTTTCAGCAAAAAGTGGGTTTCTCTACCAGGGTGATGCCGAAAAAAAAGCCCACCACAGTCTTTTGTGGTGGGCGCGGCCTTGTAGCAAGTGATTAGTAGCTAGTCGTACCGGAATCCCCTGCATTGGTAGAGTTCACGCCACTACCAAACAGCGTAGCAACCGGGGTTCCGATGGACGCGGCGACTGCCACTAACCCTCCGCCCACGACAATCGGGATGGCATAGCTGGACGCCTTGATCTGGCCGCCCTGATCGTGGGACTTCTGCCAGAATTTATGAAGGCCGTGAATGACGGCTCCCGCACCAATGACGTAGGCACCGCCCGTCAAAAATTTCGAGAAGTCGCTGTAATTGCCGGTCACATTGCTGGCAACGACCCCGGCATTTTGCGCAGAAGCCAGGGCCAGCAAGGGGTCAAAGAGGGCGATGGTCCCTACGGCCAGGGCAACGGCAGTGATGACAATTTGTTTGTTGCGATTACGATGATTCATGAAAAGGCACTCCTTCTATGGTTGAACCACCAGGGTGGTGCCGATTTTTCACCCCCCTTGCGAGGGGGATGAAAAAATTTTTAGGTGAAGGGTAGGGTGAGTCCCACGGTGTTACCGAAGGTGATAGCGGCCATCACCACGTTGGCGGCCATGGCTCCACCGACGATATGGGTTGCGCCTTTGGATACCGTATCGCGGCTGTTGCCGTGCGCGACGGCTCGCAGGATCATGAAGCCACGAATGACGGCGATGACACCGACAATCTGGATGAACAGGACAATCGCTTTGGCAGCGGTTGCCATTTCCGCGCCGCCCGGCCCGGCATATTGCAAGGGAGAGGGGTGCGTAGTGGCAAAGAAAGTGCCAATGTCGGCTCCCACGGCAGTCGGCGCGGCCACGAGGCACCCGCCAATCGCCAGACCCATCACGATGCTTTCGGTGTGGATGTGGGGGTCTCCGGTCCCCATCTTCCAGAGACGGCGCAAGGCAATAATGATGTAGGCCGCGCCGAGGACGTAGGCGGCTCCAAACACCATTTTCAGGACGGGCGGCAAGCTGCTCGTCATGTTAGCGAACATGGTTATGAGATTCACGGCGATACTCCTGTGATGGATTGATCTACCGGGTGGTGCCGTTTTTTGATCCGGTTCGGCGAGCTTTAGAAGGGGCCGCAACGTGCCGGGGTCCAGTGCTCCGAGTCAAACCCTGCATTCGTCTTTTTATCCATCCACTTTTCGCGCAAATCGGCTTTCTGCTTCTGAATCGAGATAGACTCTCGTTTTGTCGCAATCCGTTCGTCAATATCCGGCAATAGCTGTTTAGTGTTTTTCGATATTAGTCCCTGTTGTTCGCAAATTTCCAGATTGGCTCTCGCGTTAGAGTCTCCTTGACCAGCGGCAATGGTCCACCAAAAGATTGCTTCTTCAATTTCACCGTTTATTGCCTTTTGGTAAGCATAGTTGCCAATATCATCTTTTATTCCTCGTCCGGCTTTCAGTAGACCAATCTTCTCCATTTCACGAGCAAGCCGATCCACGCTTTTCTCCAAAAATCTACCAATCGCCGCTAATACCAGCACGCGATCCTCTGGGCCTTTCGTAGTGCGTATTGTTTGCAGCGTCCAGTCGTACAGATTGCGATTGGGAGAAGTTCGCCATTCGTTCAGTAAAGTTTCAATCGCTGGTTGCAGATTGTTGTAATTCTTTATTTCTTTTTGCAAGGTGATTAAGTAATCCAGCAGGGATTCGTCCTGATTTGCGGTAAATCCGTCTTTAGTTCCGGCCAGCAGTTTACTGGCCTGTTGCAGATTTTCCGTAATGGCGGGATCGAGGGCTTTTCCTTGCCGCTCTTGTTTCAGGGCATACCGCGTCCAGGCGGTCATCGCCAAGTCGAGTTGCCCTTCCTGGGCGAGTTGCCAAGCAACTTCCCGAAAATTGGTCATGCGAACAATCCCATTTGCTGATTCTGAATGCCGGGTGAAATCCAAAGGCATTCTGTGCGCTTTTGGTTCTTGTCCTGAACCGAGGCATACAAATGGACTTTGGTGTCGATGCGCTGCCAGCCCGCCGATTCCAGCGGGCCATGCACGTCCTCATGGCGATACCCGGAAAGAATGGCTTGTCCTTTCAGGTGCAACAGGGTATCGATCAGCGCATGATGATCTTCGAGGCGCATTTCCTCTTGGTAGCGCGAGCGATGATCCATTTTGCGCGTGTCCGGGACGTAAGGCGGATCGCAATAAAACACCGCATGGGGCGCATCCCAGGTCGAGAGCAGTTGCAGCGCGTCCCGATTCTCGATGATGACGCCGGACAGCCGTTCCGCCAGCTTTTCTAGCTCCTGCACATGCCAGCGAAAGCGGGCCGCTGTGTCCCGCTCCTTGGAGACGCCCCAATTATTCTCGTTGCTGGCATTGCAGCCGCCACCGGAAATTCCCTGATTCTGCGCAACAAAGAACGCCCAAGAGCGATCCACATTGCCGGATGCGGGATCACGCAATACGTTCAAAGCCCGGCCAAACTCGGCGCGGGCATAGGGAGTGTACTTGAGTTTTTGCAGCAATCGATCCCGCAACACATCGTCCTGCAACACCCGGTAGAAATTGATAATTCGTTCATCCCGGTCATTGACCACTTCCATTCCCTTGCAGGGCCGCCCCAAGAGTACGTTGAGCGCACCGGCAAACGGTTCCACATATAGGGAAGCACCGATGGTATAGGGGACAATACGGTCCCGAATGCGATTTTTACCGCCCATCCAGGAAAATGCAGGGGTGACACTCATTCCGCTTCCTCCAACATGAAATTTCTAATATCCCGATATATTTTATCCACAACGCGCAAAGGGACGTGTTCGCCAGAAATATACCGATAAAAAGTTTCCTGATCTTCCACCGACAAACAAAGCAATGCTTTATTGAGAAGCGGCTCCATGTTTACCAAAACAGAATCGAGTTCTTCAATTTCCTGATCGAAATTCCGAATGGAATACTCTGCTTCCAATCGTCGGTAGTGGCTGCGATAATCAGTGCGAATTTGCCAATTCAAAAAAATGATAAACCCACGCCCATCATAGGCGCGGGAAACATCGTATTTGTCGATACAGCGAACAAAAGTTTCCCGATATTCCTGGTAAATATCCTCTACTTCATCCCAGGCATGATACCGATGATGCTGTTGCGCCAAACGGTACAAAAAAGGGTCAGCCCTTTGCAATAACTCTACTAAAACTTGCGGCGATGAACGCGCCGCAAGAACCTCGTCAGCCAGAATTGTAGCAAATGGCAGTGATTTTTGCGCCATCTGGTATCCCTCTATACAATCAATGATTTATTGTACAGGTTTCATGAACAAAAGTCCAATCGGTGCCCCTTGCGCCTCGCGCACGGTAGGCGGTTCATCGAACCGTTTAGCGAGAATTGGCGTCAGCACATTACCGACATTACCCGCCGCATATAGCGGTATTTCCCCGTCTGTCAGTTGTTGGGTGACTACGGCGTAACCATTGCCCAATGTTTCGTTGGTATTGGCTTCATCCAGAGCGTTATCCACACCGCCTAAAAATGAGGCGGCAATGAGCGAACCCCAGCGGGCCAGGGTATGATGGTTGACGCTGGTCGCCACATAAGTACGCGCGGTTTTAGCGTTAATCGCATAAGCGGAAATCGCGTAACTTTGATGGTCCCAAGTCATTTCATTAAACTGGATTACCAATCGATCTTTTTCCCGCTTGAAGCCGCCAAGCACATGCGCCTTTTTGAAGCGGCCAGAGACTATCTCTGCTTCTACCGGCCCTGGTTCATTGCTGTTCATGGCCGTGAGCAGTTCACCAAACGCAATATGACCGGGCTGTGCCAGTATCGGGCCTTTGCTCTGGACGCCAGAAGTCGCCCCAACCGAATGATTACCAGGAACCGGAACCCCGGTCTTTCCATACAGATTATTGTTCTGTACCCGCAAACTGGTAGTCAGCGGCGTGGGTACTGGTGCATCAATAAAGCGCATCAACTCCATTTGTGCATCTTTGGCTTCGGCTTTTTGGTATGCCGTGGGCTTTGGTGCGGGTGGCGGTGTTACGGGCGCTGGCGCGGGTGCTTTGGGTACGGACACACTCGGCACCTTGGGGGGTGCCGAGTGGACCGGAGCGACAGGATGCAAAGCGCCCAATGTCGGAATATAGGTTTGGTTCTGTTGTTCTGCCTCTTTCGCACGCTTGGCGTTGAGCTTGTCCAGGTTTTCATTGTACAAAGCGCCACCTTTGTCACCGCCCGGAAGATTCTTGACATGCTGCATGGAGCCTGGGCTACTCAAGGTTTTCTGCGCACTTCCACCGAGCATGTCATAAGACCCATACGCTACCATTGCGACTGCAATACCCGTAACCAGTAACGCATTAACTCTGGTCTCCGGGCTGGTATAAAAATGCTTCAAGGAGCCTATAAAAGTAGGTTTTTTCTTCTGCATCACCGGGCTTTCTTCGGTTTGTGCAGAAGGATCGACCGGCTGTTGCTGATTTTCGGTTTCGTTACTCATTGTCGCCCCCATGGGTTTCCTCAAAGATGATGGTGCGTGGCTCGCCGTTGATGGTGAGCATGGCCGTGGCGGTTATGGGTAGCTCGTAGGCGTGTACCCCGTCCGGTGATTGCAGGGTGGCCAGCCATGCCGGAGCTAATACGCTATGCCGGGTGCGCAGCCAGATTTTGCCATTCATGCGCCATGCTTCGCCGTATCCAAAGGGTATGCTTTCCGCCGAGCGAGGCATGGTGTCGTACAAGGCCCGCATGAGCACGGCATCTGCCGCTTCGTGCGAGCGCCCTATGCCGCCAATGGGTGGCATGGCTCCGGCAGGGAGTCCATCGACACGCACGATGACCCGGTAATCGACCATTTTCTGCCCGGTTTCCAGACTGAAAATCAGGGGGGTTGGCAGACCGTGCAACAGGACGGATAGATTGGAGTCCCGGAACTTCTGCTTGGCTGCAACGATAATGGTACTCGTTTTGACCGGAGCCGAACCGTTTGCAGAAGTCTTGCCTTCTTTGTTTTCCAGTGCAGTCTCGGTCTGAATGCTCCCCGAAACAACTGGATTTACGACTTGAAAGGCCGCACCGTTCCCCACGGTTGCATCATCCACGGTCCAGGGTTGGCCCCATTCGTTCACAAAGGACACATCAGACACATAGCCCGCTGACATGGGAATGATGGGGATATCGCCCCGGTTGGGATGCACGGTAATGACCTCGGTTTTTGCCAAAGGCGGCGTAATTGGCATTTCCGCGGCTTTTTGGGTGGCCTGTAGTTTCTTGCGAAATCGCATCAATTCGTTTGGTTTGAGCGGCAACAAAGAGTGAGACGCAGACTGATACAGGCTGTTTTCTGACGGCAAGGGCGGCAAAGGATTGGCCGCTGGCGCATTAGAATTATCCTGGGGGGCATTCACGGAAACCGAACTCGGAGCCGAGTGCAATTCCTGGGTGGTTTGCGGCAGGGTAGGGATAGGCGTTGGCGCGGGAATATGCTGCACCGGAGGAACCGGCACCTGGGGCACGACTACACCGGCCATTGCCAGCGGCGAAAACAGGCTGAGTCCTACAGCCAATCGAAAGGCGTTTTGGTTCATGGCTTCGTTGCTCCTAACACGATGTTCTGGATGCTAATACCGGAGGGATTTTTGATAGTTACGGCCCGCTGGATCAGTACCGTAGCGAGGTATTTGTTGTCATTGATCTGACTGGACGAGCGGAAAATCATTTTGACCGGGAATTGCACTTTCCAGGCGTAAATGCCGTTGGGTAAATGTCCCTGCCAGACCACGACGCCGGGGCCATCGGGGATGGTCGATACCATCAGGTTGCGATCCCGGATGGCTTTGAGTTCGCCATGCGCCTTGAGGCCCGCCAAAAATCCCTGAAAGCCCGCACTGGTAAAATAGGCTTGCGCCCGTTGCAGGTCGCGCCGGTAATTCAGGGCCGACAGACTCATGGCATCCGGGATTTTCTGCATGGCCCAGGCGATGACGGTATGATCCGTGACGTAAGGCACGTCCAAGGGGACCAGCGGTACGATGCGCCCGGTATTGGACGTGGCAAAATAGACGGGCAAAGGCGGGTGCATTTCGATCCACACTGCCGCAAACGTGGCTACCGCGCTGTAGGCCAAAAGTGCCAAGTTGATGCGGCTGGCGAGGCTGTAGAGCCGAAATAGGGAGACATTGGTTTCCCAATGTTGCTGCGCCGCATTCATGTTTTTTTCTACGGCCTTGCGTGTTGTGCCCTGCGAAGGGGTTGCACCCTGCAAAGGGTCAGGCGACGGCTTTTTCTTTTTCCCGAACATGGGGCAATTCCTCCCGGATCAGTTGGCAGATGGTGGATAAATCGGTGTGGCAGAGAGAACCGGCATCGACGTTCGGGTAGATGTCGGCCAGATCGAACACGGCGGTCCAGGGACGCCGGGACTGGCGATAAAAGAGGACAGGAATCACGCCGCCATTCTGGTGGCGGGTAGCGTTGACCTGATCCCACCACGCTTGCCGGAAAGGGGTTTCTTGGCGCTTCACTTCGATGGCGAAGCCGGGAATGCTCAGGGAATCCGCCCCGGAGTCGCGGGTCTGGACCAGATTGCGTTGTACGACCGTACCCAATTCGTTCGAGAGCAAGCTAAAAAGCTCGCGCTCGCCTCGCGCACCTTTTTCACGTTGCATCTTTGCCATGGCTTACTCCTGCACCCTGGGGAGCGGGGTCGTGGGGCCATAATGAACAACGGGTGGAACCGGAACTTGTGCCTGTCGAAAGTGATTGGGTGTAAAAGACAGGAGTTTTTTGTCCTTTCGCGCCTGGGGTGTTGGAATAAACCCCTCGTGCAGAGCCGGGCCTTGGGGCGTCGAAACGATGAACGTGGGTGTGGCCGGTTTTCCGCCTTCGAGGTCCGCGAGCACTGCCGTATTGATTGCCAGCAGGTTCTTGATGGTCTGCTTGGCGGCGGGGAAGGTTTTGGGGAGTCCGCCTTCTTCGGTGTTGGTGTTGAATCCGCGCTCGTCCCGGAGGAATGTCGCCTGGGGATTGGGCGACTGCATGATCTGTTCAGCCTTGGCCGCAGAGCTTTTCTTGAGGATGGCGACGGGAACTACGAGATAGCGGGCCTTACCCGCTGCGACTCCGGCTTGCACCTGCTCGAAGAAGCGGTGACACCAGAGGCAGTTCGGATCAACAAAGACGATAGCCTTGGCCGGAGCCGTTTTCGCCCCCCAAACAAAGCCGTGAACTTTATGTAACAGGGCGGCCTGGGATGCGGGAATAGGCTGCAAATCGGGCGCAGCGGCCCAGGCTGTCGCCGTGGCAACCAGACTCAGCAAAACAGCAGAAAACAGTTTATTTCGCATAGATTTTCTCCCAAATGGGTGTGACGTTTTTGCCCGTTTTCAAATCCATGAGTGGGCCAATGGCGAGGTACTTTCCGGCAATGAGGTAGGCGATTTCCGGGCCTTTGGGCGTTTGTAGCCGCACGATGGTGACTCCGTGCCGGTGTACAAAGCCCAGGACGCGCACGGCATTGTGGGTATCCTTCTGAACGGATTTTTGGATTGCGTTATCGCTAGAACCTTGATTAAGGAACGTCGCGGAAAATAGCCATACGAAAAACATAATCGCTATCAGCAATGCCGCCGTCAGAACTTTTCGGTTTTCTTTACGCACAATCGGCTTCCTCTTGCCAGTAATAGTCCGGTATCGGTTTCAAAACGATCTCCCGCAGTGCAATTTCGTACTCGTCACCAGGGTGATGCCGATTTTTGTCGAGGCTCGCCAAAATTTTCTGTGCAGCAGCAGCGGAATCGCAGCGCCAACGGTCCATAGCGCGGACGGTATCGCATAGAGCTTCGCCTTCGGGTCCGTCGCCTCGGCCCGGAATGGCCGCCTCGCGGCGGCGGATATGGTCGCCGCGCCGTCGCGCCTCGCTTTGAATGGCCTCCCAGGAGCGCAATATCCAAAGCTGTTCCAGGTCGATGCGAGATTCGGGCGAACCATTGACACCGAGGTTTGGCTTATTACCAATCACGGTGTCAATGACTTGCTTCCAGTTGCTATACCGTATTCCTTTGCCGGTCTGTTGCTTGGCAAGCTGGTCGATTTGCGCAAAGGACGGGCGCAATCCGCTCTCGATGGCGAAGCGCACGATCTGTTCTACCTTATCGACGGCCCGGTTATGGACGATTTGCTGGCGATTGTGATGGCCGTCAAAGCTCTCGATTACGAGGCCGAACAGGGGTAGAACGGGAAGGTTGGTGCGCAGCGTGACGAAAAGCTGTTCCAACAGTCGGCGGGCGGCACGAAGTCGGCCTATGGCCTGGGCAATCTCGATGGTGTGATATTCGCGCACGAAGTAGGCAAAGTCGGAATTGTGGGCCGGGAGATAGCAGGATGTTTCAGAGCCGGGCAGATAGCTCACGCCGACAGACTGATGTTGCCAGTCGTCATCCTCCTGGGCGGGTTGCCAGTCGAGGTGGTAGAGACGGCGGGTAGCTTCGTAGAGCATCCAGTATTGATGCTGTGGCAGCATTTGCAGCCCCAAGATTTCCAGATGGGTCGCATCCTTCCAGCGGTTATGTCCTTCGTGGTCCAGATACCAGTGTCCAAAGGCCAGATGCGGGAACATGGCCGTATTCATGGCGTCCCGATACTTTTTGGTACTCAACACCGCTGTACCTTCCGGTAACGCTTCCAGGATGTCGGTAACATCACGCAAGGTTTCGGTGGGATTGTATTGCAGGGCGGTGGCGCTCCAGTTCTTCCCTCGCGTCCAGTTGATATGCAGATTGGGGGTAGGCGGGTACGCTTCCATTAGATCGGGTACCAGCGTTTTGAGGGCGCGGGACGGGGTTGCGGTCAGGATCGTAATATCCTGCTTTCGGGATGCGTGCAGGAGGGCTTCTCCGATGCGGGTGCGTTCAAAGGCGTAGGCGGTCTGTGCGTGCCAGAACAGGGTGCCGTTCTGGATGGCGCGGGAGAGGCGATCTAGCAGGACCGGCCCGCGATGTTTGCGGCTGTCGCCCGCGATCTTGTAGACGCGCTCGAAGATGGTGACGTAGCTGAAATGCTTGTTTTTCTCGATAAGCGCGTGAAACTCTGCCCAATCGTGGCTGGGCAGCGGCGGGATCTCGCCGTTTTTCCAGCCGGTGAGCAGTTGTTTTTCGACGTGCTCAATCCACGGCATGAGGTTTTGATAGGCTTCCAGCCGGTCCTCGCGGTCGGTTTCGGTGTAAAATTTCTGGTCGGTCAGAAAGTTGTGATGGGTGCTCAGGCGTAGCTGATAGAGGGCTTCCGTAGTGAATTGGTTATCCTGAATCAAGTCGGGCGCTTCATCGACCAGGATTTTGTCGCGCAGCTTGCCGTCTACTTTGAACAGGGTGGGATCGCCGTTCAGCGCCGCATGGGTCGAGGCGACGTGCGGCTCTTGATACCAGTGTTCCAGGCGATCCATCATGTGTTTGCACAAGGGTGCTCCGGTATCTTCTCCTTTGCGGCCACTGGTCAGGTCATAGAGCGTGGCGAGGCCGTTGGGACATTCCGCGTTGCAGAATTGCGCGACGGGGAAGCCCAGGGCGCTGATTACCCAAGTGGGTGGTGGAATATCGGAAGCGACGTGCAATGGTCGATCCGGGGTTTGGTCCTCTTTGTCTGAACTGTAGCGTTCGCAATACTTTTCCGGGTGTTCCAGGATGGTTTCTGGCGGCGGGCTTCCGGCAGGTTTTCCGGGCTTGTGAAAGGACAGCGGCACGGTTTCGGCTCGGCCATGATGTTCTTGCGTTTCGGTATCGAGGTTGCGGGCCAGATCGTGTCGGCCCTCGCGGGTGGGCGCACAGAGCAGGACGCTGGCCGTGGCCTGGGCAACAGCTTCGGCCAGGGCGTGACTTTTGCCCACTCCCGTACCGACCGCATAGATTTTGCGTTTCCCGGACCCCGGTGCGGACAGGTCGGTATCGAGGTTTTGGCGGATTTCGGCAGCCAGTTCATCCGGGCCTTGGGTGCTCCACGAGCGCATAGGATGGTCGGGGTGCAACAGGGTATGGGCGGTCAAGGCAAAAGGTGGCGGCAGGGTGTTCCACTGGTCGGCGCTGAGGTCGTTGGCGTCCCGTTTTTCGGTGATGGGATCGAAAGGGGCTTTGCCGTCTGGCCGGACCAGATAGAGGGCGGTTTTGCCGAGCTTGGGCAACCAGCGGGTTGCCATGCCGAGTATTGCGTGTAGTCCCCGGCCATGGGGTTCGAGGTCCGGGCAGAGGATGATGCGGTCGTATTTCTTGATGATTTCCAGGTGCGCAAAGTTGCCCATACTCATAGCGGCGATGCGGTCGGCCTTGCCGGAATAGGGCAGTGACAGGGTGTTTTCCAGCCCTTCGCCAACGATCAGGGTTTGTGCCCCGGTTTCCCGGCGAGTGAACACCCGTCCTTTTTGCGGCAGACCTGCGGGAAAGTGCCGATGGATTTTGTGGCCTTCTGCGTCCAGCCACGTTTCCTGCCAAGCGCGTTCGCCATGTTTGGCCGGGTTGCGCAAGGGGGTAATCAGCACCGCTTTTACTTCTCGATCCAGCAGGATGCGGGCATCCGCGCCCAATTTGGGATCGAGGGTAGTATGGGAAAAGAGCAGGTCGGGGAAGGGGCCGTTGAGATGCCGGTATTCCGTCAAATAACGTAGGATCAGGGCGCGGGTGCGCTCGATGCCTTCCGCCGTGAACGGTTCGGAAAAGGGGCTAGGGGCGGGCGGATTTTGGCGGGCCTGTTTCAGCCGTTTTTCGAGCAGGTGGCCATCGACCGGATACACGTCATAGGTCAGGGTGCTTTCGGGTTCGCCCCAATACAGGACTTCCATGTGCCGCCGATGCAGGGGTTTATATTCCTCTGCTTTGTTGCGCAGGGTTTCGTAATACTCCCGGCTGCGGTCCTTTGGCGGTTTTGGTGAGCGCGTCTGACCCTGGGAAAAAAACACGCCTAGGTCATTGAAGGTTTGCCGGAGATTGCCACAGACCGAGCAATGGGCATGGGTCCAGCCGTTTTCGCCTTGTTCGATCCATGCCGATGGATTTTTGTCGTTGTGTGCGGGGCACCGAAAAGTGGCCTTGCGCCGTCCTGCCCGCTTAAACTTTTGGACAAGCGGCTGAATCTCGCCAGCGATTTCTGCAAAAGATTTAGGGGTTGACGTGAAGCGAACAACTGACATAAACTACCTCCACTGACATATTTTCCTCTGCGGAACCCGCTCAAGCCCCATGCGAGAGCGGTTTTTTTTGTCTCGTTGCCGGAGCACACCCGGCATTAGGTGTGCCCCGCATGGGATTACGGGCGGAAGCTCGGCGTATAAGCGGCTTGCTGTTCCTGACCCTGGGGAGCGGTGGAGGGCACGAAGGCCGGAGCCGCGCCAGCGCCGGGAGTAAAGCCGCCCTGGGGAGCCGGAGCGGGCTGGTTGAAGCCGCCCTGGGGAGCCGCACCACCTGGATTAAAGCCGCCGCCGTTGTTCTGCTGCTGCATGGCCGGGCCGGAGTTGTACGGGACCGGGTTGACCGATTCGCTGTACTGCGGATCGTTCTTCTGCGGGCGTACCGTGATTTGCATGGTCTTACCGACCAACTGGCTGCTATCGTCGATGGCACCCGCGCCGGTAGCCATGGTGATTTTCTTGAGTTCAGATTCGGCAATTTCCCGCGCCTTTTCCGAACTGTTCCAAAGGTTCAGGCGGATCGAGGGGGCATACATATTGCGGTGCTCGCCGTCCAAGACCTTGAGTTTGAGTTCAAGGTAGCCCTGGTTGGGGTCATTCTTGGTGGGCTTGGCTTCCGCCGATTCGATGCCGACATTGTAATTGCCGGGCGGCAGGGTGCCGGTGGATTCCTTGATGCTACCGTAGTTCTGGTAAAAACCGCTGAGATTACCCATGGTGTTGCTCCTTGCAAGGTTGGGCACCGAAAAGAAAAGGAGAACGGAGAGGGTGCCCGTCTCTCCGCCTCGACAACGCTTAATGCCGCATAGTCATGAAGGGTGGGTTCTCTCCCGTATTCGTGGCTTGTGCCGGAGCCGTTTGTGTCGAAACGGGAGCTTGTGCTGGAGCCGATTGCATCGGAGCCGGTTGCGCTATGCGCTGAAAAGCGGCTAGGTAGTTTTGCTCCATGGCCGCCCAGGAGAGCGGTAGGGTGGGCGGCATGTTGAAACGGTTTTTGCTCCAATAAGCCGGGGAAGCACCGATTTCCAGCACTCGGTCGCCCATGGCGATAGCGCGGGGAGCGCCTTTGTCGTCGCCTTTGAGGGTCAGCCGTTGGGTGGCAAAGCCCATGATATCCGCCCAATCGCGCCACAGGCCCGCCGTCTTTTCGTGCAGACGCAGGATGGTTCGGTTATAGCTGCCATAGACCGGATCGTTGTTGGTTTTGTTGTTGCTTTGGGCAACAGCGATGGTGTGAATGCCGCAATCGTTGATGGCCTGAAACTGATCGCGGATTTCCGCCCATTTTTGCAGGGCGTAGACGTAGCCTTTCCCGTAGCCGAAGTCCTCGATGTTCTGTTTGCGTCCTGTCTGACAGATTTTTTGCCAGACCATTGCCTCCAGCGCATCCAGAGAGTCGATGACCACGCTATCAAAGGGGCGTTGTCCGGTGCGGAAGCCTTGTATCAGTTCGTGCAGGGCTTGTTGCAGTTCGTCCGAGTTGCGCACGCGCAGCGAGGGGACGTTGAGCACACCAATACCATCTTCTGCCGCGAGGATCAGGGGCCGGGGCGCTCCGGCTGCGAACGTGGTTTTGCCGATGCCGTTTTCGCCGTGGATAACGACTTTCAGGGCGCGAGGCCCACTATTCGCCCGGATGTTATCGAGGATGCCCATAAGTTTGCTCTCCTATGCGTTGTCTACAGGGTGGTGCCGATTTTTGAGCAGCCGCTGCGCGGCCATTGCCAACACTTCGCCCAGGCGGTCCACCGGGACGTATTCGCGCAGGAGACAGGCGAGTTGTTCCGGGTCGGCGGGATCGAGGATGCAAGCGTTGGCGGGAAGGCTTTGGCTGCGCCACTGGCCGTTTTCGTCCTGGGCCAGCAAGACGCGGCAGCCGATTTTGGCCGATCCGCGCCGGATGGCGGGCAAGACCTCTTGCGTCACCCAACGCCGGAAAGGGCGGGCTTCGGGCTTACGGCTTTTTAGGAGGGCGTGATAGAGGCCGGATTCGGAGAGGATGGTGACTTCGCGGGTCTGGATCGTGCCGTTCTCGGACCTGATCTGCATAGTATGCAGAGCAGCTTCGTCATCATCGAGAATGCGCGTCAGTTGCACCGCATCGGCATAGCCCAGGGCTTTTGCCACATCGCCCGCAACAAACCAGACTTGGCCGTCCCGGTCGAGGGTGCGTACTTCAATAGAGTGGAAATGGAAGGTAGCGGGCTGAATAGCCAGCACAGGCGCGGACGCGCCGGGGGCGTGAATATTCATGACTTCAATCCTCTGATTGCGGTTGAATCCGCACCCGCTACCAAACGGGTGGACGGAACCGTGCAGGTTGGTAGACCGGTCAGAGGGCCGGCGAGCCTTGCGGCTCCCCGCACGACCCCGCCCATAGAGGGTAGAGCCATGCAAACGGACGAAAAAATAGTCGCAAACGCGAGGCCAGCGACTGTCCGCCTCTGAATCCGGGCTACCAAACCCGATCATCGGAACCCCGATGACGAAATCAGCGTAGCCCCAGGCGGGCGGTGGTGTCAATCTCTGGGCGGTCAGCGAATTCATACGCGCTCCGCGACCCGGTGCTTGAGGGAGTCGATGCCGCGTTCGGCCATGAACAGCAGGGCGGCATATTCTTCCTCGGTAGTGGTGATGAGGTTGTTGTGTTGCGTTTCGACGAGGCTCAGGTTCAGGGCGTCTAGCAGGAGCGGCAACCGATTGAGTGTGATGCCCGATTCTCCGGCCACGATCCGCGACATTTGCGAGTTGGAGATATTCATGTGGCTGGCGAGCACCGATTGCGTCACCTGGGCGATACGCCGGTAGAGCAGGGCTAGACTATCCCGCTCTGTCCCGATCATTCCCGTTCCATCCCGTTTTGCGACGTGGGACGCTCCCACAGGTCGGGGCGAAGCTCCCAGCGGGGTACTGCACCCTGGGTGGCTTGTTCGATGCGGATAGCAGTATTCGCGCCAATTTTCCGCCGCCCGGATAACCACTGGTACACCATGCCAGGGGTGATGCGAAGAGCACGAGCTAGCTTTGCTTGTGTGTGAAGTTGGCAGTAGTCCTTGAGGTTCATGGGGCCAAAAGTAGCTTGTGCTATTGATTATGTCAATAGCTATTGTCAGTTTATGGATATGTAGCATTTGCTATCATCGAGATATGGAAAAAGATCATCTGAGAGAATTGCGGTATCGAAATTTGTTGAAACTCATGCAAGAGATGCGGTTGCGCGGCATGGGAGACAACGACATGGCTGCCAAGTGGGGGGTTCCCGATGCCTTGGTCAGTCAGTGGAAAACGAAAAGGCGCGGGATAGGTGAGCAGAGCGCGAGGAAGATAGAGAAGAACTCTAGTTTGCTGGCCTATTCCCTGGATCGTGAAGATTTTGATGTAACTACCTGTAAGGAAGGCTCTGGAGCGCCTGACTCGGTGATTGCGGGGCCGGATATTGTTGTATATTATCCGATACTTGGGCGGGTACCGGCTGGAAATCCAAAATTGTGCATTGAAGCTGCTAGACACTCAGGGGAAACAGAATACATTGCTGTATCAAAAAAATATGGTGAAGATTCGTTTTTCTTACGAGTTTATGGCGATAGCATGGCACCTTTGTTTTCTGATGGTGCCTTGGTTTTGGTCGATCCTGGTTGGAAACCGGCACATAATGACATAGTGGTTGTCCGTGATGGAAACGAAGAAGGGACTGTCAAGCGGCTCAAGGTGGATGGGGGAGAGTGGTACTTGGTTCCGGAGAATCCAAGGTATCCAATCAAGCCATTGGGTAATCAAGTCATTGTTGGCGTGGTGATGATGTCGGTTCAACAGTATCACTAGGTTGTTAGGACTAGCTAATATAGCAAGCGGTCGAGAGGCTTTGGTATAGAATAGCGTTTGCTATTGACATTTAATATAGCCTAAAGTAGCATTACTCCATCGACGCACAGATGGAGTAGCCCTCATGTACGATTTTCATTCCTTTTCCCCTCTTTCTGGTGAGCGGTTTCCTGCTTGCCGTCCGAATCTTTCTATGGCGTGCCCAGTTCCTGAGCGGATGCAGGATCGTTTCGGGCGGGTGTATCGCTATGTCGGTCCCCTGATGGGCGAGCCGTTGGCCGCTGGTCAGATTCGGGTATTTCCTGGGCACGTCTACGAGTTGGAGGAATCCCATGCACATTGAGATTGTGGGTGCGGATTTGCCTTTGGCGGAAGTGTCGCGGGTGGTAAAGCGCATGGCCGAGGAATTGGGTTGGGAGGCGCATTGGGACGGAGAGAAGTTCCAAGTGCGCAAGGGGGAGTTGGATGAACAAGATGGTTTTGGTTCTGTTTGTTCTATTCGCGGTAGTCAAGGCAACCGTGGCGATTGTTGAGCGCCCGCGCCCGCTGTTCGACGCGCTGCACGAGTCGGGTGAGGCGCGGGAAGTGGCCGAGCGGACCCGGACGGAAGTGGTCTTTTTTGTCGAGGCCGTAGCGCGGGTACGGCGGGCGGCTATTGTTTGGATGGCGCGGATTGCAGGAGGTCGGCGTGGAGTTACCGAGCGATTTGCACCGCTGGAATCGGGCTATGGCCGGAGCGTTCAAGAAGGGCATGGCTGCGCACCAAAATGGACAATCCATTATGGATTGTCCCTATAAGGATCATCGAAAGCCCAGCGGAAAGTTGAGTTGGTCGCGGGCTTTTCAGAATGCTTGGCGTGATGGCTGGAATTGGGCCGCGCAACAAGGCGCGGCAACGGGAGGTAGATATGCAAAACTATGAGATATTTTGTTTAGAATATCGCCGCTGGTTAGAGCTGGAGAACACTGCTGACTCAGCTTATGCCAAAGAAAAAATGACCAAAGCTGACATGGCGATTAAAGCAAGAAAAATTGCTGACATGCTGGAACAGGGTACTGCAAAAATTGACTTAGAAGGGGTCCGCCATACTTGCAATGTGTTAGGTATTCCTCACACACGCAAAGCGATTATGGAGTTTTTGCGTACAACCGCAGACGCGACGCGCAACAAAGCGCGGCAAAGGGCTGAAAGCATTATTAGCGAATGAGGAAAGCGTATGGATCATAAAGAAAGACTGATGCAGCCAAAAAGATTCAGCCTGAACAAATCTGTTCTGGAATGTAATGATGGTGATTTTGTTCATTATGGTGATTATGCAAAGTTGAGGGTCAGCGCCGAGACGATAGCAAAAGCCTATCAAGAATTGCGTTTGAAATATAATACATTGAAGGAGATTGCTGAAACGGCTTTTGGCGGGGAAATCGAAATAAGGGTTGGCTATAGTGACGGTGATAAAGGCCGCGAAAATGGGTAATCATTATGAGAATCAGAGACAAGGAACTCAAAGAAGTAGTTGATGTTTGTGACCGCGACTGCCCCAAAAAAACTTGTTACTGGCCGCGCCCTGATCCTTTGCGGAGTTATGGGTATTTTGTTTGGGTGTGTCGGACGCGCTATGCGCATGGGTGCCCCACAGACGATCCCATAGATAAACGGGCAATGGTCGTGAATCCCATTGCACGCTTTTTGCTACAGGAGTTTCCGCAAGCATCCTTTATGCAAACAAAGGAAAACCACTGCTATATATTTATAGGTGATCGGAAAATTTTTGTACATTCTGCCAACTCAGGAAAATGGGTTTTTCGGGATATACGTGGCGATATGCGTAGAGCGATTCGGGCCGAAAGGATTATGACATGAATGACGATGATCTTGGGTATTTTTTTCAAGACGGCTGCTACGGTGACGAGGCGGAAAATCTCGACGAACCGGAGCGCGGAGAGGAAGTTTTACCCTTTGGCGATTTGGTTACGGTGACGCCATACGGAGTAGAGGAATAAGGCAATGACCGAAAGTGAAATCGACTATTTATCGCGTAACTTTGGTGTTTCCAAAGAAGAAATTGATCGTTTCAAGAATGTGTACTGCAACCAGAGTATTGAAGAATTGAAGTCCAGTATTTGCGATCTGGACGAAAAGGCAAATGCCATACGATCCGAGATAAAATTTCTGGAATCGTTGCTAGTTTCCAAGGTTGCGGAATTTTCGGTTGGCGAGCGGGTTTTGGTGACGGAAACGAACGGCAAGCAAAGCGTGTTCGAGATTGCCAAGCGTTCTCCCGGCTTCTCGATCGGTAACGTCCGGTATTGGGGGCGCATGGTCAAAAAAGACGGAAGTCTCGGCAAGCTGGATCGTGACATTAGTTACTATCGTATAGAAAAGATAAGAGACTAATGTCAATGTGAAGCGATGAATGAAGATTTGCCTGAATGAATAACATGGAAAAATGAAATGCCAAGGTTCAAGAAAGTAGATTTTTGTTTCATGAACGGAGAAGTCGAGGAATCCTTCATAGCGGATGTACGCATCAACGCGGACGGGCAATTTTACTGCGAAGTCCCTGGACAGATCGGAGAGTTGATTCGTCACGCGAAATTAGATCGTGTTTTTTGCGCATATAAAGCGGACGGCCACATACAAATAATCTATGCAAAGGATTATGAGTCTTTGATAACGGCTATTCGCAATGCTATCCGAGAGACCCGAAAGCCGGAGATTACAGAAACCCAGGTAATCCGCTACCGGATTGATGTAAACGCTTCCGTGGCCGTAGACGATCAGGGGAATGTCTGCCCCAATGCAGGGTGGCCGAATGCGAAGTGGTTACTGTCTGAAGCCTTTGGGCAATCTGGTGCCGGATCGCCTCAGAGTCTTTCGGTTCAGGCGTGTGCCATGACGAAAAAAGTAATGCGGTATCCTGGCGGAAGAACCGAAGTGAAATACGATTTGTATTATGCTGGTGGCGACCATCATGGGCAGACGAATCCCGCAGAACTGTTGAATGCGTGGAACGGACAAATCTATTCAGACAAGGCAAAGGAAATCCCGTATTCGGATGAAAGTGCTCTTTTCTTCCATCGTCTGCTGCTGGGGATAACCCAACTGATTCTGATGATTCAGACGGCGACTTTTGAGCAGAAAGATTTGCTTGAAACGATTGCCAAGTGCAGCAATGGAAGCAATCTGCTTCCAGATTTGTCGAATGTGGCAAATAAACAACTGCCCCATTGATTGGATGATGTCATGAAAATTGCTCTAGTTTTACGAAGCCGGATGCTTGGTTAAGTCACGGCCCAACAAGAAAGAGGACTGCTATGAGTGATAAAACCATGATCTGGAGCCCTGAAACCTGGAACCCAGAAATTCGGTTGGACCAGCCTTTACGCTGGATCAAGCCTCGCCTGATCGTTGTGAACATGGACCTGTTTCGTGAGGACGTGCCGGACGACTTCATCGACCGGGTGTTTGCGGTCATGGCCCTGGCGGAAAAGCATACGTTTCAGGTGTTGACCAAACGCCCGGAACGCATGCTGCGATGGTTCGATCCAGGGCACGACAACCGCGAGCACGAGGTTGGACAGGCCATGCGGAACATTGCGGCAGCCCGTGGTGGTGACAATGCGGGACTACCGGAGTGGCCCCTACCGAACGTCTGGCTTGGTGTTTCGGTAGAGGACCAGATCACCGCCGACGAGCGCATCCCGCTGCTGCTACAGACCCCTGCCGCCGTGCGCTGGGTGCGCGAATGGCCGCGAATCCCATGAGTATCCCAGCCATTACCGGCGCTGCCCGACTGCTGGCGATTATCGCGTCTTTGTTTGGTGTGTTGCACCAGCCAGAGAGCAGTTCAACCGCAAAAATGCCCGTTGCACCCGCCCAGGTGCGTCTCCGCAAGGTAGAACACAAAAAAACGCTTCGGGAGTTGGCCGGGCCGTTCGCGGGGATGGCGCTCTGTGCAGCGCAGAAAGCGCATGTTTCTCCGCGACTGGTAGCCGCCGTCATTCAGGTGGAAAACGGAGACAATTTTACCGGCTCTGCGGTGCGCGAATCGTCAGCGGGCGCGATTGGCGTCATGCAGTTAGAGCCGACGACAGCATGGGACGTGTTGCGGGTCAATCCGTGGAACGCGCAAGAGAATGTCGAGGGCGGCACCCGGTATCTCGCCCGGCTGTTGCGGGAGTTCCACGGCCATGTACGGCTCGCGCTCATGGCGTACAACGCCGGGCCTACGTTGGTTTCGCAAGGGTATCGACCGCGTGCGGCGGTGGTTTATGCGATGGAAGTGATGCGGGATGCGGGAATATCTACAGGAGATTCATGTCATGAGAAAGTTTGATCCTTCTCGTCCTTACACGCAACAAGAGTTGCGTAATGGAAAACGATTTATCGTTTTGTTGGATGCGATAATTGTTTCTGTATATGTATTCCTGGAAATCTGGCTTTTCCCGGACCTTGTTCGTCATCCTCATGCTGACGGATTTTTCGGATGTGCTCTTGCCATCTTTTTCGTGTCCAGTCCTCTGATTATTGTGGTTGTCGTTTTTAGTGCGCCGCTTTTTAAGTTATATCATCAAATAAACGCTAAGACTCTTGCCAATAATTATCAACTTCAAACATGGATTAGTAATATGATTGGTAATCCGTTGGTAGAAAACTACATTTCCATGCTCGAAGGCCGCGATCTTACAATCTACGAACTTGGCAAGCTGGAAGAATACATGAAGCAGAAACTGGAATCCGAAGCAGAAGAAAAAGAAGTGAACTACGCCAAGTCTCTTGCTTCCCGGTTGTATTCGCAGAATAAGCAGGAGGAAGAATCATGAAAATCGCTCTGGATGCCGATGGTGTGCTGTTCGACTTCTCTCATTCTTGGCGTCTCTGTGCCGAGCGTGTGGTTGGCCGGAAGCTGCCAGCGATCCGCGAATGCTACGATTTGCAGGCTCGGTACGGGTTGTCCAAGTCCGAAATTCATAAGGTCTGGATTGTCTGGAATGACACTCATGGCTGGCGGCGGGTGCAGCCGATTGATGTGGCGATTGAGGCCGCGCACATGGCGCTGGATTTTGGGTACGAGCTATTTGTGGTGTCGTGTTTGCCGTCAAGCGAGGCCGCGCAGGAGCGCCGGGATTCGCTGGATCGTTGGGGGCTACGGAACGCAAAATTGATCCCGGTGTTTGGCGAATCCAAGAAAGCCGCATTGCAGGAATTGCGGCCACATTTCTACGCCGATGATCGTGCGGTGCATTGCCGCGAGGCGCGGGACGCGATGGTGCCAGAGATCGTGCGAATCCGGTCCTGGGGACCGGAATTATTGCCTGATGGCGTACAGGAGTTTTCGAGTTTGGATGTGCCGTTGCAATCTTTTTTGCAGAAATCGGCATCACCCATGCAGCAGTAATTTTTTTAACACAGCAACAGGAGATCAAAGGATGGCACTGAGCATGGAAGAAAAGTTGAAGAAGATTGAGGAACGGCAGATGACGTTGGAACGCCAGAAGCAAAAGTTGTTGCATGGCGACGCCATGGGCGGGACCGAAGATCGCAAGGCGTTTCTCAAGGCGATGGAAGCCAATGACGGCTTTGGTTTTACCTGGGTGGACGTGCTTTCTCTGGTGCAGATTTGTCAGGGTCAGGTGCCGGAACAGGCGGTAGCGAATCGGGGGTATGCGCAGGGTGTGATGAAAACCTACGCGCCGAAGCCTCGGAAGAAGAAAGATGCTCCCGCTGTCTGAGCGTGTTGCGTACTGGCGGTCTTTGATTCGTCAGGAGCCGGTCGATGTGCGGCTGGCCCCTGGTCTGATCGAGGAATTACGGGCGGCTTTGCGGGATGCGTTACACGAGATTCCGCAGCCGCAGCCTGAATCGAACCATTGGCGCAAAGAAAGGGTAGGCAAATGTTGAGCGGCATTCTGGCGCGAGGCCGGGCTTGGGTATCTCGCATCCAGTCCCGGCGCAAGCGCGGCCACCGGAGACGCCAGGATGCGGCCAGGCGCCGGGAGCTAACGATCCTGGAAATTCGGGACAGTGATCCGCAAGAGACTTTTGCTCGGCGCATGGCGTATTTGCGCAAGATGGACCCGCTGGTATTCGAGGAATTGGTACTGGATGGGTTTCAGAAAAAGGGCTGGATTGTGGAGCGGAATACACGCTACAGCGGCGATGGCGGTCTGGACGGCAAGGTATTCATGGACAGCGGTTGGCACGGCATCCAGTGCAAGCGGTACAAGGGGGCGATCCAGACAGCGCACGTCGATCAGTTTGCGCGGGATTTGCGAAAATTTGGGATGGAGACGGGCTATTTTGTGCATACCGGGCGCACCCCGTCAGGAACAAGAAATCGACATGATAACGTCATTATTATTTCTGGCGCAGAGCTTGTTGATTTTTTGTTATTAGGAAAATGATATGGATACATCGATTGAATTTTATGAGACAAGTTTGCTTCGTTTTGCAGAAATGCTTATTGCAGCTAACCCAAGTCTTGCAACCTCGCATGAAGCATTAGTTTCTTCTGCTGACCATCTTGCAAGGCTTTTCACGGCTTGCCGCGAGTCTTTTGTTCGAGAACAAGGCAAAGGGGGTAGTTGTGGGACAAGCCAAAATTCGTAAATTGCAGGGCACTTACCCGGAGCAGACGCCCAAGTCTCAACGGGTGAATGATCGTGATGCAGGGCGAGCGTTTTTTTCCTTGTATCAGAAAATTTTGGCGGATATCCAAAAAAGATTCCCGGATCGAGACGATTACGAGGATCAATCACATGCAGCTTTGGTGCGCATGATGGAGTTGGGTGTTCAGTTGAAATTCCCGTACCACGAACCGCTCTTGTTGCTGGTTTCCTGGCAGGACAAGACGGGCGGATGGTTGCAGCTATCCATGCCAGAGAAGTGTGCCATAGCCAAGCTGTTGCACGAAAGCGAGGGTTTTACGGACGTGACGCGCAGGGCGAATCGCGCTTATCTGGAGCGCGTCAAGGTTCGTGTAGAAGGTGACAGGGTAAATTTTGGTGCGGGTTCCCCTTGGAATGGAGGGAAAAAATATGCGCAATATACTTTTTGAAAAGCCTAAGCCAACGGCACAGAAAACCTTGCAAGGTATCATTGACGAAGCCTTGCCAAAGCCTGTTCTATTAGCGCGAGATTTTATGGCGTTTGACGTTTTTTGTTGTGATCGCGTGGTGAAGGATTCCGAATCGGACGATTTGTTGATTGAGGGCAAAATCTATGGCAATGATTTTCGCGTTTTGATTGATTGCCGTGGTTTGTATCTTACTATCGAGATAGGCGAGTCGCGTTCCATTGCCTTGCAGGAAATCACGCAAGATGCTGTGGATATGTTGGTTTGTTGGGTGAGTCTTGAGAATGAGCGGCGGTTACTGTTCGCCAATTCGGACCACAAGGGAGCGAATGCCGCAAAAGGGCATGGTCATGGAGAATAAGGATGGACGATATTGATTATATGCTGAAAAGAAGATTGCGGCTTGCTTTCTTCGTTACAGGTTTTTGTATATTACTGACGCTTATCGTTCAGCAAACCATGTCACTAATAAACGGTAAGCATAAGCATCAACAGGTACACGCAACGGTTGTTCACGCGGCCAAAAAATATGCGGCCATCGCTCCAGTTGTTCACCATGCTTCTGTATCCAAGCCGAAGCCCGTCAAAGTAATTGTGGTGAAGCAGCATTTCTTTGGGAGTTTCGGATTTATCATTTTGTTTGATCTTCTTGTCATCATCTTGGCTTTGGTAGCTTAATTTAGGAGAAAAGTATGTTATTTATCGAACCCCATGTTGGACCAGCACCGATTTTGCAGGTCATCGACTCTGCACATCGCACTCTGGACATAGGCGTGTACTACCTGGACGACCGCAAGCTCTTGGCGGCGGTGAAGGATGCGGTGCGCCGGGGCGTGGACGTGCGCATCATGGTGGAGCCGAAGCCCTACGTCATGAAGCCGTGGCAGGTTCGCCGCGAGGTCAAATCCATTGAGGCGACCGGAGCGCATTTTCGTTACGTTCCCAATCGATTTGTAAGCCACGGCGACCAGTATGCGTTTTACCACGCCAAGTATTGCGTGAATGGTCACGAGGCCGAAATCGGCACGGCAAATTTCGATTGGTCGGGCCTGGGCGGGCGCAACCGGGAATACCTGTACGATACGACGAATCCAACCGTGGTTCGGGCCGTGCAAGCCGTGTTCAATGCGGATTGGAACCGGCAGCACGCACCCGCCTGGGCGCATCAAGCCTTGGTCCTTTCGCCCGGCACGTCCGCCGCACAACTGCTGGAAGTCATCGATCAGCCGGGACCGATTGACGTGGAAAGCGAGGAATTGGGACCGTACCGGCCCATCCTCGATGCGTTGGCCGCCAAGGGCCGGGATCTCCGCCTGATCCTTCCTGCCAGCATCAATAGCGAAGATCAGCGAGACGTGGCTTTTCTGCGGAGTCATGGCTGTCAGGTGCGGCTACTGCCCGTAAAACCGCTCTATATGCACGCCAAGATGATTGTCGGCAATGCTCTGGCTTTCGTCGGCAGCGAGAATTTCACGCAGACCAGCTTGGAAAACCGGGAAATGGGCGTGCTGTTGAACGGCAGCGATCTTGCTAAGCTGCAAGCGCAATTCAATCGGGATTGGGCGCGAGCGGGTGGAAAGTCGCCGATGGGTGGGATGATTGAAAAGGTGAAGGGCTGGCTGTCCCATTTTTAATGAATAACCAATGAGCAACGGGTCTAGTGTTGTTTTCTGGTCTCTGGTCATCACTTTTGCGGGGATCATGATTCTGGATGCGCTGATCGCTGTATTGATGGTGCTAGGCAAAAAACGGAAGGAGAGAGAGAAAGATGCTACACGGTGACGAGGCAGATGTCGCAGCACACTATGAGGAAGCAGAGCGCCATGCGGCATTGCAGCGGATGCTGTTTTCGCAACAACAAGAGCAGCCGGACGAAGATGCCCATGGCCGGTATTGTCTGGATTGTGCAGAGACGATTCCGCCAGAGCGGGTCCAGGCAATAAATGCCGTGCGCTGTGTCGAGTGTGCGCGGCGTAGAGAAAAGCGGCGTCATTTGGGTCTGGTAAAAACCGACCCGTTGGAGGATTGATGGGAAACTTGCCGGTATTGTCGTTGAAGAAAAAGCCGTCTCCCCAGGTGACGATTCGCCGCAAGAGGACCGTGCAGACCAAGCCGATTTCGGCGGGTGAGCTTCATGCGCGGTTGTGTCATGGGAGTCTGGCGCATGTGGCTCCGGTCTTTGGGCAATATCGGCCTTTGCAGGTGGGTATCTGGAAAGAATTTAGGAAGCGCATGGTTCCTGTGCTTACTGAGCAGTGGCCGGTGATGAACAAGGCCGAGCGATTGCGCGTGTTGTTTCGTGTTTTGCGGCGGCATACGGCATTGCGGGCGTACCTGGAGGCCGCGGCCGCGCCCGGCAGTCAGCGGCACGATTTCGACGGGCACCCGGTGGAACCCGTCTTGGAGGAACATCGGGAACAGGCGCGAGCGCAGTTGCAAGAAAAGGTGGAGGAATAATATGAGTGCAGATTATCCACGTCGAAAGATGACACCTGGGAACCTGCAAGGCTGGACGGCGCGATCCAAAGAGCGGATGAACAGTATCGTTGAACTGGCCCGCAAACTGGAGGCTGACCCGGAGAAGGAACAGCGGCTTGTCCAGTCGTTGTGTCGGATGTGTTACTACGGCAGTCGCCTGGGTGGTTGTGCCATCAAGGGTGAGGAATGTATGTGTTGCGGTGCGTTGCAAACCTATGGTAGCACGAACACCGATGCGCTGTGTTTGGAGTGCGCTAAGGAAACAAAGCTCTGCAAGCATTGTGGTGGCGATGTGGAGTTGCGCGTGCGAAGAAAAACGTGGCCGGAGCCGAAAGATGCGTTGATCGAGGGGGGTAGTCGATGACAGGAAATAAAATCCAGAGGCATTCGGAAAATACCCAGGGCCGCGACTTCATCGTGGGTGATTTGCACGGTTGCTTGCGGCAGTTACACGCGCTGTTGAACCATGTGCGCTTTGATCCGGCCATGGATCGATTGTTTTGCGTGGGCGATTTGGTTAATCGCGGGCCGGATTCCGAGGGCTGTCTGGAGCTATTGCGGGAACCGTGGTTTTACGCGGTATTGGGCAATCATGATGCCATGTTGATTGCGTGGATCATGGGCGGGCAGGGTAGTCGCCGGAATCGGTTATACAAAAAAGCGTTTGTCTCGAATCGTGGTTGGAAATGGGCCATGCGTTTCACGCGGGCTGGCGAATTTTTGCCTTTGCTGCAAGCCTTGCCGTTGGTGCGCGTGGTCGGCCAGGGCGAGGGCCGCTTTCATGTCGCCCATGCTGAGTTGCAGGGCAGCAGTGATTGGACCGATGCCTTGCTCGATCAATCTCCTGATGCCGAGTGGGAGCGTCGGCGTTTTGTGACGGGTTTTGGCGATATAGGTGACGGCGTGGATGCGGTGTTATGGGGCCGCTCGTTGCGTCTGCGCTTTGCCCAGGGCGAAGCAATGCCAAACGACGAAGCTGGATTGTCCCGCACCTATGTCGGGCACACGATTACCGTGCTCCCGGACTCTACTCAAATCCTGTCCGTTGCAGATCATGTGTTTCTCGATACCGGGGCATACAAGCAGGACCGAGGGGATGGCCGTTTTGGATTGACGATTTGGTCCCACCAGGAAAACCGGGGATGGAAAAACGAGGTTGGGCAGATTCGAGAAATGCGAATCTAGGGGCTGTCGTTACTACGCAAGACCGATCCAAGGACGAGAAAGCACAATATCTTGTGTATCTATAAAAATACAACTACTATATATTGTGTATCTGACGATTTTGAGGGTCATTGATGAAGCCTACAGAGACGTTTTTTGAGGATCGTACCCGCGTTTTCCTGGGGCTTTTGAATCATTTGGATTCGGCGGGGCGAATGGTGGTCGATGTAGCGGACAGCCGTTGGCATGTAGCGGTCACTCGGTTCCGCCAGGGCTTGCAGGATGAAGGTTTGACGCGGGCCTTTTCCCGGTATCTCACTGGTTTGTTTCGCAGCAAGGACGACGCTATTACGGATTACGTTCAGAACGTCACGATCCTGGGCAAGCGGCAGGACGTGTTGGTGTCCTGGGCCAGCAGTGCAGATGCGTTGAAAGAAGAACTCTTGGTGATTCAGTCTTGCCTCAACGCGGCGGGCGTGCTCGACGACCGGCAGCCATTGGATTTTGACCTGGGTGCAGACATTTCCGTTTTCAAAAAAACGGTTGGGGGAAGCGTTCAGTATGACAATCTGACGCGCAAGGTCGAAGTGCGCGGGGATGCGGACCCCGGAAAGTTGTTGGCCGGTATGCTCTCCACGCATCTGACGGGCGGAATGCGGTTTACCTTGCGCAAGAACCACCTGAAAAATGATCCCCGGTTGCCGATGATGGCTGGAATCATTGCGTTGGAGTCCATGGCGGGCGAACTGGACCTGACCTGTAATAATTTGGTCAAAATTACCAATGTATTGTCAGCGTCCAGCGTTTCCGTTGTTGACCGGGAGTATGCGCAAGCCTATCTGCAACCTGCCGAACAGTATTTGCGCAACATATTTGCAGCTTTGAAGCCAGAAGTTGAGAATTATGGGCTTTTGCGCGGTACGGTCGCGGAGAGGAAAAACGGTCTACTGGTTGATTCCTTGGCAGGACATTTGTTTGATTCTCAGGAACCCGAATTTGATAGCGTTTTTTCCGTATTGAATCTCTTGCGCAATACTTTTGAATTGCAAAATCTGCACGATAGCAAGGCACAATCGGTCTGGACTCTGTTGTCGGCAGCCGTCTATCTTGGTGCGCAAGTTGCTCAGGCAAAGTGTTTTTTGCATAGCGATTTGCGTCCAGAGCAGGGCGCGTCCGTTACGCTTCGCCCATAACGGAGATTTATTATGCTTTGTCCTAAGTGTGGCGCTTTGGAAAACCGGGTAATTGATTCTCGTGATAAGAGAATTTTTGTGCGGCGGCGACGAGAATGTCGGCAATGTGGTGAGCGGTTTTCCACGGTCGAGATTCGGCAATCGGAATATGAGAGCTTGCAGAGAAAAAGCAAGTTATTGACCCTACGCAGGAGAATTTTATGTTGAGTCGCATTCCTTTGGTGCGGGATTTTATTCGGCTGTTTTCGCTGATCCGGCATGGGTATCCCGACACCATGCCGCGTTTGCCGTTCTGGAAGGCGGTAGCGGGGTTCGTGCTGGTGTACGCCGTGACAGCGGCTTTTGTGGACCTGTTCTGGATGGGCGTGTTGCTGCATCACGTTCGGCATAACGGCAACCTATTCGTGGATATAGGTATCTTTTTGGAATTGGCTGTTTCCTTGACGGGCTTTGTCGTATTTTTGCCCGCTGAGGCATGGCGCTTGCGCGATGCGGGTCTGTCGGCTTGGTGGTTGCTGTTGTGGCTGGTTCCCTACCTGGGCGCGGCGGTGCTGGCGATCCTGTTCTTGTTGCCGTCCAAAATTCCTGCGCCAAAATCGGCACCACCCGTATGACGATCTTGCTGGAGCGACAAAAACATGGCCTTTCGGTTTAATGACGAACAGACGGCGATCCTAGATCACCTGCACTATCGGGACTCGCAAATCCTCGCGGTCAATGCGTTGGCGGGAACCGGCAAGACAACGACCCTCAAGGGAGCGGCGCAGTATCCCTTGCAGGGAGAGCGAGTTCGCTACTTTGTGTTCAACAAGCGCAATGCCGATGAAGCGGCGGCGGAATTTCCAAACAATACCACGACCAGTACGGCGCACAGTTTCGCCTTTCGTGCCCCGCACCCGGACGGCGGGGGTACGATGGCCGAGGTTTACGGGGCCAGCCAGCCTCGCTTGTTTCAGGGCAGTCTCTATGGCCCCTTGCGCGACCAGATGCGGCAGAGCACCGATTTTGCCGACCGTATCCGGCAAATCCGGCAGGAGCTACGTTGCTCCGAAGGCCGGGCGATCATGGCGGTGCAGTCGATCTTGCGGCAATACTGTCAGTCGGCAGACGCGCAGATTGGGCCACAGCATATTGCCCCCGATCTGGCCGACTACATTCATCGGCAAGGATTGAATGGGACCCCGAAAGCGACGTTGGGTACGGCGGCGTGGGCCTGGGACCGGATGCGCGATCCGTTCTCCAATTTCCCCATCGACCATGGCGTCTATCTGAAACTTTGCTCTCTGGCTCCGCCCCGGATTCCCGCCGACACCATTCTCTTTGACGAAGCGCAGGATGCTTCGCCGCCCATGTTGGCAATCCTGAAAGCGCAGTTGCAGTACGGCACCCGGCTGGTGCTGGTGGGAGATACCTACCAGCATATTTACGATTTCACCGGGGCAGTGGACGCCATGAAGGTCATGCAAAAGGATCATCCCGACCTTACCAAAACTTTGCCGTTGGCTACCAGCTACCGATTCGGGCAGGACGTGGCGGATGCGGGCAATCACTTCTTGCGGCTCATGGGTTCCCCCTATCTGTTGACCGGCAAGGGGCCGAATAGCCAGGTGATCGACGATCAGGTCGGTAATGTTCATGCCGTGCTGTTCCGTGGTAATGCCGGTTTGTTACAAGCAGCGGTTCAGGCTGTGGTTGCCGGTCAGCGCATTCATGTAGTGGGCGGCACTGGCGAAATCGTCAAGCTGGTCGAGGCCATGGGGCGGATGTACAAAGGGGAGTTCGCCAAGCACCCGGAACTGAGCTTTTTTGACGACTGGCATCAGTTGTCCGAGTACGCGCAAACCCCTTTGGGGAGTGGTCTGGCCCCTCTGGTCAAGATCGTGGAGCAGAAGCAGGGGCATGTTGATGACATTGCTCAAGCCCTGCGTAGCACCGAGACGGACCCGGCCAAAGCGCAATATGTGCTTTCTACTGGTCACAAGTCCAAGGGCGGGCAGTGGCACAATGTGCTGCTGATGGATGACTTTCAGCGGAGTTGGCTCAATACCAACGACGAAGAAGAAAGGCAATATCAGGTTCCCGGTGAAGATGCTCTTTGTCTGCAATATGTCGCTTGTACCCGTGCTCAGACGACGCTTTACACCAATGGCTTGCTGAATACGATGGAGCGGGCTTTGCGCGAAGAAGAAGATTATGGTTCTTCGTTGCGGGGGCCGCGTGAGCGGATTCCCGCAGTGCTGGCCGGGATCGAGGCGTGGAAGAACCCTTCCGTAGCGGAGCCGGATGGGGTCTCTGCAAAGCATGGTGAATCTTGGATCGTGGGGCTTTCCGGCGAGCCGGGAGCGGGCAAAGATACTGTGGCCGACATGCTGATTGCCCAGGTGACGGCGGATGGCGGCAAGGCGGTCAAACTGGCTTTTGGCGATGTACTGTATCAAGACGTGTCCAATGCTTACGGGATTCCGGTCTACCATTTGCAAAGTCGGGATAACAAGGATTTTGCGACGGATGCTTTGGCACGATCCCGTTGTCAGAATCCGGTCATGGCCGAAGCCCTTAGCAGGGTGCCAGCCCTCCAAAGCCGGGAACGAAACCAGCCCCTTTCGCCGCGAGAAGTGTTGCAGCTTTGGGGCGATTATTGCCGTGGTCAGAATCCCAATTTTCTGACAGATCGCGTGCGGGAACAGGCGATGGACGTTTTGGCCCAGGGCGGTTCGGTTGTGGTGTCGGATCTCCGCACGCCGGAGGAGGTGGCCTTGATTGCCGAGCTAGGGCGGGCCTTTCCCGATGGCGGTATGACGGTTCGGGTCGAGAACCCGGAAGTTTCCGAGCGCATGGCCTACTTGCGGCAGCGGGGCGATGCGTCTGCAAATCACCCGCTAGAGAATGCCTTGCGCACGGTTCCCATGGATACCCAGGTGTTCAATAACGGTACTCTGGAAAACTTGCAGGGTACCGTTCAGAAGATGCACGTCCACTTGCAAGCGCATGGCGCAAATCCTTGGCCGGATGCAGCCATTGCGCAGGAAGCAGCCCCCTTGCCGGGTGCAGCCATGCCGAGTGCAGCCCCTTTGCCGGGTGCCAGCCCTTTGCAGGACGCAGGGCGGTTGTTTGCTTTGGCGGAATCTCTGGATGCGGCACGGCAGTTGGCTTTCGTGGACGGTCCCAACCCGGACATTGGCGAATTGATTGCCTTTGGTCCTTCCGACAAGATTTTGGTCGAGCTTTTCCGGGATCGAGAGCCGCAGGTGTTGGGGACGCTATCAGACAAGTCTCGTGAAGGTTTTTTGCGCGCTTTCTGCAAGAGCGATGATCCGTTGGGACAGATCGAGCGACTTTCCGAAGAAGCGCAGGAACCGTTATTTGCTTATGGGAGAAAGCCATGAGCCGGAGGGTCGCAGTCCACGAGAATCAAGCCACGCTTTTCCCGACCGATGCCACGGCGCAGCGGTTTTCGCTGCGCGGTTATCAGCAGGAAGCCGTCAATGCGATGATGGCGGCGCTCGAAGAAAACGACCGGCATCCGGCCTGTATCGCTGCGACGGGCGGCGGCAAAACGGTCATCATGGCCGCTTTCATTGAAAAGTATCTCCGTCAGTACCCGCAAGAAAGCGTGCTGGTGCTGGCGCACCGGGCCGAACTGATTACCCAGGCGGCAGAGCGGTTTTCGCATGTGCTCCCACACGATCTCGTTCCGGCCATTCATTGTGCCAGTCTCAACCAAAAGGATTTTGGCAAGGTCACGGTCGCCAGTGTGCAGACTATCGGCAAGCCGGACGTGCTGGCGCACATGCCGCCGCCCGGCTTGGTGATTGTGGACGAGGCCCACCGGATTCCGACCAGCGGTGATGGTCAGTATCAGCGTTTGCTCAAGACCTTGAGTGAGCGGCACCGGGACATGCGGGTGGCCGGATTTACGGCGACGCCTTGGCGACTCGATGGCGGGCATATTGTCGCCCCCGGCAATCCCCTCAACTACACGGCCTACCAGATTGAACCGGCCTTGCTCATGGACGAGGGGTTTTTGGTCAAGCCCCAATGGGCCAAAACCTTGTACCCGATAGAGACGGGCAAGGCGCGTTCGCGTAAGGGCGACTTTTTGAACGAGGACTTGCGCAGTGCCGCCGCCATACAGCACAAAGAGCGGATGCAGGACGTGTTGACCCGCACGGCGGACAGGGACCACAACATCGTCTTTACTATCGACCGCAAGCACGCCCGGCAGGTGGCCGCGTCTTTGCCGGGCAGTGTGGTGGTCGATGGCGAAACCCCCCCGGACGTGCGCGGCCAGCGTATTCAGGATTTTGCCGAGGGCAAGTATCGGTATCTGGTGAATGTGGACCTGTTCATCGAGGGCTTTGATTTGCCCAAGATTGATTCTGTTACAGTATTGCGGCCTACGCAGAGCGCCGCCCGCTGGATACAGATGGTTGGACGTGGTTTGCGCACGGCGGATGGGAAAGAGGATTGTCTGGTGCTCGACTACGGCGGTAATCTCGACCGTTTCCCGATGCGCCCGGACGAACCCGGTTTTTTCCAATACGATCCCAAGGGGCAGGGGCCGACCGTTCCTGGGACGTTGGTGGCGGGTCCGGCCAATCCCGAAGCACCTATCGAGTTACCCGCGCCGTTGACCTATGACGTGAGCCGGGTGGATGCGACGGTGTTTCACTCGAACCACAGGGACCGGGATTTTCTCAAGCTCCGGTACTTCGTGGGCATGACGGCGGTAGAGCAGACCTGGGTGGTGCCGAGCAAGGATTTTGGGGATTTTTGGGAGCGGCACGGCTTTGGGGATGTTCCCAAGACACCCCAGGAGGCCATGCTTCGGGTTCGGGATGGCGACCTGTTGCTTCCTCGTGCGGTTTCCTTGCGCTACCGGGCCAATCCCGACAAGCCTTTTGGCTATTCGGAAATCGTCTCTGAGGTCCATTCCTGGGCGGAAACCATGGCAAACCGGCACACTTTCTACTCGGTTCCCGGACACGCGGCGGGTGAGCCTTCCGGCTACAGTCTTAGCCGTCCGTCTCTGATTCGGCCTACGCCTATCTATGGGCAAAAGCTCTATGCCAAGCTGGTCGAGCGCGAGGCCGTACCGGAGAGCGGCCAATGGGTAACGGCTTATCCCACCCCGGACAGCGAGCCAGTGCGATTTGAAAAGGCGGTGGTCCTGTTCAACAACCGTACCGGCATGAGCTATGTGGCCGAGAAAGCGGAACTGGAACGAATGTTGGAGAATCGCCTGACTTTTCGGCTCTTGGCGGGGTGGAAGTCCCAACAGGTTACGGCGCAGCCGGTGACGTTCGAGGGCAAGCCTTCGTTGCTGGCTCCGCACGAAATGGGGAACCTGGGCTACCTGTGCGCCCAAAAGCAGTTGTTTGATGCAGCCCGCTCCTGGTGGGAACAGGCGGCAGAGCGCGGCGACGTGGCGGCGCAAAAGAATCTGGCATTGCTGGATCAGTGGATGCCGAAACAGGAAACAGCGCCCAGGCGCACCATCGCGGAACAGGAAGGCGCGGCTTTTGCGTATGGAGGGCGGAGGCCATAAATCTTTCCCAATTCGTCGAATCCGCGATCTTCGTATTCGGCTCGAACCGCCAGGGCATCCACGGCGCGGGGGCGGCCCGATTCGCACAGCAATACCGTGGGGCGCAGTCGGGCACTGGTGAAGGTCTAACCGGCCAGAGTTACGCCCTGCCCACCAAGCATACCCCGCACGATCCGGTCCTCGATCTGGCTTTGCTACAGGAAAGCGTTGCGCGGTTTCTGGACTTTGCCGAGTCACGGCCTTGGTTGACGTTCCTCGTGACCAGGGTAGGGTGTGGCTTGGCCGGGTTCACGGACGCCCAGGTCGCCCCGCTGTTCGCTCAGGCTCCCACGAATTGCCACTTGCCCGGCATCTGGCAACAAAACCATTTCCCGCTCATTGTGGCCGGATCGCGGGGGATCAGCGAGGCCGAGACGATCCTGCACCTGGACGAGCAGATACCGGACTATCGCGGCCCGGTAGTGAGCGGCATGGCGCAAGGCGTGGATACCGTCGCGGTCCAATGGGCCAAGGCCCACGGCGTGCTTCTGGTAGAAGCCCCGGCGCTCTGGAACCGCTACGGTCGGGCGGCTGGTCCCATCCGCAATCAATGGATGTCCTGGTACGCAACGCACCTGCTGGCGTTGTGGGACGGCGAATCGCGGGGCACCCATAACATGATCGAGACGGCGCGGCGCGATAAGCTGGAAATGCGGGTGGTTTTGGGGTAGTTTCTCGCGGACTTTGCATGGAGGCTATCGAAATGAAACCTGAAAAGCTGGTCATTCGACCGAAGCGACAAAAGCTGCGCATCGGTGTTTTACCCACTTATGCGCAGCGGGATCGAACGAAGTACACGCGCAAAACGAAGCATCGCGGTCAAGAGTTCCCAGGAAATCACAACGCTTTCCTGGGTACTTTTCTTTGTTATTGCGGAAATTTTCGCTCCGGCAACGGTGGCACCTGATCGACTTCCGCCATGTCCAGGCGGTAGTGCCAGCAGTGCCAGGATCGCGGGCGAAACCAACCCGTTTGCGCCCGGTGCAAGGTCTCTTTCAGCGGTTCGTCTCCCAGGGTTTCTCGCATTCGCTCTGCGTCTTTGTAGTCGCCAATGTCCATGACTTGCGCGATCAGCCGGTAAGGATCACGCAGGGCTTCTTCTGGTGTCATCCACCACAGATAGCGCACGAAAGGGAGCATGTTGGCGTTGTCCATAATGGAGATTGTAGCGCAATTCATCGGGAAGGCTCCCCCCATTCCTTCAAACAGGGTTGAACCTTTGGGTCGGTCAGGATCAAAAACAGCTTCCAGTAGCCGGGCGGCATGGGGTTCTGCCCTTGCTCCCAGGCTTGCCAAGCTCGGTAGCTGACTTCGAGCAAATCCGCTGCTTGGCGCTGCGTGAGGTTTGCTTCCAGGCGGGCGGCTCTCACAATGTCTGCCGTAGGGCTATCCATGCTTCCATGCCTTTTGCACATAGGCTTGCTTGCGTTCTTTCGATGGATCGAATGGCGTGACGGCCTTGACGATCTCCCGTAGGGATACCGGGGCACCGCCCCAGGTATCGACGCCCACATCCATCGTGCCGGGCAAGGGTTCCAGATTGCCATGCACATGCCCGTACAGGTGAATGACGCCCTTCCACTTGCCCGGCCAGTCGCGCAGCGGGTAGTGATACAGAAACAGGCCGGTTCCGTTGATGCGAAGGAGCAGACTGTCATGTATCTCCTTCCAGCCGTTTACCGTGGAAACCTTATCATGATTCCCCTGAATGAGTATCTTCTCTCCGTTTAGTTGTGACAGGGCATAGGTTGCTCTGGCATGGGACTCAAAGGCAAAGTCTCCGAGCACAAACACCGTATCCTCTGGCTCGATCCGCGCATTCCAGGCGCGGATCAATGCCCGATCCATGGCCTCGACCGAAGCGAATGGGCGCTTGCAGTAGTCGATGATGTTCTTGTGACCAAAATGCAGGTCAGAAGTGAAAAAGACGCCCATGTCGCTACCCTTATGCCAAAACCAGATCGCATTGTACCGGATTTTCCGGCTTCCGGCTTTCTGGCTCAACTGTTTTTCGGCTCTCGATACGCGGCAACCAGAAGTTTTCCACTCCGTCATCCTGCATTACCGCTTCAAACACTTCGGCAAGTTCCTCTTGAGACTCTTTTTGGCGGTAGCCGTTTTCGTAGATAGCATTACGAAAGGTGTACCGATTGATTTTTTTGACAATCTTAGCACTCATTTTTTCGGCAGCTTTGTAATTCGGGTTTTCTTCCGTCTTGTACGTCTCCGGCATCCAGCCGCGATGCTTGCCCACAATGACATTGATGCGATCAATCATCTTCTGGTCTTTTGGGTAGAAGTGGATCGTACCGATTCCGGGGTAAAAGCGAATCTCGAAGTAGGTGCTGGAAAGACGCTCTCCGCTCCGTAAATCACCAATATGCTGTTCAAACAGCGTTCTCAGAGATACGTCCGGCTTTTCCTTGCCATCCACTAGCGCAAAGACTCGATCAATGTCATCTAACCGTTGCAGTTCACCATATCCTATTGTGGTTCTCCACCCTTCCAGATACCGTCTTGAGCGAGGTTATGCAAGCCCAAATTTGGGATCGAACGGCTTCCCAGACTTGAGGACACCAAAAACTAGATGCAGAAGCCTACGCATAGCCGCAACGACCACCTGCATGGGACGCTTACCTCTGGCCAACAGCCTATCGCAAAAGGCTGCGATGATTGGGTTATGGTGTTTCGCTACTACTGCCGGCAGATAGAGGGCCTTGCGCAGTAGGGTATTTCCTGTTTTTGCGATTGGGCTCTTTCCCGCCCACCGGCCAGATTGTCGTATACGAGGATTGAGGCCAGCGTAGGCAACGACCTGCTTTGCTGAGCGAAACCGTTCTACTGGACTGAGGAAGGCCAACAAGGTGGCGGCGGTATTATCAGCGATGCCTGGAATACTGGATAGCAGTTCCCTTTGTTCTTTGAGCCTAGGATGTTGATCGATATGAATATGGATCTGTAGACGAACCATCTCTATCTGTTGCTCAATGAACTGCAGGACTGCCTCCACGGATTCTCGCGCTGGCCCTGTAGCAGCCTCCAGTCGGCTGTTTTCCATTGTTTGGAGCCCCAAGAGATCCTCCAGCCGCTGCACCAATGCCTGGAGGGTGGCGATCTCCTCTGCTGGCGGTGCCCATGGCGCAGGACGGTGCATCCGGCAATAACGGGCGATAAGCCGGGCATCGGCCTTATCCGTTTTGGCCCGGTTCAGCTCTGTCTTGCCAAAGGCGTGAATCTGGGCCGGGTTAACCACACTAACAAGCAGCTGCTTTTGGACCAGAAAATGGGCCAGGTCACGCCCGTAGGCACCTGTGGTTTCCATGCAGAGGTGGGCTCCAAGGGCATCGTATTTAGCCAACCAATCTAAGAACTGGTGGCATCCCGGTGCCGTGTTGGGAAAGACCTTGCTGCGATATTTGTCTTCTGAGTTTAAAAGCGCTGCATCGAACTTGGCCTTGGCCATGTCAATGCCGACGAATAAGGTATGCGTCATGCCAGTCTCCTCAAAAAAGATAGCGGCGATCAACGGACCATGCCGGTTCATCCTTATCTGTTCAGGCTCTTGCCTATGGCAGGCCTTGGATACCGTCCGAACTGATGGCAAAGTTGAGGCTGGCGATTAATCTGAAAGTCAGGATCGGTGTCCTTAGTCTAAACACAATCTTGCCCGCCTCGCTCCGGGGATCAACCGAAGGGTACCAATCCGTGGGGATTGATTCCAAGACATAAGACTGAACCCGGACAGAATGAACCGCTTGCGCTGTAAGGCCATGCCAATGCGATGTTTCTCATTGGACTTCCATCGATAGAACAAACAGTTTTCCGAGTTGGCATAGGTGATGCTATCAAAAAGATCGCAAACCATCTGCGCGTTGATGTTCCCTTGTTGCAGCGCCAGACCTTGCAGGAATCCGTAAATGTTCGTCACGGAAAATTCCATTTTTTCAATGTCGGCAAACTTGGCCCGAATTTCCATTTTTGCCTTTGCCGTCAAATGTTTCTGAAATTCTTTGGCATTCAGCACACTCATCCATGCCATGTGCCGCAGGGTTTGGTAAGACTCCTGTAGATCGCGATGTAGGTTTCCCGGTACATCATACGAGTCTCGGCCTACCGCTTTGTTCATTTCCTGTTGAAAGAACCGGGTAAAGCGACTGGCGCGGTGCGCAGAAACGATGCTTTCTTTGCGGGCTTCCCAGGCCGCACGAAAGGCGCGGACCAGGGCGGGTATCTGCCCGGTATGCAGGATCATCCCCTGGGAGAGTTCTTCTTCTGGCGCTTCGACCTGAAAGGTGTCTACTTCCAGGGAATCCAGAATGGACCCGTCCCAAAACTCGTTGGTGGGTTCCTTGTGCAGATAGACCATGGCGATCTCGACGGCGGTTTTCCGCAGAGTGTCGGGCGACAGAAAGGCGTCCTCGACATACTCGACGCGGCCATGGTCGGCAATGATCTTTGCCAGCCGCAGTTCTTCCTTCGTGGTGGGTTCGCGCACGCCGCTGGCATTCAGGATCGCGGCGATCTCCCCCGAAAACAGGCGATTCCAGGCATGGAGAACGTGCCGTACCCCCTGATGGAAAGGCGGATTCATGACGATATGGCTAACCATGGACAGGTCGCCCGCTTCCAGAAAGTCCAGCCCTCGGATGGTTCCTTGCTCGCGCAGGGCGGCATGATGTTCGGGGTCGATCTCGTACAGATCGATATGGTCTTTATTAAGTCTTGGGAACCGGGCACGAAACGCTTTAAGCAAATGTCCGTCGCCCGCGCTTGGTTCCAGGACGCGCTCTGGTTCCTCTTGAAACATACCGCACAATTTGCGCCCAAGATGTTCAGTGGTTGGATAGTATTGCAGATGATCCATGGCGATAACCTCTTGTATCAGCGAACAACATGATGACACGATATAACATAATATGTTTCATGTCAATGTTGCATTGTTTATCCGTATGTGATAGTCTGTATTCATTGGTATGGGACATATTTTCTTTGTATAGAGGTTTATCATGGAAAACACAGATCACTTACTTTCTGGTTACGACATGTATTCCAGAACCCCCTATGAACGCGGGGTGTTTGCAAAAAACTGGCGTTACAGAAAAGAGCCGACAGCCGAAGAAATCGCCATTTTCAAAGCCTCTACTTTGGGGTGGGATAAGTGTATGGAGGAATTTTACAGGGGTGTTGGTTAAGGTAGGGAGATTGCTATGCGCGTGGAGATTGAAAACATGGACAAGAACACCCTTGTAAAGTCGGAAAGACTATCTGGAAGGTTTAGTTATGAAATCATTAGTGGAACCCGTTATCTAGGAAAGTTGCGCTATTTCAAGTGCCACGGTCAATGGGTCATTATCCGGGCGAATGGAGTCTCGGTTAGGTACGAAAATCTTGCGGAAGCAAAAGCTGCCGCTTTGAACCTGTAAGGAGATTCATCATGCTGAAAGTTATCAAAACCGAGTATGTCAGCGGTCTGGACTTGGACGAAGCTGCCCCTGGGGATCGCTTTGTGCTGGTTGAGAAATCCCGAACCTTGTATAACCCCGCGCCGATCAAGATGCTGCATTGTGTAGTTCTTCGGGTCGGGAAACGTGACGTGGTGTATCAAGAAGTTGACGGCAGAGGCGGAGAGCAAAGGGTAAACAAGAGCCGCACTCTTGATAAAGCCTATCTCGAATCCGACCCGGACCTTGAGGCGGTCAGAGACAGAAAGCTCGCCGTCGATTTGAACATTGCAGCGCGGGATGCGGCATTCGTTATCGAAAATACCGTGCGCAATTATGTTGGTAGAAACGGACTGTTGCCCAATGAATTGGCGCAAGAGATTGTGGCGCTGGCGAAAAAGGTGGAGTTTTTGGGAAAGCAAAGCCTGGATGAACCAGCGTAGAGGGTGGGCTTTCTGAAATCATGAGCGTAAAGCAAGAACATCGGTATCAGCGTATGGTGATCGAATCCGGGCGGCTTCGGGATGACCGGGTTCGAGAACTGGAAGCCTTGCATTGGCCGAGAGGACCACGGCCAGAGCGACAGGAAATCAAGACGCAAGCGGCCAGTCGTCAACAGGTGCGTCGATGGATGCGGTCGGTGGCTGAGGAATACGATAACGCTACGGTTTTGGCTGAGGCAGCCAATATCGTGTTTCAGCTTCCCGGACGCGGTTTGGATGATGAAACGCATTGGGTTTGGGACGAAGCGATGGTTTGCTTTGACGAATAAATGTTGCAACAGGAGATAAGCTATGCAGCTAGAAACGCTGACAGAAGCTGAATTGAAATCGTTGATTGTTGACATGGAAAAGAAAGTAGAAAGGCTGGAACAGGAAAAGCGTGATCTTCATGCCGAGTGTGACCGGCTTATGTCCCTGCTGGTAAGTCCAACAAAGGCCGCAGTTAGCGCACGGCATACGAAAGGCCCATGGCATCGAAATGTCCCACCGGCCACCAAGTACACAACGATCTGGTCTGGTCGTAACACGCATGTTGCCAGGGTGGTAACAGACGGGAGACTGACGCCGGAGGAAGTAGAGGCAAATTGCGACTTGATTGCAGCAGCGCCGGAGTTGCTGGCCTCGTTGCAAGAGTTGGAGCTTTTGGTTCGGCAGATCGAGAGCCAGCCAGCCCGGAATGCGGCCCAAGCCGCTCGTCAGATCATTGCCAAGGCGACGGGGGGCAAATAAATCGGCATCACCCCAATAAGTACCTCGCAGGAGTATTTTTCTATGGACCTCACCCGAACCGGATACCGACCCAATCCCGAAACCATCCAGGCGTTGAAATCCCTCATGGCCCAGAAGGGCAGCGGAGCGCGGGCCTTGCTCGTGACCGGCGAGGCGGGCACCGGCAAGACGGCGCTGGCCGAGGCTATTGCCGATGCGCTGGATGCCCACGACCGCTACTACTACGTTCAGTTGCACTCCTGGACGGACGGCAAACGCTTTTTCGATTATCAGAGCGGGTCCGGGACCGAAGAAAAGGGCTTTTTGACCAAGGTGGCCGAAGCCTCTCAGGTCAGCGCACAAATATGGGAGCAACACCGCTCCGAGTTTGCCGTGTCCAGTCCAAGTGACGGCGTACCGCCCGAACAATGGGGCTGGACCGTGGCCTGTCTCGACGAAATGGACAAAGCCCCGGAGTCCTTCGAGGCGCTATTCCTTGACTGGCTACAGACGGGCCGCGTGCCCGGCAAGCCCGGCGAACACCTGTACACCGACCTCGATCATCTGGTGGTTATCGTTACCAGTAACGGAATGCGCGAACACACCGAACCCTTCATGCGCCGCTGTCGGCGGCTGCGCATGGAGCGCATGAGTCGATCTTTGGCCGTGGAATTGCTCTTGACCCGTACTCAGACCTCGGAACGGGCCTGTGACCTTACCGTGGGACTGGCCCATGCCTGTGAGCGCGTGGACGAAACCGTACTCTCCCTCCAGGAAATGACCCACTTCCTCAATGAAGCGCGGCACGTCTGCAACAGCCTCGATGACCTCAAAGCGGCAACCGTGGCGTGGCTCATGCGCCGGGACGAACCCGAAAACATCCTGCGATCCTTTGAAGTGCAGCGCATCCTCCCGCAACTCTGGACCGAGATCGAGCGATTGCAAAACGAGGCCCGCCAGGAGCTTGTGCCATGCTGCTGAATCGGGCATTGATCTGTGAACGGTTGGGCGGCTGTACCTGGCGCACCGCTCTCAACCGGCTGCATATCCTGGGCCTCGAACCGCGCAAGGTGGGCCGGGAGTATTTTCTGGTCGAGGAAGATTTGGAACAGGCCGTGTCCGGCAAGAAACAACAGGAGGAACCGGATTTTTCAGCCTTGGAGCGGCTACGCAAACAGGGGCGGCCCAAGAAAAAACAGGATGCGGGTTAGGGAGTTGGCTTTTTCCATTCCCGATCAAATGTCAGCAATACGTTCGTTCGCTCTGCGGTTGTCAGTACCCCAGGGAAAGGCGAACTACTGCGCATATCGATAGCGTGTTGCGATGTGCTGGTCATGAACGCCAGCATCCCCGCAAAGGATTCCGGTTCCGGCGCTGCCAGATCTGGCACTGCCAGTTGTGCCAGAACCGCATCCAGCCATACCACCCATTCCGCCAGCCAAATATCTTCCGGGCGCTGCCCGGAGAAATGTGCCGCCCAATCCCGCGCCCGCTGCAAGTAGGGCAGGGGGTCGGTTTGCTTGAGCTTTTCGGCAATCGCCTCGAACAACGCGAGGCTCTTGGCATCCTGACGCATCAACATGGTTGGCTCCCGATTGGCACGGTTCGATTGTACGACGATTGGGTTGGGTGTGCAGTGACCTATCTCGGCTTCGGTTTTGCGCTCGGCTCCCACCCCGGCACTTGCACGCTGCCTATATACAGGGCATCCCGAAGATCAGTGTGCTGAAAGGAAGCGATACGCCGGGTCGCTTCTTGTGACGGTATTTTGAGCGTCTTGGCTACGGCGCTCCACGAGTGGATGACCTCGGCCATGGTGCGCACCATGGCTCTTGCCTGGGTCTCTGGTACGAAAAAGTCCCGCGCCGCGTCCCATACTTCGGAAAAACTGCGCTGTGTTGGCCCGTTCTCTCGCAATGCCGTACCAAAGACATTGCGCGGAGTCCGGTCGTCGGCGGGGTTGAGATCGAAGGCGGGGGTGAGGCGAAAGCCCGATTCTCGGCTCCACAACACGCCGTGGTTGCGCAAGTGGTCATCGACGTTGCTGATAAGCACCGAAAAGGCTATTCGACGCCATAATTCTTGCACATCGGTTGGTGGCGCTTCCTTTTCGCGCAGGGCTTCGGCCATTTCTTCGTAGGATCGTGTCTCGCCGTCCGTAGCTCCCAAGAGGGTCATAGCCGAGGCGTAATGCACGCGATGGCCGGACTCCGTGCGGTCGAAACGGCGCGTCAGGAACACGGACACCTGGGGCGACAGATTCAGCAAGCGATGTTCGGGAACCTGAATACCGCTCTGCTGTGCCAGGGTCACCGCCAGGGCTTCCCAATGGGGCCGGTAACGATCTTCGGGCAAGACTCCGGGAAACTTTGCCAGCCACAGACTATCGTCGGTGTCTGAGACTACTGCCTTGGGGTGTGCGCCACCCATGGATGCGCCAGGGCGCAGGAGCAATCGTATGTCGTCCAGGCTGTCGTTTCCCTGTTCCAGTCGTTGCGCAGCGGCCACCAATCGGGGAAGCTCGGTCAGCGGCGGGATACGAACCGTCGAGGGTGGGGCCAGAAAACCGCCGCCCGGCTCACGAAATCGAAAGGCTCCCATGCGTAAACCATCGTCCACGCCCAACAGATAATCCGCCGTGCTCAAGGTGTGCGCGTTTGCCCGGCGCATGAGCATTTGCCCCCACCGATCCGGGGCCGCATCCGAGAAACAACCAAAAAGGCGCGGACTATGGAAAACTGTCTGTGATAGCGGATGATCCGACAAGGCCGCCCCCGGCAGGGCTGCCCCCGGCAGGGTTGCACCCGGTAAGGGAAGGTCGGGATCGATGGCAAAACGATAGGGCGCTTGCAACCACGATGGCGCATACTGAAAGGACGTGCTTTCGCCTCGATCATGAAACCACAGGCGACCGACCTGTTCCGGTTGTCCGGTTACATCCAGGAACACATCAATCATGCGCGGTTTCACGACAATTTCCTTGGCCGCGCTCGCTGGCGGCGGGCTTCGGCTTCCAGCGTCAATCCGATCTCGTCCAGCCCTTCATCGGCCAGGGTCATCATCCGGTCATTGAGGCCCAAAAGCCAGAGGGCGAGGGCGAGAGTTCCTAGCCCTACACCGGGATCTCCGCGCTCCAGGCGCAGGATCGTACCCGCCGAGACTCCGGCCCGCTCTGCCAGACTCGCTACCGTCACGTTGCGCCGCAACCGCGCCGTGCGCAGGTCTTGACCGAGCTTTTTCAAAGACCGGCGCACCTTGGGCGGCAGAGCATGTTTGGCAAGCGGTTTCATGACACATCTTTGTAGTGGCAAAGTCGATAAGATAGCATAGATCGCATCTTATTTGGGCGCAAAGGATAGATTGATGCGGGTCAAAGCTAACTCAAAAGGCTGGATGCTGTTCATGGGACAGCCCAAGAATCAATCGCGAGATTTTGGATTCCGCTTGACAGATACTTTTCTACAGAACATCCTACGTCATGATTCATTCTTTTGCCTGTTCGGACACGGAGTTGCTTTTCAAGAGTCGCTTTGTCTCTCGCTTTCAGGGCTTTGAGCGGGTGGCCCGGCGCAAGCTGCTACAGTTGCACGCGGCAACCGATTTGGAAAGTCTCAATGTCCCACCTGGGAACAGGTTGGAAGCCCTGAAAGGAAATCGCTCTGGTCAGTATAGCATTCGCATCAATGACCAGTGGCGTGTGTGTTTTGTCTGGCGGAACAATGGAGCTTATCTGGTAGAAATCGTGGATTATCACTAGGAGATTGTGATGGACGAATTGCTAGAGGAAATTCACCCCGGAGAGATTTTGCTTCATGAGTTCATGAAGCCGATGGGCGTAACTTCCCGGCAGTTGGCCGCAGATATTGATGTTCCGCCAAGCCGAATTAGCGAAATCACTCAGGGGCGTCGTCCGATTACCCCGGATACCGCATTACGCCTGGGGTTGTACTTTCAGATGAACCCCCGTTTCTGGCTGAACCTGCAAACCGAGTACGACATGCGGGTTGCGACCAGAGAACTCATGGGCAAGGTGCTTCCCCGCATCCGGGTGCTGCATTCGGAATAAGGTAAGCCTACTTTTTCTCCCAATCCAGGATTGCTCGCCCATAGGATTCTTGCTTGAAGGGCGGCTGAAAAGTCTCGCTGTAGGTGATGACTGGCGCAAGATTCAACAGCTTGTGACCACGAAGCAAAGCAGGAAGCGGTGCGCTCACTCCATTGCTGCAATGCCAGGGGGCCGTGTTTAATTCGGTGGGTAGGTGTTTCATAGCGGACTGCGGGCTGAACGCCGTTTTTTGGTGAATGGGCTGGCTTGGGCTAATGCAGACCACAACGCTTGCCATGGCAACGCCAGAACACGCAAGCAGCCCCAAAGCCATGAGCGAATAGGCGGGTTTGGAAAACATCGCAATCTCCCTGACAAAATGGCGTCTTAGACAGTTTCTTAGACACCTAAAAGTAAGGCACCTAGACTCACGATCTAAGTGCCTGTTTTTCTTGGTGCCGTTGAGGGGAATCGAACCTCTGACCTACTGATTACGAATCAGTTGCTCTACCGACTGAGCTACAACGGCATGATTACTTTCTACGGGCCGGTAATGGTAGCGATATGGCGCCGCTTTTGTCAAAAACCGATGCCGCTGCTTGGATGTAAGCGGACTAGGCGTCGGTCTCTATCTTCGGATCGGGCCGCTGCAGCAGGAAGGCCTTGAGATATCGGCTCTCCGGTACGGCGGGAGGGACGGGATGGTCCAGATCCTGACCGCCTTCGGCGAGGATGACGCTGGGGCTGCGCACGGCGGCGTGGCCGATTTCCCGCAGCAGCATCTCCCGCGACATATGGAAGGAGCAGGAAGCGGTGAAGAGCAGTCCGCCAGGGCGCAGCAGGCGCAGGGCGAGGTCGTTGATGCGTCGATAGGCCTGCACGCCTTCCTTCATGTCCTTACGCGATTTGATCAGCGCCGGTGGATCGAGGACGACGAGGTCGAAGCTCTCTCCCTGATCACGCAGCAGACGCAGGCTATCCAGGGCATCGCTTTGTTGGGCGCGAATCTGCCTGAGGCCATTGGCTGCCACATTGCGCCGCAACAGCTCAAGGGCGCTGGCGGAGGCATCGATTGCCAGCACCTCGCTGGCTCCTGCTTTGGCGAGCGGCAGGGCGAAGGCACCGCTATAGCTGAACAGGTCGAGCACCCGGCGCCCCGAAGCAAAGCGTTGCAACAGGCGGCGATTGGCGCGGTGATCGTAGAACCAGCCGGTCTTTTGTCCGGCGTACGGATCAATCGTGAAACAGCAGCCATTTTCTTCGATCTCGATGGTGGTGGGTACTTCGCCGGCCAGCACTTCGATTCGCTCGGGCAGTCCTTCCATCTTGCGCGCGACGCCAGTCGCCTTGAGCAGGATGCCCTGTTGCGGAATTTCCGCCTGCAGTGCCGCGACGATCTGGGGAAGGTCGCGTTCCATGCCCTGACTGCCAATCTGCAGCACCAGAAAATCCCCGTGGCGGTCGATGATCAGACCGGGCAGACCATCGCCTTCGCCATGCACCAGACGATAGTAGGGAGAATCGAGTAGACGCTCCCGCAGACGCAGGGCAGCGACAAGGCGCCCGCGGTAGAAGCCGATGTCGATGGCCTCGCGTACATCGCGGGTCAGCAGACGGGCACAGAGCAAGGAATGCGGACTGAGATGGGCGAGTCCCAGGGCATGGCCCTGACTGTCTTCTACCTGCACCACGCTTCCTGGTTCCAGCTGCGCAAAGGGGGTTTGTGCCGTATCGACCTCGTTGCTGTAGATCCAAACGTGGCCCGCACGCAGGCGGCGATCTTCGTGGCGACGGAGGCGAAGGGGAGGGTAGCTGGACATGAAGGAATTCCTGAGTCGTTGTTGTCGTGGCGAATTTTACAGACTCCTCGCTGCTTCGTATATTGGCGCCAATCCATCGCCCAAGGAGTGTGCCTCATGCGTGCCGAGATCCGCCCAATTCGTTGGCAGGACCATCAGTTGCTGTTGCTGGACCAGCGCCGTCTACCGGCCGAGGAGACCTATCTGGAGCTCGCGGACTACCGTGCGGCCGGCCAGGCAATCACCGATATGGTGGTGCGGGGTGCCCCAGCAATCGGCATCACTGCCGCCTACGCCATGGTCCTGGCGATGGACAGCGCCGCCCAGCAAGTCGAATGGCGGGCGGCATTGGCACAGGCGGCAGAGGAATTGCGGGCGGCAAGGCCAACGGCGGTGAATCTCGGCTGGGCCATCGACCGACAACTGGAGTTGGCGCGTGCGCAATCCAGTGCAGCGGCAGCGCGGACAACCCTGTTGCAAGCCGCCCATGATCTCCTCGCCCAAGACATCGCCGACAATCAGCGCATGGGGCGCTTTGGGGTCGAAGCCCTGCCGGAGCGCGGTGGTATCCTTACACATTGTAATACCGGGAGCCTGGCGACCGGTGGCTATGGTACCGCGTTGGGGGTGATTCGCGCCGGTTTTGCTGCCGGCCGCGACTGGCAGATTTACGCCGATGAAACACGCCCCTGGTTGCAGGGTGCACGGCTGACGGCCTGGGAGTTGCAGAAAGAGGGGATCCCTTTTTCTCTGAATGTGGATGCTGCCGCTGGTCATTTGATGGCAACCGGCAGGATCCAGGCAGTCATCGTCGGTGCCGACCGCATCGCCGCCAATGGCGACGCGGCGAATAAGATCGGGACGTATAGCCTGGCGGTGCTGGCCCACTACCATCAGATCCCCTTCTTCGTTGCTGCACCGCTGAGTACGGTGGATTTTGCCATGCCGGAGGGCAGCCAGATTATCATCGAAGAACGCGCAGCCGACGAGGTGCGCAATTGTGGTGGTCAACAGATGTCCCCAGCGGGGGTGGCGGTGCGTAATCCTGCCTTCGATGTCACCCCGGCGAAGCTCATCGCCGGCATCATTACCGAGCGGGGGGTGGCACGGGCGCCCTACACCCAGGCGTTGGCAGCCCTGCGCGGCTGAGCGAGTGCGCGGCCCGGCGAATGCTGGCATAATCCCTTGATGTCTCGATTGTTGGATACCCAATAAATGGTAGATTTCGCCAAGGAAACCATCCCCGTCAGTCTCGAACAGGAGATGCGGCAATCCTATTTGGACTACGCCATGAGCGTGATTGTCGGGCGCGCCCTGCCCGATGTCCGCGACGGTCTCAAGCCCGTGCATCGGCGTGTGCTTTACGCCATGCACGAGATGAACAACGACTGGAACAAGCCCTACAAGAAGTCGGCGCGCGTGGTGGGCGATGTGATTGGTAAATATCACCCGCACGGAGACACGGCGGTCTACGACACCATCGTGCGCATGGCGCAGGATTTTTCCATGCGCTACCCGCTCATCGACGGACAAGGGAACTTTGGTTCGGTGGACGGCGATAGCCCGGCTGCCATGCGTTACACCGAGGTGCGCATGGCGCGGATTGCGCACGAGATGCTCGCGGATATCGACAAGGAGACCGTCGACTTCGGCCCCAACTATGATGAAAAGGAAGTCGAGCCACTGGTCTTGCCGGCGCGCATTCCCAACCTGCTGATCAATGGCTCGGCGGGTATTGCCGTCGGCATGGCGACCAACATCCCGCCGCACAACCTGACGGAGGTCATGAACGCCTGTGTGGCCCTGATCGATGATCCAGAGCTGAGCGATGAAAACTTGTTCGCCCTGGTGCCGGCGCCGGATTTCCCCACGGCGGGCATCATCCTGGGTCGCGAGGGGGCGTTGGAGGCCTATCGTACGGGCCGGGGACGGGTGGTGATGCGCGCCCGCGCCGAGTTTGAAACCGACAAGAAATCCGGGCGCCAGAGTATCATCGTCACCGAGCTCCCCTATCAGGTGAACAAGGCCAAGCTCATTGAGCGCATTGCCGAAATGGTCAAGGAAAAGCGCTTGGACGGTGTCTCCGACCTGCGCGACGAATCCGACAAGTCGGGCATGCGCATTGCCATCGAACTCAAGCGCGATGCCAATGGCGAGGTGGTGCTGAACAATCTCTACCAGCACAGTGCCATGCAGAGCGTTTTTAATATCAATACGGTTGCCCTTCTCGATGGCGCGCCGCGTACGCTGGGGCTGCGCGACCTCTTGCAGGCCTTCCTGCGCCATCGTCGCGAAGTCGTCACCCGGCGCAGCATCTTTGAGCTGCGCAAGGCCAGGGACCGCGCCCACATTCTCGAAGGGCTCGCGGTTGCCCTCGCCAACATCGACGCCCTGATCGCCCTCATCCGCGCCGCCGCCAGCCCGGCGGAGGCTAAGGCGCAGATGCTGGCGCGGGTTTGGCAGCCGGGCATGGTCGAGGCCCTGCTGCGCGAGCGCGGTGAGCCATCGGCGGGACTGCAGGCCGACGGCTATCATCTCTCCGAGGCGCAGGCGCAAGCCATTCTCGACCTGCGGCTGCACCGTCTGACGGGTCTGGAGCAGGACAAGATTCGCGATGAGTATCTCGGCCTGCTCGAGCGCATCGGCGAGCTCCTTTCCATCCTCGGTTCCGAGGCGCGGCTGATGGCGGTGGTGCGGGAAGAGCTGGTGGCCATTCGCGACCAGTACGGCGATGCCCGGCGCAGTGAGATCGTGGCGGATACCGGTAACATCAGTAATGAAGACTTGATCGCCGAAGAGGACATGGTCGTCACCTTCACCCACGCCGGCTACATCAAGGCGCAGCCGGTAACCGCCTTCAATGCGCAGCGGCGCGGCGGGCGCGGCAAGGTGGCGACCACCACCAAGGAAGAGGATTTCGTCGAGCGGATGTTCGTCGCCTCGACCCATGCCTACGTGCTCTTCTTCAGCAATCTGGGCAAGGTCTTCTGGGAAAAGGTCTATCAGCTTCCGCAGGCAGGGCGCGGCGCGCGCGGCAAGCCCATCGTCAATCTTTTGTCCCTCGCCCCCACCGAGCGGATCACCACGGTGCTGCCGGTGCGGGAATTCCTCGAAGGTTATTACGTCTGCATGGTCACGGCCCACGGTGTGGTCAAAAAGACCCCGCTGATGGACTACTCGCGGCCTCGCAACCAGGGCATCAATGCCATCAATCTTGATCCGGGGGATCGCCTGGTCGCCGTCTGTCTCTCCGATGGTCAGCGGGAATTCATGCTCTTCACCCGCGACGGTATGGCGGTGCGTTTCCCAGAGGACAAGGTGCGGCCCATGGGGCGTACCGCGCGGGGCGTACGTGGTATCTCCCTGGCGGAGGAGGACCGCGTCATCTCCGCGCAACTGGTCGAGGAAAACCAAGTCATCCTCACCGCTACCGCCAATGGCTATGGCAAGCTCACGCCGGTGGCCGAGTATCGCCGCACCAATCGCGGTGGCAAAGGGGTCATCGCCATTCAGACGACTGCCCGTAACGGCAAGGTCGTCGGCGCCCTGGCGGTGCAGGACAGCGACGAACTGATGCTGGTCTCCGACGGTGGCACCTTGATCCGCATGGCCGTAAAGGAAATCCGCCGCACGGGCCGCAACGCCCAGGGCGTGCGTCTGATCAATCTGGGTGAAGGGGAACACCTAGCGGGTCTGGCGCTGATTGCCGATACGGAAGACGACGAGGAGGGGCAGGGAGAACTGCCCGTAGATCTGTGATGCCGCAAGAAATCTATAATTTCGGCGCCGGTCCGGCGGTATTGCCCAAGCCGGTCCTGGCGCAGGTGCAGGAAGAACTCCCAGACTGGCATGGCAGCGGCATGTCGGTGATGGAGATGAGTCATCGTGGCCGCGAGTACATGGGTATCATTGCTCAGGCCGAGGCCGATCTGCGCGCACTGCTCGCTATTCCCGAAAATTATCGTGTCCTGTTTCTGCAGGGGGGCGCCAGTCAGCAGTTTGCCATGGTACCGATGAACCTGCTCGCTGGCGGTCGTGCCGCCTATGTCGAGACCGGTATCTGGTCGCGTAAGGCGAGCAGCGAGGCACGGCGCTTTGGCGAGATCGATGTCATCGCCAGTAACGCGGGGGTGGCGGACCATGCCGTGCCGCGGCAGGAAAGCTGGCAGCTGCGTCCCGAGCATCGCTACTGCCACATTGCCGACAATGAGACGATCGACGGTATCGAATTTGATTTCATTCCTGAGTTGGGAGAAGTACCGCTGGTCAGTGATGCCTCTTCCAATATCCTCTCCAAGCCTTTGGATGTCAGTCGTTTTGGCCTGATCTATGCAGGGGCGCAGAAGAATATCGGACCGGCAGGGCTGACCCTGGTCATCGTCCGCGAAGATCTGCTGGGCAAGGCCGGGCCGCAGGTACCGACCATGCTCAACTATGCGGTGCATGCGGAAAACAATTCGATGTACAACACGCCGCCTACCTTTGCCATTTACGTCGCGGGGCTGGTATTTCGCTGGTTATTGCAGCAGGGAGGCCTGCCGGCCATGGCCGAAATCAATGCCCGCAAGGCAACGGCGTTGTACGCCACCATCGACGGTTCCGAGGGTTTCTACCGGAATGATGTCGCCACCGCCAATCGTTCGCGCATGAATGTACCGTTCTTTCTGCGTGATAGTCGTCTGGATGGTGAATTTTTGCACGAAGCAGGGCAGCAGGGACTGCTACAACTCAAGGGCCATCGCCTTTTGGGCGGCATGCGCGCCTCGATCTACAACGCCATGCCCGAGGCCGGGGTACGGGCTTTGGTCGATTTCCTTCACGATTTTGCCCGTCGCCATGGCTGAAGCGGGGGAGACAGAACTGCCGCAGTTGCGGCAGGAGATCGACCGTGTCGACAGCGAAATCCTGCGTTTGCTCTCGGAACGAGCACGTCTGGCGCAGCGCGTGGGGGTCTGCAAGCGGGCAGCCGGCAGTAGCCAGTTCTACCACCCCGACCGCGAAGCGGAGATTCTGCGTCGGGTGATGGCAGAGAACCCCGGTCCCTTTGCCGACGAGCAGGTGGGCAGGATCTTCCGGGAGATTATTTCAGCAGGTCTGGCGCTGGAGCAGTCGCTGCAGGTGGCCTATCTCGGACCAGAGGGTACTTTTTCGCAGCTGGCTGCCGAGAAGCAGTTCGGTACGTCGGCGAGCTTCGTTCCAGTTGCCAACATTGCTGAGATCTTCCGTCAGACCGATAGCGGATCCACGCAATTTGGTGTCGTGCCGGTGGAAAACAGCACCGAGGGGGCAGTCAACCAGACCCTCGACCTGATGCTGGATTATCCACTGCAAATCTGCGGCGAGGTGGAACTGCGCATTGTCCACAATTTGGTCGCGGCTATCCCTCGGGCGGCCATCCGTCGCGTGCACGTGCACTATCAGACCCGCGCTCAGTGTCGCCAGTGGCTGGCACAGAATCTGCCCGCCGTCGAACTTTGTGATGCGCCGAGCAACGCGGAGGCGGCGCAGCGTGCGGCAGCGGATTCGGAGGGCGCGGCCATCTCCACCTTGGCGGCCGCCCAGCATGCCGGACTGGAACTGCTTGCCCAAGGGATCGAGGACAACCCCGAAAACAGTACCCGTTTTTGGGTGATCGGTAAGATTGCTACGCGCAGCACCGGTGCCGACAAGACCAGCATCGTGGTCGGTGGCGCGCATCGGGCCGGCAGCCTGCACGCCTTGCTCGCGCCCTTTGCCGACGCCGGCATCAGCCTGACGCGGATCGAGTCGCGACCCGCTCGCGGCGCGCTCTGGCAGTATGTCTTTTACCTCGACTTTCTCGGTCATCAGCAGGATCCAGCGGTACACTCCACCCTGTTGGCGCTGCAGGAGCAGGCGGCATTCGTGCGTATTCTAGGTAGTTATCCCAAGGCGGTGTTTTGATGTCTTTCTTGGTTCAGCCCATGCCCTGGATCCAGGGTCTGCAACCCTACCAACCGGGCAAACCCCTGGCAGCGCTGGAGCGCGAACTTGGCATTCGCGATGCCATCAAACTGGCCTCCAACGAAAATCCACTGGGCACCAGCGCCCGCGTGCAAGAGGCCATCAGTGCTGCCTGCCGCAGCCTGGGGCGGTATCCAGAGGGTGCCGCGCCGGAGTTGCGCGCCGCCCTTGCCGCTAAACATGGGGTGGCAGAACGGCAGATCCTTTTTGGCAATGGCTCGGACGAGATCATCACCATGCTCTGCCGCGCCTTTGCCGGGCCGGGCACAGAGGTGATCGTGTCCCAATATGCCTTTGCCTCCTATGCCATTGCGGCACGCTCGGTGGGAGCAGAACTCGTGCAGGTAGCCGCTCGCGACTATGGCCATGATCTCGATGCTATGGCCGCGCGAGTTGGTCCTTCTACCCGCCTGATCTTTCTGGCGAATCCCAATAATCCTACGGGCACGCATTTTTCCAGTGCCGAGCTGGATGCCTTCCTCGCGCGGGTACCAGCGCAAGTGTTGGTCGTGCTTGATGAGGCCTATGCGGAACTGATGTCCACGCAAGACTACCCCAACGGCCTGGAACGTTTGCCAGCGCATCCCAACCTTTTGCTTACGCGCACCTTTAGTAAGGCCTACGGGTTGGCGGGGCTGCGCCTGGGCTACGCCGTCGCCCATCCCGAACTCATCGCCCTCCTTGAACGGCTGCGTTTGCCCTTCAATGTCAACAGTCTGGCGCAGGTGGCGGGCTGTGCTGCCCTGGCCGATAACGAGCATCTGCAGGCGACCTTGGCGAACAATGCCGCGGGTCTCACTCTGATTGCAGATGGACTGCAAAAATTTGGATTGACAATGTTGCCGGCTGCGGGCAACTTTATCACTTTTTTTACCCCCGGCCCGGCGCAGCCTGTGTACGAGGCCCTGCTGCACCGAGGGGTGATCGTACGGCCGCTGTTGCCTTATGGAATGCCCTCCCATCTGCGTGTCAGTGTGGGCACCCCGCAGGAAAACCGGCGTTTTTTACAGACTTTGGGTGAGGTACTCTGAATCATGATCGTCATCGTCAAACCCCAGGCAACTGCCGAGCAACGCGAGCAATTGCTGCGACGGATCCGCGAACTGGGATTGCAACCCATGGTCAGCAATGGCTCCGAGCGGACCGTGGTTGGCCTCATTGGCGACGAGCGGCTGATTGCCGAGGGGATGTTGGAGTCCTTGCCCGCCGTGGAACAGGTCATGCCCATTCTCAAACCATATAAACTCGTCAGCCGTGAATTCAAGGCCAGTGACAGTATCGTCGAAGTCCGCGGAATCCCATTTGGCGGCAAGCAGATTCAGGTAATCGCCGGCCCCTGCTCGGTGGAAACGCCGGAGCAGATGCGCCATGCGGCGGAGGCAGTCGAGGCGGCCGGCTGTCGCTTGATGCGGGGTGGTGCGTTCAAGCCGCGTACCAGTCCCTACACCTTTCAGGGGGTGGGGGATGAGGGGCTCGACTTTTTCCGCGACGCCGCCGACGCCTTCAATCTGCCCATCGTTACCGAACTGATGGATGTGCGCAAAATCGATCTCTTCCTGGAAAAGCGGGTCGACGTCATCCAGATCGGCACCCGCAACATGCAGAATTTCGACCTGCTCAAAGAGGTTGGTCGCCTGGAAGTGCCCATCATCCTCAAACGGGGCATGAGCGCCACCGTCAAAGAATGGCTGATGGCCGCTGAATACATCGCCGCCCACGGCAATCACCGCATCATCTTTGCCGAACGCGGCATCCGCAGCTTCGAGACCAGCTACCGCAATATCCTCGATGTTACCGCTATCTCCTTCCTCAAGAAGGAGACCCATCTGCCGGTCATTGTCGATCCCAGTCATGCCGGCGGCAAGGCCTGGCTGGTGCCTGCCCTGGCCAAGGCCGCCATCGCTGCTGGGGCCGACGGTCTGCTCATCGAGTCGCATCCCTGCCCGGAAGAGGCCTGGTGTGACGCCGATCAGGCACTGAGCCCCGAACAGCTCAAAATCCTGATGGCTGATCTGCGCAAGCTGGCCGAGGCCATTGGCCGCGAACTCTGAAATGTCCACGTTTCCCTTCCAGAGCATCGCCATCGTTGGCCTGGGGCTGATGGGAGGGAGCCTGGCGCTGGCGTTACGGGCGCGGGGATATACCGGGATATTGCAGGGAGCAGGTGGCTCGGCAACGGATCTGGAACTGGCGAGCAGCGCGCAGGGACACGATGGCGCGGTGTTTGACGAGATTTGCGAAGACCCCGCGGATTTGTCTTTCGGCGCGGTCGACCTCCTGGTCCTGGCGGTGCCACCCGCGGTGTTATCGGCGTATTTCGCGCTGGCAGCCGAGAACTTGCCGCTGGCGGCCGTCGTCACCGACCTGGCGAGTGTCAAGGCGAACAATGTCGCCAAGGGAGAGGCGCTGCTGGGGGCGCGCTATCAATCTTCGCACCCGCTCATCGGTGCGGAGCAGCACGGTTTTGCGGCGGCACACGCAGATCTCTACCGGGATTACCGTTGCATTCTGTGTCAGGGTTCCGTAACCGACGCAGAGGTTGATAAGCGTCTGACCGGTTTTTGGACAGCACTTGGTGCCGAAGTCCTACACCTCGATGTTGCGACCCACGACACTGCCCTGGCAGCGACCAGTCACCTGCCACACCTCCTCGCCTTTGCCTATCTCGAGCTCCTCGGGGAAGAGCCGGAGCTGGCCCTGCTGGCGGGCGGTGGCTTGCGCGACTTCAGCCGCATTGCCGCGAGTGACCCTCGGCTCTGGGCCGACATCCTCTGGCAGAATCGCGCCGCCGTGCGAGCTCGAATGGCGCGTCTGCGAGAGGCTCTGGCGCGGCTCGACGGAGTCTTGGCTGGGGAAGACCCTGCTCCTTTGTTTGTCAGTCTGAGTCGCGGACAACAGGCCCGCTCCCGTTTTCGCTTTCCTTCGTCATGAGGCAGTCCATGCAGTATCTCGTCCAGCCCGGCGGCGTCTTGCGCGGGCGCCTGCGCGTTCCGGGGGATAAATCGATTTCCCATCGCGCCGTCATCCTCGGTGCCCTGGCCGAGGGAGTGACGGAAGTCAGTGGCCTTCTGGAAGGCGCAGATGTCCTGGCTACCATCGCTGCATTCCGCGCCATGGGCGTGCAGATCGACGGGCCGAACGACGGCAAGCTGCGGATCCAGGGGGTTGGTCTGCACGGACTGCGCGCGCCGGTAAAACCCCTCGACTGTGGGAACTCCGGTACCGCCATGCGCCTCTTGGCGGGGGTGCTGGTGGGGCAAGACTTTCCCAGCACCCTGGTAGGTGATGAGAGTCTGCATCGGCGCCCCATGGGGCGGGTGATCGACCCCTTGCAGGTCATGGGGGCACGGATCACGTCCAAAGAGGGCAAGGCCCCGTTGCAGATCGAGGGTACGCGGCTGCACGGCATCGACTATACCCTGCCGATGGCGAGCGCCCAGGTAAAGTCGGCAATCCTGCTGGCGGGTCTGTACGCCGAGGGCCAGACCTGTGTGCGCGAACCGGCTCCCACCCGTGATCACAGTGAGCGCATGCTGCGCGGCTTTGGCTATAGCCTCACCCAGGAGCCCTCGCGCGCCTGTCTGCAAGGGGGCGGGCGCTTGGCAGGACAATGCATCGACGTGCCTGCCGATATCTCCTCGGCCACCTTCTTTCTGCTCGGCGCGACCATCGCCCCAGACTCTGACCTGCTATTGGAAAATGTCGGTATCAATCCCACCCGCACTGGCGTCATCGAGATCCTAACCCGCATGGGCGCGCGTATCGACCTCACTCAGTTGCGTGAGGTAGGGGGCGAAGCGGTGGCGGATATTCGGGTGCGTTCCAGCCAGCTGCGCGGCATCGATATTCCGCCGCGTCTGGTGCCCCTGGCCATCGACGAATTTCCGGCGATCTTTATCGCCGCCGCCTGCGCCGATGGGCAGACGCGGGTGCGCGAGGCGGAAGAGCTGCGCGTCAAGGAAAGCGATCGCATCGCGGTGATGGCAGCGGGATTGCGGAATCTGGGGATTGTGGTGGAGGAAACCGCCGATGGCGCGCGCATCGACGGTGGCCAAATAGGTGGGGGAACAGTGGACAGCCACGGTGATCATCGCATCGCCATGTCCTTCGCCATGGCTGCCTTGCGTGCCCAAGGAGCGATCCAGATCCTGGATTGCGAAAATGTTGCTACCTCGTTTCCCACTTTCCCCGCGCTTGCCCGCCAGGCGGGCCTGGATCTGGCGCAGGTGGTCTCATGAGCGACGTTCCGGTCATCACCATTGATGGCCCTGGGGGCGTCGGCAAGGGTACCCTCAGCCGACTGCTTGCCGCGCGCCTCGGATGGCATCTGCTCGACAGTGGCATGATCTATCGCGCCATGGGGCTGGCTGCGGCGCGTGCTGGCCTGCTCCAAGCGCAGCCTCTAGATGAAGCGGCACTGATTGGCCTGGCGCTGGACCTGCCGTTGCATTTTGCAGAACAGGACGGTGAGACCCATGCGTTTCTCAATGGCGAGGATGTCACCCAGGAATTACGTAGCGCCGAGGCGGGACAGCGTGCTTCGCAACTGGCCGTGATTGCGGATCTGCGTCGCGCACTGCTGCAACGACAACGGGATTTCCGCCAGCCGCCCGGTCTGGTGGCCGACGGTCGCGATATGGGGACGGTGGTGTTCGCTGATGCGCCCCTCAAGGTATTTATCACTGCAAGTGTCGAAGAACGTTCCAAGCGGCGCCTAAAACAGTTGCTAGAACAGGGAGCTAGTGCTACTCTCGCGCAGGTTGAAAGGGAGATCGCCGAACGCGATCGTCGTGACCGCGAGCGCAGTGTCGCGCCTCTGGTGCCTGCACCGGATGCGCGTATCCTGGATAATAGCGGTCAGACCATTGAACAGACTTTTCGGGTCCTCGAAGGGTGGACGCATGACGCCCTCGGGGAGTTTTTTTGTTGCCAATGATGGCAGTTACAGAATGTATCGGGGCAGAGCAGCGCTCCATCACGAGGTTTAGCGAATTTTATGACCACCCTACACAGTGAAGTGCAGTCCGAACCCAGTTTTGCCGAACTCTTTGCCGAAAGTGAAAGCTCCCAGGGCCTCAAGCCCGGTGACTTGCTCGTCGGTACCGTGACCCGGGTCGATAACGACATCGTCATGGTCGATGTCGGCCTCAAATCCGAAGGGCCCATTCCCGCCGAGCAGTTTCGTAATGCCGAGGGCGCCCTGGAAGTCCAGGTTGGTGACCAGGTAGAGGTCTGTCTGGAGTCCGTCGAAGATGGCATGGGTGAAACCCGCCTGTCGCGCGAGAAGGCGCGGCGCGCCAAGACCTGGGAAGAGCTCGAGGCGGCCTTTGCCGAGAATGCGGTGGTCAAGGGCTTCCTCACCGGCAAGGTGAAGGGCGGCTTTACCGTCAGCATCGACGGTGTGCGTGCCTTCCTTCCCGGCTCTTTGGTGGACGTGCGTCCGGTGCGGGATGTTGCCTATCTGGAAGGTAAAGAGCTGGAGATGAAGATCATCAAGCTCGATCGCAAGCGCAACAACGTTGTCGTTTCGCGGCGTGCAGTGGTCGAGCAGGAGCAGAGCGCTGAGCGCGGTCAGCTGCTGGAAAGTATCCAGGAGGGTGCGATTCTGCAAGGTGTGGTCAAGAATCTTACCGACTATGGTGCCTTCATCGATCTGGGTGGCATCGACGGGTTGCTGCACATCACCGACATGGGCTGGCGTCGCGTTAAGCATCCCAGCGAAGTGGTCAACGCCGGTGACGAGGTTAAGGTCATCGTCCTTAAGTTCGACCGCGAGCGTGGTCGCATCTCCCTGGGCATGAAGCAGTTGGGTGCCGATCCTTGGCAGGACATCGCCCGTCGCTACCCCGAACGCACGCGTATTTTTGGTAAGGTCACCAATATCACCGACTATGGTGCATTTGTCGAAATCGAGGACGGCGTCGAGGGCCTGGTGCACGTCTCCGAGATCGACTGGACCAACAAGAACGTCAATCCGGCCAAGGCGCTGCATCTGGGCCAGGAAGTGGAGGTCATGGTACTCGATATCGACGAAGATCGTCGCCGCATCTCCCTGGGCATCAAACAATGTCTCCCCAATCCGTGGGAAGACTTTTCCAACAACTTCCAGAAGGGCGACCGGGTATCCGGGCAGATCAAAAGCATTACCGACTTTGGCGTGTTCATTGGTCTGGACGGCGGCATTGACGGTCTCATCCATCTCTCCGACCTGTCCTGGGACCGCCCCGGCGAAGAGGCCGTTCGCGACTTCAAGAAAGGCGACTCGGTGGATGCCGTAGTGCTCAGTATCGATCCGGAACGGGAGCGTATCAGCCTGGGCATCAAACAGCTCGAAAACGATCCATTCCTTCAGTTTGTGGCGGCAAATGACAAGGGCGAGATGCTCGATGGCGAAGTCATTAGCGTCGACGGTAAGGGTGCCCTGGTGCGTCTGGCGGAAGGGGTCGAAGGGTTTCTCCCCACGCGCGAGATTGCCAAGGGTACGCAGCTGCAAGAGGGAAGCCCGGTGCGCGTGGCGATCGCCGTGGTGGACCGGAAAAATCGCAGCTTGACCTTGGGCAGCAAGGCGCGCGAAGCAGTGCACAGCCAATCTTCGGAAGACCAGTCAGCCCTGGTACAGCAGTATGCGCGCAGTGCCGCCACCGGCACCACGAGCCTCGGCGACCTGATCAAGGAGCAGCTCAAGCGCAAGCAGGAAGAAGAGGGCTGAGTTCGCCTTCTGGGTGGCCATCGGGCGTGCCATGTTCGATGGCCTGCTTCTTTCCTGCAGATTGGGAGGATTGCCAATGACAAAGTCAGAATTGATCAAATATATCAGTGCGAAACACCCACTATTGCCGCCGCGGGATATTGAAAATGCCACTCGCCATATTCTCGAATATCTGAGCGACGCCTTGCAGCAGGATGAACGGATCGAGATCCGGGGCTTCGGGAGCTTTTCCCTGCATATTCGTCCGGAGAAGGTGGGGCGCAATCCTCGCACTGGCGAATCGGTAAGAGTGCCGGAAAAACGGGTGCCGCATTTCAAGGCCGGCAAGGAGTTGCGTGAGCAGGTCGACTACGCCCCTGCGTCCGTAAGGTAGTTGCTGTCGCTGCCATGGGTACGCTGACCCTGGCCCTGTTTCTGCTGCTTCCAATCGCCTTTTTGGCAGGTTGGTGGGTTTCCGCCCGTCGTGTCCGTCGCCCGACGCCAGTTCCATTGCCTCGTGCCTATGTGCAAGGCTTGGGACACCTTCTTGGCGAACGCAACGACGAGGCGGTCAAAACCTTCCTCGACGCCCTGCGCCGCTACCCGGAGAGTTCCGAGCTGCTGCTGGCCCTGGGGCGCATGTTCCGACGCCGCGGCGAGCTAGAACGCGCGCTCAGCGTGCATCAACATCTGCTCGATCAGCAAGAGCTGGACCTCGTAGGCAAGCAGGAAGTGCTGCTGGAAATGGCCCGTGACTATCTCAAAGCCGGAATCCTCAATCGTGCTGAAGCGATTCTGGTAGAATTGTTGCGCAAGGACAGTGACTCGTTGCTGGCGCGCGAACTCCTGGCGGAGGTCTATGAGTTGGGCGGCGACTGGGAGCAGGCCATACGCACACGGCGAGCATTGCGCGAGTGTGGCCAGACGGGACAGAGCCGGATTATTGCCTTGCTCTACTGTGAGCTAGCGGAAGAGGGGCTGCGGCGCAATGAAGCCATTGAAACCTATCTGAGCGAAGCGGAACGCGCAGATGCGCAGTGTCCACGGCTCGTTCTGCTGCGTGGCCGTATTGCCTATGGGCAACGTGATTGGGAAATTGCGGCGCGCCATTGGTCGACACTATTGCAGACTGACCGATTCGCGGTCTTGGCGCAGATTCTGGTTCCATATCTGGAAACCCTGCGCAACTGCGAAGCGTCGCTGGATTGCCGCGCTTGGCGTGCGCAATTGCTGACTCTGGCAGACAGTGCCTCTCTCCTGCTGCCGCGGCTTATGGAGGCCGTCCGCCAGGTGGAAGGAGACGCGAAGGTTATCGCGTTGCTGCGGGATAAGCTGCGAGACGGCGATGATCGTGTCGTCCTGCAACTCTATCTGCGTGCCGGCGGCGATGCCGCCGCCGTCGTACCACAAATGCAGCGGGCGATTGCGGAATTGCCCCTTGCCGACGGGCTCTTTCACTGCCAGCAGTGCGGCTACCAGACCGCAGAATTTTATTGGCGCTGCCCCAGCTGTCGCCATTGGGACACCTTTCGCAGCGGAGGACTGGTGGCATGACCCCACTCATCGTAGCTCTCGATTTTCCGGATGCTCCATCGGCCCTCGCTCTGGCCGATCGCCTCGACCCGCAACAATGCCGGGTAAAGGTCGGCAAGGAGCTGTTTACCCGCGCCGGCCCGACAGTGGTGGAAAATCTGCAGGCGCGCGGCTTTCAGGTATTTTTGGATCTGAAGTTTCATGACATCCCGGCAACTGTCGCCGGAGCCTGTCGGGCGGCAGCCGAGCTGGGTGTGTGGATGCTCAATGTGCATGCCAGCGGCGGGCGGGCAATGCTTGAAGCAGCGCGGGAGGCCGTGTCCGTCAGCGCTGCACCGCCGCTGCTGATTGCCGTTACTGTCCTCACCAGTCTGGATGCTGCTGATCTGGAAGAGATTGGTTGCCACAGCAAGCCCGCCGAACAGGTGCGGCGGCTCGCCGCACTGACAGCGGAGACCGGGCTTGCCGGTGTTGTATGCTCTGCCCAAGAGGCTGGGCAATTGCGGCAGGAGCTGCCGGCTTTGCTACGCGTTACACCGGGAATTCGTCCCGCGGGCTTTGCCCGAGACGACCAGCGGCGTGTCCTTACCCCCGCTGCGGCTCTGGCCCAAGGCGCTGATTACTTGGTGATTGGAAGACCGATTACGGCCGCGACCGATCCCGGTGCCGTCGTCGCCTCAATCGTTGCCGATATGGCCGCGGCGAGTGTACGGTAGGCCCGTTCCATTGTGGAGAATCGATAAATGGTGAAGCCAATGCTCAATCCCGATCAACTTGTCGCCCTCTATGAACAGGATGGCGCCCTTCTGCACGGTCACTTTTTGCTTTCCTCGGGTTTGCATAGCGATACCTATCTGCAATCGGCTCGGGTTTTGCAGCACCCCGAGCACGCTGCTCAGGTTGCCGAGGCGATGGTCGCCGGTATCCCCGCGGCATTGCGTGCACAGATCACTGCGGTTGTCGGTCCGGCCATGGGCGCGGTCATCGTTGCCCATGAGTGCGGGCGGGCCTTGGGGGTGCGCGCCTTCTTTACCGAGCGGGAAGGCGGGCAGATGTGCCTGCGGCGTGGCTTTGCCCTCAATCCCGGAGAAGGGGTTCTGGTAGTCGAAGACATTACCACTACCGGTGGCTCCACCCGCGAATGCATCGCCGTGGTGCAGGCCAGTGGGGCAAAAGTACTGGCAGTATCGGCGATCATCGACCGTAGCAGTGGGGGCATTCCGGATTTCGACGGAGTGCCGTATTATCCGCTGCTTCGTTTGCCCGTGCAGACCTGGGAGGCGGCCAATTGTCCCCTCTGTGCCGCGGGTTCACCGGCGGTCAAGCCCGGGAGTCGCGGCTTGCGTTGAAGTTGAGCAAATTCGGTCAAGGTCTTAGGATGGTCCTTTGACCATGGAAACACAGCAGAGAAAGGATCAAGTCATGGAGTTGAGTACCCCAGCCGATGCGCCGTTGCAGCGGCATATGCGTTTTACGGTGCCTGCCGCCGATCTCGAAGCACACTACAAGGAATCCCTGCGCCACAAGGCAAAACATGCCCGCTTGCCGGGGTTTCGCCCGGGCAAGGTACCGATGCCGGTGGTCGAGCGCCAGTTTGGACGTGATGCCTTGCTCGAGGCCTTCGACGAGTTGATCAACGAACATTATGCCAATGCCCTGCGCAGCCACGAACTGCGCCCGGTGGCGCGGCCTGACGTTAACGTCGAGCAGGGCGTGCTGGGGCAGGACCTGATCTTTACCGCTGTGGTCGAAGTCTACCCAGAGTTTATCCCGCAGACGCCCAGCGCCTCGCTGACGCGCAATGTCGTGGAAATTACCGACGAAGACGTCGAACGCACGCTCACCGTCATGCGCCAGCAGCGCCAGGACTACGTCTCGGTGCAACGGCCGGCGCAGGCCCAGGATCGCGTGTTGATCGATTTCGTTGGCAAGATCGATGGCGAACCCTTTGCTGGCGGGAGCATGGATGATTATCCGGTTCTCATCGGCGCGGGACGTCTTTTGCCGGAGATGGAAAATGCCTTGATCGGGATGTCTGCAGGAGAGGAAAAGCAGGTTGCCGTCCCCTTCCCGGCAGACTATCCGGTGGCTGAACTGGCTGGCAAAATGGCGGATTTTCTGGTGCGGATGAAGGACGTTGCCGCGCCACGACTACCCGAGCTGGACAGCGAGTTCGCGCGCTCCCTGGGTATCGAAGATGGAGACGTGGCGACCCTGCAGGAAGAGGTGCGTGCCAATCTGCAGCGCGAAGCCGAGCGACTCAGCCGTCAGCAGCTCAAGGCAGGGCTGATGCAGGAAGTGCTGGCCGCCAACGCAATCGAAGTGCCCAAGGCGTTGCTCGATCGGGAGGCGGAGCGGCAAAAGCAGGGTCGAGAGGGTGAACTCAGTGCGGAGCAGGCTGCCGAAGTGGAAAAGCGCGTGCGCCTGGGTCTTATCCTCTCCGAATTGGCGCGCCAGCAGCAACTGCGTGCAGCAAGCGCAAAAATGGAGCAGGCCTTGGCGGAAATGGCCGAGCAGTACGAAGACCCACGTGAGTTCATGGCCTGGTACCGCAAGGATCAGGAACGGATGGAAAATCTGGAATCGATGGTCCTTGAGGATGCGGTAGTGGACTGGCTGCTGGAGCGTGTTACAGTGGAAGAACAGAAGATCGGGTTTCAGGACCTGATTGGTGCTCGCGCTGGCATAGGCAGTGAGGGCTGAAGCAGGATAACCTGGAGGGCAGTGGTGATGAAGCGGGTATTGCAGGACGAAAATATGCTGGAAACGCGGGCTCTGGGTTATGTTCCCATGGTTATCGAGCAGACCGGACGTGGCGAGCGTGCCTTTGATATCTACTCTCGCCTGCTCAAGGAACGGGTCATTTTTCTGGTCGGCCCGGTGGAAGACATGATGGCCAATTTGGTCGTGGCCCAGCTCCTGTTTCTGGAAGCGGAAAATCCGGAAAAGGATATCGCCCTCTATATCAACAGCCCGGGTGGTTCGGTGACGGCAGGGTTGGCCATTTACGATACCATGCAGTTCATCCGTCCCGCTGTCAGTACGGTTTGCGTAGGGCAGGCGGCCAGTATGGGGGCAGTACTCCTCGCCGCAGGCGCCGCTGGCAAGCGCTATGCCCTTCCCAATGCACGGATCATGTTGCACCAACCTTCGGGCGGCTTTCAGGGGGTGGCGCACGATATCGACATCCACGCCAAAGAGATCCTGCGGATTCGCGAGTGCCTGAACGAGATCCTGGTGCATCATACCGGCCAGGACAAAGAACGGATCGAGCGGGATCTCGATCGGGATTTCTTCATGTCTGCCAATGAAGCAAAAGAGTATTGTTTGGTTGATGCCGTCATCACCCATCGCGGTGATGACGAGAGTGCCTGAAGACAGGTAGGAGTGTAGCGATGTCTGGAAAAAATGAGAGCAGTGGTGACAAGAACCTCTGTTGTTCCTTTTGTGGCAAAACGCAACACGAAGTACGCAAGCTGATTGCCGGACCCAATGTCTTCATCTGCGACGAATGTATCGAGCTTTGTAATGACATCGTCAAGGATGAATCCTTAGACGAAACTGCCAGCGGCAAGGAGCAGAAGCTTCCCAAGCCGATGGAGATTCGTCAGACCCTGGACGATTATGTCATTGGTCAGGATGTCGCCAAAAAGGTCCTGTCGGTAGCGGTGTACAACCATTACAAACGTCTTGAACATGGCGGGTCGGGTAGTGATGTGGAGCTCGACAAGAGCAATATCCTGCTTATCGGTCCCACTGGTTCGGGCAAGACCTTGCTGGCGCAAACCCTTGCGCGCCTGCTCAATGTCCCCTTCGCCATGGCCGATGCCACGACCCTGACCGAGGCCGGTTATGTCGGTGAAGATGTCGAAAACATCATCCAGAAGCTGCTGCAGAAGTGCGATTACGACGTTGAGAAGGCGCAGACGGGCATCGTCTATATTGATGAAATCGACAAGATTTCCCGCAAATCCGAAAATCCCTCCATCACCCGCGATGTGTCGGGGGAGGGAGTGCAGCAGGCCCTGCTCAAATTGATCGAAGGCACGGTCGCCTCGGTGCCGCCGCAGGGTGGCCGCAAGCACCCGCAGCAGGAGTTTTTGCAGGTCGATACCCGCAATATCCTCTTCATTTGTGGTGGTGCCTTTGCCGGCCTGGAAAAGGCCGTCGCCAGCCGCCTGGAGAAGGGCGGTATCGGCTTTGGGGCCAAGATCAAGAAGGGTAACGAAAACTTGGCCATGGCGACGATGATGGAAAATCTCGAGCCTGAGGATCTGGTGCGCTATGGACTCATCCCGGAGTTTGTCGGTCGCCTGCCCATCCTCGCCCTGCTTGAAGAACTGGACGAAGATGCCCTGGTGACGATCCTTACCGAGCCAAAGAATGCCCTCGTCAAGCAATATCAAAAGCTCTTTGCCTTGGAGGGCATCCAGCTTGAGATCCGCCCCGAGGCTCTGCGCGCCATTGCCAAGAAGGCCCTCACGCGCAAGACCGGTGCACGTGGACTGCGCTCGATTCTCGAGCATATTTTGCTCGATACCATGTACGAGCTACCCTCCATGTCGGGTATCAAAAAGGTGGTGATCGATGCCGGGGTCGTCGAAAATGGCAACCAGCCGCTACTGGTCTACGACGAAGCGGCCAAGGTGGATGCTTCTCACCCTGCCTGAACCTTCCTGATCCGACGCTGTTGAAAACTACAGCGTCGGCCCCCATTTCCTCCTCCCATGGGGAGAGTTTTTCTTCCCCGCTACCCTGGAGTGAAGCGTGGCTGAATCCAAAACGAGTTCTCTATTGAGCGAAGAATCCCTCATCGTCCCCGTCCTGCCCCTGCGCGACGTGGTGGTGTTTCCCTTTATGGTCATCCCTCTCTTTGTCGGACGGCCAAAATCCATCCGCGCCCTGGAGGACGCCATGGCCGGCGACAAGCAGATCCTGCTCGTTGCCCAGCGCAACGCCGCCGATGACGATCCCGAGCCGGAGCGGATCTTCCGCATGGGAACGGTCGCTACCATTCTGCAACTGCTGAAGTTGCCGGATGGCACGGTGAAGGTGCTAGTGGAAGGTACCGACCGGGCCCGTATCCAGGCCTTTCTGCCGGCAGAAGGGACCCTGCGCGCGCAGATTGCCGTGGTTCGTTCCGGTACGGCCAATGACCGCGAGCTGGAGGCCTTGCTACGTTCGGTGCAGGCGCAGTTCGAGGCCTATGTCAAACTCAACAAGAAGATCCCGCCCGAGATCCTGCAAACCCTCGCGAGCATCGACGACCCGGCGCGCCTAGCCGATACCGTGGCCGCCCATCTCAACCTCAAGCTCGAAGAAAAACAGGAAATCCTGGAAAAGGCCGAGACCCGCGCACGGCTCGAACATCTGCTCGGTATGATGGAGTCTGAGATCGATCTGTTGCAGGTGGAAAAGCGGATTCGCGGTCGCGTCAAGCGGCAGATGGAAAAGAGCCAGCGCGAGTACTACCTCAACGAGCAGATGAAGGCCATTCAAAAGGAGCTGGGGGATCTGTCGGAGGAGGGCGGCAACGAGGCCGACGAGCTGGCGCGCAAGATCCAGAAGGCCGGTATGCCCAAGGACGTGCGCGCCAAGGCCGAGGCAGAGCTGAAAAAGCTGCGCATGATGAGCCCGATGTCGGCGGAAGCCACCGTGGTGCGCAACTACATCGACTGGCTCGTTGCCGTGCCGTGGAAGAAGCGCAGCAAGATCACCCAGGACCTGACCCATGCCAAGGAGATTCTGGATGCCGATCACTACGGCCTGGAAGACGTGAAAGAGCGGATCCTGGAATATCTCGCAGTGCAGCAGCGGGTCGGCAACAGCCATGGCCCGATCCTCTGTCTGGTGGGCCCGCCAGGGGTGGGTAAGACCAGTCTGGGCCGTTCCATCGCGCAAGCGACGGGGCGCAAGTTCGTGCGCATGTCCCTCGGCGGCGTTCGCGATGAAGCGGAAATCCGCGGGCATCGCCGCACCTACATCGGCGCCTTGCCTGGCAAGATCGTGCAGAGCCTGTCCAAGGTGGGTACCCGCAACCCGCTGATGTTGCTCGACGAAGTCGACAAGATGGCCATGGATTTTCGCGGCGATCCGGCCTCGGCCCTGCTCGAAGTCCTCGATCCGGAGCAGAACAACACCTTCAACGATCATTACCTGGAGGTGGATTTCAATCTGTCCGAGGTCATGTTCGTCACCACTGCCAATACCCTCAATATCCCGGCACCGCTGATGGATCGTATGGAGGTGATTCGCATCTCGGGGTATACCGAAGACGAGAAAATCCACATTGCCAATCAGTACCTGCTGCCCAAGCAGATTGAGAAGGCCGGTTTGCAGAAGGACGAAATCCAGATCTCGACGGCCGTGATTCGGGATATCATCCGTCATTACACCCGCGAAGCTGGGGTGCGGAATCTCGAACGGGAACTGGCGCGCCTTTGCCGCAAAGTGGTCAAGGAGCTGCTCCTCGACAAAAAACGCCGCAAGATACAGATCAGTGAGCGCAATCTCGACAAGTATCTTGGCGTTCAGCGCTTCGATTTTGGCAAGGCCGAGAAAGAGAATCGCATCGGCGAAGTCACTGGCCTGGCCTGGACGGAAGTAGGTGGCGAACTGCTCAGCATTGAAGCGGTGGTGGTCCCGGGACGGGGTAAGTTGCTGATCACCGGCAAGCTGGGCGACGTCATGCAGGAGTCGATCCAGGCAGCGATGAGCGTGGTGCGCGCCCGTTCCGGTATTCTCGGTATTGCCCCGGATTTCTATCAGAACCGGGATGTGCACATTCATGTGCCGGAAGGTGCCACCCCCAAGGATGGTCCGAGTGCCGGTATCGGTATGGTCACGGCCCTGGTTTCGGCGCTGACCGGTATCCCGGTGCACGCCAGTGTGGCTATGACCGGTGAAATTACCTTGCGTGGCGAAGTGCTGCCGATTGGTGGATTGAAAGAAAAACTGCTGGCAGCACATCGCGGTGGCATCAGCACCGTGCTGATCCCGGCAGAGAATGAAAAGGATCTGCAGGATATTCCCAAAAACGTGCGCGATGCCCTGACCATCAAACCGGTGCGCTGGATAGACGAGGTCTTTGCCATTGCCCTGGAACGGATGCCTGAACCGGTACCGGCCAATGAAGAGGGCGCCGTGGCGGCGGCCGCAGTTCCGGTCGAGGAAGGCACCGGCAAACGTGGCGCGGCGCACTGAAACTAATTGCCGCCCCAGAAATAAATCTGGGGCGGTTTATTTTTGCAGCTGTTCTTGACAGCGCTTTTTTTGTCCTGTTATAAAACTCTGGCCTCAATCGTCAAGCCTTACAGTACACACTCAGGAGACAAGGAATATGAACAAATCCGAATTGGTCGAGAAAATTGCAGAAGAAGCCGACGTATCCCGCGCTGCAGCCAGCCGCACCCTCGATGCAGCGATCAAAGTCGTTACCGAGGCCCTGCAAGCCGGTGACCAGGTAACCTTGGTCGGGTTTGGTTCCTTTATGGTTGCTGAGCGTGAGGCACGCAAGGGGCGTAACCCCGCCACGGGAGCAGAGATCATGATCCCTGCCAGCCGCTCGCCCAAGTTCAAGGCTGGAAAAGCGCTTCGGGATGCAGTAAACTAGGTCTTCTGGTCGGGCGGTTAGCTCAGTTGGTAGAGCGTCGGCTTTACACGCCGAATGTCGGGGGTTCGAGCCCCTCACCGCCCACCACAGCCCTTGTGGGGTGGTAGTTCAGTTGGTCAGAATGCCGGCCTGTCACGCCGGAGGTCGCGGGTTCGAGCCCCGTCCACCCCGCCACAACGCAGGCGACCCCGATGGGGTCGCCTTTTTTTATGTCTCGGTGCTTACGGATAGTCCACACCTTTGAGGTTTTTCTATGCTTGATGTCTTTCGCGGTCTGGCCCAATCCTGGGTGGCAAAAATCGGGATGCTCGTCATTGGTTTGTCTTTTATCCTTTGGGGCGTGAGCGGCTACCTATTCAACCAAGGCGATTCCACCGAGGTGGTCGCCAAAGTGGACGGCGAAAAGATCAGCAGCAGCATCTTTCAACACCGTCTGCAACAGGCGAAAGAGCAGTACGCCCATGTTTTTGGCAGTGACACGGCTAGCAAAGTGACCAAGACCCCAGCCTTCGCGCAGCAGGTTCTCGATAGCATGATCGACGATCTGCTGCTGGCGCACCAGGCGAGCAAGCTGCATCTGCAGGTACCCGACAGCGCCCTGAGCGCCAAGATTGTCGCCATGCCAGTTTTTTCAGAGAACGGGAAGTTTTCCCGAGCCCGTTATGATCAGCTCCTCAACGAAAATGGTCTGACTCCCGCGCAGTTCGAGGCACAATTACGCCAGGGGATGCTGCTGGAGCAATTACAAGCCCTGCCCCAGATCCTCGCCAGTGCCTCGCCCCAGGAGGCACAACAAGTCTGGCAGTGGTCCCAGGAATACCGCGATGTCTACTTATTGACCCTGCACAATGGGCAATTCATTGCCCAGGTGCGCCCAAGTGCGGCAGAGATCGACCAGTATTACCAGGCCCATAAGGCGGAATTCCAGCAGCCCGCGCAACTTCAGGTACAGTACATCGTTCTTGGGAAGAAGGACTTTGCCGACGAGCTGCAATTCGAAGCACAGGTCGACAACTTCAAAAACCTGCTGTTCAGTAGCCCAAATCTCCAAGCGGTGGCCAAGCAATACCACCTGACGCCAGAGCCGAGCGGCCTTCTGGAGGAAGGAAAAGCCGGTACCGGGGTATTCGCTGACCCGGCAGCCGTCAAGCTGGCCTTCAGTGCGGCGGTGCGCGCCGGCAAGAACAGCAGCGCCTTGCGACTTGCCAACGGCGATCTGCTGGCACTGCACCTGATGCATTACCAGCCTGCCCAGGCACGGAGCCTGCAGGCAGTGGAAACGCAAGTCCGCAGTGCCGTGCTCCAGCAGCAAGCGGCCAAGATGCGCCTGGCAGAGGCCAAGCAATTGCTGGCAACGGCACGCAAGGAACAGAGTATCGCTTCCTGGCAAAAGGAATATTCCGCAGAGCTCGTGCATTATCCCGAAATCTCCCGCCGGGACGCGCATGGCCTGTCATCGCCGTTGCTCCAGAAAATATTCCTGGCAGCGGCCCCTGCCAGCGGTAAGGTCACTGTGGGATCGCTGGAGGATGCATCGGCAAGCACCTTGTACGCGGTTGCCGGGGTGGTCCTGCCCAGTCCCGATTTGCTCAATCCTTCGGTGCGTGATGAAATTCAGAAGTCCCTGGCTGAGCAACGGCTGCGGCTGCTGAGTCGAGCCTACCTGCGGGCCCTGCGCGATCAGGGAAAGGTAAAGATCTATCAAAGTAATCTACGACAGGCAATTGGATGATCTTCACGGAAATTTGTAGAAATTAGATGTTCATCCGTAGAGGGAGGAGAGCGGGGTGTCGGAGAGTCTTGAGAATCTGCATCACGAGCTGTTCAGCAAAGAATACCAGATTGGGGCGGGAAGCAAGGCGCTACAAATAATCGAGCGCATTATCCGTGAGCACCTTTTCTGTACCCTATTCTTTGCGGAGCGTGATCGCAGTTACACCTCCATGCTGCTTCCTAATGCCGATTCTGGCAGCTTGGTATTGGATCTACCTCTCGACCTGCCGGCGCAAATCCAGCCGGGGACCTCGGTAGTACTGCTGGCGCGTATTGATGGCGTGATCACCGGCTTTCGTTCGAATCTGCGCGAACGAGGCCCGGAGGAGCTGATCCTGGATTTTCCCGAGGCCCTCTATCAGATGCAGAGGCGGCAGCTCTATCGGGTGCCGCCGGCAGTCGGCGATCCCGATCAGGTAATGATCTCCCGTCAAGGAGCCGAAACGTTGCTGGGCACAATGCAGGACATCAGTGTGGGCGGTATGCGTGCCCTGTTCCGGCCGGCGCCGCGAGATTTTCCCGTTCAGGCAGGAGAGCACTTTCCTGACGTCCGCTTTCAGCTGCGCGGCGGCAATGAACTCTCGCTGTCGGCGATCGCCCGCTTTACTGATCTGCACAGTCAGCGTGGCGATGCCCTGGTGCTTGGTCTGGAGTTTCAAGACATGTCCGCCACGATCCGGGAAGGCATCGCGCAATATGTCCAAAGCCGCGATCGCGAAATTCTCAAGGGCCTGGGCATTGGTCTCGGCAGTGGGAGAACCAGCGTAACCGCTGAGCAACCGGCGAGTCTGCGGCGAAAGCTGCGTCGCTGGTGGCGGGGTTGAGCTGGTGGCCATGAGGGGTGCCAATGTCCGCTGATCTGCCCCGAGTTCTAGATGCCCTGCGTCCCGTGCAGGGCCGCGCCCTGCCGGACGGCGGTAGCGCGGATCGAGGCTTTTCGGCGCATACTTCAGCCGGTACCCTGTTGACCGGACAAATCATTGGTCAATCCGGTCAGCTGAGTCTGGTCCGCATTCGTGGCCAGGATTTTCTGATGCAGCTCCCGCAACGCTGGCCAACGGCTCTGCGGCAGCTCTCCCTGCTGTACCTGGGTGGAGAGGAGGAAGCCAAGTTTCTCCTGCTGCAGCCCCAGGGTACATCTTCCTCCGCAGCAACCAGTCTGTCGCCTCTTCTCCGAACACTGTTCGCGGCGGCGCCTGCATCCGCTCCAGCAACCCTCGCCTTGGTTGGCGCCAATTCTGGCGGACAAATTCTGGCTTCATCTCTCGCCGCTTCTCTGCAGAGCGGCGTGGAAAGCAGCGGGATGTTTTATGAAAGTCATCTACAGGCCTGGGCGCAGGGAAATTATCCTTCGCAACGCTTGCTCCAGGAGCCGCAGGGAAAATTGAGCCCATTGCTTCATAGCGACATGGCGAACGGTGGGGCGGAAGCCTTGTCCTCGCTCAGTCCTGCTCCGTTTCGTTTGGCGCAGGCGCAACAGGCGCTGGGGGTCTACGCACAAGTGGCGGCCCAGGGTTCTTCTGCCTTTACCGTGCCAGCGGCGCTGCATCCCGTGCTGCAGCAGCAGGGGCAGGTACTGATGCAGCAGCAATTGCTCTGGAACGTGGCGGTGTGGCCCGGGCAAAACGCTACCTGGAAGGTAAGCCGTCGCCACGAGGATGCCCAGGATGGCAAAGTGCTTGCCGTGGAAGAGCTGAGCTCTTGGGAGAGCCGACTGGAAATGGATCTTCCCTCCTTGGGGCACCTCGACGCACGCATGCGCCTGCGTGGTGACAATCTGAGCTTACGGATGCAAGTGTCATCACAGATTCTGAAGAGTCTACACGCCAAACTCGAAGAATTGCGCTCGGCGCTGGAACTGCTGGGATTGCAGGCAAATATCCGCCTCGAAGCGGAAAATGGCTGAAACGGTCGATCCGAAGCACAAAAAAGCTGCCGCGGCGCTCCGCTATCAGGCCGGTGATGCGGCGCCGACCCTGGTGGCCAAGGGGCAAGGACTGATTGCCGAGCAGATCATCGCCGCCGCAGAATCCGCAGGGATCTATGTGCACCACTCGCAGGAGTTAGTCAGCTTATTGATGCAATTGGATCTGGATCAACAAATTCCACCAAAATTATACCAAGCGGTGGCCGAATTATTGGCGTGGGTGTATCGTTTGGAGCAGGATCATTCCGCTCGCTCCAGATAGGAGCACCGTGTTTATCTGCCGTTTCCTTTCAGGAGCCGACTGAGCAGCAGCAAGGCAATGCCATCGAAGATCAGGTTGATGCCCACAAAAATGCCCACCAAAACTATGGAGCCCCGGGGCCAGGTGAGGAGAAACAACAGGGCGATCAAGACATCGACGATGCCACTGAAGATGAACCAAGGGCGGCCCAGTCCCCCGGAGCGTTGATGAGCGGTAAAATTCCGGTAGGCATCCAACAGAAAATAGAGAATGAACAGCAGGCCGAGGCTGGCAATCCCGGCGGCCGGTTCCCAGACGATGATGAGACCGGTGATAAGCAAGAGCAGGGGCCGTAGCCAGTCGGAGAAATGCCGTTGACTATCGCCGTAGAGGTGCACGGACCAGAAAGCTCCGCCGAGAATCAAGATGGCGGCGACAATTCCAACGGTAAGGGTGGAGAGAAATACCGGGCTGATGAGGCCAATGATGCCCACCACGATAAGAAGGACGGCGACTGGGCGGGCAAATTTTCCCAGGCGTTTCTGCTCTGCCTCGACGATTGTGGAGAGATCTGGCGGTCTGAGGTTCATGCTGGGACTCCTCCGCTGGCGATGATTTATTCCTTCAGCTTAGCACAGCTGGCTTCTGCAGCCTCCAACGCCTGCCAGTAGGCATCTTGGGGCTGAAGCCGCTGGATCTGCTCGCGCAAGACTGCAGCCCCCACCGGATAAGAGCGGCCCTGGTCTTTGCGAATCAGTTCGACCAAAGGCTGAGCGGGAAAATATTGCAATGCCATTTCGCGCACTCCCATCTCGCACAGGAGGGTCGCCTCGCGCGCCAACTGCTCGGGATCGATGTGGGTATCGGCCAGAACCAGCACATCTGCATCCAGCAGACGGCGCACTTGCTCTACCCATTGCTTCTGAATTTCGCTTTCTTGCCCAACATCCCAGCCAGTCCAGGAGAACGCCGTGTCATGATTTTTGTCGTATTGCGCGCGGCGCAGTTGATCGCGTTCGAGGATTGCGATTTGCAGGTGGGGAAAGCGCTTGCCAAGATCCTGTGCCCAGGTTGATTTGCCAGAGGCGCTGGTTCCTACCGTAAAAAGTACTAAAATTTCCGGATTCATCGATGGTTTCTTCGTAGGTGATTGCCCGGACTGCAACCTGCAGACGCATGGACAAAAGACTCGCCTTCAGGGATAGTAAGGCAAGTCAGCTTGCAAACATTGAATGAAATGACCAAAAAAATTCTAGGAGAGTGGTACCGAGGACTGGATTCGAACCAGCACAAGCTTTCGCTCACTAGGACCTGAACCTAGCGCGTCTACCAATTCCGCCACCTCGGCAATAGCGCGCATCATCTACCAACAAGGAGTTTTTGTCAATGCCGGAGCAAGAGTCGCCCAGCCTGTCCCTGCCAGATCGGGATCCCATGTACGAGCGGGAAAAAGAAAAATATGAGCGCCCCATCGTCAGTCGCGAGTTTATTCTGAGTTACCTGGAGGGATTGGGGCATCCCGCCCGATTGGAAGATCTCATCGAAGACCTGGAGGTTGCGGAGGAGGATCAGGAGGCGCTACGGCGGCGCCTGCGCGCCATGGAGCGTGATGGCCAGTTACTGCGCAACCGGCGTGGAGCCTATGGGCTCGCAGAAGCGATGGAGCTGATCCGCGGGTCCGTGATCGCCCACCCCGATGGCTTCGGTTTTCTCTCGCGCGACGATGGTGGCAAGGACCTGTTTCTCTCCCCCCGGGAGATGCGCAAGGTGTTCCATGGCGACCTTATTTTCGGTCGGGTAATTGGTGAGGATCGGCGCGGGCGCCTCGAGGGTTCCGTCGTGCGCGTACTCGAACATGCCCTGACCCAGGTGGTGGGACGCTACCATGCGGAGGGAGAAAGCCGTTACGTGCTGCCGGAAGACCGTCGGCTCAGCCAGGAATTCGTGGTAACCGGCGCGGGAGAGCTGGCGCCGGTACACGGCCAGATTGTTGTGCTGCAGATTGAAACCTATCCCGACGGGCGCAATCTCCCCGAGGGACGCATCGTTGAGATACTTGGTGAACACATGGCCCCGGGTATGGAGGTCGAGATCGCCGTGCGCAGCTACGGTCTACCGTTCCAGTGGCCGGAGGCAGTCGAGCAGGAGGCCGCCACCATCGCGCCGGAGGTCCCGGAAGAAATGAAGCTGGGGCGCTACGACTTGCGCGACCTGCCGCTGGTGACGATCGATGGGGCCGACGCCAAAGATTTTGACGACGCTGTGTACGCGCAGCGGATGGGGGAGAGCGGATTCCGCCTCTTTGTGGCCATCGCCGATGTGGCGAGTTACGTACAACTGGGGTCAGCTCTCGACCAGGAGGCGCGACGGCGGGGCAATTCGGTCTATTTCCCGCGCCGCGTCATTCCCATGCTCCCCGAGGTGCTTTCCAATGGCCTGTGCTCCCTGAATCCGCAGGTAGATCGCCTGTGCATGCTCTGTGAGATGGAAATCGCCGACAATGGGGAGGTGCAGCGTTTTCGCTTTGCGCGTGCGGTGATGCGTTCCCAGCGGCGCTTTACCTACGATGAAGTGGCGCAGCTCCTGGCTGGCGAGACGCCCGCCGAAGGGGCAGATGCCGCCTTGCTTCCCCATCTGCAGACCTTGCACGCGCTCTATTCCGCGTTGGCAAAGGCACGGGAAGAACGTGGCACCATCGAGTTCGACAGTCAGGAGAGCCGGATTCTCTACAATGAGCAGGGGCGGATCGAGGCCATCGTGCCGTTACAGCGTAACATCGCGCATCGCATGATCGAAGAGTGTATGCTGGCCGCCAACGTCTGTGCGGCGCAGTATTTCCGCATTCATCAATTTCCCATGCTGTATCGGGTACATCCAGAACCGAATGCCGACAAGATCGAAGATCTGCGCCGTTTTCTTGGCGAGTTGGGCGTCCCGGTACGCCTGCCAGCGCGTCCACGCAGTGCGGATCTGGCGCAGATCATCGAGGCCACCCGCGAGCGCGCCGACGCCACCCTGATCCAGACCATCATCCTGCGCAGTCTGTCGCAGGCCTTTTATACCGTGGATACCAGTCTGCATTTTGGCCTGGCCTATCCCGCTTACACGCACTTTACCTCGCCCATTCGCCGCTATCCCGACCTGCTGATCCACCGCGGCATTCAGGAAATGCTGGATGCCGCAGCGGCTGGACGCCCGGTCCGAACACCTGCGCTGGTGGAGCTGAAAGAGCTGGGACAGCACTGCTCGATGACCGAGCGCCGTGCCGACGAGGCCTCCCGCGAGGCCGTGCAATGGCTCAAATGCGAATTCATGCTCGATAAAGTTGGCAATGAATATTCCGCCATCATCACCGGCGTGACGGGCTTTGGTCTCTTTGTTGCGTTGCGCGAGGCCTACGTGGAGGGGCTGGTACACATCAGCACCCTGGGTGCCGACTACTACCATTTCGATGCCAAACACTATCGCATCGTCGGCGAGCGCAGCGGGGAAGTCTTTCAGCTGGGGGAGGAATTGCGCGTGCGCCTAGTGCAGGTGAATCTGGACGAGCGCAAGATCGAGTTCGAGCGTGTGCTGGCCGAGGGCGAGGAAGGAGCGGGGCGCCGTCGTCGGCGCGTTTGATGCCGACCAAGGCAGTGTTTTGCCCCAGGCTATGGGGCGATGCTGCCGTTTTCCAGATAGCTCGGGTCGTAGTCGAAAATGACATTGCGATCCGGACTGACCAGATCCACATCCTTGCCGTCGTAATCCAGACGCAACAGGATTTCCTTTATGATCTGTAGGCGCGCCACTTTCTTATCGTCGGCGCGGACGATGGTCCAGGGGCAGAGGGTGCTGTGGCTACGCGCAAACATCTCGTTGCGCGCCTTGGAATAGTCCTTCCAATGTTTGACCGCCTGTTGATCGATGGGGCTGGTTTTCCATTGTTTCAGTGGATCGTCTTCCCGGGCTGCCAAGCGGGCCTTCTGTTCTTTGCGGGTGATGTCCAGATAAAACTTGCGCAGGTGGATGCCGGAGCGCATCAGCATGCCCTCCAATACCCCAACTTCCTGAAAAAATTCTTCCAGCTGCTTTTCCGTACAAAACCCCATGACCCGTTCGACGCCAGCGCGGTTGTACCAACTGCGATTGAAGAGCACGAATTCCGCTGCCGCCGGCAGGTGTGCGATGTAGCGTTGAAAATACCATTCCGTCTGCTCGCGGTCCGACGGTTTGGGTAAGGCGACGACGCGGGTTTCCCGTGGGCTCAGGTGTTCGGTGATGCGCTTTATGCTGCCGTCCTTGCCTGCGCCATCGCGTCCTTCGAGAAGGATCAGGATCTTGTCGCCACGCTGGATGATATGCCGTTGCAGCTTGACGAGTTCGATTTGCAGCAGCCGTAGTTCTTCCTTGTATTGCTGGGACTTCTCTGCCTTCTTGTTCATTTTCTGTTCCTCGGATGCGCCTGTCCCATTATTTGTAGGGCGCGGGGAGGGTGGCGTCAAGTAGACTTTGTACGATCCGGCTGTAGAGAACTGGGCGCAGACTGGCCTAGGCTGCGATAAATCCGCTGGCGTCCATCTCCTTTTGCCCGATACAGGGCCTCATCGGCGTCAGCAAGGGCCGTTTCCAGGCTGGTAGCGGGGCTCCACCCCACTACCCCGGCGCTGAAACTTACTACGATTCCCTGCTGTTTGCCGGTCAGTAGTGGCTGCGCCTGTAGGGAAGTTTGTAGACGCCGCAAAATCTGTATGGCGGTATCGGGATCGGCACCGGGCATGAGAATGACAAATTCCTCTCCTCCATAGCGCGCAATGGCATCTTCAGCACGCAGGCTCTGGCGCAGGAGTCGGGAAAAATGGCGCAGAACTTCGTCGCCGGTTTCGTGACCATAGTGATCGTTGATCTTTTTGAAATGATCGAGGTCCAGCAGGGCAATGCTCAGGACGCCATTCTGCCGTGCCAATCGCGCTGATTCCCGCTCGAAGGCCAGATGTAGTCCGCGACGATTGAGCAAGTGGGTCAGGGGGTCTTCATGCACCAGGAGATTGAGTTGGGAGATCTCTTCCTCCATGTCCTGCACCCGGCTACGGGCAGTCTCCAACTGTGCACGCGCCTCGCGCAGCGCAGTACGGGATTCGCGCAGCATGTCCTGTAAACTGCGGCTGCGCTCGACCAGGCGGCCCACCAGCTGGCGAATTTGCGTTGGATCTTCACTCTGCTCTATCTCCGAGCTCAGGCGCACAAATTCCGCATAGGTTTCACTGCTTCCTTCACTCAGGTTTTCGATATACTGAAAAACGAGTTGCAACAGCTCTTCCAGGGTCTTATCCACGTCGTTCACGAGTACCTGGCGCTGTTCCTGCCGGTAGAGCAGTTCGCTCAAGCCGGAAAGCAGTTCCTGGGCGCGGAGGGCGCTTTCGGGGGGCGCGTCGAATGCCTTGCCCAGGCTTTTGAGTTGTTCGCCAAACCAGGGAGTTTTGGTAAACAGTTCGGCGCTGGAGGAAAATAGCAAGCGCAAAGCGCGGCGATAGATATCCTGAATTTGTTCTTTTTCTCTCTCCTTCTCTTCCAGAAGATGCCAAAGGTTTCGCAGCAATTGGACAAGGTCTTCAGCAGGCGTGGCTGTATCGCCTACAAGCCTGTCGATCGCCTCGATGATGGCCTGCCCTTGATCGTCATTTTCCAACGGAATGGCAAAGCCGGAACGCAGTCCACGAAACCAGATCTGCGGTATGGTAACGGAGCTGTCACCGCTTTCCTCGTCGCAGGCGCTGCCGCGCATCGGCAGAGCTCGCCAGCGCGCGACGAGTTTCGCCATGGCCGCGAAGATTTCTGCGCTGTCCCGCGCTTTTGCCAGAAGCGCTTGGCGCTGCTGGAGCTTCTGTATATGGGCAAGCCCAGCCTGGCTACGATCCCACTCCTGAAGAAAATTGCCAAGGGTTTCCCGCCAATCAGCCGGTAATGCACTCTTGGGCGTGAAGCCTTCTTCAGTGCCAAATAATTTGTGGTAAACGAGGCGATAGTTGTCGGGATCGGCGGACAGATTTTCTTGCAGCAGGGTCTTCAGGACGGAAAGGCCAACCTCTTTCGGATCGAGTTCGGTCATGAGTTACCAGCCGCGCAGCAGAGAGAATCAGCGCGATGATACGGCGGGTTGCTGCTTTTCGGAAGCCCTTGCAAAGCCTAATCTTGCCCTGCCACGTCCCTCTGCTTTGGCCGCGTAGAGTGCTGCGTCGGCAGCAGCAAGGGCAGTTTCGTAGGAGCTATCTGCCGTCAGGGCGGCAATGCCAATAGAGATACTCAATCGAAAGGAGCTGCCATCGTCAAAATATTGGCGACTTGCAAGCAGGCGTTCGCAGAGTCGATTGGCCGTCCGCAGCGCGCAGGATTCTGTCATCCCAGGCAGAATCAGGATGAATTCCTCGCCGCCAAAGCGGTACACGCCGTCGTACGGGCGCAGGGAGCTACGCAGAAAATCGGCCAATACTCTCAAGGCCTGGTCCCCGGCGAGGTGACCATACTGGTCGTTGAAGGCCTTGAAATGGTCGAGATCGACGATCGCGACGCAGACGGCTGCACCCCGCTGCACCATCGCCTGCTGGCGCAGGAGATCCTGCGCCAGTCGGCGGCGGTTGGGCAGGCCAGTCAGCGCATCCGCTTCACTTTGCGCTCGCTGACGTTGGAGCAATGCATTCCAGCAGTCGTTTTGAAAGCGAGTCACCCTTTGCAGGAGTGTCCAGTCGCAGAAGTCCAGTCGGTTTTTTGACGATGCATCGGCGCGTAGCTCATGTAACAGGGCATGACATGCCTGTTCGAGCGAGGACCATGTTCTCCGATCTTCCTCCCGGAGGATTGGCTCTGGATCATGCAAAGCCTGTAAGAGCTTCTGCTCCCCCTCCCGCGTGTCTGCTTGGTCGAGCCACGCAGACCAATAGACATTCCAGGCGTTGATGAGCCGATCCAATGCGGCAAGAACAATGTCCTGATCCTCATCGCGTAGCTGCGGGGACTTCGGTTTTTGCCAAGAGCGCTTTTCCATGAGATTTCCCTTCACCGTTGGTATGGGTCAAAAAGCACAAGTCGTGCCACCTTTGTCAGGAAGGAATTCAAGAAATTCTCCAAGTGTGTCGCTATTCACCTCAATAGCTGACTTCTGCGAGGTGAGGCGTGCTGAACCACTTGCAAGCAGGTGAGAGGTCTGAGGGTGCCGGCGAAGCCGGCAGCAGAAATAATGATGCTTTACCGCTATTCATCTTTGGCGTTGAGCAGACTTTGCGACGGGTGCGCACGCGTGCTGGCTATACGGTGGCCCTGGAGCCCTGGCCCGAGCTCGCCCATGCCGAGCGGATCGTGCAGCATCAGCTACTGCAATTACCGGAAAACTGGACCAGAGAGCGGCAAAATCTTGCCGATCGACTATGTAGATTGCTGTTATTGCGTTTTGCCCATACCCGTATTTTTGCGGATACCTCTGCGTTGGAGCAGTGCCCGGCAATTCTTCTGGCACTCTCTCGGGTATGGTGGGGAGAGGGCATGGCTGTGCGCGGGCAGGACGCGGAAACGCTATTGCTGGGTTAGCGGAAGGGAATGGTTGGGGCTTTTTACGACAGGGATCGACACGGAAGATGGCAGGAAAAGAAAAATCGGGCAAGGGAAAGATCATGTTGCTGGCGGTCATTGCCGTCCTGTTGCTGCTGGTTGCCGCTGGCGGCGCCTGGTGGTTTCTGCTGCGCTCGACTGCGGCGCCAAGCAAGGCGCAATTGCAGGAGCAGCGTGCTCAGCAAACCAAGTTCATCGACCTGGGTGAGCTGGTAACCAATCTGCAAAGTAGGGATGGAGGCACACACTATATCCAGGTAAAAGTCGAGCTCAAGACCTATGACGCCGATCTGGAGAAAAAAATTCAGATCTATCGGCCAGAGATCAGGAATCAAGTATTACAACTGCTTGCCGCACAACAGGCGGACAAGGTCAGCGATCCTGCGGTTAGAGGTCAACTACTGGACAAGATCAAAGCCGATGTCAACCAGATTCTGGAAACCGATGGTGGTGCGTTGTCTGCTCCGGTAAACAGTAAGAATCCACCCATCGTGGCCGCCTATTTCAGTAGTTTTGTCGTCCAATAGGCGGGGAGAAGCATGTTTCTCATCATTGGGTATGTGATTGCGCTCGGCGCCATCTTTGGCGGCTTCATGGCCGAAGGCGGCAAACTCGCAGCGCTCATCCAGCCGTTTGAGGCACTGATGATCATTGGCGGCGCGTTTGGTGCCTTTTTTGCCTCCACTTTTCCCAGAAGTTTCAAGGCAGTTCTCAAGATGTTGCCGATGGCACTCAAAGGTAGCAAATACACTCGCGCTGCCTACATGGAATTGCTGAGCCTCCTCAACGAAATCTTCGGGCGCATTCGCCAAGGCGGACTGATGTCCATCGAGGCAGATGTCGATGATCCGCAGAACAGCGAGTTATTCAAGAAATATCCAACGATTCTGGCAGATCATCATGTGCTGGAATTCCTTACCGACTATCTGCGGTTGATGGTGGGTGGCACCCTTGGCGCCTTCGAGATGGAAAATCTCATGGACGTGGAGATCGATACCCACCATCGGGAACTGGAAGTCCCTATCCATGCCCTGACCCGGACAGCGGACGGCATGCCGGCCTTCGGTATCGTGGCGGCGGTGATGGGGGTGGTCAATGTGATGAGCTCGGTGGATAAACCGCCTGCAGTGCTGGGGGAACTGATTGCCGCCGCCTTGGTAGGCACCTTTCTCGGCATTCTGCTGGGCTATGCCGTGGTATCGCCAATTGCGGCGCGCATGGAAGACCGCGCGGCAGAAAGCAGCAAAATGCTGGAGACCATCAAGGTCTCGTTGCTGGCGACCATGAATGCCTATCCGCCGCAGGTCGCCGTGGAGTTTGGGCGGAAAGTCCTGTATTCCACCGAGCGTCCAAGCTTTCAGGAGCTCGATGCGCATCTGCGCGAAATGAAGGGCAAGTAAGCGATGGCAGAGGGAAAAAAAGACCAGCCGATTGTCATCAAGCGGATCAAAAAGGGAGGAGGCAGCCACGGTGGGGCGTGGAAAATTGCCTACGCGGACTTTATCACCGCCCTCATGGCATTCTTCCTGTTGATGTGGTTGCTGGGGTCCACCACCAAGGCGACGCTGCAAGGGATTGCCAACTGGTTCAAGAACCCGGAGCGTGTCTCGCTCATGGGCGGGCCGGGGACCGGGTCGTCCAATTCCATACTGAATGGCGGCGGCAGTAATCTGAACAAGACGGTTGGTCAGGTGCAGCGTGGTGAGAAACAGCAGGTGTTACCCAGTCCACAGCCGCCGGGGGCCGAGGCGCAGGAGATCGATCGGCATAATCTGGCGCGCCTGCAACAGGAACTGGAGGCACAGATCCGCGAGAATCCAGCCTTGGCCGCGTTTCGTAAACAACTGCTGATCAATATCACGCCCGAGGGCTTACGCATTCAGGTGGTGGATAGCGCCAAAAGACCCATGTTCCCCAATGGCAGTACCGATCTGGAGCCCTATGCGCGTGCGATTTTTGAGGCCATCGCGCCCACCCTCAACACCCTTCCGAACCGGATCAGCATCACCGGGCATACGGATGCCTTGCAGTATCTCAATGGTGGCAAAGGGTACAGCAATTTCAATTTATCCGCAGGGCGGGCCAACGCGGTACGGCAAGTCATGGTACAGCATGGTCTGGCGGAGGCCAAAATTCTGCGGGTGATGGGGATGGGGTCGGCGGTGCTGTTTGACCGTCAGAATCCCGACTCCCCGCTCAATCGTCGCGTGACCATCGTGGTGCTGAGCAACACAGCGGCCGATCGCATCATCAAAAACCAGCAGGCGGTGATGAATGTGAGTGCGCCTTCCTCGGCAAACGATGCGCTGCGCAGTGTCGACGTGGCTCGTTCCTGATTCTCCATTCTCCGATTTTGTTTCCTGTGATACTGTCCCGATAAATCATCGGCAGTGGTCAGGAAGAAATCCGCATGATGGAGCCAGCGCAAGGGAGAAGATCGATGACAGGTGAGCCTGATTCTCAGGGAGGTGTTCTGGTCGATGATGCAATAGTCGAATATCTGCTGTATTTGCGTGAGAGTGGTGGCGCGATTGCCCTCAGCGACTTGCGTCGAGGAATGCATGGGATTGGTCGGGTGGTACGACTCTCTTCGCGGGGCGTAACTATTGCCTGCGAAAATTTCTGTAGCGCGCATGCTAAGGTCCTTGTCGCCCACTATGAGCCCCGACGCTCAGTCCATTTTCTCCTGCAGGAAGGCAAAGAAGAGGAACCGGGTGTTTGGCTTTTCCCCTACCCAAGCAGCATTCAGATCCGTCAGGGGCGCAAGAATCTGCGCTATACCGTCAGCAGTCCCGTCCTCGCGACCTGGTATGACCTGCAGGGGAAGGAACTAGTCTCCGGCGATGTCGTCGATATCGGCCTTGGCGGGTTATTAGCGAGTATTTATGTATCGAGTGAACAAGCCCCAGAGACCAGTATTGGTGAGGAGGGTGATCGCGGCCAGATCGTCCTACGTCGCAATGACTCCCGGCAATGGAAAGGGCAGGCGGAGCTGCGGCGGCGGGTCCCTCTCGATCCTCCCGCAGAGGAGAAGAGCGTCGCCGGCGCTGCCGAGTTTGTCTTGCTCGGATTTGCCTTTCAATTCGCCAATCCGCAGGCCATAAATGAGCTGACGGATTTTTTTCAGGGGATTCTGGGGCCAGTCGCTTGACGCAACTTGCGTGCGTGGCAATTAGTTCTGCACGCTGGGGATGGCGTGCGCCTTGGGAACACGCCGACGCTGGGCCTGCCGCTGTTTGGGCAAGCCAAAGCTTTCCTTGGCAAAACACCAGCCAAAGAGTCCTACCCAGAGCAGAAGCATGACCGATAAGGCAGCGACAAGGGCCGCCGCCGCGGCCTGCTGGAGAATATGGGCGAGATAGCTGATTCCTGCTTGCAAAAGCAGACTGGCGAGCAGAAATACCAGCCAGATCCGTACATTGCGCAATACCGCCAGAAAGCCGGCGAGAAGGGCGAGATAGCCCTGCCGTACCAGCCCCAGTACGACGGCACCCACTGAAAGCATCAAAAATACATTGCCGAGCAGGGTTTGCGCATTCCCCAGGCTGTTGCTGAGGAGATTCTTCAGCCACAAGGGTAGCCTTGCCCAGCCGCTCGTGTGCAAGGTTTTCAGCGTGGCTGCCGAAGAAATATGGTCATCAGCCAGAATCCCCTGCAGGTAATGTTGTAGCGACCAAAGTACTAACAAAATGACAAAGACCAGCAGCGCGAGGACCAGCCCCAGACGAAGCAGGGGCAGCCAGGGCAGATCGCGAAAGGCAAGCAGCAGGTCACGGATTTCCCAGCCTCCCAGTTCCACGGTCATGGCGGTGGCGAAAATGAGGGCGGTTTCCAGACCGGCAAAGGGAATCGTCAGGATCAGTGGCTGGTGACTGAGGTTGATCAGCATCAACAAGCCCGAAAGAAAAATGAAAGCGACGGGCGCCTCCCTTTGTAACGCCCAGGACTCCCGGACCCAGCGCCGGAACCAGCCCGGTGGCACGGAATGTGGCTGCAGGGTCGAGGCCACGCTATTCCTCCCGCTCCAGTACCTGGCTGTGCAGGTGCCCGCGCCAGAGCTGCACATCGATGCGCGCACCCACGGCCACATCCGTGCTGCTGCGCAGAACGGTACCCTGGTTGTCGCGCACAATGGCATAACCGCGCTCCAAAACGGCGGCCGGATTCAGGGCCAGCAACCGCAAACGACGCCGGTCCAGTTCTTGCTCCCGCTGTTGCAGCTGGTACTGGATGTTCAGACGCAGACGATCGCGCAACCGCGCGATATGGTCCAGATGGCGGTCGATAGTTTGGCGGGGATCGATACGGCGCAGGCGGGCCTGGAGAGCGGTCTGGCGTTGTTCTGATCGCATCAGCTGCGCTCGCATCTCCCGGCGCAGGCGGCTGTGCAGCTGCGCGACCTCGCGCTCCTGCTGCTGCAGCGCCGTGAGGGGATTGCGCAGGCGGGCGCGGAGATAGTCGAGGCCGAGGATAGCGTCGCGCAAGTGGCGTTCCATGCTGCGCTGCAGCCGTTGCCGCTGGTGACGAAGCCGCTGTGCCCATTCCTCCCGATCCGGACTGATCTGTTCGGCGGCAGCGGTGGGTGTGGCGGCGCGCCAATCGGCCACGAAGTCGGCAATGGTAAAGTCGATTTCGTGCCCGATGCCGGTCACCACTGGCAGGACGCTGGCATGAATGGCACGGGCGATGCGTTCGTCATTGAAGCACCACAGGTCTTCGGCGCTGCCACCACCACGGGCCAGAATGATGAGGTCTTCCTGAGCGCGCCGATTGGCGTTTTGCAGCGCGGCAACGATCTGCGCCACTGCTGCTTCCCCCTGCACCTGAACGGGGTAGAGTAACAGCTCCAGCAGAGGCCAGCGCTTGGCCAGGGTGACGCGGATGTCGTGCCAGGCGGCCCCCGTCGCCGAGCTGATCACCGCCACCCGGCGCGGATGTTGCGGCAGTGGCCGTTTGTGCTCGTTGGCAAAGAGCCCCTCGGCGGCGAGCTTATCTTTGATGCGCTGAAATTCCGCGGCCAGGTTGCCGGCGCCCAGTTCTTCCATCTGTTCGACGATGAGCTGGAATTCGCCGCGTCCCTCATACAGGGTGGGCTGGGCGAGGACCTGCACCTGCTGCCCGTCGCGCGGGCGCCAGGATTGTAGCCCGTTGCGATTGCGAAACATGGCGCAACGCACCTGCGCCTGGGCATCCTTGAGCGAAAAGTACCAGTGCCCGGAACTGGGGCAGGCAAAATTGGAGATCTCTCCCTCCACCCGCAGCGGTGGAAAGTTTCCCTCGATAATCTCCCGCACGGCACTGTTGAGGTCGCTCACGCGGAGAATCGGCAGCGACGTGGCGAACTCGCTCATTCGTCCTCGGTTATCCGGATTTTCCTTGACCTTACGGGGAGCGGGACTTAAGGTCAACCTACACTCGCTAGACAAGGAGGCCGTATGGCCGTGGTAGAACTGACGCAGGATAACTTCGAACAGATCATTACCGGCAACGAACTGGTGCTGGTGGACTTCTGGGCGCCCTGGTGTGCCCCGTGCCGGGCTTTCGCGCCCATCTTTGAGGCCGCTGCCGAGAAGTATCCCGATGTCGTCTTTGGCAAGGTGAATACCGATGAAGAACAGGAATTGGCGGGTGCCTTTCAGATCCGTTCCATTCCGACCCTGACCATCTTCCGACAGCAGATCGGCATTTTTTCGCAGGCGGGCTCCTTACCGGCCAGTGCCCTCGATCAGGTCATCGAGCAGGCCAAGGCCCTCGATATGGAGCAGGTGCGGGCGGAGATCGCCGCGCAGGAAGGTGGCGCGCAGCACTAAGACGCGCCGTGGGACGGGGCAGCCTCGCTGGCTTGCGGTGCTGCCCCGCTCTTGCCGATGCCGGCGGGCTGGATATTGGTGAAGCCGATGACGACCAGAGCTACCATCGCCACAGCCCAGAGTACTAAAAACAAAAACATCAGCAGGGTGGATCGCTTGGGTTTTTTCACGGACTCTCCTCGTTACCAGACATTTACCTGGCGCACGCCAAGGAAATGCATGTTCAGTGGGATCTCGATGCGCCGCGTCTGCTTTTTGAGCTGCTCGGAAAACGCGGTATAGGGGAAGGACAGGCGAATGATCTGCTCGGCCGCGGCGTCGAGCTTGGAATTGCCGGAAGACTGGACCATGATGATGCGCTGCAAGCCTCCCTCGGGGTTGAGTACCACTTTGACCTTCAGGTTACCCACCATCTGACCAGGGTAGTTCAGGTCGCCGATCCGCTCCAACTTCTGAATCCAGCCGGCAATGTAAAACTCGGCGGCGGGGCTTTCCGGATTGTGGAATTTGGGCAGGGCAGGGGCTGCGGTCGCACTGCGTGCGGCGTTGTCCATCTGTTCTTCCAGACGTCCCAGACTGATGTGCGGGACGGCCTTGCCTGGGGATACTGTGCTCGGTGCAGCGGCCGGTTGGCTCGGCGCTGGCTGCTCTACGGGAGGGGCCTGGGTGCTGGAGCGCGGCAGCGGATGGACCTGCGGCCGTGGTTGGGGTTGGACCTGTGGCCGTGGCGTGGGCCGGGGGCGCGGTTGCACGTGCGGTACCGGCAGGGCAGGCTGGGCTCTGGCTGGCCGGCTGGGAGCGACCGGCCGGGTCGGTTCGGGCATGATCTGAAAGGTCTTATACTGCTCTTGCTTGCCCTGCAGCGCGAGGGGTTTGGGCGGATGTTGATAGAGCAACAGAAAGAGCAGCAGCGCAATCAGCAGCGTGGCGGGCACTACCCACGGCAGAAGGCTGTCGCTCCAATGCGGCTTGCCCTCGGGCACCAAGAAATAAAACGGATTGCCGACGCTCACCTCACCACCCACAAAGTCTCTTGCAACCTGCGCAGGCTGCAAGATTGAAGCATCCGCTACGCGGAGTAAAGCCGGAGAGACTTTTATTCACATTTCCGCCAAGGGGCAGCAGAGGGCCTCCAAGTGGCTAGCCTTTTCCTGATGGTTTACACTTGACACGCTGTTTGCATCTTTCCCAGCAAAAAATGGTAACCATGACCGATACCAGAAACGCTTTTCCGCTGCAGGTGGCCGATGTCCATGGGCTGGTTTTTTCTGGGCAATGTGTTTTTCTGGCCTTGCCAGGGGAACTCGGAGAACTGGGCATCCTCGCCCATCACGCCCCCCTGCTGACCATCTTGCAGGCGGGAGAGATGCGCATGCATCTGCCGGATGGCAGCGTGGAGGTCTTGTTTCTGGAGGGAGGATTTGCAGAAATCCTGCCCAATGGGGTGATGGTCCTTGCCGATCTGAGCATCCGTATTCCCGACCTGAATCCCGCCACGATCCAGGAGAAGGTCGCGGAGGCAAAGGCCGCTGTTGCCAGCAGCAAGCCGGGTGAGATGGATTTTCTGCGGGCTGAGCAGGAGTTGCGCCGTGAGCTGGCCAAATATCGCGCCCTGCAAAAATATGCCAGTATGCCGCCAGAGGAAAAAGGCGAATATGACTGGCAGCGGCCGCCGGTGCCAGAGGCACCCAAAATCAATCCATCTGCGTTGGAGGATTGATTCCTCCGGCATCCCTGTCAAATTGAGTCCAGTCGCTCCAGTACGCGCAAGGCTGTCTCGATATTTCCCTGTGCCGCCATGATCTGAAAACGGCGTTCTACGTCCCATTCGGCAAGAGCTTGGGTAGCCCACTCCTCAACCAATCGCATACAGACGTATGCATGCGGGTGCGGCTCGGAGTAAAATCGCGTTATGCTGCAAGGCACCAGCACGCAACAGGAGCGCAGACCATGACTTTGCAATCCGCCCCGCATCCCTTTGTTACGGTTGAAGACTACCTCGCCGGAGAACTGGACGGCCAGGTTCGCCATGAGTACATCGACGGTGTCGTGTATGCCATGACCGGCGCGAGTCGGCGACATGGCCTGGTCTGCGTGAATCTCGCCGCCAAACTTCGGCCACTTTTGCAGTACACGACCTGCCAACTCTTTGCCAGTGACATGAAAGTCCGGCTGGAGATCCACGGCAAAACCCTATTCTATTATCCCGATCTGGTACTCAGCTGCGATCCAGAAGACCGCGAGGACTACTTCAGCACCCGCCCCTGTTTGCTCGTCGAAGTATTGAGCCCACACACCGAGCGCCTCGACCGCCGGGAAAAGCTGCTTTCCTACATCACCATCGGCAGCCTGCAGGAATACCTGATTGTGGCGCAGGATGAACCGCGAATCGAAGTTTACCGCCGTCGCCAGGACTGGCTACCCGATGAATATACGGACGGCAGCTTCGCCCTGGATTGCGTGAACACAGAAATCTCCGTGGCCGATGTCTACGAGGGCGTATTTGGTGGATCCCTATGAGCACTGCCAAACGTCTTGCCCGTTATGAAGATCTGCTCGATCTGCCCGATAACGTCGTCGGAGAGATCATTGCCGGTAGGCTGCTGACCAGCCCCAGACCGGCACCCAAGCACGCACGTGCCTCGTCGGTCCTGGGCATCAGGATTGGCAATCCTTTTGATCTGGGAGGGGACGGGGGCCCCGGCGGCTGGTGGATTCTGGACGAACCCGAGTTGCATCTGGGTACCGACATTCTCGTCCCCGATCTCGCCGGCTGGCGCCGGGAGCGCCTGCCCTCTCTGCCCCAGACCGCGTGGTTTGCGCAGGCCCCTGACTGGGTCTGCGAAGTACTTTCGCCCGCCACCGCCAGCACCGACCGGGTCCTGAAGCTGCCGCGTTACGCCGCCGCTGGCGTTGGACACTGCTGGCTCATCGACCCTGACGCCCGCACCCTGGAGGCCTACGCCAATCAGGACGGGCGCTGGCTGCTGCTGGGTACCTGGGCAGATCAGGACGTAGTCGCCATCGAGCCCTTTGCCGCCATCGAGCTCGATCTTTCCCATCTCTGGGTGTACTGAACCCGGCTTGCGTACTGAGTAAATCGCTAACATGCTAGATTTTTTGGCTCTGTTTTCAGCGCCGGGATACTTTCTGCCGCGTTCCCCAATATCGTTTGCTCATAGAAATCGGTGCGCCGCAAGACCGCCGCTCCCGGTACCGGCTCCAAGAAAGCTTGATTCGGAGACCGAAAATCACTACTCTATTTTCAGAGTATTACCAAGTAATACGAGGCCTGCTATGGTAACATCTCTCAAGGTGGACGACACGCTGAAAAAACGCGTCCGCCACTTGGCCAGCCAGCGTCGTCGCTCGCCGCACTGGATCATGCTCGAAGCCATCCGGCAGTATGTCGAGCGCGAAGAAGCACGCGATAGTTTCCGGCAGGAGGCCTTACACTCCTGGGCTGCCTACCAAGAAACGGGCCGGCATCTGACTGGTGAGGAAGCACGAGCTTGGTTGAACACTTGGGGCAGCGAAGACGAAACAGTGGTTCCTGAGTGCCACAAGTAATTGTCACCGAGGGGGCAGCCGAAGGTTTGGAACGGTGCCGAATGTTTCTGGCCACCAAGGCCAGGGAAGCAGCGCGACGGGCCGGCCAAGCCATCGAGCGGCAATTCCTTCTGTTGGAGACAACCCCTGCTATTGGTCGACCGCTCTCGGAAATGCTCGAGCTGCGCGAGCTGGTGATTGCATTCGGAGACTCCGGATATGTGGCTCTGTACCGCTACGAACCTGCCGAGGATGCGGTATATATTCTGGCATTCCGACACCAGAAAGAGGCTGGTTATTGATCTACCGGAAACCCGATAACGAAGTGTTGCAGCTCGTGCGCATTGGCTCGCATAGCGAGCTAGGGCTGTGACAACCCTTATCCCCACGACATGGACCCGTGCCAGAAAACGGCGCGACAATGATACCGTTTGTGACTGCGCCACCCAGGAGTGCGCCTCATGAGCACCGCCAAACGTCTTGCCCGTTATGAAGACCTGCTCGATCTGCCCGATAACGTCGTCGGAGAGATCATTGCCGGTAGGCTGCTGACCAGCCCCAGACCGGCACCCAAGCACGCCCGCGCGAGTTCCGGGCTGGGTGGCAGCATTATGCCGCCGTTCGATTGGGGCAAAGAAGGCCCTGGCGGTTGGTGGATTCTGGACGAACCCGAGTTGCATCTGGGTACCGACATTCTCGTCCCCGATCTCGCCGGCTGGCGCCGGGAGCGCCTGCCCTCTCTGCCCCAGACCGCGTGGTTTGCGCACGCCCCTGACTGGGTCTGCGAAGTACTTTCGCCCGCCACCGCCAGCACCGACCGGGTCCTGAAGCTGCCGCGTTACGCCGCCGCTGGCGTTGGACACTGCTGGCTCATCGACCCTGACGCCCGCACCC
>JAQVDS010000050.1 GCA_028697715.1 Acidithiobacillus sp. | reverse complement strand
CTGAGGGTGTGGAAACGACAGAGCAGGCCGCCTTGCTGGCCAAATTTGGTTGTAGCCATTTGCAGGGGTATCTCTTTTCGAAGCCACTTCCAGCCGAAGAAATTCCCGACTGGGTTACCCATTTTCGTCCGACCCTACAAACAGAAGATGGCTTGGAACAAAAAATCGACTCACTGGACGTTTTGCCATTTGTCATGGAAGGACAATCTCTGCATATACAAAAGGTCATGAGTGCCATTCGCCAGGAAAATCCCTGGCCCTCTCATGTACTGGAAGAGGATGCCGAGGATTATTGCCATCTGGGGCGGTGGCTACAGGGTGAAGGTGCGCGTAGCTTTGGGCGGTCGCCGGAGTTTGCGGAGATTCTCACCCGTCACGAGCGGGTACACCAATTTGCTCGTGCGGCCAAGTCTCTCCTGGATGCTGGGAAGGTGGATGAGGCCTTGCAGCAGGGAAATCTGCTGGAGCAGGAAAACGATTTGTTACTAACGGAATTGCTGGCCATGACGAGGAAGTCCTTATTATCCATACCCTGAGATCCTGCTGCACTCGATTCCCTGAGCTTCACCAAGGCAGATTTTGCGGCTCTGTTCACAGCCTGTTTTTGAGCCATTTCCCGTCCGCAAGGATGATGGGGTACGTGCCAGATGCGGATACGCTGGATGGGACCCGATGAAGCGTGGGCCGGTACGCCGCGTGCCAAAGCTGGTGGACGCATACAGAATTAGCTATTAACATTAAGATGTGCTATATGGTCCCTGTTTGGCTACAGTTGATCTCATTTATGGTACGTCTGATGCAGATCGCAAGAGAAAATAACCGGTAACGGTCGTAGGTAAGGACAGAATGAGCCTCGCGTTTGATGATTCAGAGTTGGGGATGATGCTTCCGTTTCGGGGAGAGCTGAACCTTGCGGAATATTTTGAGGCGCTGCTGCCGGAGTTTCGCGAAGTGCCGGCGGCAGATCCAGGACAGTCCCCTTTGTGTACCAGCCCGGAAGGAGATGCGGTACTCCTCTCTCCGGATCCCAAGGCCCCGGGAGAGGTGTTGCGCTACCAGGGCTGTGATCCAGCGTCTGGAAGCTTGCGGTTTTTGTCGGCGTCCCTTTCCCTGAACCAGGATGTCAAGCGGCGGGTGTTGCTTTTTGTTTCTTTGGATCGCAAAGTCTACATGGGCTTTTCCGAAGCGAAAGGTGCCGCCGAGGGCTTGCTGTTATTCACCCACCCCCATCACCTCTACTGCCGCAAGGTCCGTGCCGATCGACGGATTCCGATGGACGAAGGACATGCGACCCTGCGTCGCTCGGATGGCAGGACTTTGCTTTGCCGGATGCACGACTTTAGTCCTTCCGGGGTGAGCTTTCTGGTCGATCAAGACATTCCACCCGGGGAAGTGTTGATGGTGACCTTCGAAATTCCCGAATGCGGAACCTGCGAGACAGTTGCCCGAGTCGTCCGGCAGGAGACGCTCCCGAGCGGGAGCCTTTACAAGTACCTGGTTGCCGTAAGCATGAGCCTGACCAAGGAGCAACGGAGAAAGGCTGAGAATTTATATCTCTGCAAAAAGGGAGAACAGGTGAAGCGGGTCGTAGGTTCCTCGCGTTCTGCCATTGGGTAGCCCGATAAAACTTTCGACGAGAAGCGCACAGCTCTTGGGCAGAGGCCATCTGCGTCTGGTGATTTCTCGGCACCATCCCTCTACAGAAAGTCGAAGGGCGTGTCGTTGCTTCTGGGTAGTCTTGGGTGGGAGGGGCGTCAGTGGCTCTGCAAAACGTTGAACAGCTCCGGCGATTGCTGTGTCTAGAACCGTCCGAAGGGAATGTTCTTCGAGATTGCGGTTCCAGGATTGCGCCGGACATTCCGGAAATTGCCCGGAAATTTTATGACCGACTGGAAGCCCTTCCCGATGCTGCGCCCCTTCTCGCAGGCAAGAGGGAAACGCTGGTGGCGATCTTTGCGCGGTGGATCGCGAGTCTCTTTGCCGGAGAATACCAAGACGGGTTCTGGGCAGAGCAGGAACGGCTGGGTGCCAAGCATCGTCGCATCGGGATTCCGGATGCGGTTTTAGCGGCGGGATTTTCTATCCTTCGCACGGAACTGATAATCACTCTTCTGAATACCGAAAATCCCGAACCCGCCCTGGTCGCGGTCAACAAGCTTCTGGATCTGTGTCAGTACATCTTCGAAACCAGCTACCTGCGCACGACAGAGCACGATCGCATCAAGTCCTTGCGTGCCCTCAGCCAGGAATTCGACCCGGAGACGTTTTTCCATGCGGCCACCCAGCAGGCCTGTCAGCTCATCGGTGCCGATGGCGCTGCGCTGATTCTGCAGGAAGATGACTGGCTGCAATACGCCTTTTTTCAGGGATTACCCGAGTCGTACCGACGGCTCGCGGCACACCGTTTCCCCATTTCATCGGGAACCGCCGGGCTCGCCCTATTGCGCAAACAACCGGTCTATGAAGCCGACTATCCCCATAGTTCCTGTGCCATGCCGGAATTCGTGGAGGCTGGGCTGCGCGGGAGCCTGGCCTTGCCTCTCCTCGGGCCAGATGGGGGGCTGGGGGTGCTTACGGTATCTTGGTTCGCGTCCGCTCCTCCGGAGTGGATTGCCGAAGACGCCTGGGATTTTTTGCGGCTCCTGAGTGACCTGCTGGCGAATGTGCTGTATCGGACCCAACTGGAATCGCGCCTGGAAGGTCTCGCCACCCGCGATACCCTGACCGGGCTTCCCAACCGCCGGGCCTTCCCGGATCGTATCGCCGGAGCGATCGCCAGAGCGCGGCGACACAGCACCCTCCTGGCGTTGCTGTTTATCGACCTGGATGGTTTCAAGCCCATCAATGATCAACTTGGCCACGCCATCGGGGATGCGACCCTGATCGCCGTAGCGCAAAGTCTCCGGCAGGCCGTGCGGCAGGGGGATACCCTCCTGCGCTATGCCGGCGATGAATTTCTGGTATTGCTGGAAGAGACGGGACATGTGGCCGAGATTGAAGCAGTAACCAGCCGCCTGCTGCTGGCCATCCGGCGCGATGTAGAAAAGGACGGTATCAAACTGCCCTTGTCCGCCAGCATCGGTATTACCATTTATCCCTTCGATGAAGCCACGGTGGAAGAGTTGGTCCACCATGCCGATCAGGCCATGTACTGGGCCAAACAGGCCGGAGGCAATACCTGGCGCCTGTACGAAGATCATACGCCAGTTTCCCTGGATTCAGAGGACTTGCTGGCAGAACTGGAGCGCGCGCTGGAGCGACGGGAGTTCCGTCTGTACTGGCAACCCATCATCGAGCTGCAAAGCGGGAGAATCAGTGGTGTCGAAGCCCTGCTGCGGTGGCAACATCCCGAGCGGGGCCTGCTGACTCCCGGAGCTTTTTTGGAGGAGCTGGAACGGTCGCCACTCATGCCCGCGGTTGGTGACTGGGTATTGCAGGAGGCACTCGCGCAGGCGGAACGATGGCACCGCGATGGTAAGGACTGGGACATCCACGTCAATCTGGCGGCGGTGCAGCTCGAAGAGCCGGGATTCGCCCACTATCTGGAGCGCCTGCTATACAAGCATCCGGATCTGCACAAGGACGCCCTCTGGCTGGAGATCGTCGAACGTGTCGCCTTGCGCGACATCCCGGCCACCGCCGGCATGATCCAGGCCTGCCGAAAACTGGGCGTGCACTTCACCCTGGACGACTTTGGCACCGGTGCGGCAGCCATCCAATATCTGGTAGAGCTGGAATGTTCCGGCCTCAAGATCGACAAAAGTCTGGTCTCGCCCCAGGGACAGAATGGCAAACATCACACCATGGTACGGGCCTTGGTGGATATGGCACAGTCGCTATCCGTGAAGATCGTCGCCGAGGGCATAGAAGATGCCGAGACTGCCGAGAAACTGATAAACCTGGGCGTAACGCATGCCCAGGGCTACCATTTCAGTCGCCCGGTACCGGCGGAGCATCTTGAGCAAGACGTAGTGGACAGCACCTGACCAATGAGCAAATCCCCTGAAAGCGTAGCTCCGCCCTTGCCACTTCCAAACGACGCCAGACAGTCCGCTGTGCTGATCGAGGCGATTCCCGATGCTGCTTTCTGGAAGGACGGTGCGGGTCGATGGCTATTGATCAACGAAGCCGCCAAGGCACTTTTCCACCTGGAACAAACGCCTTGGCAGGGAAAAACCGACCGGCAGCTGGCCGAACTGCATCCGGAATTTCGCAATGCCTATCTGGCTTGCGCGGAAGACGACGAGAAAGCTTGGCAGGCCGGAGAGCCCATCGTGGTGGTGGAGGAAGTGACCCGCCCGGACGGAACCCCGGGCATATTCGAAACCCGCAAGATCCCCGTCTTTACTACCTATGGGAAACGGGAAGGCTTGCTGATCCTGGGGCGGGACATCACGGCCCAGAAGCGCCTGGAGGCGGAGCTGCGACGACAGGTGGAGATCCAGGAACAACTCATGCAGTACAACCGCCTGCTAGGGAATGTAAATGAGGCCATTGCTCGGGCTGTGACGGCAGAGAAGCTCTTGCAGCGCATCTGTGAACTAACGGTGACGCATACCCGCGCGGCCCTGGTCTGGATTGCCCAGCCGGATACACAGGAATGGTTCCAAACCCTTGCTGCAGCAGGTAACACGGGCTATCTGCAAAAGATCCTGGCTTCCACTCGGGCAGATCTTCCCGAGGGCAATGGGCCAACGGGACGCTGCTGGCGGGCGCAGACAGCAAATTTCAATGGTCTCTTCACGCCCGATGATCCTCGTATGGCACCTTGGCAAGAGATTGCCAGGCAATTCGGACTGGCAGCCAGTAGCGCTATTCCCATCTTGCGTAGTGGCCAGATCTGGGGCGTTTTTACGATCTATCTGGGCCAGGAAGCCGACTTCACCCCGGAACTACGCGCTATTCTGAAAGAATTGGGACGAGACATCAGTTTTGGGCTGGATCACCTGGACACCCTGGAGCGGGAGCGACAGCTGCTGGAAGAGATCAAGGCACAGGCGACCACCGATTCTTTGACCGGCCTGCCCAACCGCCGGGCCCTGGATCTGGAGCTGGAGCGTGCCCTTTTCCGGGCCAGTCGTCGGCAACGCTTGCTGGCGGCCTGCATGCTGGATCTCGATGGCTTCAAGCCGGTGAACGATACCTATGGGCACGACGTCGGCGATCAACTGCTGATCGCCATCGGCAAGCGCCTGGCGGAGGTCCTGCGTGGCACCGATTTCCTCACTCGCCTTGGGGGAGACGAATTCATACTGCTGTTCGAAGACCTGGAGAATCTGTCTGATCTGCCCGCTATTTTGGACAGGATCGTGGACGCCGTGCAGTCGCCTCTTGCGCTCGGTAACGGGCAGGAGGTCCAGGTGAGCCTCAGCATGGGCGTGGCGATCCATTATGGGGGTGATCCGAAAGCAGGCGGGGGCGAGCTGCTACGCCTTGCCGACCAGGCCATGTACCAGGCCAAGGAGCACAAGCAAGAACGTCTGAAACCTTGGCTCATTGCCGGCGAAGCTCCCCAGCTGCGACGCAACAAGGCCCAAGAACTGATCGACCAGGGGGCAGTGGAGGTCTGGTATCAACCTATCCTGAGTCTGCAACAGAGCCGCATTGTCGGTGTCGAGGCCCTGGGGCGGCTTCGTGATGAGACCGGAGAAATCTGGCCCCCAGCCCGCTTCCTGCCCCAACTGCAAAAAGAAGACCTTGCCACTCTGACGCGCAGGGTCATGGAGCAGGCCATCCGCGATCTCAGCACCCTGGATGCGCAGGGTCTGCAACTCTGGACATCGGTGAATATGGACCCTAGCTCGGTTTCGCCGGATTGCATTGCCTGCGTCAAGGAACGATTGCTTGAGGGAACCATCGATCCGTGCCGCATTACCCTGGAAATCCTGGAGGGCAGCGATTTTCAGGAGCAAAAGGAGGCCGTGACGGATCTGCTGGAACTCAAGGCACTTGGGGTCCGCCTGGCGTTGGATGATATCGGCAGCGCCTACTCTTCCCTGCTGCGGATCAAGGAGCTGCCCATCGACAAAATCAAGCTGGACCAGGGCTTCGTCCGCACCCTGAAGGAACGACCAGAAGATCTGGCGTTTGTGCGCAGCATCCAGGGATTGGCCCAGGGGCTGGGTGTTGATCTCGTTGTAGAGGGTGTAGAAACCGCGTCCATCCAGGATGCCTTGCGGGCACTGGGCGTCGATCTGCTGCAGGGCTACGCCATTGCCAAACCGATGCCCCTGGAGCAGTTGCAGGATTTTCTGCAGCAACCCATCAGACTGCCGCAAGACTGCCCAAGTACGCTACTGGGACTCTATGCCGCCTCCCTGGTACACCACGAGGGCATCAAATCCGCCATTCGACTGCACTCCCGGCTGCTGAACCCGGTCATCCTGGCAGACGCCCGCTCCTGCGAAACCGCGGCGCAACTGCAGTGGCTACTTGCCGCAGATCCTGACACACTCGCCACCCTGAACGCGCTGCATGAGGAAGTTCACCATCAGCTCGCACAGTTGGAAGCCGTTGCTCTTTCGGATGCAGGTCATTCCCTGGACTGGACTGCGGCCGATGGCGCCGAGCGGGCCTTTCTGCAGGCCTTGCGCGACGTCTTTCATCAGAGACAACGGGAAGGTCGTGGTCCTGAGTAGGATAATCAAATGGCTTTGTTCCATGCGAACTTCTGCTGGCGGGAGGAATTGTTACAAAGGTGATTCATTACGATAACGCAGAAGTTAGCCGCTGGGTGCTTGGTGCTGTGTTGCTCGGGAGCTCAGATAGTTGGTCGATTCCGTGCGCAGGCAAATACGGGTGCAGCCGCCTAGCTGTCCATGCTTCTGAAATCACTGACGCACTAGTTTAGAGCAGCCCGCACCAATATGGTGCGCCAAATGCCAACTATCACCTACAAGTGCCGATATGGTCACCGAATGGCGCAATGGCACATATATTGCCTATCGTATCGCGAAGAGATACGTAAGGATAACCGCAGTGATGAAAATTTGTGCCCCTATCTCCAATGCGTCTCCACCACTTCTAAACTCGACAAATTCTGACTCCGACTCCGTAGGAGCGATGGGAGTTCAGGCCGGTGCCGGTGGGGTAACCTTCTGCCGACAGTTCTCCCTCAGAGGTGTCGGCCCCCGTAGAACTGAGCACGTTTTTCATCGACCTGATTGTTCCTGTCCTGGACAAAAAGCCTACAAGCCGAGGTTCCATTTTGAGTGGTCTTGTCCCAATCTCTGAAGGAAATTCATTTGTGATCCCTACTCCTGTAATGGAGCGCCTGCAGGCGCTGACCCGCCAGTATGATTTTTCGGCTTTTTTCATTGCAGCGGCAGCCCTGGCTGCGGAGAGCCTGGAAGCCGATGGTGCCGCATTCATCGTTCATGAGGGCAACAATCTCCGTTATTTGTTCTTTCATGGCCTACCTGCCAACTATGAGGCGTTATCGCAACACATATTTGCTGATGACGCCGGCATCAGCGGCGCAGCTTTACAAAATGACAGCATCATTTACACCCCAAATTATCCCCAAAGTATCTGGGCCATGCCCGAATATGTGGTTACCGGCCTTATGGGTAGCCTAGCCATACCCGTGCATGGCCCCAAAGGCTGTAGCGGTATCCTAGCAGTTTCCTGGTTCCACACGGCTCCCGCTCAACTGAGCTATGATCGAAAGTGGTGTATGGGGGCTTTACAGCTAACTTGAGGAGGGTGGTGCACTGTTGCTAGAAAAGGGTTTCTGGATCCGATCAGCAACAAAGAAGGAGTGCACCATGCAAGAGAATAC
>JAQVDS010000049.1 GCA_028697715.1 Acidithiobacillus sp. | reverse complement strand
CGATCCAACCGCCAGACGACAAGGGTATCCCCGGCCCGCAATGCCTTGCGGCACTGCTCAAGCTCGGGGCGGTCGGCAGACTTGCCACTGGCCGCTTCCTCATAGATCGTCCCACACCCGGCCTTTACCAGTGCGTCCCGCTGCAAGTCGAGGTTCTGGTCGTCAGTCGAAACACGGGCATATCCGATGCGTTGATTCATTGACAGTTTCGAGACTTTGAAAAATAGACGGGTATTTTAACAACCAAAGGCCCGCCAAACCATCAAAAAGATGCGGCCCTGCCATTGTCTGCAAAACCACCGTTTTCCGAACACTCGCCGGGTTACGATGAAACACCAACAACCCCCGCCAGTAGGCGTTCCAGCCGCTCGCGCAGGCGCGGAGCGTTGATTGCATCCGTCATTGGTCCGGGGCAAGAGTATGAAGAGTAGCGGTTGCTGGTTGGATGTTCATGCCTTTTCAGGCTCCGATCGCCTTGCCCGCACATGGTATACCATAAGCCCCCGGTCTATACCCTCCCGTCACCTTTGCAAGGGAGTGTAGTGACATGAAGAAGTGGAATCGTCTGTTGAAGAAAATGACCGGTGGCGCTGTGCTTTTGCTGGCTCCGGTTGCCGCCTTGGCCTCGACCTCCGGTGGCGTGTTCAGCCCCATCAGTGGGCAGTTGAATACCGTTCTGACTGGCATGCAGGACATGGGCGGCCTGGTGGCTGCCGGTGGTCTGGTCGCTACGGGTCTTGCCTGGTGGCACGGCGGAGAGCACAAGAAGGCCATGATGATCGGTCTGGGTGCGACCGTGGGCGGTATTGCCATGGCAAATGCGAAGAGCCTTGCCACCAGCATTACCGGGGGTGCCACGATGGGCAACGCCTCCACCTTTGGGCTGTTGGCTACCCATGCCATCCACCTGATCGGAGCCTAAGCCATGGCGGAGACGACACGGCGACTCCCGCTGCACCAATCGCTGGTCAAACCGATGTTGGTGGCTGGTGGTGAACGGGAGGCAGTGTTTGCCTTGGCCTTTGTCTGTATCGCTGCGCCAATTTTGTTTTCCCTGTGGCTCATTCCGGTCAGCGTCATTGTTGCCGGAGTGGGCTTCTCTTTTCTGCGCTCGCTGGCAAAGAAAGATCCGCAAGCCTTGGGTGTCATTCGCAGGCATTGGGGCCAGCAAGCCTTTTATCCTGCGGCTTCTTCTGCGTATGCGCCAGTCAAGTACAAATCGCCAAAGGAACAGAGCCAGTCCGTTGCTTCTGGCGGTGTGCTGTCGGTGATTTCCAAGCTGATGAAACGCAATAGAGGACCCAAGAAAAAGTCCTGATTTTTTCTCCACTCGGGGTATAGAGCATGCTCAATCTGAAAATTTATCGTGACAAGGCCCAAGGGCTACCGGATTTGCTGAATATCGCGTTCCTCATCGATTCGTGGACGACCGATGTAGGGGAAATGGCGATTGCGCTCCAGAAAGACGGTTCGTTTCTGGCAGGGTTCCGCTATGACGGCCCCGATCTGGAAAGTATGGGCGTGCCGGAACTGGAGAGCCTGTCTGCCCTGTGGAATAACGCTCTGGCCCGGTTGGGAACCGATTGGGGGGTGCATGTCACGGCCATTCGGGAACCTGCCGGGAAGTACATCGATCTGGACGAGTGTTCTTTTCGAGACCCCGTAAGTCGCCTGATTGATCTGGAGCGTGCAGCACAGTACGACGGGGAATCTCATCATTTCGTATCCCGATATTACATTGTGCTGACCTGGCGCACGCCAGTAGATGCCGAAGTGTCCGTTACTCACGGGCTGGTCCAAAAAGGCGTTGGAAAGGGCGAGGCCCGCGCAGAAGAAGATGCGTTCAAAGACCTGCTGGCCCGCTACAAGCAGATGATGGAAGTCATTACCAGCTTGTTCCGCACCAGGTATCGGGTGAGGGCGCTGAACGCTGACCAGTTGTTGACCCATATTCATGAGTGCCTTACCGGCCAGCCTCAGAAGATCAACGCTCCACAGATTCCCGCTTATCTGGACGCCGTGCTTGGACACCATGATTTTGTCGGTGGGTTGGAGCCGTCCATTGATGGGGAAGAAATCCGGGTCATCACGGCCTTGGGATTCCCGAATGCAACTTTTCCTGAGATGCTGGAACACCTGCACAGCCTGCCCATGCCGTTGCGGTACACGATCCGCTTTCTGCCGCTGGATCAGGCAGATGCCGTCCATGATATGGCGAAGATCCGGGACAAGTGGTTTTCTTCGCGGCAGTCCTTGAAAGCGTATGTCGGCCAGGCGGTAGGCGGGGGAGGGGAGGCTACCCTTTCTGCGAATGACCATGTGGTGAACTTGGCACTCGATGCCAAACAGGCGGTGAATGAGGCGAATGAGGGTGCTGTGAAGTTTGGCAATTTCAGTCTGGCCGTAGTGCTCCGGTCACGGGATGAAAAGGTGCTGGCCGAGCGGGTAAAGGCGGTCCGTACTTTCTTTGACAATGCTGGGTACATTGCCCATCTGGAATCGACAAACACGGTAGAAGCATTCCTATCAAGTATCCCCGGCCATTTGTGGGAGAACATCCGCCGTCCATTGGTCCACTCGCTCAATGTCGCGGACTTCGCGCCCAAGACGGAAATCTGGGCGGGAGAGGAACGCTGCCCGTCGCCGTTCATCAGGCTTGCGAACGGCAAGAAGGCCCCGCCGCTCCTGTATGCCGCGACCAGTGGCAACACGCCATTCCGGTTGAACCTGCATGTCGGGGATTTGGGGCACACGTTTATGGCCGGAATGACAGGCGGAGGCAAGTCAACAGCTTTGGCTTTGTTCGCTGCCCAATGGCAACGGTATGAGAACGCTCGCGTGATCTCGTTCGACAAGGGCTATTCTGTCTTTGCGCTCACCCTCGCCATGCGTGGCCAGCATTACGACCTGGGTGGCCCGCACTGCGAGTTGTCGTTTGCGCCTCTCCTGCACGTGGACCGTCCCGAGGAAGCCGCTTTTGCCGCCGACTGGATCGAGGGTCTTTGCGTACTGCAAGGCGTGCCCATCACGGCGACCGAGCGGTCCATCATTCGGGATGCGCTGCACAGTCTGGCCCGTAATGAAGGGCGCTCTCTCACGAACTTCGTGCAGGCGGTGCAGTCCAGCGCAATCAAGGAAGCCCTGTCGTTTTACACGATTCAGGGACAGACGGGTGCATTGCTGGATGCCGAAGAGGACGGCTTGTCTTTCGAGGACATTCCGATGCTGACCTTTGAACTGGCGCACCTGATGAACGGCAATCCGAATATGAAGAAGGTGACGGTGCCGGTCCTGCTGTACATCTTCCACCGGATCGAGCAGATGCTGGACGGCAAGCCTACCCTTATTTTGCTGGATGAGGCATGGACCTTTCTGGATGACCCGTTGTTTCTGGCAAAGCTGCGGCAATGGCTCAAGGAACTGCGGAAGAAGAATGCGGCGGTGGTCTTTGCTACGCAGTCGCTGGCGGATCTCAAAGGCAATCCACTCTTGCCGGTGTTACAGGAATCCTGCCCGACCAAGATTTTCCTGCCCAACCGTCAGGCGACGAGCCAAAACTTGCGGCCTATGTACATCGACATGGGTTTGAATGACCGGCAGATTGAATTGCTGGCCCTTTCCACGCCAAAACAGGACTACTACCTGTTCACGCCAGAGGGACAACGCCGAATCCAGTTTGGCATGGGGCCGGTCACGCTGGCCTTCTGTGGCGTGTCCGATCCCCGAGACGTGAAACGGGTAGCCGCACTACATGCCGAGCATGGCGACAAGTGGCCGATCTGGTGGCTCAAGGAAAAGCTGCCCGCGCATCGGCATGATTGGGTGGACGTGCTGGAGCGGATGTATGGGTAAGTCCCACAAAGGGAGAGCCCGCATTTTTTGGCTGGTGGTTGCCGTGCTGGTGTTCTCCAATCGATTTGTGGACACCGAGTTTATGAGCCTGTGCAGCGGCATGGTTCGGGTATTCAGCGAGAACGATTGGCTCGATCGGCTTTGGCAGATGTTGTTGCGCGACGAGAATCCGGCAGTCGCCGTGCATCGGCTGTGGGCGTTTGTCACAGAATTACGGTCAGCCTGACAGCAAACTCTCCAGCGGAATCCCCAGTCCTTTCCAGAGGCGGCGAATCATCTCCAACGTCAAAGGGCGTTTGCGATTCAGAATTTCCGAAACCCGAGCACGGGAGCCAATGAATGGTTCCAGGTCTTTGCGTGTCAGGCCCTGTTGCTCCATGCGAAAGCGGATGGCTTCTATCGCGTCTGGCGGATTGATGGGGTAGTGCTTGGCCTCGTAGGATTCCAGGAGTGCGAGCAACACATCCAGCCGGTCGCCATCTGGGGTATCGGGTTCCGCGCCCCATAGTGACTCGATCTCAATCAGGGTGGCCTGGTAATCCTCTTCGGTTTTGATCGGGCGGATTTTCTCGGCAATCATTTGAAATTCTCCCTGTCGTATTGAGCGTGGGTACCGATGAACTTGATGAATAGCGCTCCTCGTCGATAGTCCACGTCCACCACCAGACGGTATTTGTTTCCCGCGATGTTGAACACCACCAGCGAGTCGGTGAGGATGCTTGCGGAACGGAACTGCGCCTTGATCTCGTGCGGTGACTTCCATTGGGCTTTCAGTGCTTCGGAATGCCAAGCCTCGATGGGTCCCTTGGCGTCCCGGTACTCTGGACGATCAGTGAACTCCCGCAGTGTCCGTTTGGCGATCACCCTCATGCTGGGCATTCTATCATGATTCCAATATGGGAGCAACGCTATCTCGGAGGCGTCCGGTCTATACCCTCTCGTGCGCACAACACGGAGTACCTTGCTATGCGAAAGTCCATCCTTTTTCTTTCGATCGCGGCGGCCCTGGCGTCTGGGCCAGCCTTTGCCGTTGACCAGACCTTGCAACAGGCCGAATCCCTGGACAATAACGGTCAGTACACGACGCCCACGGGCAGTACGGCAAGTGTGCAGCCCAATCCGCAAGCCATACAGCAGGCCGAAGCCCAGGACGCCCAGGCGAACAATGAAGCGTTGAGCGCGGCGAACAGCTATATCGACAGTAAGGAGCAGTCCCAAACCAGTCAGGATATGTCGTCGGTTTCTGGCACGACCCTGTCCGCCGGGAACATTCTGCCGCCCGTGGCCCAGAACTGGTACAGCCAGTATCAGAGCAACACCGCGCAGGCGAATTACTGGACCGGGCAAATCTGGCAGACCTACAGTTATTCGTGCGGGACCACCAAAAGCCCGGAGACGTGCTGGAGCAGCTATTACGATGCGACGGCGGCGGCCAATGCCAGCTATTACTCGGGTCTGGCGAGCACGGACTACCAGCATTACCAGGAGGACGTACAGCAACACGCGGAGATCAACGGGCAGTCGGCCACGCAATCCACCATGAGCGCGACGGCGGCCACCCAATCGACCCAGGACTACAATCAGGCGGTGTCCCAGAACAACCAGGCCAATGCCGATCTCAATGCAAGCGGCGCCAGCACGACCTCCGCTTATGCCGGGGTGAATGCGGCCAACGAACAGTCCGGTACGCAGGCGTCCAACACGGCAATTGCGGAGATCAATGCCGAGACGAACGGGGCGCTATCCGGTTCCATGGCGTTCAGCGGGGCGGCTCCCGCCAATGCCTTTGCCGGACAGCAGGACAACATCGATGTGCAGGCGATTCAGCAAAATGCCCCTGCCCAGGAGATGTCGAATCTCGAAGCGGCGGACCAATCGGCGGAAAACGACCAGGCGCAGGAGTATGTCGCCCAGCAGCAGGCGCAGACCGCAGAGCAGACAGACCAGCAACAGGCGCAGGCGATGCAGGAAAAAGCCGACACGGCCCCGACGATCCACTCCCAGGAGGCTTGGCAGTCGGCGGCCAACGCGGCCCAAGCCAAGGCCAGCAGCGAACGGCAGGCGGCCCAGGCGGCGCTCAACCAGCAGAACGCGGATCAGGCGCAGGAACAGCAGGATACCAATCAGGCGTCGAATCTGGCGAACTCGGCGGCGACCTCTGCGGACAGCCAGGTGGAGGCACAGGGGCAGGCTTGGGATAGCCAGGAGTTGCGGAAGATCCAGCAAATGACCGGCGTTGTCCAGGGCGCGGCGCAGTAATCATCCCGGAAGCGTCTGGTCTATACCCCGGCCATAATTCTTTACGGAGAATGATGATGGAAAAGAAAGCATTGGTGATGGGCATAATGGCGTTGTTTGCCGCTCCGGCGGCTCTGGCGGGCACGATGATCGGCGGGGCTACGCTTCCCGAGCAGATTAAACAGGAGATAACCGCTGGCGACCAGTTGGCGAAGGCCGCCGAGCAGGTGCAGAACCAGTTGCAGATGCTGTTGAACGAGGCCCGGAATCTGGAAAACCTGCCGCAGAACTTCGAGCAGCAGATGTTGGGAGAAGTGCAGCAGTTGTCCCAGATTGTCGGCCAGGGTCAGTCTTTGTCGTATGCCGGGCAGAACATCGTTTCGCAGTTTGAGCAGGAATATCCGGGGGCGGCCAATGCGACCCAGAATTTCGGCCAATATGTCCAGGATTACCAGAACTGGAACACGACGACCAATCAGGACATCCAGAATGCGTTGCAACAGCAGCAGTTGGATGCGCAGGACTTCACCACCGAAGATCAGGCGGTACAGAGTGCATTGAGCGCGTCCCAAAGCGCGGCGGGCCGGATGCAGGTTTTGCAGGCGGCAAATCAGGTCGCGTCTGTCGAGGTCAAACAGTTGCAGCACATGCAGTCAACCACGATGGCCTATGAGGACGCGCAAATGGCTTACGAGAAGCAGCAGAAGGCGATCCAGAATGGGTCCGCGCTGGACGCCGCCAACGGAATGTTTTCGGGTGGCAGCAACACCGTCCTGCCATAAGCCCAGCACAAGGGGAACCCGCTTATGAAGTCCATCCAGAAAATCCGCGTATGGCTGACGGGGCTGGCTTTGATGCTGGTTCCCTCCCTGGCGTTTGCGACAAATAGCCTCAATCAGGTACAAAGCGCACTCAAGATTGACATCATGCCTTGGGCGACGCCCATGAAACATGCGGCGACTGATCTTTTCTATGCGCTGGCGGCAGTCGAGATTGCGATTTTCTTTTTGAACCACGTGCTCAAGCAACGAGGGCATGAGGACCTGTTCACTGGCATCATCAAAAAGACCGTGACGCTGATGTTCTTTCTCACGGTAATCAATGAATCAACAACCTGGATTCCGGCAATCATCAATGGTCTGGCTGGTGGTTCTTCTGTGCTGGGTATCCATGCAGTCACTCCCAGCGCGTTGGCAACGGAGGCGCTTTCGATTTTTCTTTCGTGTGCAACGGCACCTGCTGCCGCAGCGGCGCACAATGCTGGATCGGTGTTTGGCGACTTGTTGAATTTCAATTTTACTGGTGCGATTGGCGCAGTGAGTTCCTTGTTTGCCAATTCCAACCCGGTAGCTTTGGTTATCGAAACGCTGATTTGCACGATTATCGGACTACTTGCAGGTATTGGCGTGTTGATGATGGCCCTGGAGTTCCTGATGATCCAACTGGAAAGCTATCTGGTGATGACCCTGGGGATCGTCATGCTGGCCGGTGGCGGATTGCGTTTCACCAGTAAATATGTGGGGACCTATTTCGACTATGCGATCAATGTGGGCGTGCGTCTTTTCGCACTCACGGCGATTGCGGCGCTGGTCCAGACAAGCATTATACCCATCATGAAGACCATCATCGAAAATGTCTCAAATCCGTTGCAAATGGGATTTGAACTGTTGATTGTCGGTGCGGTCATTGCGTTGCTGCCCAA
>JAQVDS010000048.1 GCA_028697715.1 Acidithiobacillus sp. | reverse complement strand
CGTTCCCTCCACCAATTTTGATATACAACCCCTTGTTCTGCAAGGGGTTTGTTTTTTCCGCCAGTTCAGAGGGTTTTGATTGGCTAAATGGATAGGACAAATTAACGGTTGGTGGCCTTGCGTCCTGTTTTGGACGTTGCCCTCTCGTGCCACTTTCAGATCGCGTTCTGTCTGACAGTATCCCAATCTTTCAGCAGCGTTTCATCATCAGGTCCACCACGGCGTCGTCGCGCTCGCGTCGCGTATCTCTAAGCGCCTGCGTTGCATCTAGTGATAGTATCAAAACATCTCCGGTGAAGGTTGTAGCCTTTCGGGAGCTACCCTAGGGCATGGCGGTACAACTCAAACCGTCTGCATCTCCCGGATCACTTCAGGATGCTTTGCAGCGATCCGCAGCAATGTGCAGGCCGCGCCGGAAGGGTTACGCCGTCCCTGCTCCCAATCCTGAAGGGTACGGACAGACACCCCCATGAGTGCTGCAAATTGGGATTGGGATAGCCCGGCACGGATACGCGCCTGTACTACCTGGGGCACGTCAACCGCATGAACAGCGCCGCGCTTGCCTGCCTTCATCTGGCGAACGGACTCCAGCAGTTCCGCCCCAATGTCCCGCCTGGCGTCGCGCTCCAGCAATTCCTTTTCAGTCAGCATCATCGATCTCCTTGCGGATCTCCCGCAGTATGTGAGGGGGTACGTTACCCTTGGCGCTCTTGGCATAGATCAGCAGTAGCCAGATCAGCCCGTCTTGCCGCCGCAGGTAGTAAATCACCCGGACGCCGCCACGCTTGCCAATCCCTGCCCGCGTCCAGCGGATTTTTCTGCATCCACCTGATCCGGGGATTACATCTCCCGCGTCCGGTTCCCGCGCTAGGAATGAACAGAACTCCCCGCGCTCTGCCTCTGTCCAGTAATCCGGCCAAAGGCTGGAGAAAAGCGGGGTCTCAACCAGCATCATCATGAGAAGGAATTATACGGCATAGCCGGATACAAGCAATAGTATCAAACCACTTGTCGCAGCGGTTTCGTCTCCGGCCCCACAAGGTCCTTTGCCTACTGGTTCATCAGTGCCCGGCGCTTCTCGATCAGATCGCTACGGAAATAGGCCGCCTCTGTCGCGTTCCTGACTGCATGCGCCAAGCTCGTCTTGATGGTCTCATTGCTGGCGCTGGTCTCTTCGGAACACCAGTCACGGAAGGCGGATCGCATTCCATGTACCGTGATATCACCCCGTAGACGGCGCAGAGCGTGGATGACGGCAAGCTCACTGATCGCCTGAGCCGGTTTCTTGGGACTGGCAAAGATATGCTTCGTTCCCGCGTCCAGCATACGCCGCTGAATCCGCAAGGCGGGTTCAGACAAGGGCACCTTTTTCTCGGCCAGAGGCGTCTCTATTATCTGTTTGGCCTGCGGGTTGGCGCAGTTTCGGCTTTCGCAACATCAAGAAGTTACGCGCATCTCTTCATCGTCAACCAAGGCCACCGGTCAGGCATCGAACGCAGTCACAGCATCACCAGCGCCTGCTTGACTGTATCGCAATCGAGATACATACTTGCGAAAATGGAGGAATCGATCATGGCCCATTCCACGATGCTGCACGTCCGGGTGGACGACGAAATCAAGACGCAAGCCAGTGAGGCTCTGGCAGCCATGGGGCTGTCGGTGTCTGATGCCGTGCGCATCCTGCTCAAGCGCGTAGTGAATGACCAGGCCTTCCCGCTGGAGTTGAAGGTGCCCAACGCCCAGACCCGCGCGGCGATGGAAGAGGCCCGCGCCATGGCCAAGGCGCGCACCGCCCGTTTTGAGTCTGCTGATGCCCTGATCGATGACCTCGAAAAAGCCCGCCAGCAGTAGGCGGGCGCCGCTGCCCAGGGCGAGCGATTACACCAAGACTTTCCTTAAAGACTGGGAACGCCTCTCGCGTTCGGGTCGCCACGACCTGAAGCGGCTGAAGGAGGCCATGTTGCTGCTCATTGGCAACGATGCCCCGCTAGGGCCTGAATAGCTGGATCACCCGCTGAAGGGTGATTGGGCCGACCACCGCAAATGCCACATCGGCGGCGACTTCCTGCTCATTTACCGCCTGGATGGCAACGCCATCATCTTTGTGCGGACGGGCACGCACTCCGAATTGTTCGAGGAGTGATCCGTGGCGATTGAATCACTGCCGACTTTCACCCCCGTCCGCCAGCGCTGGGAGTCCATCCCTACCGACATCCGCCAGCGGCTGCTGTCCAACGTCTGGTGTGGCCAGTACCGTCACGAAACCAGGATCACCAATTTCAGCGGCAACATCATCTGATCACGCGAGGTGACGATGCCCAGGTCTTCGTATTTGAGGCGCTCCGTGCGCAGGGCCGTGACCAGCGCGGCCCGCTTGGCGCTCATGCACTGGGTCTCGAAATTCAGACTGGCGAGCTCGGCAGGCTCCACGCCACAGGGCGATGGTGTCATCGATGCGGATGCGGTTGGCCAGATCTCAGTAGCGCAGACAGTTATTCGGGTTGGGCATGGAGGCCTTCTTTCGGTAGGGTGGAACACGAATCTTGCCAAATTTTGCCAAAGATTCCACACTTACGCCATGAGCACGATGAACATCTCCCTACCGGACACTCTGAAGTCCTTCGTGGACGAACAGGTCAGCCAGCGCGGCTACGGCACCAGCAGCGAGTACGTGCGGGAACTCATCCGCAAGGATCAAGAACGCCTGCAATTGCGTAACCTGCTATTGGCCGGAGCAGCATCCGCCCCGGCGGCCCCCGCCGATGCCAGTTATTTCGACGGGATGCGAGATCGGGTGCGCAAGGCTGCCAAACCCGCTGCCAAGGCGTGAAGGCCAAGCCAGTCATCCCGCGTGAACAGGCCAACCGGGATGTGGACGAGGCGGTCGCCTACTATCTGAGTGCGGCGGGTGAAGCCGTGGCGCTCGGCTTCATCGACGCACTGGAGAAGACCTACGGCCACATCGCTCGTCACCCCGCCACTGGATCACCCCGCTACGCCCACGAACTCAACCTGCCGGGCCTGCGCACTTGGCCGCTGACACGCTACCCGCACCTCGTGTTTTATGTTGAGCGCCCGGACCACATCGATGTCTGGCGTGTACTGCATGGCCAGCGGGATATTCCAGCGTGGATGCAGGAGCCTGATGGCGTGTGACAGGGATGGGCAATGAGCGCCTTTGTACCCAAAATCTATCATCAGCAAGCGCTCGATAGCGAGGAAGCCTATTTCTGGGCCTGCTTTGATCTGCTTTCGCCTTCGATTGCCTTTACCGCCACCACGAAACGCTTGTGGAGACGCGGCAACCGGCGGCGGTGGCGCCAGTGTGGAAATGCGCTATGAATCGGCATTCCTCGCCCGGCCGGACCTTGTTACGTGCTTGGGTGGTAGCCAAGATAAGAAACGACTGCTCGCATTGCCTCAAACTATGCAGTATTTTGGTGGGCATGCCTTCCTTTGACTGTAGCAGTTGCCCTAACCCGCCTGCGAATGCAGATCACGGAATCTTTCGCGGAACATCGAGCGAGGCCAAATGATGCTGGCTGTGCGTATCGCCATCGTCGGTGGAGGGCTGGCGGGACTCTATGCAGCCTATCTACTGGAGCAAAAGGGCATACACGATTATGTGGTCCTGGAAGCGCGCGAGGGTTGGGGCGGACGGATCGCCACGACGCCCAGCATTACCGAAAGTTCAGCACTGGATCGCTTCGACCTCGGCCCGACATGGTTCTGGCCCGACTACCAGGCACAACTCGACCGCCTGATCCAGAGTCTGGGTCTGGAACGTTTCGCGCAATATGAAAAGGGAAGCATGCTCGTCGAGCGCACGCCCCACGGCACAGCAGAGCGGATGCCAGGCTACACCTATGTACCGCCGTCGATGCGGCTGATCGGAGGCATGAGCGCATTGATCGACGCTTTGCGGCGGCCATTGCCAGCGCACAAGCTTTTGCTGAATCATCGCGTGCGGCACATACGCAGCGAGGGCCAACATGTCGAGCTGGACGTCGAGGCGGCGCAACAGGCCATCACTTTCCGCGTGGAATCTCTACTTCTGGCGGTACCGCCGCGCCTGGCGGCGACCACGATCGAATTCCTCCCCGAGTTACCGGGGCCGCTGCTGCAGGCCTGGAGAGCCACCGCCACCTGGATGGCGCCTCATGCCAAGTATCTTGCCATCTACGACGAGCCGTTCTGGCGCGCGCAGGCTTTGTCCGGAGAGGCGCGTAGCGCTTGTGGGCCACTCGGTGAAATGCACGATGCGTCCATGCCGGGTGGCAGTGCCGCCTTGTTCGGGTTTTTCGCCTTGCCCGCTGCGCTTCGCAAGGGAATCCCCGAGGAAACTCTCCGGTTGCACTGCCGAGCGCAGTTCACACGATTGTTCGGAGAGCGGGCAGCGACGCCGAGGGCGGACTTCCTCAAGGACTGGGCCGCCGATTCCTGGACGGCGACTGAGGCGGACCAGAGTGAGGTCGCTCAGCATGGTTCGGCCCCACCTTCTTCGGCGGCAGAAGGTCCTTGGCGGGGACGACTCACTGGCATTGCCAGCGAATGGTCGCCCCAGTTTCCGGGCTATGTTGCCGGCGCTGTCGAAGCGGCCGCGCTCGGCGTTGACCAGCTTTTACGACAAAAGAGCTGAACTGGCTTACGAGCCCTGCAAGCCGGCCATGGAATCCAGCAGCGTCGCAAGTTCTGCCGGTAATGGCGCCTCGACGCGAATCATGCGTTCATCCCGTGGATGGGGAAACGCCAACAGGCTGGCATGCAGAAAAAGCCGCCGCAGCCCGCGCTCGCGAAAGTGGGCGTTGGCATTCGCATCGCCATATTTTTCGTCCCCCAGCAAGGGGTGACCCAGGGCTTGCAAATGCACGCGGATCTGGTGCGTACGGCCGGTCTCGAGCTCGGCCTCCACCAGAGTACAGTCGGACAACCTTTGCAGAGGGGTGAAGCGCGTGGCGGCGGCCTTACCTTCCTGCTGATCTACCCGCACCATCCGTTCGCCCGAGCGCAGGGTATTTTTGCGCAGAGGCAGATCGACGCGGCGCTCCCCCCCCACCCATTTCCCCCATGCCAGACCCAGATAGCGTTTCTGAAAGGCAGACTCGCGCAGATCAGCATGCAGTTGGCGCAGCGCCGAGCGGCGCTTGGCCAGCAGCAGGCAACCGGAGGTCTCCCGATCCAGACGATGCACCAGTTCCAACTCGCGCAGTTCCGGACGCAGACTGCGCAGTGCCTCGATGACTCCCCAGGCGATCCCCGAACCGCCATGTACGGCCAGGCCACTGGGTTTGTCCAGGACGAGCAGCCGATCATCCTCGTAGAGGATGCGCTGGCGTAGATCATCGGCGAGCCTGGACGAAACCTGGGGCGCAGGACTGGGGTCGGCCTGGCGCAGCGGTGGGACGCGCACCTGGTCACCCGGGGCCAGATGATATTGCGCCTTGGCCCGCCCCTTGTTCACCCGCACCTCGCCACTGCGCAGGATTTTGTAGACATGCGAGCGCGGCACCCCTTTCATCACGCGCAACAAAAAATTGTCCAGCCGCTGCCCCGCCTCTGCTTCTCCGATCTCCAGGTAGTGGACCCCGCTTTCTGCCATCTGCCAACTCCATCGCCAAGGTTTGCGATTCTATTCTCATCTGTCATATATTGCGACGTAGACCGCGCTGCAGTGAGAGTGCACCGGTCGAAGATACAGGTACAATCACCGGCTGCGACCGTATGTGCCGCCCAGTTCATGCAATACGTTGCGCTCCCCGTTGTGGGTTTGAGCGCCGGAGAAGACAGTAATGAAAAGAATGTTGATCAATGCCACCCATGCCGAAGAGCTGCGGGTGGCGCTCGTAGATGGACAGAAACTGCTCGATCTGCATCTGGAACACGCCTTCCGTGAGCAGAAAAAAAGCAATGTATACAAAGGGAAAATCACCCGCATCGAGCCCAGCCTCGAGGCCGCTTTTGTCGATTATGGCGCCGAACGGCACGGCTTTCTGCCCCTCAAAGAAATCTCCCGCGAATATTTTCAAAAACAGGAATCCGGCCGCAAGCGCATCCAGGAACTGGTGCGCGAAGGTCAGGAAGTCATCGTCCAGGTCGACAAAGAGGAGCGCTCAAGCAAGGGCGCGGCATTGACTACCTTCGTCAGCCTAGCTGGCCGTTATCTGGTATTGATGCCCAATAATCCCCGAGCGGGTGGTGTATCGCGGCGCATCGAGGGGGACGACCGGGCCCAGATCCGTCAGCACCTGCAAATGCTGGACATTCCGGAAGACATGGGGGTGATTGCCCGCACGGCCGGGATTGGCCAGGATTTCGAGGCGCTGCAACGCGATCTAGAATATCTCAAGCAGATCTGGCAGGCGATTCTGGCGGCGGCTGCCGAGCAGCCTGCCCCCTTCCTCATCTACCAGGAAGGCAATGTGGTGGTGCGCGCCCTGCGCGATCACTTTTCCGAGGACATCGGCGAAGTCCTGATCGACGAGGTGTCGGCCTTTGAGGCGGCACAGCAATTCATGCGCGGAATGATGCCGCGCATGCTTTCCCGCCTCAAATTCTACGAAAACGATATTCCACTTTTCAGCCGTTACCAGATCGAACAGCAGATCGAGTCGGCCTTCAGCCGCGAGGTACGCCTGGAATCGGGTGGCGCTATTGTCATCGACCACACCGAAGCGTTGGTCGCCATCGACATCAACTCCGGCAAGTCCACGAAGGGGCAGGATATTGCCGAAACCGCCTTCCAGACCAATCTGGAGGCAGCGGATGAAATCGCCCGGCAGATTCGCCTGCGCGACCTGGGAGGGCTGATCGTCGTTGATTTCATCGACATGGAATCGCCCAAACATCAGCGCGAGGTCGAAACCCGCATCCGCGAGGCCCTGAAAATCGATCGGGCGCGGGTGCAGGTGGGCCGCATCTCCCGCTTTGGACTGCTGGAGATGTCACGCCAACGGCTGGGTGCAAGCCTGGATGAGGCCACCTACGAACCCTGCCCACGTTGCCGCGGCACCGGCCAGATCCGCGGCTGCGAGGGCACCGCCATGCACGTGTTGCGCCTGCTGCACGAGGAAGCCCTCAAGCGTAATTGCAGCGAAGTGGAGTGCCAGGTACCGATCGATGTCGCCGTCTATCTGCTCAATGAAAAGCGGCAGGCGATCCTCGAACTCGAGGCGCGTAGTGGGGTGCGGCTCAACATTATCCCCAACCCGGCTCTGGTGACACCGCACTATGAGGTCCAGCGCATCAAGGGCGAGGCCAGCCCCGAGCGCCCCGTCGAGAGCCGCGTCAGTGCGGTGCCACAACGTCCGAGCAAGGCGACGGCAAACAGCAGTGCGGCGATCACCCCCCTCACCGCGCCACCGCCGCCGGACGAACTGCCACCACCGCGCCTGCCGACAGCCAAGGCCAAGCCGGCTCCTGCGCCGCACGAAGAAGGAATTCTTGCGCGTCTCGTCCGGGCCCTGGTCTCCCGTTACGTACCGATGGATGCCGAGACCTTCGCCGCCTATACCGGCGCGGCCGAAAGTATCGATAATGGCGAAAAGGTCGCCAACGGTAGCGAGAGCCCGGACGACGGCGGTCGCGCCGGAGGCCGCCGCCGGCGCCGTGGCGGCCGGCGGGCGCGGGCGCGACGCCAGCACGGCGGCGAGGCCAATGCGATAGACAACGACGAACTCGCAGAAGAAACAGAGTCCAGCCCAATGATCCTGCCCCCCGCGGAGGGTGGCATGATCGACGAGGAGCTTCGCTACCCTGGTCCGGTACCCGCAGCCGACGACTGGCACCAGTTACTGGTCCCCGCCAGTGCCGTCACAAACCAAGTATATGCGGAAGCGCCCGCCGAGCGGTTGGAACTAGCCCACGAGGTCGGAGCATTCGATCCTGTGCCCAGCAACAACTTGCCATCGGCAGAATCCGTTGACGCGGATGCCGAAACTGCAGGTGGGGAACAAGAACTCCGTACCGACAC
>JAQVDS010000047.1 GCA_028697715.1 Acidithiobacillus sp. | reverse complement strand
AAATCTCGATCTCCACACTCACCTCGTTCGATAGCATCGGCGTTCCAAAAAAACGCCAATCTTTACTCAACTCGGTGTATCAGATTTCACTCGTTGGCCTGTGTCAATTTACATCCGTTGCTGACACTTGTTGGTGGTCAATCCAGACAAGGCTCAGGAAGTCAAAAAGGTTGTTGCCCAACTTAAGGGGCAGGATCACCCCGCCTACAAGCTGCATCGTACGGTTTTCCGTCCATGGGGAACTTATACGGTTCTCGAGGAAGGTCCGGGTTTCAAAATCAAACGGATCGAGGTCAAGCCCGGTGCCAGCCTTAGCCTGCAGATGCATCATCACCGCAGCGAACACTGGATCGTCGTCAGCGGCATGGCCAAGGTCATCAATGGGGATCGCGAGATTTTTGTAGGTGCCAATGAATCCACCTATATCCCTGCGGGACACAAACACCGCCTAGAGAATCCCGGCATACTCGATCTGGTGATGATCGAAGTGCAAAGCGGTGAATATCTGGGTGAAGATGACATTGTCCGTTTCGAGGATGTCTACGGCCGATGCTGAGTCGCTCGCTTATCCAATCTCTGTGGAATTACCGGGCCTTTGTGCTGGGCAGTGTCAAACGAGAATTTCAGCTCAAGTACCGCAACTCCTTGCTGGGTGCTGCGTGGGCGATCCTCAATCCGCTGGCCATGATTCTGGTGTATACCGTCATTTTCTCCCAGATCATGCGGGCCAAACTGCCAGGGGTGGACAACACCTTTGGCTATAGCATTTACCTGTGCGCCGGCGTGCTGACTTGGGGGCTATTCACCGAAATCGTCACCCGCAGCCAGAACATGTTTCTGGACAACGCCAACCTGCTAAAGAAGCTGAACTTTCCGCGTCTGTGTCTCCCTGTGACGGTTATTGCGACCGCATTGCTCAATTTTGCCATCGTCTTTGGGCTGTTTTCAGCCTTCCTGGTGATCAGCGGCAACTTTCCCGGTTGGGCGTTCTTGGCGTTGATTCCGCTGTTGGCGCTGCTGGTGGTGTTTTCCGTAGGCTTGGGATTGGTGCTGGGCGTGCTCAATGTGTTCTTTCGGGATGTAGGGCAGTTCTTCGGAATTTTTGTTACCTTTTGGTTTTGGCTCACTCCCATCGTGTATCCCGCCACGATTCTGCCGGAGAGGGTGCAATCCCTCGTCGCGCTCAACCCCATGGCCAGCGTCATGGGGGCAGTACAAGGCGTGCTGGTACGCGGTGATTGGCCTCACTGGGGGCAGCTGCTCTACCCCCTTGCTCTGGCGCTGGCGCTTTGCCTGCTGGGCCTGCGTCTCTTCCGTCGCCATGCGGGCGAAATGGTGGATGAACTCTGATGGGCACCATCACCGTCACCAACCTGGGTAAGGCCTATAAGCAATATCCCACCCGCTGGTCACGCCTGATCGAATGGCTGGATCCGCGCAACAAACCCCGCCATACCCTCAAATGGGTATTGAAAAATATTAACTTTACCATCCAACCTGGCGAGGCGGTAGGTATCATAGGCATCAACGGCGCAGGCAAGAGCACGCTGCTCAAGATGATCACCGGCACCACTCAACCCACCACCGGAAGTGTGCACATCACCGGGCGCGTAGCTGCGTTATTAGAACTCGGCATGGGCTTTCACCCCGAATTTACCGGCCGTCAGAATGCCTTCATGGCCGGGCAGTTGCTTGGTTATACCGTGGAAGAGATCGGTGCCCTGATGCCGGAAATAGAGGCATTCGCCGAGATTGGCGATTATATCGATCAACCCGTGCGCGTCTATTCCAGCGGCATGCAGATGCGACTGGCCTTTAGCGTGGCCACTGCCCGTCGGCCTGATGTACTGATCGTGGACGAGGCCCTGTCAGTGGGCGACGCTTACTTTCAACACAAGAGCTTTGACCGCATTCGAACATTCCGCAAGCAAGGTACCACACTACTCATCGTCAGTCATGACAAGCAAGCCATCCAGAGCATTTGTGACCGGGCTATTCTGCTGAATGCCGGTCATCTAGCCATGGAAGGCGATCCTGAGACGGTCATGGATTACTACAATGCCATGCTTGCTGACCATCAAGACCAAGAGGTGCGGCAGGAAGTGCGTGGTGACGGCAAAGTGCAGACCATTTCTGGTACGGGCGAGGCTACCGTAACCTCCATTGCGCTGGTGGACGAAAGCGGCCGCACTTTAGAAGTAGTAGACGTTGGTCAGCCGGTACGGTTATGCATCGAAGTTACAGTGCATGAGAGTATCGAGCGTTTGGTTCTAGGCTACAGCATCAAAGATCGTCTCGGTCAGATCATATACGGCACCAATACGCACCTCAAAAATCAACCCATTCTTCACGCCAAGGCAGGGGATCGTTACCTTTTTGATATCGCTTTTCCCGCCAACCTTGGTCCTGGGACGTATTCCATTCAGACTGCGTTGGTCAGTACCGATACACACTTGGTCAATAACTATGAATGGCGGGATCTTGCCTTGGTATTCAATGTGGTTAACATAAAAAAACCCCATTTCACGGGCTGTGCATGGATAGATCCTGTGATTCATATCTCTCGCCTATGACTTTTATTTCTTATGCCCAAAATTTTGAAGATGTCATGCTATGGCGTGCTTTACGGCATGTTGAGTGTGGATTCTACATAGACGTTGGAGCATGGTCTCCTGATGTAGATTCGGTTACGCGCGCTTTTTATGAGCGTGGCTGGCGAGGCATCAATATTGAGCCCAATCCGAAATTCCATGCGTTGCTGATGGAAAAGAGGCCGCGGGATCTCAATCTCAAGATTGCGATAAGCGACTCGCCAGGCACACTGTGGATGAATTTTCTCAGCAATCCAGGATTATCAACGCTGGATGATCGGATCGCCAGACAGCATGAGCAAGCAGGCTGGGAAAATGATCGACAGGAAGTCCAGATAACGACTTTAGCTGCCATCTGGGATTCATACATTTCACCAGGTCAGGACGTTCACTTCCTAAAAGTAGATGTGGAAGGTTTTGAGGAGAGAGTGCTCCGTAGCAATGAATGGAAATCAAAACGGCCTTGGATTGTACTGGTAGAGGCTACTCTACCCATGTCTCAGGTCGAGTCGTTTTCTGCTTGGGAACCAATTCTGCTTGCAGCCGACTATCAATTCGCTTATGCGGACGGGCTTAATCGATATTACGTGGCGCAGGAACACTCAGAACTTCTGGAAAAATTCAAATATCCGCCCAATGTGTTCGATGATTTCCAATTGGTTTGGCACCAAGAGGCGGAATCCAAGGCTCAGCAGGCCGAAGTCAGGGCTCAGCAGGCCGAAGTCAGGGCTCAGCAGGCCGAAGTCAGGGCTCAGCAGGCCGAAGTCAGGGCCCAGCAGGCCGAAGTCAGGGCCCAGCAGGCCGAGACCAAGGCCCAGCAGGCCGAAGCTGCAGCAAAAGAAATTTTGTTACAGCTTAATGCTGTCTATGCCAGCACTTCTTGGCGTGTGACGGCACCGCTGCGGGCCATCTCGCGTGGGGTGCACTCACTGACACTGGCGCCGCGCGCGATCAAATCCGGTATCAAACAGGGCTTGCGATCTTGCGCGGCCCAGGTTGCACGGCGACCAAGACTTAAACGCCTTGCTTTGGTGATATTGAACCGAATGCCCACGCTAAAGGCGCGGCTGATGCAGATGGCGGGTGACTACCGAAACGCTTTTTCATCGTCGACACATCAGCCTGCCATACCTCTCGAACTGCATCAGCTAAGTCCACGAGCGCGTCAAATTTATGCTGATTTAAAGTCTGCGTTGGCGAAACGGCAAGAGGAGAAATAATACATAAATGCGAATCGTCATTGATATGCAGGGGGCGCAAACAACAGGAAGTCGTTTCCGTGGCATCGGGCGCTACACGCTTTCTTTTGCGCAAGCGGTAGCACGCAACCGCGGTGAGCACGAGGTCTTTCTTGCCTTGAGTGGTCTCTTTCCCGACTCCATCGAGCCTATTCGCGCTGCCTTCGATGGCTTGTTGCCACAGGAAAATCTCCGCGTCTGGGATGCACCCGCACCCGTCCTCGATTTGGACCCCGCTAACCGTATACGCCGCGAAACCGCCGAACGCATCCGTGAAGCCTTTTTGGCCAGTTTGCAGCCTGATGTGATTCATGTCTGTAGCCTGTTCGAGGGACTGGTGGATGATGCCGTCACCAGCATCGGTCTGTTCGATCACGTCACCCCGGTAAGTGTGACACTCTATGACCTGATCCCACTTATTCATCCCAGTCACTATTTGCAAAATCCAGCCGTCGAGCGCTGGTATTTGAGGAAAATCGATCATCTGCGCCGGGCAAAGCTATTGCTGGCGATCTCTGCGTCGTCAGGGCGCGAGGCCATCGAGCATCTTGGTTTCGACTCGACAGCGGTTGTTCCTGTGGGCACCGACTGTGACGCGCGTTTTCATCCAATCGGGGTAACCCATGAGCAGCGACAGAGAATGCTTTCGGTGTATCACATTGAGCGCCCATTCGTAATGTACACAGGAGGCATAGATCATCGCAAGAACATTGAGAGGCTCATTAAAGCATACGCTTGTTTGCCGCTAACGCTCAGGCAGAAACATCAATTGGTGGTGGTGTGCGCCATTCAACCCGCTGACCGGGAGCGCCTGCTGCTCCTCGCACGCCAGGTGGGTTTGCAGCCAGGCGAGCTGGTGTTGACGGGTTTTGTGCCGGATGACGACTTGTTGGCCCTGTACAACGCGTGTACCCTTTTTGTATTCCCCCCCTGGCACGAGGGGTTTGGTCTGCCCGCGCTGGAAGCCATGCGCTGTGGCCGGGCCGTGATTGCCAGTAACACGTCCAGCCTGCCGGAGGTAGTGGGGCGGGAGGATGCTCTGTTCGATCCGTTCGACGTGCGTTCGATCGCGCACAAGATGGAGCAAGTGTTGTCCGATGACGCTTTTCGCGCCGAACTGGAGCGCCATGGCCTGGAGCAGGCGAAAGCTTTTAGTTGGGATGAAAGCGCCCGGCGCGCCTGGGCAGCATGGGAAGCGCTCGAAAAACCGCGGCGAGCGCCCAGCCTTCCCACACACCGGCCGCGCCTGGCTTATGTGTCCCCGCTGCCGCCCGAGCGCACTGGCATTGCCGACTATAGCGCCGAGCTCCTGCCCGAACTCACCCGCTGGTATGAAGTGGACGTCATCGTCGAACAACCCGAGGTAAGCGATGCATACACCCGCGCCAATTGCCGCATCCGCTCGGTGGCTGAATTTCGTGCCGATGCGGCATCCTATCAACGGGTGCTGTACCATTTCGGCAATTCGTCCTTCCACCAGCACATGTTCACTCTGCTGGAAGAGATACCCGGCATGGTGGTGCTGCATGACTTTTTTCTCTCCGGTATCCAAGCGCACCGCGACGTTCACGGCGGGGTGACGCATGCCTGGGCGCAGGCCCTGCACTCTAGCCATGGCTACGGGGCCGTGGCGGGACGCTACACGGCAGAAGACACAGCAGAAGTTGTTTGGCGTTACCCGGTCAATCTGCCGGTATTGCAGTCCGCCCTCGGCGTGATCGTCCACAGCGAATATTCCCGGACTTTGGCCCGACAGTGGTATGGCGGCGAGGCAGCAGTGGACTGGGCGGTGATCCCGCACCTGCGCACGCCGGCGCTAGGCATGGATCGCGAGGCGGCGCGGCAGGCACTGGGGCTGGCGCCAGACGATTTGCTCGTCTGTTCCTTTGGCCTGCTCGGGCCAACCAAGCTCAGTCACCGGTTACTCGCTGCTTGGCTCGCTTCCCCCTTGGCCAAAGATCCCAAAGCGTACCTGGTGTTCGTTGGTGAGAATCATGGCGGCGACTACGGCCAGCAGCTTTTTCATACCATCAAGACCAGCGGTTTTGCCGGTCGCATACGCATCACCGGTTGGGCCGATGCCGAAACCTTCCGCCGCTATCTGACCGCCGCTGATATCGGCGTGCAACTGCGCACCCTCTCCAGAGGCGAAACCTCTGGTACGGTGCTGGATTGCATGAACCATGGCTTGGCGACCATCGTCAATGCCCACGGCAGCCTGGCTGATCTGGACGAGGCAGCGGTGTGGATGCTGCCGGATGCATTTGCTGACGAGGATCTGACCGTGGCATTGACCACGCTGGCGCGTGATGTCGAGAAGCGTCGCGCCTTGGGCGCGCGCGCGCGGGAAATCATCCGCACTCGCCATGCCCCGCGTCGCTGCGCCGAGCAGTACGCTCAGGCTATCGAAGGGTTCTATCAGCGCGATCAGACCGGGCTGCCAGGGCTGTTGGCCAGTCTGGTCGGCCTGCAACCGGCCGAGCCGGAATGGCCAGGGCTGGCGGCGAGCCTGGCGCGAAATTTCCCTCCGTCGCCACGCCGTAGACAGTTGCTTGTGGATGTGTCGGAATTGGTCCAGCGCGATGTAAAAACTGGTATTCAGCGCGTGGTGCGCGCTCTTCTGCAGGAATGGCTCGATCGCCCGCCAGAGGGCTTCCAAGTCGAGCCGGTGTGCGCCACGACCGATGCACCCGGCTATCGTTATGCCCGGCGCTGGACCAGCCGCTTTCTCGGCATTCCGGACGACTGGGCCGAAGATGCGCCCGTCGAAGCCTGGACTGGGGATCTCTTCGTCGGCCTGGACTTGCAACCGCATGTCGTTCCTGTGCAAGAATCCGTCCTCCAAGCGTGGCGAGCGCGGGGAGTGGGTGTGTGGTTCGTGGTTTATGATCTCCTGCCCATCCTGCTGCCGCAGGCGTTTCCTGACGGAGCGCAAGCGGTGCACCAGCGCTGGCTGGAAACCGTCAGCCGCTTCGATGGCGTGGCGTGCATATCCCGCGCAGTCACGGATGAACTATCCGACTGGCTGGCGGCCCACGGCCCCCGGCGCGAGCGCCCGTTGGCGATCGAGTGGTTCCACTTGGGCGCGGATGTGCAGAGTTCGGTTCCGAGCACGGGCCTGCCGCCAGATGCCGAGCAGGTGCTGGCAAGGCTCTCGAGCCGTCCGAGCTTTTTGATGGTGGGCACCATCGAGCCGCGTAAAGGCCTTGCCCAGGTTCTTGATGCTTTTGAGCAGATTTGGCAAAGAGGCGGTGATCTTAACCTAGTCATCGTCGGCAAGCAGGGGTGGATGGTCGAATCACTGATCCAACGCCTGCGCAATCACACCGAATTGAATAAGCGCCTTTTTTGGCTCGAAGACATCAGCGACGAATACTTGGAGAAAGTTTACGCCGCAAGCACTTGCTTGATTGCTGCATCATACGGCGAAGGTTTTGGTCTGCCACTCATCGAAGCTGCCCAGCACAAGCTGCCGATCATCGCAAGGGATATTCCCGTGTTTCGCGAGGTGGCAGAGGGACATGCATACTACTTCAATGCAGAGGACCCGGAAGGACTTGCCCAGGCGATCACGGATTGGCTGGAGTTGTATCGTTCCCACCAACATCCTAGATCGGATGACATGAAATGGTTGACCTGGAAAGAGAGTGCAAGCCAGTTATTGGCCGTCTTGGGGCTTGACCAAGTCATAACTAATGAATAATGATTATTCCATTGTGGAAGAAAGTGAGCAAATCATGATGAATGCACTCGTCACCGGAATCACCGGCCAGGATGGCGCCTATCTGGCCGAACTATTGCTGCACAAGGGCTATACCGTTTTCGGGGCGTACCGGCGCACGGCGTCGACCAATTTCTGGCGACTGGAGGAATTGAGCGTGGCGCAGCATCCGAACCTGCATCTGGTGGAGTACGACCTCACCGATCCGGGCAGTGCGATCCGCTTGCTCGAGCGGGCGCGGCCGCGGGAGGTGTATAACCTGGCGGCGCAGAGTTTCGTGGGGGTGTCGTTCGACCAGCCGGTGACCACGGGGCAGATCACGGGGTTGGGGGCGGTGCACTTGCTGGAGGCGATCCGGGTGGTGGATCCGTCGATCCGTTTCTATCAGGCGAGCACGAGCGAGATGTTCGGCAAGGTGCAGGCGATCCCGCAGGACGAGGCAACCCCTTTCTA
>JAQVDS010000046.1 GCA_028697715.1 Acidithiobacillus sp. | reverse complement strand
GGGAGGTCAGCCATGCAAACACGTCGTATTCTTGCCACCTTGGTGGCACTCGCTTTGCCCTTTGCCCCGGCATCCGCCTTTGCCGGCGGTGGCATGACTGGCGGGGCGACGCTCCCCGAGCAGATCGTGCAGGAGGCAACGGCCATTCAGGCCAAAATCTCGGGTGCCGAACGGCTGGTAGAGCAAATCCAGCAGTACGAAAATATGGTGCAAAACATGGTGACGCTGCCGCAGACCACGATGAACGAGGTCTTGCAGCCGGTCGATCAGCTCTATGGAATGGTCAGCCAGGCGCAGCAGTTGGAGACCAATGCGCTGAACCTGACCAGTCAGTTCCAGAACCTGAATGCGAGTTTCAACCCGCAGATCACGGCGGAATACACCAATCACTATGAGAGCATCAGCCAGGGCCTCAACAACGCCTTGAATACGCTGATTCAGACAGCGGGGCTCAATCCCAACAACTTTGCCGACCAGGCAAAAGCGCAGCAGGCCATTGCCAATGCCATGCAAAATCCCAATAGCCGCAATGCCTTGCTGCAAGGGGCCGTTGCCGTCGGGCAGGCTACCGTATCGTCGCTCACCCAGACCAACCAGTTGTTGAAGGTGCAGGCAGCAACGGAAGCGGACTGGAAAAAGGCGCAGTTGGCAGCGCAAACGTCCAACACAGAAGCAAATCAGGAGGCCAATCAGGCGCTGTACGGCACGCCTGGTCAAGCCACGCCAGCCGCTGCAAGCGGTGGCGGTACCGCAGCGGTCACGCAATTCCTGAGTGGGGGTAACTAATGAAGAAGCATGCCCGCCATCTGTGGTTGTTGTTCCCTCTGCTGCTGTTGTTCGTGCCAGATCTGGCGTTTGCCACGACGTCTGGCACGTCCACCATCATGAAAGCCTTTGCCGGTGCTGCGTCTAACTGGTACAGCACGCTTTTGGGAATTGCCAAGGGGATCTTCTATGTCCTCTTTGGCCTGGATTTTGTCTATCTGGTCACCCAATGGCTGATTGGCGGGAAAGATGTACATGAGATTTTCACGTCTTTCATCAAGAAGCTGATGACGATAGGGGTTTTTTACACCATCCTGATCAATGCCAACTTCCTCATCGGTGGCGTGATCAACGGCTTCCAGAATGCCGGCATACAGGCGGAGGGGAAACCCCATTTGGGTATTCCCTGGATTCTGGATACGGGCCTGAATATCCTCATTACTTGTGTTGAAGGGCCAATTTCCTCGGCATCGAAAGGCGGTGCCGTGAAGTTCCTCTGGGATACGGTAACATCCGACGGTACCACAGTGATTTCCACGGTTATCGGCGCTTTGGTTGGTATGGTGGTGGGCATCATCGCCATTCTTGCTCTGATATACCTGGCTCTTGAGTATATTGGCGTGCAACTGGAAGCCACGTTTGTTGCCTCGATTGGGGTGATCATGCTGGGATTTTCTGGAAGCCGCTGGACGGTACAGCATGCAGAGGGCTATTTGAAGTATGCGCTTTCTGTCGGCGTGCGATATCTGGTTCTAACCATATACATCGCCTTTGTGGAATTGAGTGCGCCGAACATCATCAATAATCTTCTGGCCGGGGTAAAACAGGCTGGTGGGACGAACATCCTGACCACGTTGGATGCCTATGGAGATGTCCTGATCTTTGTGATCCTCATTGCCTGGCTCGCCAAGAAACTGCCGAGCATTGCTGCCAGTGTAATGTCTGGCAGTTCCTCGTTGTCTGGTGGGGATTTGGTTGGCGCTGCGGCTGCTGCTGGCGCTGTTGCGGCGGCGGCGGTGGCTACGGGAGGTGCTGCCGCCGTCGGTGCTCTTGGCTCGCTTGGGGGTGGTGCTGGCGGACTCATGACCGGGGCACAGGCGGCCAGTGCCGCGGGTGGGGCTGGCGGAGCCGGTGGGGCCGGAGCCGGTGGCGGTGCGGCTGCGGGCTCCTTGCCTGGTGCTGGTGGCATGGGTAGCGGGGCGGGTGGTGCTTTCCCGGGTGCCGAACATGCGGTGCAGGCGCCGGATCCCTCGACTATTCGCTCGATGCGGGAAGATCACGCCGTACAAGCGCCGGTCGTTGGTGGTGGAAGCCAGGGCGCTGCGCCGCGGGCTACGCCGACTGCTGCGCCGGCCAGTTCTTCGGCGGGCAAGTCGGCAGGTGGGGCTACGGGAGGTTCCGGTTCCGGTGCTGGCGGTTCCGGCTCTGTCGATTCTGCCGAAGGTGGAGCTGATAGTGGTGCGGCAACTGGCGCAGAGTCCTCGGCTGAGGCTGGCGGTGGCAGCGCTGGCAGTACCGGTGCTGATGCGGTGGAAGCAGATGCTGGCGGGGCCGCAGCAGAGACACCCGCAGAGGCTGTGGATGCCGGGGCGGGGCAGGGGGCTACGCAAACTGCCTCTGGTGCGCCGCAACAGAAGCGTCCCCTGCCGTCGGCTACGGAAGCCCAGGCAAACCTCGTCCAGGCGTTTCACGAAGCCCTGCGGCCTATGAATGAGACCATGCAGAAGGTGAACGATACCCTGGCGGAGGGGCAGCAGAAAAAGCCAAAGCCACTTTTGGATAGACTGAGTGAGTATCAGAAAGGTCACCAGGTGGCTGAGACCTTGCTGTCGCCAGGACAAGCAGAGAAGACTGGTGTGCAGGCGAGCAGTTTGGGCTTGAAACATAGCGAATAGTGGGGGATTATGGCGACTGACGAGACAATCTGCGCTGGAGGTGTGAGGGTAAGGTTCTCGTTACTGCCAAGGAGTTTGCCATGAGCTTCAATACGAAACTGTTTCTGTTCTGGCTTGCCGGCGTCGTCATCGGTCCTGCCGTTCTCGCTGCGCTGCCGGTTGCTGGTCTGTGGATCTACGCCGTCTGGGTAGGTGGACCCGTGATCTTCTGGTTCTTTTACTGGCTGTTCTTCGTCGAAAAGAGCAGTTACAGCAGTGACTACTGGCGTGGGCACTGGGATGGTCGTAATTCGCGATATTAACAGAACGAACCACCCCCGCCTCGGCGGGGTTCCTTGTTCCTGCTCTTGGGCTTGCCATTCTGGTGATGCGCGATGATGGACGACGAGACAATCCGCGCTTATGTCGTGGTAAGCCACCACGATAGTTGAGGGTCCTCTATGTTATCTTTCACAAAACGCTTTTCGCTTTCCATCCTGCTTTCGGCAGCGCTTGCTGGATGTGGATCTTCCACTCCAACCACACACACGGCTGTTTGGTTCACAGAACATGCCAAGACCTTGAAAAAAGACGAGGCGTGGTGTGGCAAGCATGCGGACAAGACCGACAGCAAGCTATGCCAGGCGGTGTACAACGCACAGGCGGAGATTGATTTCAGCTAGCAGGGACGAAATCTGGTAGCAAGAAAACTAGCCACCCCGCCGCTGGCGGGGTTCCTTTTTGTATTCCGCGCTGGCTCTCCCTTGTACGATGCTGGCGGTGACGAGACAATCCGTGCAATAGGTGTCAAGGCTCACAATTGGAGGTACCGATCAAGAAAAGCATTAAATAGAGGATAAACCTGCTTAGAAAACCGGGCAGATCTATTTGTTTTTTTTTGATGGCTAAACTGTATACTTTCTTCTAGCTCGCCTGCCATGAGCAGAAGGAATTACGAAGCCCTTGCACATTGATGTGCATGGGCTTCAGCTTTTTGCTCTCCACCATATCCCTCACCCCCGACGCTATACCACACCAAGGGATGCATCCTTGGAGGACACGTTGCGGGAAGATCTGTTATCCATCAGCCAGGCGGCCAGATTGCTGGGCGTACAACCCCTGACGCTGCGCCGTTGGGACAACTCTGGTGTCCTGGTGCCCGACTTCCGCACCCTGGGCGGTTGCCGCCGCTACAGCCGTAAGCGGCTGCAGGAAATCCTCGATCGCCACGAGCTTCCAGACGGCAGGAAGTGCTGATGTCCGGCAATTCCCTATCTACCACGGATCTCGCCCGCCTGTTTGGGGTGTCCAGGGACACCATCAAACGCTGGAACAAGGAAGACCGTATTCAAGAGTCCGGCAGGACAGTGCAAGGCTGGCGCTATTACCTGTTCACGGATATCGAAAAGCTTTTTTCTCCAGGAAACAGCGTTTCTCCTGATCAAAATGATCAACTTTGATCAACTTTGCCCCAATTTTTTCAGGAAATCCGTATGCCCAAAATAGTTTCTGCTGTATTTCTTGCAAGGAGCAACCCATGAACATGGTATCGGTAGAAAACCCACAGAAGATCCGCGCCCGCTTGTCCCGTCGTCCCGCCAAGGTCCAGGCCAAGCGCGCATCCGGTGAAGCCGGTTTCACCCTCATCGAGTTGATGATCGTCATTGCGATCATCGGCATTTTGGCGGCCATCGCCATTCCGCAGTATGAGTCCTACGTCAAGTCCTCCGAGGCCCAGGCCATTGCGCAGACCTTCCACCAGATGGTCGAGCAGGGCGCTGCCGCGCAGGCACAGCAGGTATCCGGTGTGAGCACCACACTTTCGGCTCCAGCGCCCTCTCATGGGGCCACTTTCGCGTTTTCTCCCACGCAGACGGCTCCGAACACCGCGCTTACCCTGACGGAGACCTTTGGTGGAACGTCCACGACCCTGCAAACGGACGTCGATGACGCCATCAATGCGGAGCTGACCGCAAGCGGCGTATCCAGCGCCTGCTCCGGGTCCACCTGCACCGTGACCATCAGCTCGAACGGCACGATCAGCTGATAGTCCGCCACCTGGCGCCGCAAGGCGCCGGGTTTCCTCTGGTTCCCGGTGGCGCCAGAGGAAACCCGATACCGAGTGTTTTCATGCAAAAACCATTTGCATCCGGTTGCACCAGCAATGATGGCTTTGCCAGCGATGATGGCTTCACCCTCATCGAGTTGATGATCGTCATTGCGATCATCGGCATTTTGGCGGCCATCGCCATTCCGCAGTATGTGCAATACACCATTGCCAGCAGTGCGACGGTGATCACCTAGGACGTACACGAGACCGTGGAGCAGGTGTCCGTTGCGCAGGCACAGGCCAAGTCTGGTGTGCCTACCACACTGCCGGCAGAGCAGACCATCCTGGACCAATACCAGATCACGGTATCTCCTAACACGATTACCGATGGGGTTCCCGTAACCGTCAGTGTGTCTCCACCCTCTGGCGGGAGTTCGGCACTGGCCAAGGATGTATCTCAACAACTGACCGCTATTTTTGGCCCGCAAAGCCAGCAGGCGCAACAGAATGACCAGAGCCTTGCGGTAACCGGCTTTTCCTGTGCGTCGGCGGGTAGTTGCGCCATCACCCTTTCCCAAGGGAGTTGAGGATGCTTCCACTGGAGTACCCCATAGCAGAATCACAGAACTTCCTGTTCTGGTCTTTCCTGCATCTGGAATGGCTCCGGTTTTTGGCGCAGCCCCTCGTGGTTTATTTCGAGGGGCCGGCCATGGTGAGCGTCTTTTTGCCCACCCTGATCTGCCTCTGGATCGCCTTGCATGCCCGGTGGACCGTGCGCGGCACCAGAGGACTGGTCGTCCTGGCCGCTTTTTGTCTCGGGCTTCTGGTGTCCATCCAGACGGCTTATTGGGGGCAGACGGGCCTGCACTTCCTGTCTACCGGCGAGATCCTCTGGCCCGTATTCGTGTGGATCTTCGGCGCAAAGGTTTTCTCGCCGTTGTGGGCCTATGTCCTGACCTTTTTGGGCACCCTGATCCCCGATGTCCTGCTCGCCGGGGAAAGGCTGCAATGGACGGCGCACTTCTGGTTTGGTGTCGGGGGAGCGGGAATCCACGATGCCGTTTTTCTCTCCCCGCTCACTGCATTTCTGGCTGCACTTTTCCTGGCGTTGGTGCGGGAAGCTTTTGGCAGGGCAAATGCCATTCACAAGCTCTGGAGTGTCTGATGGCGACAAGGATATTTGGCATAGAGATCGGCAAGAACGGTAGCCGCGAAGATCCCACGAAGAGCAAGCGGTTCGAGTGGGTTCTCGTCCCGCAGGGAAACCAGCCAAAACAGATGGGAGAGATCGACGCGCCGACAGTGACGATAGCTAAAGTGAAACTGCGCAAGCGCGGTCAAAACTTTACCTACGTCAAGGAAATCAAGGTAAAAAAAGCGAAAATAAAGGAAGACCACGTCGTGCTGTTCCTGCGCCAGTGGTCCGCTGTGCAATCCGCCGGGGTTACGGTGACGGATGGCATCAAGATGATCGACGATACCACGGACAATGAAGGCCTGCGGCAGATGCTTTTGCAGGTATACAAAAGTCTGAATGAAGGCAATTCCATTGCCGCCGCTTTTGGCCAGTTTCCCAAATGGTTCGACCCGGTGACGATCTCACTGCTCAAGGCAGCACAGGAAGCCGGTATCCTGGATTCCGTACTGGCAAGGCTCGCAACCAACCGGGAAAAACGGCGCTTGCTCAACAAGAAAACCAAATCCGCAATGATGTACCCCGGTATCACCCTGGTCGTGATGTTCGTCGTCGTGGCGATCCTCATGATCAAGGTCATTCCGGTATTCGCCAAGCTGTTCCACAGCTTTGGCGGCAAACTCCCCTGGCTCACCTTGCAGGTGGTCTCACTCTCCGACTGGATGAAGGGTCACGTACTCATTCTGGTTTTGGCTCCGATCCTGGCTTTTGCGGCCTTTCGCTATGCCTATAGGCGGTCGATAAAGTTTCGCTGGTTTGTTGACCGATTATTTCTTCGTTTCCCGGTATTTGGCGTCCTGCTGGTGAAAATTGCGACCACCCGTTTTTGCCAGATATACGCGGAAATGCAAGGTGCTGGCGTGCCCGTGACCAGCATCCTGAAAACGCTGGAGCATGTCTCGGGAAACATGGTGCTGGATGCGGGTGTCGCCAAATCGGAAAGGGAGGTAAACGCTGGCGGACGCATTTCCGTTGGCCTCAAGGGCTCGGCTTTTCCGGCCCTGGCCGTCCAGATGATCTCGGTTGGAGAGGATACCGGCGAGATGGAAAAGATGATGAGCAAAGCCGGTGAGTTTTATGAGACAGAGGTCAATGAAATGGTGAACCGGATGTCCACTCTGCTGGAACCCATGATCATGATCATTCTGGGCTTTGTGGTGGGCACGCTGGTCATTGCCATGTACCTGCCCATGCTCGACATGGGGAAGGTCATTTTGCACGGAACGGGTGTACAGGGAGGTTGATCGATGTCGACGTTGGCCTTCTTCTCCACCCTGCCCGGACAGGTCTTGCTCTGGGGAATTTCTGGGGCGCTTTTCTGGGTGCTCTCCAAAATCCCGGACCGGGAAAGCCTGGAGTTCATCGTTTTGGATGGCCTAGTGCTGGTCAGCGGGCTGTTGGCTTTGTTCACCTTGCCATTTGTGCTGATGGCCAACGATCTCGTGACCCATAGGGTCTTTTCTGGCGGGGCATGGATGCTTGCGGTTGCGGGGATCTCCCTGCTGCTTTGCATCGACGCATTCACCAAGATGCGCGTTTTTTTCCTGGACTAATGGCTACCATGATGCGCGGGAATCCGGAATCTGGCTTCACCTTGCTGGAGTTGCTGTTCACTGTGGCGATCATCGCCATCGTGGCCAGCATCGCCATCGATGGCTGGTCCTTCGCCCTTTCAGGGAGTAATCTCCTGCAAACACTGCAAACGGTACGCATCGACAGCAAGCTGGCGAGAAACGCCGCGATGTTGACTGGCACGCCGGTGGATGTCACCGCTTCCGGCTGTGCGGTAGCTTTTACCTATTCTGGTACTCCGCCATCTGGAGCCGCCCCTTTGCCCAATTCGGTGAGCAACCCACAGGCCACCTGCGGGCCAGACTTTTCACGGCAATATCTCCCGAACGGATTATTGGTCAACACATCTGGGGCCCCCACTGGGGCCACCTGGAGCCTGTCCGGGCAGGATGGGAGTAACGCCAGCCTGACACTGCACGCCGGAGGGGCAATCGATGCGGGATGAATCGATGTCGGGTGAGCGTGGAGCCGGACTGATCGAGGTCATGATCGCCATGGTTTTGCTGGCGGTTGGGGCGCTTGCGGCCTTGACGGTCTATGCGCGGCAATCCTTGTCGGTCGTACAGGAAACGCAGACCAGCCAGGCATTCTCCATACTCTCTGCCGGTTCTGCCATCCTTGATTCCCAGAGCAATGCGTTACCGCTCAATGGTGCCAAAATCACAGCCAGTGCCGCGCCTTCCAGCCTTCCGGCCACAGAAGTGGCCCCGGTGCAATCGGTATTGGGGCAGATGCCCTCAGCAAGCCTTTCCTGGTCGATCCAGCCATTGAACGGCAGCGTATGCCCCTGCCAGGCCCAACAAACCGTGACCTGGCAGTGCGGTTCGGTCACGACACAAACGGTGGTGGGATACTGATGG
>JAQVDS010000027.1 GCA_028697715.1 Acidithiobacillus sp. | reverse complement strand
GCCCATCATGATCATGTACAACGCCTATCAGATCTGGGTCTTCCGCCACCGGATCACCCATCTGGCGGGTTACGAGAGTCACTGACCCGCAACACACCACCCCTGGGCATTCTAGACAATGCCCAGGACAACAAATTCTGGAGAAATTATTATGCCGCAAGCCAATTTCATACTACGGAACGACGTACACAGAGAGCCAGAATCCATCTCGCCTACGGTCATCGATATTCTCCGTGTCCTGGAAGACCGCCAGGAGCTAGTCCATGAGCAATGGCGCGAATTGCTGACCGATCTTCAAGCAGAATCTTCCGAATATTCCGAAAAAGCCGTTGTACTGGATGCAGAAATGTCGAGATATAGAAAATTCTTGTCGATTCTCAGAAAACAGGTGCAACAAAACCAACTTTACCGTGTCAAGAACGGTAGCATAGCATCGCCACTGATTATCGCTTGAGATTTCTGCATACGGTTACTGGACGGATAGAGGTTCGCCATGCCACAGGTCGATATGCTGAATTTTTTGGGAAGCTTTACAGCTATCGTAATCTTGTTATTGTTAGGCCTAGCTTTCTTTTATCTCGCCGCCCCGAAGGCTCTTGATCGGTTCCTGCGTTCTCTGGGGCTACAGAAAGGCATTGCGGTTTTCTCTGCCAAGAACATCTTTCGCGCACTATGGGAGCTGGAGGGATATTTTCCTTTATAGGATATTTCGGTGGACGCAGAAAATGAAGATGCTGGCTGCGGTAATGATTTTATCAAGGAGTAATCAATGAAACAGATCATAGTAGTGGGTGGTGGTACTGGCGGTATGGTAGCTGCGTATGAGTTGCAGCATGCCTTACGTGCTACGCATCAGGTCACTCTGGTGAGTGATGTAGACTATTTCCAGTTTTATCCATCAAATCCTTGGGTGGCAGTTGGCTGGAGAGCTCGTCAGGATATCACCTTCCCTATTCGACCCCACGTGCAGAAAAAAGGCATTCGGTTTTTCGACAGTGGGCTAGCAAGTATCGACGCAGAGAATAACACAATCGTTCTCAAGGATGGTTCAAAACTACCATATGACGAATTGCTACTATCGACTGGGGCCAAACTCGACTTCGATGCTATTCCTGGGAGTGGTCCTCATGGGGGTTGGACGCAGTCTGTTTGCACCGTAGATCATGCTGAACTAGCCCATGCTCGATACCAGGAGTTCCTGCAAAACCCGGGTCCAGTGATTATCGGCGCTTTTCCCGGTGCCAGTTGTTTCGGCCCGGCTTACGAGTATGCCCTGATCCTTGCCAGAGACCTGAAAAAGCGAAAGCTCAGGGATAAGGTGCCTTCCCTTACCTTCGTAACCAGTGAGCCTTATATTGGACACATGGGTTTAGGGGGTGTCGGTGAATCCCGAGCCATACTGACAAAAGCCCTGCAGGACGAGGGCTTTGAGGTTATTACTAATGCAGCGGTAACCCATGTAGAACAAGGAGTAATGCATGTGGAGGAGAAGGATAGTTTGGGGGTGACTACGAACGTAAGAAGACTGCCTTTCCAGTTCTCCATGATGCTTCCCGCCTTTCGAGGAATTCCGGAGATCATGACTGTCCCAGGCTTATGCAATGACCGAGGAATGGTGCTAGTCGATGACTACATGCAAAGCTTGCAATATCCCAACATCCACGCTGTGGGATTGACGGTCGCCATACCGCCGGTGGAAACAACCCCAGTACCCGTGAATGTTCCTAAAACCGGGTACATGATTGAGTCCATGGTCACATCTATCGTGACGAACCTCAAAAACCGGTCTATGGGGTCCCCGGTTCGGGTAAAGCCCACCCTCAATGCCGTATGTATTGCGGACCTGGGTGATAGCGGCCTGGTCTTCGTCGCCCTACCGCAAAACAAGCCAAGGCGAGTTGACTGGTTTACTCAAGGGCGCTGGGTGCATTTGGCGAAGGTGGCGTTTGAAAAGTATTTCATGCATAAGATGAAAACCGGCCACTCTGAGCCGCTGTATGAGTACTTTAGCTTCAAACTCCTGGGAATCACCCGGACCACTCCGGAAGAAGAGCGAGAGGCCAGTTAATCATCCTGGGTATTTGAGCGTACATTCGAGAAATCTATCGGCCCGATATGTCAGCATCAAGGTATCCCGCCCTCCTGCTGCGGGATCTCTTGCAGGCTGGATCGGGGTAGTCTCGTGAATGACTCTAGTATCATCCATCAACAACGCGCTGCACGGTGTTACGTCTTTCGGTATTTGGGAATCGGCGAAGCGAGTTATCCCGCGGTCCGTTGGAGGGATTATAGGAACAGTTCCTGGATAAATGGGACAGATAGGAGGGTAGGAAGGGCAGATTCCCCTTGGGTATGGTAGGAAGCTTTCGACACTTTCCAACCTGCTCAACCTGGAGGATCTGCCCTTGAAGGAGCAATGGTCAATTCTGGTGTATGAGCGATTACTAACATGATTCAGGCGGCGTCCTGTTGGGGGTCCGGCTGGGTTTCGTTGGCCGGTATCCCGTCGACAAAGATCACTCCGGCAAAGAGGTCTCTGAGCCTATGTGGGTGGCGGATGCCTTTCCAGTGTTTCTTTGCTTGTGGCCTCGTGGGATCCCAGTTGCTGCATCGCTTCCGACTGACGGGTGTATTTGGGGACGTCCCCATATCGTGATGCAGATATTTGTAAACTGTGTTGCGCGACATGCGTACTTGTCGGGCAATCTCACTGACGGTTTTCTTCTTGACGTGATACAGCAGACGAATCTTGGCAATCGTTTCCACGCAGAGCACTCCAGGTACCTCCCAGGCCAAATCCCGAGAGGGTAGCAGGTGTTCAGATTTCGACGCTGATTAACCCTCGGAAAGAACTGCTGGGAGCGCACCTACAAAAGCCCCTGGGCAGAATGGCCCGCAGAAAGCCCCTATGTGGACAAGCGACAGCCTGTCTATCATCAACCCGAGCCCCTGCGACTGGATGTGCTAGTACATATACAGAAACGGCGTTACAGCAGTTGACTCCCCAAGGGATAGGGGGTACAGTTGCCATAAATACAGAAACAGGATTTCTACGCCAGTGAAGAAACTTGGTCAGGTCGCAAACATACAGATGGGCTACCCCTTCCGGTCGCGCCTTGAGCGCGACCCCGACGGCTTGACCACAGTCGTGCAGATGAAAGATGTCGACGGAGCCAACCAGGTGCGCTTCGAGGAGGCATTCCGAGTTGACCTGGACGACATCAAGGAACAGCACCTCCTCAGGCCTGGTGACCTGGTCTTCAAGTCACGAGGCGTCACCAACTCGGCCGCAATCGTGAAGATGGATGTCGGGCCTGCGGTGCTGGCAGCGCCTATGTTGCTGATACGCCCAAACAAGGAGGTCCTCCCGGCCTATTTGCATTGGTACATCAACCTGCCTGCTACCCAGGCCACGTTGGCCGCCCAAGCAGAAGGCACCTCGGTTCGGATGATAAGCAAGGCCAAGCTGGAGGATCTGGACATCCCCATCCCCAACATTCAGAAACAGCAAGCAATAACGGAGGTCGCCCAGCTGGCAGAGCGCGAGCAATGGCTGTTGGCGCGTATTTCTCAGGAAAGAAGGCGTCTCGCGGATGGAATCCTGATGTGGCACGCAAGGGATACCCGGTGAGAACCGGGTTAGGTTGGCGACAGGAGTGCTCGAACATCCCTGTCGCCGTTTCACAAGTAGTGGCACCACCTATGAAAGGAATAGCCATTATGGGCATTCAAATCGGCAGTTACAATCTTGACGGGCCCCACACCAACATCGGCGGCCTACACGCTCAGTCTGGCGTCTATGTCATTCTGGGCAGGAGCGGGGGCACTAACTGGTCCGTGGTGGACATCGGCGAATCCCAGAGCGTGCGGGAACGTGTCGAGACCCACGACCGGCAACCGTGCTGGCAACGGCATGGCTACCAGGTGCTGGCAGTAGCAGCCCTCTATGTGAATGAGCGGCAGAGGATGACCATCGAGAAGGAACTGCGCATCCGCTACACCCCGCCCTGCGGGGAAAAGTAATCCATGCCGGGGCTTCGGCCCCGGTCAGCCATCTAATAAGGATAGAGGGACATGACCGACCAACTCACCCAACAGGACGTCAACAACACCGCCTGGGCCGCCTGCGACACTTTCCGGGGCGTGGTGGATCCCGCCCAATACAAGGACTACATCCTGGTGATGCTGTTCCTGAAGTACATCAGCGACCAGTGGAAGGACCACTACGAGACCTACCGCCAGCAATACGGCGATGACGAGGAGCGCATACGCCGCAAACTGGACCGTGAACGCTTCACCCTCCCCTTTGTGGAGTTCAAGGACGAGAAGACCGGCGCAGTCCAGGACCGCTTCCTGGCCGACTTCTACAGCCTGTACGAGCGCCGCAACGAAGCCAACATCGGCGAACTCATCAACATCGTCCTGGACGGCGTGGAGGACGCCAACAAGACAAAGCTGGACCGCGTCTTCCGCAACATCGACTTCAACTCGGAAGCCAACCTGGGGCAGACTAAGGACCGCAACCGTCGCTTGAAGAACCTGCTGGAAGACTTCGCCAAGCTGGACCTGCGGCCCACCAGGGTTTCCGAGGACATCATCGGCAACACCTATATCTACCTCATCGAGCGCTTCGCCTCCGACGCTGGCAAGAAGGCCGGCGAGTTCTACACCCCCAAGCAGGTCTCCCGGCTGCTCGCCCGCCTTGCCAAGCCCCGGCCCGGCAACCGCATCTGCGACCCCGCCTGTGGCTCGGGCGGCCTGCTCATCGAAGCCGGCGAATTGATTCGTGACCAGGGCAGCAACGACTACGCCCTGTTCGGCCAGGAGGCCAACGGCAGCACCTGGGCACTGGCGCGCATGAACATGTTTCTGCACGGCAAGGACGCCGCCCGCATCGAATGGGGCGACACCCTAAACAGCCCCGCCCTGGTGGAATCCGACCGCCTCATGCGCTTCGACGTGGTGGTCGCCAATCCGCCCTTCAGCCTGGACAAGTGGGGCGCAGAGCATGCCGAGTCGGACCGCTTCAACCGCTTCTGGCGCGGCGTGCCGCCCAAGTCCAAGGGTGATTACGCCTTCATCACCCACATGATTGAGACGGCCTTGCCCCAGTCCGGCCGGGTCGCGGTGGTGGTGCCCCACGGCGTGTTGTTCCGGGGCGGTGCAGAGGGCCGCATCCGCCAGAAGCTCATCGAGGACAACCTGCTGGATGCCGTCATCGGCCTGCCGGCCAACCTCTTCCCCACCACCTCCATCCCGGTGGCCATCCTGGTCTTCGACCGGGCGCGGGAAAAGGGCGGTGAGCGCGAAGGCTGCCGCGACGTGCTGTTCGTCGACGCCAGCCGCGAGTTCCAGGCCGCCAAGACCCAGAACGCCCTGCTGGACAGCCAACTGGACAAGATCGTCGCCACCTTTGATGCACGCCAGGACGTGGACAAGTACGCCCATGTCGCCCCCCTCTCGGAAATCGCCGAGAACGACTTCAACCTCAACATCCCCCGCTACGTGGATACCTTCGAGGAAGAGGAAGAAATCGACGTGGCCGCCGTGGAGCAGGAAATCGAGCGCCTGGAAGCCGAACTGGTAGAAGTCCGCGCCCGGATGAAGCAATACCTCAAGGAGCTGGGCGTATGACCGAAGGCGAACTCATCCTCTACACCGCCGACGACGGCTCAGTATCCATCCAGCTGCGGGCCGAGGGCGGCACCGTTTGGATCACCCAGGCGGAAATGGCCGCCATGTTCCAAACTTCCAAACAAAACATCAGCTTGCATATCAAGAACGTGCTGGCCGAGGGCGAGTTGAGGGAGAGGGCAACTGTCAAGGAATCCTTGACAGTTCAAACCGAGGGCACCCGGCAGGTGCGCCGCACCAACCTCCTCTACAACCTCGACATGATTCTCGCCGTCGGCTACCGGGTCCGCTCCCTGCGCGGCACCCAGTTCCGGCAGTGGGCCACCACCCACCTGCGGGAATACCTCATCAAGGGCTTTGTCCTCGACGATGCCCGGCTGAAGGAGCCCGGTGGCTGGGGCTATTTCGACGAACTGCTCGAACGCATCCGCGACATCCGGGCGTCGGAGAAGCGCTTCTACCAGAAGGTCCGCGACATTTACACCACCGCCGTCGACTACGACAGCAGGTCCGAGGCCGCCCAGCTGTTCTTCAAGAAGGTGCAGAACAAGATGCTCTGGGCCGTCACCGGCCACACCGCCCCCGAACTCATCGCCGGGCGGGCGGACCCCGGCCAGCCCAACATGGGCCTGACCACCTGGCAGGGCAGCCGGGTGCGCAAGCAGGACGTCACCATCGCCAAGAACTACCTCAACCACGAGGAAATCGAGGAACTCGACCGCGCCGGGCGGGCGGACCCCGGCCAGCCCAACATGGGCCTGACCACCTGGCAGGGCAGCCGGGTGCGCAAGCAGGACGTCACCATCGCCAAGAACTACCTCAACCACGAGGAAATCGAGGAACTCGACCGCATCGTGGTGATGTACCTCGACTACGCCGAGGACCAGGCCAAGCGCCGCAAATCCATGACCATGGGGGACTGGGCGGACAAGCTCGATGCCTTTCTCTCATTCAACGAGCGGGAGGTACTGACCCACGCCGGCAAGCTGCGGGCGGACGTGGCCGAGAAGTTGGCACTGGAGCGGTACGAGACCTTTGATACCGCCCGGCGCGAAGCCGAACGGCTGGCGGCGGATCGTGAGGATGTGGCGGCGCTGGAGCGGGTGGAGCACAAGCTGGAAAGCAAGGTGCGGGGGAAGAAGAAATGACCCAGTCTCGACTTACGCCGTTGCTCGTAGGGCAGTGCCCAAACGACTGGAAGCAAGTATTCATTAATGAGGTCACTGAGCTGCTAACAAACGGTTACGTTGGACCATCGTTGCCATATCAGACTGAAGACTCTGAAAACGGCGTGCGATATCTCCAAGGGTTCAACGTGCGACCAAACAAGATTGACTTCACCAATGCCACTTGGGTGACGAAGGAGTTCCATGAAAGGAATGCCAAGAGCTGCCTTCGCGAAGGAGACCTACTGGTTGTTCAATCGGGGCATATCGGTACTGCCGCAGTAGTTCCCGAGAATGCTGTTGGATCCAATTGCCACGCACTAATCATCAGCCGATTTAACCAGGACAAGGTCGACCCGCATTTCGTATCTCAATACATCAACTCCGAAATCGGTCAGGCACGGCTGCGTGGTCTGGAGGTTGGATCGTCGATGCTCCACATTAATACAAGCGAGCTCGGGCGGTTCATCCTGCCTTTGCCGCCAATCGGTGAACAACGGCGTTTGGCTGAGATTCTCAGGTTATGGGATTCGGCTATCGAGAAAACCGAGCAGCTGATTGCAGGGCAGGAGCGGCATTACGGCTACGAACTGTCGCGCCTGATCAGCCGAGGCCCGCATCCGCACCGCCACGTCGGTGCCTTTGCCAAGGAGGTTTCCGAGCGCAATCGCGGCGGCAACGAAGCGCGCGTGCTGAGCGTGACCAACTCACGCGGCTTCGTGCTGCCGGAGGATCAGTTCGAGCGCCGCGTCGCCAGCGCGGACTTGTCCAATTACAAGGTCGTGCACCGTGGGCAGTACGCCTATAACCCGTCGCGCATCAATGTGGGCTCCATCGCCCGCCTCGATGGTTGGGACGATGGCGTCCTCAGCCCGATGTATGTTGTGTTCCAGCTCAACGAGAACGTTAACTCGGACTACTTCCTGCACTGGCTGAACTCCCACGAAGCGCGGCAGCGAATCAAGAAGAGCGCCCAGGGCAGCGTCCGCGAAACGGTCTCCTTCTCCGAGTTCGCCGCCATCACGATTCCGCTGCCGGATACCAACTCCCAATCCGCCATCGCCCGCTACCTCAACGTCCTGCGTGAGGAGATCGACCTGCTCGGCAAGTCCGTCGCGGCGCTGAAGACCCAGAAGCGCGGCCTGATGCAGAAGCTGCTGACCGGCCACTGGCGTCTACCTATCAAGGAGGAAACGAACACATGAGCAAGAAGAAAGCTACCATGGCCATTGCCTACGACTTCGACGGCACCTTGGCCCCAGGAAACATGCAAGAGCACCAGTTTCTGCCCGATATCGGCATGACACCGTCAGCTTTTTGGAAGGAAGTACACAAGACGGCACATGAGCACCAAGCTGACGAGGTGTTGGTTTACATGAACCTCATGCTTAGGAAGGCTAACGCCCATGGCGTGCCTGTGCGCCGTGAAGACTTCAAGAAGCGAGGGAAAACCATTCAACTCTTTGATGGCGTTGCGGATTGGTTCAGTCGTATCAATGGATATGCCAAGACCAAGTCGGTTGACCTCAAGCACTATCTCATCTCGTCTGGGAACGATGAGATTTTCGCTGGCACGCCCATCGCCAATCGGTTCAAGGCGGTTTTTGCATCGAAATACCTGTTTGACGTCAACGGCGTAGCGCAGTGGCCAGCCTTGGCTATCAACTACACGACCAAGACCCAGTATCTATTTCGGATCAACAAGGGGGTAATGGACATCAGTGACAATGCGTCTGTGAACAAATATGTCCCTAAAGAGGAACGTCCGGTTCCCTTTGAGAACATGGTGTTTATCGGTGATGGGGCCACAGATATTCCATGCTTCCGCCTAGTCAAGGATCAGGGAGGGCTTTCCGTTGCGGTATACACACCCAATAAGAAAAACGGCAAGGCCAAGGCCCAGCGTTACTTGAGTGAAGAACGCGTTCATGTCGTGTCACCTGCCATCTATACGGATGGATCTGAACTAGACACCATCATCAAGGCACAAATCGACCTAGTTGCATCCAGGCATACGCTTGGCGGGCTACTAAAGGTTTGAACATGGGCGACGGATTCACTTTCAACGAGAAACACCTCTCGCAGATCCCCGCCCTGCAACTGCTGGTCAACCTGGGCTATAGTTACCTCACGCCCGCACAGGCCATCTCGCTGCGTGGTGGGCGGCTGTCCAACGTACTGCTGGAAGATGTGCTGCGGGACAGCCTGAAGCGCATCAACCGCATCCAGCACAAGGGCGGTGTTTACCTCTTCAGCGAGGAGAACATCCAGAGCGCCATCCAGCGGCTGAAGAACGTGAAGTATGACGGCCTGCTGAAGACCAATGAGGCGGTGTACGACCTGCTGACCCTGGGCGTGGCGCTGGAACAGTCGGTGGAGGGCGACCTGCGCAGTTTCACGCTCAACTACATCGACTGGCGCAACCCGGAGAACAACGTCTATCACGTCAGCGCCGAGTTCGCGGTTGAACGCGCCCGCAGCCACGAGACGGCGCGACCGGACATCTTGCTGTTCGTGAACGGCATCCCCTTCGCGGTCATCGAGTGCAAGTCGCCCAAGACCGAAGTGGCCCAGGCAGTTTCTCAGACCATCCGCAACCAGCGGGACGAATACATCCCTGCCCTGTTCACCTACGTGCAGCTGGTCCTCGGCACCAACAAGAACGAATGCAAGTACGCCACCGTGGGCACCCCGGCCAAGTATTGGTCCGTGTGGCGCGAGGAGCACGAAGAACGGGACGAGGAAGGCGCTGCGCTGCGCGAGATTCTGGATCGTCCCCTGCCCCAGGAAGCCAAGGCCGGTCTGTACGAACTGCTGGCCGAGGGCTTCAACATGCGCGAACCAGATGGCGAATACGTGGTTCGCCGGGCGCTGACCCAGCAGGACCGCACCTTGTACGCCCTGTGCCGACCCGAGCGCCTCTTGCGCATGGCCTTGCTGTTCACAGTGTTTGACGGTGGCCGGCGCAAGATTGCCCGCTACCAGCAGTTCTTCGCCGTGGAGCGCATTGTCGAGCGGGTGAAGCAGCGGGATGAAGCCGGGCGGCGGGCGGGTGGCATCGTCTGGCACACCCAGGGCTCCGGCAAGTCCCTGACCATGGTGATGCTGGCCAAGGCGTTGGTGCTGGAGGCGGACATCCGCACTCCGCGTATCGTCCTGGTCACCGACCGGGTGGACCTGGACAAGCAGCTCGGCAACACCTTCGCCGCCTGCGGCCTGACCCCGGACCGGGCCGAGACGGGCCGGCACCTGGTGGAACTGGTGGCTGAACACAAGGCGCACATCGTCACCACCATCATCAACAAGTTCGACAAGGCGCTGACGACTCGCAAGTTCCAGGACGACTCCACGGAAATCTTCGTGCTGGTGGACGAGACCCAGCGCACCCAGTTGGGGCTTTTCGCCGCCCGCATGCGGCAAATGTTCCCGAACGCCTGCTACATCGGTTTCACCGGCACTCCCTTGCTGAAGCGCGAGAAAAGCGACGTGACGCGCTTCGGCGGCATCATCCACACCTATGCCATCAACCAGGCCGTGACGGACGGTGCCATCGTGCCCCTGCTGTACGAGGGCCGTCTGGTGGAAATCGAGCAGAACAAGGCCGCCATCGACGTCTGGTTCGAGCGCCACACTCAAGGCCTGACCCAGGCACAGAAAGCCGATTTAAAGAAGAAGTATGCCCGCGCGGAAATGCTCAACAAGGCTGACCAGGTCATCTACATGCGGGCCTTCGACATCAGCGCGCATTACCGGCAGAACTGGCAGGGCACCGGCTTCAAGGCCCAGCTTGTCGCTCCCTCCAAAGCCGCCGCACTCAAGTACAAGACCTTCCTGGACGAGCTTGGCGAGGTCGCGAGCGAGGTCATCATCTCCGCCCCCGACGAGCGTGAGGGCTTCGACGAAGTGGATGCCGAGGAATCCACGGATGCGGTGGTGGCCTTCTGGCAACGCATGATGAAGCGCTACGGCGGCCAGGAGGAGTACGAGAAGCAGATCATCAACGGCTTCAAGTTCGGCAGTGACCCGGAAATCCTCATCGTAGTAGATAAGCTGCTCACCGGCTTTGACGCCCCCAGGAACACGGTGCTGTACCTGACCCGCAAGCTGAAGGAGCACGCCCTGTTGCAGGCCATTGCCCGGGTGAACCGCCTCTATGACGATGACGAAGGTGCCAAGCCCAAGGAGTTCGGCTACATCATCGACTACGCCGGGATACTCGGCGAGCTGGACCAGGCGCTGACCACCTACAGTGCCTTCGAGGGCTTCGAGGAAGCCGACCTGGCCGGCGCGTTGTCCAGCATCAACGAGGAAGTTCGACAGCTGCCGCAACGCCATGCAGACTTGAGGGACGTGTTCAAGACCGTCGAGAACCAGCAGGACGAGGAAGCCTTCGAGCAGTTTCTCGCCGACGCGAAGGTGCGCGAGAACTTCTACGGGCGGCTGTCCGATTTCGCCAAGACCCTGGCCATTGCCATGTCGTCCGAGTCCTTCATCACCGGCACGCCCGAGGGCCGTATCAAGGCATACAAGGCTGACCTGAAGCACTTCACCAACCTGAAGGCTGCCGTGAAGCTGCGCTACGCCGAGTCCATCGACTACCGGGACTACGAGCCGAAGATACAGAAGCTGCTCGACACCCATATCTCGGCCAATGAGGTGCTGAAGCTCAACGAGCCGGTAAACATCTTCGACGCGGATGCCTTCCAGCAAGTCGTGGAAGAGCAGGCGCAGGGCAAGCCGACCGCCGCCAAGGCGGACATCATCGCCCACGCCACCAAGCGCGCCATTAGCGAACGCCTGGAGGAGGACCCCGCCTTCTACGAGAAGTTTTCCAAGCTCATCCAGCAAGCCATCGACGATTACCGGGCCGGGCGCATTTCAGACCTGGAGTATCTGAAGCGGGTCAGTGAGATCAAGGAATCGGTGGTCCACCGGAAGGGCGACGACATCCCCGCCGTTTTGCGCGGCAACGACCACGCCGTCGCCTGCTTTGGCATGCTGGTGCCTTACTTCACCGGCCTCATTGCCGACCGGGACCAGGCCAAGACCTCCGCAGCCGAGGCGGCAGTGAGCATCTGGTCCATCGTCGAGCGCAACCGTGTGGTGGGCTTCTGGGACAACCTGGACGCCCAGCGCCGGACGATGAACGACATCGACGATTACCTCTATGACGTCATCAAGGGGGAGAACGATATACCCCTGAGCACGGAAGAAATGGACGAGATCATCGACCGCACCATGCAGCTGGCGCGCCACCGGATGCCATCGTGAAAACCATGGACTACGAGCTCACCTACGGCCCTGAGACGATTCACTACCAGGTGCAATGGGTTTCGACACGCCGCACGCTGGGCATCGAGGTCCACCCCGACCAGCGCGTCGTGGTGCGGGCACCGATGGACTGCGCGGAAGAGGTCATCGCCCAACGAGTGCGGAAACGTGCCGGCTGGATAAGCCGCCAACTGGCGAACTTCCAGCGCTACAGCCCACGTACACCCCAGCGCCAATATGTGAGCGGCGAAACCCATCTCTACCTGGGCAGGCAATACCGCCTGAAGCTGGTTTCCGGGGAGCCTCCATCCGTACGGATGAGTCGCGGCCATCTCGTGGTGACCATGCCAGGCAAAGCCACCCCCGAGCGAGTCAACGCCCTGCTCTGGCGCTGGTATCTGGACCACGCCAGGGCCGTCTTCAAGGAAGTATTGAATCAGGCGCTGCCCCGCTTCAAGGGCCACCAGCCACCGCGAGTGATAGTCCGGGCGATGCAATCACGTTGGGGAAGCCTGTCGCCAGCAGGGACCATGACCCTGAATGCCAACCTTATCCGCGCCCCTCGTGCCTGTATTGAATACGTAGTGGTCCATGAACTCTGCCACCTGAAGCACAGGGACCACGACGCCGAGTTCTACCGCCTGCTGGGGCAAGTGATGCCTGACTGGGAGACCAGGAAGGCACGCCTGGAAACCGCTCTGCTATGAGGAAAGCGAAGAACTTCTTCCCTGTGACGGAGGGGGTCAGTTTTCAATTGCCGTTGACACTGATAGCAGAAAGGACTGCCGTAGCCCTTCTTCAGCATCCCGTTAGGTCCTCTAATCATGAGGCAGGCAATTTTCCGTTAACATGTTGATTTAATTGGTGCCCAGGGGCGGAATCGAACCACCGACACGAGGATTTTCAGTCCTCTGCTCTACCGACTGAGCTACCTGGGCTATGAGAGTCGCGATTTAATCCGACTCCGCTGCGGAAGTCAAGGCAAGGGCGCGCTGATAGAGGCGCCGGTGGGGAGCGCCGCTTTGGGCCTCGGCAAGGCGCACGGCTTGCGCCAGGGGGAGTTCTTTCAATAATGGACGGAGCAGGCGATCGAGATCTGCCTCGCCGCTTTCGCGTTCTGGCGCGCCAGCGAGCACCAGGCACATCTCGCCGCGTTGGCGCTCCGGGGAAGCGGCCAGGGTGGCATGGATTTCTGCCAGGCTCTCGCCCACGGCTTCTTCGTGCAACTTGGTGATTTCGCGGGCCAAAATGGCGCCGCGATCGCCAGACAGCAGCGCAATCATGTCCTCCAGGGTCGCTAAAATGCGGTGTGGCGCTTCGTAGAAGATCATGCTGCGAGTTTCCGCCTCGAGTTCGCGCAGGCGCTGCTGCCGTGCCGCGGACTTGGCTGGCAAAAAGCCTTCAAAGCAGAAGCGATCCGTAGGCAGGCCGGCTAGGGCCAAGGCAGCTAGGGCCGCAGAGGGGCCGGGGATGACGGTGATCGCAACTCCGGCACGGTGCAGTTCGCGGACCAGCGGGTAGCCGGGGTCGGAGATCAGCGGCATGCCGGCATCCGAAATCAGGGCAAGGCGCTCGCCGGCCTGCAGGTAGCCGAGGATGCGGGGGATCTGGCTGCGCTCGTTGTGTTCGTGGAACGCTTCGGTGCGCGGCTGGATACCGATGCTTTGAAAAAGGCGCTGGGCATGGCGGCGGTCCTCGACGAGGATCCGGTCGGCCTCGCTGAGCACTCGCCGTGCCCGGGGCGAGAGATCCTCCAGATTGCCGATGGGCGTACCGACGATTGCCAATCGACCGGGATAGTTTTCTCGTCCAATTGGCATCTCCATCCTCTCATTGCGCACCTGCGGTCTTCTCCCTACACTTTGCCCCATGCAGCAGCTCTCCCGACTCTTCGCGCCCGCATCGTGGCGCCTCGGAAGCACGGCGCTTCTCACCGTGTTGTTGAGCGCTTGCGCCAGTATGCCACATTCACCGTCGCCAACCCCCACTCCTGCGCCGGTGGCTGTGACGCCGGCAGTAGCGGAAATCAGTCAGGCACAAGAGGCTGACCGCCTGCTGGCGGAAGGAAAGGACCTTGCGGCTGCCAAGGAGTACATCCAGGCCGCTGCTGCGAGCGGTGCCGACAAACAACTCGAGTACCTGCTCAAGGCAGCGCAGGCATCTTTGGATGGCAATCGCGCGCAGGTGGCGAGTCTGCTCAGTGCCGAGGTGCTGCGCCTGAGTCAAGATCCGTCCCAACGTGCCAAGGCGCTGTGGGTTCAGGCGCAGGCTTATCAGCGTGATGGGCAGGACAAGCTGGCGCGCGGAGCCCTCGCCGAGCTCATCAGCATCAGTGCTGTCTCTCCTGAGCGACGTGCCACCGCAATGAAAGAGCTGGCAGAGATTTATCAGCGCGAAAATCACGATCTCACGGCCTTCGATTTTCTGGTGAAGCGGGATGCACTTCTCTCTGGCTCGGCCAAGGCGGAAAATCGGCAGCATATTCATTCGCTACTGGATGCGCAAAGCTCGGCAAAACTGAAAAACTGGCAGGGGCGTAGCGGCGATCCGATCGTACAGGAATGGCTGGCCTTTGCCCTGATCGCTCGGGAACATGTCGACCCCGCGAGCCGTGCGGCAGCGTTTGCCGCTTGGTTGCAGGCGCACCCGGGTCATCCCGACATTCATTACGAACATACAGCGGTAACCCCAGCGAGTGAAGCAAAGGGTGCGGTTTGCACCCTGCTTCCCAGCACGGGCCGCTTTGCCGACGATACCCTGGCCTTTACGGCGGGGCTGCAAGTGGCGGCGCGGCAGGCCTCGGGGCCAGCCATTCACGAACTGAGTGACAGCAGTGACCCGGCACTGAATGCTACCCAGTATGCTGCGGGGGTTCAGGCCGGCTGCGCGGCTTTTGTCGGTCCCGCTTTGCCACAGGATATCAATGCCGTGCTCGGTGCGCGCCACCCGCAGGATCCGCCCATCCTGCTGCTTGGCGACGTCGCCAGCGATCCTAGCAAAGGCATCTACGACTTTGACATCAGTTTGCAGGTGGTCGCTCGACGCGTCGCGGAAGATGCGTTTCAGGCCGGCTACCGCCAAGCCGCGGTACTCTATCCTTTGGATGCTGAGGGTGCCGCCATGCAGGCGGCCTTTCTGGAAAACTGGAAGCGGCTTGGCGGCGACGTTGCGGGGGTCGCCCATTACCGAGTGGGAAGTGGCGATACTGCAGGCGCTGTGCAGGAGGCTTTGGGCTCTGTCGGTGGACAAAGGGCTTTCTTTTTCCTGGTCGCGCCGGGGCAAAATCTGGCGACGATCATTAGCGATATCCGCGCGCAGAGTTCCGCCTCGATCCTTTTGGCCGGCATCCCCACTTTTACCAGTGAGAATTCTGGCGGACTGAGTGGCAGCAAGATCTACGCTCTGGGCATGCCCTGGGTATTCGACCCGCAGATGGCCAATGGTCCCGCCGCCGAAGCAGTCAAGCAGAGCCTGCCGCAGGCAACAGCGCAACAGTGGCGTATGGCGGGGCTCGGGGTGGAGGCTTATGGCTTGCTGGCGAAGATCCTTGGCTCCACTGCATCGGCCCAGCAGGAGAATATGCAGTTGATGGGGATTGCCGCAGACCCGGTGCGACACGGTCAACGCCATCTGCAATGGGTCACTTGGCAGAATGGCACCCTGCAGGTCTTGTCGCAGTTGCCGAGGCCCTGACGATGCCTTCTCCTACGCAGCGCATTGGCCAGTGGCATGAAGATCGCGCGCAGGGGCTGTTACGTGAACGGGGAATGCGCGTGCTGGAGCGCAACTTTCGCTGCCGCCTTGGCGAGATCGACCTCATTGCCCAGGACCGAGATAGTCTCGTCTTTATCGAGGTACGTAGCCGTAGCCACGACCGCCAGGGGAACGCAGCCGCCAGCATCGGGCCGCGCAAACAAAAACGGATCATCCGTGCCGCCCAATTTTTTCTGTTGCGCCATGCCCAATATCAGTCCTGGCCCTGTCGCTTTGATGTCGTGAGCTTTGATGGCGGGGAAGATGGCGAGTGGATTCGTGATGCGTTTCAGGTGCCCAGCCCATGAATGATTCACTATTTTGGCCGGCGCAACTGGCTGAGCATCGCGCCCTTTTGCGTGCGCTGGAGGAGCTGGCAGGGCCCTGTCGGCAGGGAGAGGAAAGTATCCTGCGCACCCTGCGGCGTGGCGGCAAGCTCTTGAGCTGTGGTAATGGCGGCTCCGCCGGAGATGCCGCCCACATTGCCTCGGAACTGGTCAATCGCTTCGAGGGCTGGCGCCAACCCTTGCCGGCCATCGCCCTCAGTACCGACGGGGCGGTGCTGACCTCCATTGCCAATGATCTCGATTATGAGCAGGTCTTCGCTCGCCAGGTGGCGGCCTTAGGCAAGGCTGGAGATGGCCTGCTCGTATTCAGTACCTCCGGCAATTCCGCCAATATTCTCGCTGCCGTGCGTGCGGCTCAGGCCCGGGGTCTATGGGTTCTTGCCTTTACCGGCCGGGACGGCGGCGCCCTGGCGCGGGAGCTGCGTCCCGGAGATATCGAGTTGCGCGTACCCCATGAACGCACGGCCCGTATTCAGGAAGTCCACCTGCTGCTGATTCATAGCCTCTGTGCCGCCGTCGATGCCCACGCGGCGGAGTTGGAACAGCCGCAAAGCCTGGACGACAAAATCATCAACGACTGGGACGAGCTGGTGGGGCGGATACAGGGCCAGCGTCCCCTGGTGTTCACCAATGGCGTTTTCGACATTCTCCACCGTGGCCATGTGCAGTATCTCGCGGAAGCGAAAGCCGAAGGCGCTACTCTGGTGCTGGCGGTGAACAGTGATGCTTCGGTGCGGCGCCTGGGCAAGGGTGTCGACCGCCCGATCAATCCCCTCGCTGATCGCCAGGGCGTCCTTGCCGGCCTGGCCGCGGTGGACTATGTCACGGCTTTCGATGATGACACCCCCCTGCGACTGATTCTAAGGCTGCGGCCCGAGGTCCTGGTCAAGGGGGGCGACTGGCCCGTCGAAAAAATTGTTGGCGCGACCGAGGTGCAGGGCTGGGGCGGTCGGGTGCTGAGCATTCCTTTTCGTTATGAGCGCAGTACCACCGGCCTGTTGCAGAAAATTCGGGAGACGCAATCATGAGCCAGAGGGCCATTGCCGGATTCAAGGCCAGCTTGGGTGCCGAGCGTGCCCGCGATGATCACTACACGCGCGAGCTGTATAGCCGTGATGATACCCCCGAGGCACGGCTGCCAGCCATTGTGCTCTTCCCCCACAGCCATGAGGAGGTACAGGCGATCGTCCGTCTGGCAGGTCGTCATCGCATTCCCCTGACGGCGCGCGGGGCGGGCTCCGGCAACGTCGGCGGCGCACTGCCGGTGGAGGGCGGGGCGGTGGTCTCTTTCGAGTGCATGACGCAGGTGCTGGAATATGCCCCACAGGAACGCCTCATCCGCGTGCAAAGCGGCTGCATCACCGGCGAGATCGATCGCATCGCCAGCCGCGATGGACTGGCGTATCTCCCTGACCCCGGTAGCAGTCCCTACTGCCGCATCGGTGGCAATCTGGCGATGAATGCCGGGGGGCCGCATGCCGTCAAATACGGTGTGACCCGAGACTATGTTCTGGGCCTGCGGGCTGTGACCGGGCGTGGCGAAACCCTGGATACCGGCGTGCGCACCAGCAAGGGCGTGGTGGGCTATGATCTCACCCGGCTGTTGGTGGGCAGTGAAGGTACCCTGGCCCTGATTACCGAGGCGACGCTGCGGCTGGCGCCGCGTCCTGCCGCGCGGGCCTTGTTGCGCGCCGCCTATGCGCAGGGCACAGATGCCTGTGCCGCGGTGAATCGGGTCATGCAGCAGGATTTTCTGCCTAGTGCGGTGGAGTTCATGGACGCCTACGCCCTGGCGGCGGTGCGCGGTATGGGCGCCGCGAACAGCCTGCCCGACAGCAGTCGCGCTCTGCTCATGGTGGAGGTGGATGGCGAAGCGGCGGATCTCCCGCGTCAGTTGGAACTGATGGGTGCCGCGCTCTCCGGGGAGGGGCTGCTACAGATCGAACACGGTCAGGACGAGGCGGCCATTGCTGCCCTGTGGGCGGCACGCAAGTCGCTGTCGCCGGCGACCAAGGCCATGGCCCCGCGCAAGATCAATGAAGATGTGGTGGTGCCGGTGCCGCGCCTTTGTGATCTTCTGGCCGAGATCGAAGACATCGCCCGCGCCGAACGCTTGCGGATCGTCAGCTTTGGTCATGCCGGCAATGGCAATCTCCACGTCAATTTCCTCGTCGACCCTGCCAACCCGGACGAGATGCGACGCGCCGAGCGGGGTCTGGATCGCCTGTTCGGCAGCGTGCTGGCGCTCGGCGGTACGCTTTCCGGAGAACATGGCATCGGCAGTGTCAAGCGCGCCTTCGTGGGCCGCGAACTGAACCCTGTCAGCCTGCACCTGCAGCGGCAAATCAAAGCGCTCTTCGATCCCCTGGGGGTCCTTAACCCTGGCAAGCTGTTTCCCGACGACTAAGCCCCCCATGCAGCCCCTTCTCTATGCTATTCAGCCGGTGCGCCAGATCCAGCTCAAGACTTGGAACGAATGCTTTGACATGGAACGCGTCTTTGAGGGACCAGCGCACCGCATGCTGCGCGATGGCGAGACCCGGGTGGTGCTGTTTCGCTCTGGGGTGATCTGCTTCTATGAAGCGGGGCCGGCCTTGCAGGCGCGGATCATGGCGGGTGTACAGGCGGCGTTTCCGGCGGTCAGTAAGGTGAACGTGGAAGAACTCCAGCTCCGTCTGAGTGATCGCGATGGTGTCGGAAAAGAAGCGGTACAGCTTCGCCAGATGGATGATGAGCGCCTCTTTCTGGTGGCTCTGCGTCTGGCCCAGAGTCTGGCTTTGGAACTCCATGAGGAGGCGGTCGAAAGCCTCCTCGAAACTACCCTGAATCTGCTTTCTGAGGTCACCAGAAGCGGACGTTTGCCAGGGCGCAGGGGCGGATACCTGCGTTTTCTGGCGTCGACCTCTGCTACCCGCACCGAGATCCTCTCGCGGCTGGCGGTACTCGACAACCCGGACATCGTCTGGGAAACCCCGGGTCTTGAGCTCCTGTCCCGGGAGCTGTCTGGCGATCTCGAACTCACCAGCCGCTTTCGCGCCCTCGACGAAAAACTCGATGCCATCCGCGAGGGTCTGGAGGTCATCGTCGTCGCCAGCCGCCACGAGCGCGAGACCATTCTGGAATGGATCATCATCGTGCTGATTGCCGTGGAACTGGTGGTCATGCTGCTGGGGAACCTGTGGTAGACGAGGCGGTAGCCGACGCGCAGGTCGCGGAGCTTTTGCCGCGGGTACAGCGCATGACGCGGCTGGCGCGCAGTAACGATCCGGCGCAGGTGCTGGTCATCGGTCCGTCCTGGGTGGGGGACATGGTGATGGCACAGGTGCTGTTTCAAGTAATGCGCCGGCGTTGGCCGCAGGTGCAGATCGATCTTCTGGCACCGCCGGCCAGTGCGCCCGTGGGGTTGCGCATGGCCGAGCTGCGGCGGGTGATCTCGCTGGAAATTCCGCATGGGAAGCTGGCACTCAAGGCGCGGCGTGCCCTCGCCCGGGAGCTCCAGCCCACCGACTATGACTGGGCCATCTGCCTGCCCAACAGTTTCAAGTCGGTGTTGATCCCATATTGGATGAATATTCCGGTGCGCAGTGGTTTTCGTCGCGAGATGCGTGCGTGGCTACTTTCTGATCCCCATCGATTGAATCGCCGCAAACTCCCACGTACCGTGGATCAGTACGTCGCTCTCGGCCTTCCCCCACGTCTGCCGCAGCCGCACAGTTTGCCCGCGCCGCGTTTGCAGATCGACGCGGCGGCCCGGTCCCTGGCCTGGCAGGAATTTGGTCTCGATCCCGGGGCGCGCGTGGTCGCCCTGGCCCCGGGCGCCGAATTTGGGCCGGCCAAGCGCTGGCCAGTCGGCCACTGGACGCGTCTGGCCCAGGCCCTCCTGCAAAGTGGTCACGCGGTCTGGCTCTTTGGTAGTCCCAAGGATGCCCCCATTACCCAGGAAATCGCTGCCCAGGCACCTGGGGCTATCGATCTGGGCGGCCGTACCACCCTGCTGCAGGCTATCGATCTGCTTTCTCTGGCGCCGATCACCGTCAGCAATGACTCCGGCCTGATGCATGTCGCTGGTGCCGTTGGCAGTCGCGTCATTGCCATCTACGGCCCCACTTCGCTGGCAATGACGCCGCCACTGTCGGAAAATGCCCAGGTTCTGCGTCGGGACCTGCCCTGCAGTCCCTGCGGCAAGCGGGTCTGCCCGCTCAAGCATCACCGTTGTATGGAAGAGATCGAGGTCAGTCAGGTACTGGCCAGGGTACTGGAAAGCTCATAGAGGGAGCCTGAAGAGCGATGGACGAGCCTAAAGTCCTTTCCGCAACCCCGCATGCTGTCGCTGCCGATAGCGTATTGAGACAACTGGCCAGTCGCTCCGAAGGACTGGGCCGCGAGGAAATCGCGGCACGGCGACAACGGTATGGTGCCAATCGTCTCCCCACCCAGGCTCCCCCAAACTGGGCCCTGCGCTTTCTGCGGCAGTTTCGCGATCCCCTCATCTATGTCCTGCTTGCCGCCTTCGTGGTCACTTTGCTCCTTGGACACCTACTCGATAGTGCCGTGATCCTGGCGGTGCTGTTGATCAACGCCCTGATCGGTACCCTGCAAGAGGGCAAGGCCGAGAACGCCCTGGCGGCGATCCGCAAGATCCTGCGCCTGCAGGCCAAGGTGCGGCGGGCGGGAGAATGGCAGAACGTCGACGCCGAGGAGCTCGTCCCCGGCGATATCGTGCAGTTGCGCTCCGGCGACCGGGTGCCCGCCGATCTGCGCATCCTCTCGGCCCAGGGGCTGCGCGTCGATGAATCGCTGCTCACCGGCGAATCGTTGCTCAGCGACAAATCGCCGGCGCCGGTAGAGGCCGACGCTGCCCTAGGCGATCGCCACAGCATGCTGTACGCCGGTACCTTTGTACAGGCGGGACGCGCCGTGGCAGTGGTCACGGCCATCGCCACGCAGACGGAGCTTGGCAAGATTCAGGGCCTGTTGCAGGAGACGAATACCCTGCAGACTCCGTTGATCCGCCAGATGCAACGCTTCAGCAAAACCTTGGCGTTGCTGGTGCTGGTACTCAGTACGGTGATGGCGGGTGTCGGCCTGGCACGACAACTGCTGCCACCCTTTGAGGTTTTTCTGGCGGTCATCAGTTTTGCCGTGGCTGCCATCCCCGAGGGCTTGCCTGCCATCCTCAGCATTACCCTGGCGATTGGCGTGGAGCGCATGGCGCGAAGGCAGGTCATCGCCCGCCATCTCCACGCCATTGAGACGTTGGGTGCGGTAACTGTCATCTGCACCGACAAAACGGGCACGCTGACCCGCAATGAGATGTTTGCCCGTGGGCTGCGCACCCACGCAGCTTGGTATGAGGCTACCGGTACGGGATATGCGCCGCAGGGCGAGCTTGCCGGCGCAGAGTCGGGCGACAGGGCGCGTTTCGCTGCCCTGGAAGTCGCCAGCGTCGCCAACGATACGCAGCTACGGCAAGAAGGTGGAAATTGGCAGATCATTGGTGAGCCAACAGAAGGTGCCTTGCGTGCCCTGAGCGCCAAGGCCGGTTTTCCCGGCGAGGGGTATCGACGTCTCGCCAGTATTCCCTTTGAATCGGCGCACAAGCTTATGGCGGTGCTGACAGAGCGGCCAGACGGGCAGCGGCGGATCTTGCTGAAAGGTGCTCCTGACCGGGTTCTGGCGCGTTGTGGGAGCATGCTGGATGCCGATGGCAGCTCGCCGCCCATCGACATCCCTTTCTGGGAACGGGAAAACCAAGGGCTGGCCAGTCAGGGCTTGCGGGTTTTGGCCTTGGCGCGACGTGATGTCGATGGACAGCAACAGGAAAGCCTGGATCTCGATAGTCTGGGGCAGAACTTCACGCTGCTGGCCTTGGTCGGCATTGTCGATCCGCCTCGTCCTGAGGCCATCACTGCCATTAGCGACTGTCGTCGCGCCGGCATCCAGGTAAAGATGATCACCGGCGATCATGCCGATACCGCGTTGGCCATTGCCCGGGAAATGGGCCTTGTTGCAGGTGGAGAGTCACAGGTACTTACCGGCACGGAGCTCGATCGCATCGCACCCGACGATTTTCCGGCTGTAGCCCTGCGGACTCAGGTCTTTGCCCGCACCAGCCCGGAACACAAATTGCGTCTGGTGGAGGCATTGCAGACACGCGGTCAGGTGGTGGCCATGACTGGAGATGGGGTCAACGACGCCCCGGCTCTGAAACGTGCCGATGTCGGTATCGCCATGGGGGCGCGCGGCAGTGAAGCTGCCAAGGAGGCCGCCGACCTCGTACTCGTGGACGACAACTTTGCCAGTATTGCCCGGGCGGTCGCTGAGGGTAGGGCGATTTATGACAATCTGCGCAAGGCCATTCTCTTCATCCTGCCCACCAATGGTGCGCAGGGCCTGGTGCTGCTCGCAGCGATCATCGCCGGCCTGCAACTGCCGCTCACGCCGCTGCAAATCCTGTGGGTCAATCTGGTCATCGCCGTCACCCTGGCACTCGCGCTGGCCTTCGAGCCGGCGGAGCCGGCAATCATGGAGCGTCCCCCGCGCAACCCGGCGGAGAGTTTCCTCGATTGGCGTTTTCTTCTCCGGGTCGCCCTCGTATCCGTGAGTATCGGCGGCGCTACCATGGCCACCTTTTACGCCGAACTGTCCGCGGGAATGCCTGCAGAGTTGGCACGCAGCATGGCGGTGACCACCCTGGTGCTGAGTCAAGCGCTATACCTTTTCAACGTGCGTCACCTGCAGGGCTCGGCGTGGCGGAGATCGACACTGTTCAGCAACCCCATCGCGTGGATTGCCTTGGGAGTGCTGTTGCTGCTGCAGCTCGCCCTTCTCTACTTGCCCACCCTGCAGCGGGTATTTCATACCTTACCACTGCAACCCCGTCACTGGGGCCTGGCCCTGCTCATTGCCGTAGCGGTGTTCTTCCTGGTGGAGCTGGAAAAGCGCCTGCTCCGCAAGGTGGCATAAAAAAGCCCCGACGAAGCGGGGCGAGGCAGAGGAGGAGCAATGCTAGAGCACTGCAGGGTTGAAATCGTTTGCGCTGGTGCGCGAATTACTCGGTAACGGTCTTTTCCACCTTGATCGTGGAATTGATCTCCACGCGCTGGTTCTGGAAGCGACCCTGCGGCGTGGCATTGCTGGCGATGGGGTCCTCGTAGGAGTGTCCCTTGAGCACCATGCGATCGCGGGCCACGCCATGCTGCTCCAGGTACTGTGCCACACTCTCGGCACGCTGTTGCGAGAGTTTCAGGTTGTAGGCGTAGGAGCCGACCTTGCTGCAGTAGCCATTGATGTTCAGAACCGCATCCGGGTGCTTTTCGGCAAAGGCGGCCACTTCATCGAGGACCTGGATGTCATGGCTGAGCAATTTGTAGGAGTTGAGTTTGAAGTTGATGCCGGTGATGGTGATCGGCTTGCTCTCCAGAATCGTTTTCTGCACCGGCGCAATGGGGGCCGGCATCGGAGCAGGAGTGGGTGCGGGCGCCGGTGCGGCGACCGGCGCCGTCTTTGCCGGACAGCCAGAGAAGGGGGCCTCGGCACAGCCGGCGGCAGAAACGAGGACGGCAGCGATCAGCAGGGTATGGATAATGCGCATGGTTCTTTTCTCCTGGCAGGCCCTGCGACCACGGCCGCAGGGCATAAGGTCTTAGAAGTCGTAGGTCAGCATGACGCGGTTATAGATGAAATAGCCCGTCGACAGATCTCCGTGCGCCACTTCCACGCGATCGCGGATGGACAGACCCTTGATCCAGCCCTGCGGGAAGTAGGTGAGGTCGCCGTAGATGTCGTTGGCGTAGCCCGCCGTCTGCAGGTGATATTGGGCATAGGCGGCCATGAAGAGGAACTGGTTGCTCAGGAAGTGCTGCGTCCACTTGATCTTGAAGCCGTGCCCGGGCCCCATTTCCACCAGACCGCGGATCATGGAAGTGGTGTAGAGCGGATCGGTGGCGTAACCGACGGTGTAAGGCGAGACGATAGCGCCACCACCCACGGCCCCTTGATGGTAGAGGATTTCGTTATAGGCCGCGGAGAGCTGACCCTTGCCGAGCAGCGCACTGCCAACGTCGTAGTCGATACCGCCGATCACACCCCAGGCGGTGCTGTTGACGCCATTGCCCTTGAAGCCGTCGATGGGCTTGGTTCCGGGGGCATAGCTGGTGTTCAGCAGACTATTACTTTCCCACTCGCGGTTGATCTGTGCGCCCAGGAAGGGGTCCACGCCGATGCCGGTCTTCAGCGTATATTTGGCATCACCATAAACCGTCTGGGTGAACTGATAGAAGTTGTAGTACCAAGCCTGGGCATGGATGCCATAGCGCTTGTAGCTGGTGCCGAAGGCGAGAATACCATTGGCGGCATTGTCGGTATTGGGAACGACTGCTGATCCACCGTAAATGGGATCACCGTCAAAGCCCGTTTGGTAGTAGAGGTTGTCGCGATAGTAGTCGGCGGAGGTGCGGCTCTTCCAGCGGAAGATGCGCATGCCATAGATATTCCAGCCACAGTAGGGAGAGACCTGGGCAAAGACGCCTTGGTAAGTGGCGGGAATGACGCGCGAGTCGGAGCCGTTCACCCAAGGGGTGTTAACGATTTGGTTCCCGGCACGAATCAGCAGGGCGTGCGGAATTTCGTATTGCAGGTAGGCCTGACCCAGGGCATTGATGGACGTACCCTTACCCATGAGGGTGACATCGGGGTTCACCCGGTTGGCGCCCAGGCTGTTGGCGGTGTAGAAACCCACATCGGCACTGAAACCGGCGAGGGAGGCGGTATGGGCATTGATATAGCCGCCCAGCGAGAAGGCGCTGAGATTGGTGGCGTTCTTGCCAAAGAAGCGGTCGAAGTAGTAGGCGCGGACCTGGCCATCGACCTTGCTATCCATGATGAAGCTTTTCAGAGAGTCATCGCTGCTGGCAGCGTGGGCGACAGCGCTGAAGCCGGTCAGGGCCATCAGCACTGCCAGGGTGGTGGCGCGGTGCTTGAACAACATGGGCATTCTCCTCTTCGGTGTGTTTACTACCACGGCACGATAACAACGAAATGTGACAGCATGATGACAGTTCCGTGAATCTTTTGTGACGTTGTATCTAAAACGCTATTACGATGCCAGAGGAGAGCTTCGCCCCGCGGTCTCAGTGCAATAGACGCTGGGCCTCGGCGCTCAAAGGATATTCCCAGACCGTGCTTTTTTCGCCCGTGATGCCAAAGTCATTATCGCTGATGAAGAGCAGGCTCTTGCCGTCCACCAGGCTCATGCCTTCGACCTTGCCCAGACTCTTGCCAAAGGCATCGTTGCTTTCCCAGAGCAGCTGCAGGGCAACCGGTTGGATGCCGACTTTGGCCAGATCATTTTGCTCTTCCAGGCTGGGGTGGGTATCCGGACGGGCCCAGGCGGTGCCGATCAGCCTGGTGGCACTGTCAAGGTTGGCCAGGTAGACCGCGACCTTGTTGCCAGCGCGCAGCATCAGCAGCACGCGATGATCATCCACCGCACTCATGGCCGAGAGTTTGAGATCCTTCTGCTTTTCCCCTGGAGCAAATTCTTCGATCCTGGGAAATGCCACGGCATAGCCACCGGCCATTCCGGCAAAGTTGCCCTCGGCATCGAGATGCAGGGTAATCAGCCGGTCGATCCGGGAATGTTTCGCTGTATCGTCATCGGGATTGGCCAGGGGACTTTGCAGGGCCACGAAGAGCAGCTCCTGGTCCGGCGCCAGGGCCATCCCTTCAAAACCGCGGTTGAGCTTGCGCCGGGCCAGTAACGGCGGCAGGACAGCGCGCACCGGGACACTGCTGCCCTGATAGTAGGCTGCCGTACCCTTGGGTACCAGACGTTCCTGTACGACGCCATTGGCTGTCACGCGCAGCAGGCTGGGTCCATATTCCTCGCCGATCCAGAAACCGCCTTGGGCCAGCGCGGAAATACATTCTGTATCGACCCCGTTGGGGGAGAATGGCAGGGGCTGGAGTTGCCCATTCAGCGGCTTCTCGCCCTTGGGGAGCTGCGGTGGCAGGCCGCTGAAGTTCTGGCCATTGGCCGCGTGCAACGGAATCGGTTCGCCGCGCAGGCTTACCTGACCTCCTTGCACCAGCAGGGGATAGATGCTGGGGGTATAATCGGGAATGGGAAAGATCACCTCAGATTTGCTACAGACTTCTTTGCCGAGCACCTTGCTACTCTTGTTGCAGGGGATGTTCGGACCCCGATCGCTGACGGCATAGAAGTCAGTCCATGCTGTGCCGTGGGCATGGGTCAGTCCACTACCAGGACCGATGCTCAGATGCAGCTCCCGACCAGCCACGGTGACGGTATCGAGGGGCGCACGCAGGGCTTCGCCCGCAAGCTCCTGGGCGCAGGCGTGCACGCCATACAGGGCGAGGCAGGCTGCAAATAGGGAAGATTTACGCATGAATTCTCCTTCGGGGAGGGGTCCCCCTCCCCATGTACGGCATCAGAACAGGAACTGCCCGCGGAACTGCAGAATGTTCAGGTCGCTGTTATAGCGCGGATCGTTCCACCAGGTGGCGCCAACGGGCTGGGTGCTGGGGATCCCGCCCACATGACCGTGGCTGTAGTCGAGCATCAGCCGGACGTGCTCGTTGGCATACCAGTTGATGCCGGCGGTGAGGGCATAGCCCCGGCCACCGTAGATGCCGGCATTGGCATCGTTGAGGTTGAGGCGGTCATAGCGCAGAGCGACTTCCCAGGCACCGCCAGGGCCGATGTCCTTCAGATAATGGAACTCGCCGATCTTCGGCTTGAAATTGCGCGGCTGGCCGGTAAGGGTGTAGCTCGCCTGCACGTAATAGCCATTGAAGCTGGCGGTGGGCAGCCCGAGGCGGCGGGAGACATTCATACCGACATAGGCGCCTTCGAGCGAGAAGGGACCCGCCACGGCTGCAGTTTCCAGGGTATAGTTGAACTGGCTGCTGGGATTGCTGATGTAGGCTTCCAGGAGCTTGGTGCCAGCCACGCTGGTTTCCGGGCGGGTGCCGTAGAAGGCGGCGGCGTTTTTGTCACCAAAGCCGGTATAGTTCAGGTTGGCGCCAAAATAGAGGTCGTTGCCGTAGCTGTGCAACGGGGCATAGGTGGCGCGCCCGGAGATGGTGTAGATGCCACTCTGGTTGCTGGTGCTTTTGCTGATGCTGGCGAGGGTCTCAGTTTGGGTATACGCAGTTCGAGCGACACCACTGTATTTAGTGTAGACCTTTTCATCCAGGGCGTTCATGAAGCCGCCCAGACCCAACATCCAGTTCTCGCCACTCTGGGTGATCTTGAGGCCCATGCGCCGGTCGCCGTAGGTATCGAGGCCTTCCAGCAGCGGCCGCTCCATGAAGACGTTGTCGTTGGAGCTGTTCAACTGGTCCATGCTGAAGAAGGTCTTGGCCTGGCCCAGGGTGATGGTGTTGCCGGGCATCAGGCCGGTGTAGGCAAAGTAGGCGTCCTTGAAGCCTGCCGCGCCGCTGTCGGTGAACTCGTATTGAAATTTGAATTTCCAGTCTTTGCCGATCTTACCGGCGGTAAAGATCCGCGCCCGCCGCAATTTGGCGCCGGCGGCACCCATCTCGGTGACCGAACCGTTGGGGGCAAGGAAGGACTTGTTGAAGTAAGTGGCGTAATCGGCCTGGATACGTCCGCCCAACATCAGGCTGTAATCGTCGTTTTTGGCGTGCAGAACCGTGGACTCATCGGCTTGGGCCAGGGCGGGAACGGCAAAAACGGCGGCGATCGCCACCAGAATGAAGCGCTTCTTCATGGTTAACTCCCTCTACAGTTGGTGGATACTGCAAAGAGGCCCAACGGAACCCCTCCCCGGCAGGAGAAGGTATTCTTGATAGTTGCATACGCTCTTTACACTATCAACTTGTGCGTCGCACTATATCAAAGAATTGTTACACTTTTATGAACCTTTGATGACACTTTTGTGACAGCGGTCGGTGGCTGCCCTCCTGCGACAAGCTGGCGTATGATCTGCAAATAGCTTGACTAATAAGGTCGTCCATGCCCATCGAGATTCGCCAGCTGCGTACCATCGAAGCCGTTCTGCAACACGGCAGCATTGCCGCGGCGGCGCAGCGCCTGCACCTGACCCAGTCGGCCCTCTCGCACCAGCTTCGGGGACTGGAAAACGAATTCGGCATTAAGATTTTTGATCGCGACAGCAGCAACAACCTGCGTCTCAGCTCGGCGGGGGAGCGGCTTTATGCCCTGGCGCGCGAGGTCCTGCCGGCCCTGCGGCGCACCCAGGAGGAGCTGCACCGGCTCGCCTCGGGGCGTGGGGGGCGATTGCGTATCGCCGTGGAGTGCCATACCTGTTTCGACTGGCTTACCCCCGCCATGGACCAGTTTCGTGCCGGCTGGCCCGACGTGGAGATGGATATTGCCTCTGGATTCCAGCAGGACCCGGTGCAACTGCTGCGCGCTTATCAGGCCGACCTGGCCATTCTCAGTGCCCCCGAGGCCCTGCCTGGCGAAATCGAGCGCCATGCCCTGTTCAGCTACGAGGTGGTGGCGCTGCTGAGCCCGCGTCATCCCCTGGCCGAACGCCCCTTTCTGCTGCCCGAGGATTTCCTCGAGGAGACCGTCATCACCTACCCGGTGGAAGACCGGCGCCTGGACTTGTTTCGGGAATTTTTGCATCCCGCAGGTGTACAGCCGTGGCGACGGCGGCAGGCGGAATTGACGGTCATCATCCTGCAGCTGGTGGCCTCTGGGCAGGGGATTGCCGCCTTGCCTGCCTGGGCGGTGAGCAGCTACGGTGATCGCGGCTATGTACGAGCCCTGCCCTTGGGTCCGCGGGGACTGTGGCAGGATCTGGAAGCAGCCACTTTGCAGGGGCAAAGTGAACAGCCCCATCTACAGGCGTTTCTGGGCGAGATTCGCGCCAGTGCGAGCAGCGAGCTGCGCGGCATTCGCCGCTTGTAGGACAGGGGCGTCGGTAAGGAGGAGAAGGGATGGGCACGGAAACGGTACTTTTCGATATCGATCTGATCCAGCGCTATGACCGGCCAGGGCCGCGCTATACCTCCTACCCTACGGCACCGCAATTCGCAGCGGAGTTCGATGAAAGCGCCTTGCGGGCGGAGCTGCGCGCGAGTAACGCCAGCGGCAAACCCTTGTCTTTGTACTTTCACATTCCCTTTTGCGAGCATCTGTGTTTTTACTGCGCCTGCACCAAGGTGGTGACGCGGCACCGGGAATGGGGCCAGCCTTATGTGGAGCGCCTGCTGCGGGAAATGGCTCTGACCCGGCGCGATATCGATGCGCAGCGCCCAGTCACCCAACTGCATTTTGGTGGTGGTACCCCCACCTTTCTCTTGCGTGCGGACCTGGAGCGTCTGGTGGACGGCATCCAGGCGCAGTTCCGTCTGCTCGATGACGATACCGGCGAGTATGGGATCGAGGTCGACCCGCGCGCCATCGAACCGGGAGTATTGGCCCTGCTGCGTAGCCGTGGCTGGAATCGTCTGAGCATGGGGGTACAGGATCTCGATCCGGCGGTGCAGAAGGCGGTACATCGCGAGCAAAGCCTGAATCTGGTGGCAGAGCTGATACAGGAGGCGCGCAGCCTGGGCTATCGCTCCATCAGTCTCGATCTGATCTACGGACTGCCCTTGCAAAGCCCGCAGAGTTTTGCCGAAACCCTGGCGCAAATCATCTCCTTGCGCCCGGATCGCCTGTCCCTGTTCAATTATGCCCATCTGCCCGAGCGCTTCCCGCCGCAGCGGCGCATTCGTGCCGAGGAGCTGCCTAGCCCGGCGCAGAAACTGGAGATCCTGCAGCAGAGCATCGGGGCCCTGGAGGCTGCTGGGTATGTCTATATCGGTATGGATCATTTTGCTCTGCCCGAGGACGAGCTCACCCGGGCGCAACTACAGGGCCAGCTCTACCGGAATTTTCAGGGGTATTCTACCCACTCCAATGCCGACCTGCTGGCCTTTGGCATGAGCGCCATTGCCATGGTTGGCCCGAGTTACAGCCAAAACCGCAAGGACCTGGAGGCCTGGGGAGCGGTAGTGGATGCCGGACAGCTGCCGGTGGAACGGGGGCTACGCCTGACGGCTGACGACCTGCTGCGCCGGGAGGTGATCACCCGCCTGATCTGTGATTTTCGCCTCGATGTTGCGGCTATCGAGGCGCGACATGGCATCGATTTCTGGCGCTATTTTGCCGAGAGTCGCAGGACCCTGGAGGCTTTGGCGCGCGATGGGCTGATTACCTTGGACGAAGGTAGCATCACCGTGCTCCCGGCAGGACGCCTGTTGGTGCGCCACGTGTGCATGGCCTTCGACGCCTACCTGGGGCGCAGCCAGACGCAGTTCTCGCGGGTGATTTAGAGAAGGTTCAAGTGTCGTTGGGTGGCAAGCGCCGAAGTGCCGGACGCAAAAATTCGAGGAAGGTCTCTACACGTACCATGCGCAGGCTGAGGTCTCGCTCCCGTTCTGCCATCTGCTCTACTTCTTCACTGAGACGCGTGATGCGTTCGTTGAGCAGGATAGTCTCGCGGATGCCCTTGAGTACGTCGTTGAGAGTGCTCATGAATGCAACGGCGCCAGCAGGGAGGGGAGTTGCTCGGGATTGAGCTGGCTATACTCTGCGCGCAACTGGGCACGCAGGCTCTCGATGTCTTTGGCGCGCTGCTCGCGTTCTGCCTGCAGATGGGTCAAGGTGCGCTCCAACGCCTGCCGCGCTTGTGCCGTTGATGCCGACAACTCCTGCAAGAGCGCCTCGAGGGTGGCATCCTCATCAAGGGCCTTGCGGCGCACATAGTCCGCGAGGGAAAGATGTGCTGCTCGCGCCCGACTCTGCAGTTGCGCCTTTTGTTCACTGCTCATTAGCACTACTACCCGCTCCGTTGCCGCCATCATTGCCTCCAACCTATGCATATTTTTCACAATTCTAGTTCAAACGAGGCGTGCCGCCCATTCTTCGGGGTCGAAGCCGAGCAAGAGATCCTCATCCCTCTGTACGATGGGGCGGCGAATCAGGCTGGGGTTGGCCAGAGCCAAGGCGATCGCGGCATCCGCATCGGCGACCGCGCGCTGTGCTTCGCTCAGGCGGCGCCAGGTAGTGCCGCGGCGATTGATCAACGCCTCCCAGCCGAGTTCCGCCGCCCAATGCCGCAGGGCTGTTTCTGGTACCCCGGCCTTCTTGTAGTCGTGGAATGCATAGGCCACCCCGTGCTCATGCAACCAGGCGAAGGCCTTTTTCATGGTGTTGCAGTTGGCAATGCCATAGACGGTAATGCTCATGCTGGCTCTCCTTTCTCAAGAATCAATACCTGAAAACGCTCTCCCATCTCCTGCGGCAGGGTGAGTATCTTGACTTCGTTGTTCAACGCAAGGCGCTGCTCTGGGCTGGCCTGTGCCTCGAGCTCGGCATAGACCTCCGGCAGGCCGTGGGTGACGAGAAAGCGCGCGAGGGGGCCATACCAAGCAATTTGCAGACCTTCCGCCACGGCCGCTGCCATGATGGCGGAAAAATTGACGTCGGCGGTCAGATCACAAAGCCCCGGCCAGTAGAAGGGATCCTCCAGAAGGTGATGACGATAGTATGCGCGCAGGCTGCCCAGGTAGCGCTGCGGCTGGTAATAGGCCGCCGCCTCCTGGCCGTAGTCGATGAGGAGGATGCGGCCCTGCTGCAGGCGCGCGGCCAGACTGTGCATCCACGCCGTCGCTGCCGGACAGACTTCGCTGCGGTAGCCGACGGGCCATTTGGCGACATACGGTCGAAGAGGCTCCAGCAAGGGCCTGGGGAGAGGCTGGGACGCGGGAGCCCAGGCAAAGCCGTTGGCATCTGCCACCACCCCCATCTCGCGCAGGGTACCATCTGCCATCTTTTCGACGACGGCGACGGGCATGGCATCGAGCACCTCATTGGCGAGGAAGACGCCATGCCACTCGGTTGGGAGCCGCTGCAGATGCTGCAGCGCCGGACAGCGAGCACGCTGCTGCGCCTGCAGGTCGGGACTGGGTTCCAGAATGTGGTATGGGACTTGGGGCAGAACATCATGGACCTGCGCAGCGAGGGCTCCACTACCGCCACCCAATTCGAGGATGCCGTCGCGCCCGGAATGGGGCGCGAGGGTGCGGGCGAGGACGCGTCCCAGCACCGCACCCAGCTCGGGCGCGGTGACGAAGTCTCCGGCCGGGCCAAAGCGCCGCTGACCGGCCATGTAATAGCCTTTACCCGGGGCATAGAGGGCCATTTCCATATACTCGACGAAGGAAATCCATCCCCCTGCGGCGGCGATGCGGACGCGAATTTCCTCTTGCAGGGTCAGGCTGTGGGCCTGGGCTGCGGGATCCGGCGCCGGCAAGGTAGATGCCTTGCGCCCTGCAGGCGATTGGGTTACAACCCCACTTCGTTTTGGTTGCATGGAACTCCTGGTGCAGGCTTCGGGAAAGGTCGTTCTCCTCACGGGTGGCGCACGTCGCGTGGGAGCGGCGATTGCCCGCGAACTCGCCGCGCAAGGCTGCGAGCTGGCCCTCCACTATAGACGATCGCGGCCGGAGGCCGAAGCCTTGGCGACCGCCTTGCGGCAGGAGTTCGCAACGGCAGTGGAACTGTTCTGCGCCGATCTGCGCGAAGCGAGTGCCCCCGACCGTCTGCTGCAGCAGGTGCAGGGCCGTTTCGGCCGCCTCGACGGATTGGTCAACAACGCCTCTCTGTATCGTCCGGCGCCCTTCTCCGGGTTGCGTCTGGAGGACTGGCAGGAGATGGAGGCGATCCACATTCGTGCGCCGCTGTTCTTGAGTCGGGCCGCTTGGCCCCTGCTGCGTGCGCAAACTGGGGCCATCGTCAATATTGGCGATGTGCATGGCGAGATTCCCCTGCGTGGCTATCTTCCCTACAGCGTCAGCAAGGCCGGTCTGTTGGCGCTGACTCGCGCCTTGGCCAAGGAGCTGGGGCCAGAGGTACGCGTCAATAGTGTCTCTCCGGGAGTGGTCCTTTGGGCGGAGGGCAAAGATCCTCCGGATGGTGACCGCGCCGGACTCCTCGCCCGCACCGCCCTCAAACGCGAGGGGGATCCCGGCGACGTTGCCCGGGCGGTCGCCTGGCTGCTCTTCGATGCGCCCTATGTAACGGGGCAGAACATCGTCGTGGACGGCGGGCGCATGTTATATTGAGGTGATGAGCCCTATGGAAAGAACCCCCGTCCGATTTTACACCGAAGAGGAACTGGACATCCTCGAGGAAAGCGATCCCGTCGCCGCAGCCAAGATCGCCCACGCCCAGGCGATGGCACAGCGCCTTATCGGCCGCAAGCGCGAGTTTGGTCCCAACGATCCCCTGCCTGACCCGCAAGCAGTGGCGGAAGCGGTCGCTGCGGTGCGGCGCATTCTCAACCGCGATGGCGGCGATATCGAGCTAGTAGAAATCGCCGAGCGTGATGTGCGGGTGCGCATGAAAGGGGCCTGTGCCGGTTGCCCCAACGCCGTCATCGACCTGCAACAGGTGGTGGAGAAGATTGTCGGGGCGGTCCCCGGCGTCGCCAGCGTGAGCAACACCTTTTGAAGGCGGCGAGAGCGGTCCCCAAAGTCGGCTTCGTCAGCCTTGGTTGTCCGAAAGCAACGGTGGACAGCGAGCGCATCCTCACCCAATTGCGTGCCGAGGGTTATCAGATGGTCGGCGACTATGCCGGCGCCGATCTGGTGGTGGTTAACACCTGCGGCTTCATCGACGCGGCGGTAGAGGAGTCCCTGGAGGCGATTGCTGAGGCCCTGCAGGAGAATGGTCGGGTGGTCGTCACCGGCTGTCTGGGTGCAAAGGACCAGGGCGAATTCGTGCGCAAGGTCCATCCCAAGGTGCTGGCGGTCACCGGGCCGCAGGAGAACAGCGCGGTGCTGGAGGCGATCCACGAAGCGCTGCCGCCGGCCCACGATCCTTTCGATGACTTGGTGCCACCCCAAGGGCTGCGCCTCACCCCGCCCCATTATGCTTATCTGAAGATCTCCGAGGGCTGCAATCAGTCCTGCAGCTTCTGCATCATCCCCAGCATGCGCGGCAAACTCGTCAGCCGCGATCCCAACGCCATCCTGCGTGAGGCGGAGGCTCTGGTGGCGAGCGGGGTGCAGGAGTTGCTGGTGATTTCCCAGGACACCGGTGCCTACGGCGTGGACCGCAAATACCGCACGGCCTTTCACCAGGGTCGTCCGCTCAAGACCCGGATCACGGACCTCTGTGCCGCGCTCGGTGAATTGGGGGCCTGGGTGCGGCTGCATTACGTCTATCCCTATCCGCACATCGACGAGCTGCTCCCCCTGATGGCGGCGGGCAAGGTCCTTCCTTACCTGGATGTGCCCCTGCAGCATGGCAGCCCGCATATCCTCAAGGCCATGCGGAGGCCGGCGGCGGCCGAGCGTACCCTGGAGCGGATTCAGGGCTGGCGCGCCGCTGTGCCGGACTTGACCATCCGCAGTACCTTCATTGTCGGATTTCCCGGTGAGACGGAAACGGAGTTTGCGGAACTGCTCGATTTTCTGCGCGCTGCGCAACTCGACCGGGTCGGCTGCTTTGCCTATTCCCCGGTGGACGGCGCTGCTGCGAATGCCTTGCCGGATTCCGTTCCCGAGTCCGTGCGCGAGGAACGTCGCGCCCGCTTCATGGCGGAACAACAGGAGATCAGTACTGCCCGTTTGCGCCAGCAGGTAGGCCAGCTGCGCGAAGTGCTCATCGACGCGATCCACCCCGACGGCAGCGCCGTGGCCCGCAGTCATGCCGACGCTCCGGAAATCGACGGCGTGGTGCATCTACAGAACGCCCAGGGGCGACGGGTGGGGGAGCGTCTGCACGTGCGCATCTGCGATGCCGATGAATATGACCTGTTTGCCATAATCGACTAACCTCGCGTTGAGAGACGTTGCAAGAACGATTCTCATTTAATAGAATCGTGCTCAGAGGGACTTGACGGGAGCGATCATGGAGCAAAGGCAGTGCACGCAGGAACTCCGAACCTTGGGACAACTGTCGCGGGGCGCGTGCGGCATCATCCACGCCGTTCGTGGTACTAGCTTGCGACAGGCTAAGCCCTGAAAAGGAGGATGGATGTAACGGAAACCTTTTATTGTGACCCAGAGGGTTCGACACCCTCCCGGCAAAGGCGGAGCCCGCCAGCCGGAAGCGAGTCTTGCAGGGG
>JAQVDS010000026.1 GCA_028697715.1 Acidithiobacillus sp. | reverse complement strand
AATTCTCAAAACTTTACGTAGCATAAATACTCAATGTACATAGCAGCAGAACCACTACACACACCCAGTACCTACACCACGCAAGGGCCTAAACCCCACACATCTCCACTCGGTTTTGAAAGAACAATGGGAGCCTTCCTGGCCTCCCTCGCAGCAGCATCGCTGCGTGGTGAGGGCGCATTATACGCAGCCTCGAAGGGCTGTCAACAGTTTCACAAAATCTCTTTCAGGGGCGTTGCAGCAGGGCTTCGATGGCCGGTGCGATCTTCTGCGGCGAGACCCGGGGCGAGTAACGACGCCGGGGTTTGCCACTGCGATCAATCAGAAATTTGGTGAAATTCCATTTGATGCGTGGTCCCAGCCAGCCAGGCAGGGCGGTTTTCAGATAGTCGAAGAGGGGTTCAGCATTCGGTCCGTTGACATCGACCTTGGCGAAAACGGAAAAGCTGACGGCGAAGCGCCCATAGCAGACATCGCCGATGGCATCGGCGTTGCCGGGCTCCTGGTGACCGAACTGGTTACAGGGGAAGGCCAGCACGGTGAAGCCGCGCTCCCGGTAGCGCTCATAGAGCGCCTGCAAGCCCTGATACTGCGGTGTAAAGCCACAGAGGCTAGCCGTATTGACGATGAGCAAGACCTGTCCGGCGAAATCGCCCAGGCAGCAGTCTTTGCCGTTTAGCAAAGGCAAACAAAAATCGTAGAGTTCCGTTTTTTCTGTCATCAGGGCCTGCCTCTTTACCGCAAGATCACGCGGGCGAAATGCTTTTTGCCGTACTGCACGAGATATTCTTCGCCGGGAGAAAGGGCCAGCCCGGGGTCTTCGATGCGCGCATCCTGCAGGCGAACGGCGCCCTCGCGCACCTTGCGCATCCCCTCACTGCTGCTGCGCACCCAACCCAGGTACTGCAGAAGGCGCGCGATACCATATGGCGGGTCCATGACAATTTCCTGCAAAGGAAGATTGTCCGGACGCTCATGCCGTTGAAATTGGGCCAGGAAACCATCATACGCCATCTGTCCGGCATCCGCGCCATGAAAACGCGCGACCAGCTCTTGCGCCAGGGCAAGTTTACAGTCGCGGGGATTGCGCGTTCCGCTCTCACATTCCCGCTGCCAGCGCTGCTGCTCTGCCGCCGGCAGACGCGACAGAAGACTGTAGTAGCGCCACATCAGGGTATCGGAGATGGACATCACCTTACCAAAGATCTGCTCCGGAGGGTCTTGTAGGGCGATATAGTTGCCCAGGGACTTGGACATTTTTTGTACGCCATCTAGCCCTTCGAGAATGGGCATGGTAAAAACCAGCTGCTGGGGCTGTCCCCAATTTTTCTGCAACTCGCGGCCGACCAGCAGATTGAAGCGCTGATCGGTGCCACCCAGCTCGACATCAGCCTTGAGGGCAACGGAGTCGTACCCTTGCAGGAGGGGGTAGAGAAATTCGTGAATGGCGATGGCCTGCCCGGCAGCGTAGCGCTTGCTGAAATCGTCGCGTTCGAGCATGCGGGCCACCGTGGACTGCGCCGCAAGGTGGATCATTTCACTTGGACTGAAGTGGTCGAGCCACTGGGAGTTGAACACTACTTGCGTGCGTTTTGGGTCGAGGACCTTGAAAATCTGCTCGCGGTAGGTCTGGGCGTTGGCCTGCACATCCTCCGCGCTGAGCGGCGGGCGGGTACTGTTCTTGCCGGTGGGATCACCGATGCGTGCGGTAAAATCACCAATGACAAACAGCAATTCGTGCCCCAGATCCTGAAACTGGCGAGCTTTGTGTAGAAGAACCGTGTGACCAAGGTGGAGATCCGGGGCCGTTGGATCCATGCCCAGTTTGATCCGTAGGGGCCGCTTTTCGTTTTCTGCCCGTTGCAGTAGCGAGACCAGACCGCCCTCGGGCAGGATATCGGCTGCGCCGAGCTGTAATTGGCCTAGAGCTGTCGCGTGATCCATGTTGCCTTCCGTGTACCAAATTCAGAGGGCGATGTTAGCATCGCTGCCGACCAGGGCGAAGCCGGGCGAGGGTGACTGATGCAGCACTATCCAAACCCGTCGGTAATAACGATAAATTTATACGAATTTTCTGGTGTTCCCTAGAGAACAGAAAAAATGCATTTTGGCGCACAAAGCTGGCTAAACAACATCCAGTCCATCAGCAGTAATGCCCATTAACCATTGCATTTTGGGCGAGCACCTATCGTGGCACATGCCTTGCTTATGGTTTTACACATCACAATCATAGGGGTGATATATGATCAGAACGAAACCGCTACTGTTGTCTGGCGTAGTATCTGCCGCGCTCGCTGCTGGCCTTCTGTATGCACCGGGGGCTGAAGCCGCAAACTGGTTCGAACTGCAGGGCATTTCTCCGGCGAAAGCGCCATTGTTTGGGGTATCGGGCTTTATCGAGCCGACGATCTGGGCGCAACCCGGCACGGAAGATGGGCTGCTGCATGAGGTACCACACATCAACCTGGTCGGCCCAGACTTTAGCCATGGTACGACCGCTGGGATTTTGCGCGCCCGCATCATGTTTCGCGGGAACCTGAATCCCAATATTTCGTACTTTGTCGCCGGGGAATTTGGCAATAATGGCTTTACCCGTGTACGGGGCGGATACCAGCCGGGTTTGATCGATGGTCACGTCACTTTCAGCTACATCCCCGGAGCCCGGGTGGAGATGGGCCTGATTCGCGCTCCGAGTAGCGAAGGCGCCATGCAGGGCTTTATGAGTTATAATTATGTCATCAGCGCGACGGTCATCAACCAGTTGATGGACCAGCCCATGCTGAATTCCGCCTACATCAGCAAAGATAGCCCCGCCGGCTACCTGATTCCCGGCACGGAAAAACTGGGCGTCAATGGCTATCGCTACCCCGGCGCCATGGTCTTTGACTGGTTTCGCAACGGCCCCTGGGAGTTCACCTACGGTGCCATGGTCGGCATGTACGGTACCGTCGCCGCAGGCAACCAATCGAACGAGCCTATGGAAGCGGTGCGCTTGCAAGAAGCGTATATCCTTGGCGGGAAAGGACCGTTCCGCAGCGATATTCAGGGTGGTATCTGGTACCAGCATGCCGTACCCCGTTTTGATGGCACGAATTATGACATGAACCGCTACGGTGTCGACTTGCAATACCTGCAGGGATACATGCATCGCTGGGGTCGGCAGTTTCGTTTTGAATATATGCGCGGCAACGGTTGGATCGATGCACCTGCAGCCTTCAACAAGGCCGATCTGAAAAAGGCAGCACTGTACCAAACCCAGTTGTATCCGGGCATTGGCAACAAGGCTTGGGGGTATATGGTGGAAGGCGGACTTTTCCTGACCAAAAACATTGAAGTAAATCTGCGGTACGATTACTACAACCGCCTGCCCAACAATCCTGCCCAAAACCGGATTTTCAAGACCTATGCGCTGGGTTTGCAATACCATTTCACGCCATTGACCAAGGTGATGGCGGGATATTATTTCCGCACGCTGGATGTTCCCCATCCGAACGCCACCAGTGAGAGCGTAGCCAGCGCTGTCGATAATGTCTTTGCCCTGCAAGCAATGATTGCTTTCTAACGTTATAAGGAGCCCCAAAATGCGTCACTCTTCGCTATTCCGCCACGTTCTCTTTACGCTTGGCATTCCGCTATTCCTCGTGCTCGGGACAAGTCCAGCCTGGGCCAATGTGTCGATGCTGCACGATTTCAATTACAGTAAACCGAGCTTCACACATGACCACCCCTTCGCCAAAGCCAAAGTAGTACTGCAGGTCAGTCAGGCCGAACCCGCGCGCTGGAACCTGACACTCAACAATGCGCAGAATTTACTCAATTATTTTGGGCAGGAGCAGGTGCAGATCGTCGTCGTGGCCTTTGGTCCCGGCATCAAGATGTACCTGCCGAAAAACAAGGGAATCGCGGACCGCATTGCTGCCATCAACGCCGAGGGGGTGGAATTTGATGTCTGTCACAACAGCATGGAGGCGTTCAAAAAGAAGACCGGTCACCTGCCTCCCCTCGACCCGTCAGTAGTCATCGTTCCGGCGGGAATCGTGCGCATCATGCAACTGGAGTCGCACGGCTTTGACTATGTAAAACCATAATTTCAGGCTTTCTCAGCCCGCTTGAGGTGGTCGATATCTGACCACCTTTTTTAGGTCAAGGTTTACTGTCGCGGCCGATACCATATTTGAGACGACGTGCGGGCAGGTACCAGAGAAGCCCATCGATGAACATCAGACATCCTGCGCCAATGAGAACATAGTCGGTAAAACTATAGGCGCTGGCATTCAGCAGCTTGTGCATGGCAATGCCCAGGCCGACGAAGGAAACACCCGTACGAATCAGGGACAACCCCGTTCTGGCTCTAGCGTAGGAGGTACGATGGCTGGCCGCGATAGTCCGTTGCGCGGCGAGGATATTGCGTTCTCGCGCCAGATGGGTGCGTTCCTTACTCGCGGGCACCGGACGCAACACCGAACAGTAGTTGGGAATTGCGGCAGCGAGCTTGGCAAGCGCCGATTGGTCCTCGGCTTCCATGGGCGCTTCGGGGAGATGATAACGCTCGGTAAAGCGGATATTTTGCGTGGTGATATCGATCAGCGCGCGTTGGCACGGCAAGTCCATACGCGCTCGTCGCACCTGGAGATAATCAAGCAATCCGAAACCGGCCAGCACCGCACCCGAGAGCAAGATGGGCAAGTGGTAGGGAGCCAGAAATGAGTGCGGAAAATGCGAGACTACACTGGATATGGCCACCAGGGTCAAGCCCCAGCGCAGGAGCTTCATTGATGTCCGCGCGCGGGCATGGGCCGTACGATGTGCCGCCAGCTTGGTGCGCCAATGCGCCATGGTGTTGCGCCAGTAGGCAAGCCCCGTGCGTTCGATGCCGATGAGAAACGATGCTTCGGCATGCAGGTAGTCCTGGATATACCAGCGGATGTCTTCGCGTAGGGCAACACGAAACTCGTAGTGCGGCGCGAGAATGAGTCGCCGTACCTCTTCTCGCATCGCTTCATTGCTGGGATCGGCTGCGGCAATGATGACCGTGTCGTCGACGCGCCGCAGCGGAAACCAGAGATTCATTCGCAGTAGCTTGGCATCCAGGCCTGCGAAGAGCTCGGTAGGGATCGGCAAGCGCTCGTCGTATTGCGCGAAGGCGCAGCCGTAACGCTTTGCCAGCGCAGTCAGCAAATCGCAACGCGCTACGGCAAAGTCCCTCAGCAGAACGCGCTCCAGCTCGATGCCACGCCAAGCCGCCTGACGCTTTGCCTCCATCAATTCCGCAGTGGTGAGAACACCTCTATCGAGCAGGGCATCATAGATGCGTAAGTCGTCACTCACGGTAGAGCTCTCGCTTCCAGGCGCTGCGCGGCAGACTGTAGTCTGCATCAGCGATTTCGAAGTCGTTGTCGACGTAGGCAGAGCGACGTTTGATCCGCTCCGCGGGGAGGTACCAGAGTAAACCATCACCAATCAGATACAGCCCGGCCAAGACCAGGGCAAGGTCGAAGAGCGTCCAGACAATGTCGACGTGGCCGGTAAAGTGAAAATACACGAAAAGGCCGGCACCCACGGTCATGACACTGAAGCCGGTACGGATAAAGGCCATGCCGGTGCGCGCCCGCGCCATGATCGTTCGCAGCCGCGACATGGTATTGCGTTTGTCTGCCAGGGTGGTGCGCTCCAGGGCGAGCCCGGTAGTAGCGAAGACGCCAGGCTGAGCCTGCGGCGAGTTGGCCTCTGCCACCGGATCGATGCCCTGCGCATAGAGACAGCGGGAAGGAAAGATTGTGTCCCACGGGCCAACGACATCTCGCTTCTCGGCCACGGCTGCCAGCGCCCTGTTGGCGGCGTGGCGCCCGGGCGCGTACCAGAGGAAGCCTTCGATCAACATCAGCACGCCGATCAGAATGAGGCTCCAGTCGAAGACCGACCAGGGGCCAGCAGGGAATTTACGGATAAAACCAATACCCACGCCGGCAAAAGCGACTCCAGTGCGTGCAAAGGCAAGCCCGGTGCGGGCCTTGGCCATCATCACCCGCAGATAGGCCAATATGGTTCGCTCTTCGGCGAGGTTGGTACGGTCGTTGGCCAGGAAGCGGCGCCGCTCTACTGGCGAGAGGGCATCCCAGTCTTGCCGTAACGCCGTACTACCGGCGACGATGGCGCTGCGCTGAAACGTCATCGCGCCCCCCGGATCGACGACGGCGAGGGCGGTAAATTCCTGTGGCACTGGATAGGGGGGATAGACCTTGATCCGGCGTGACTCGCCCCGTGCCGGAAAATACCACAGCAGGCCATCGACGATGGCGAGGATGCCGAAGAGGAGCAGTGGTATTTCGAAAATCAACAGGTCGCCAGCGCCAAACAGGCGCAGAAACGCAACTGCGATGGTGATGAAGGTGAGTCCCGTGCGCGCCAACGCCAAGCCGGTGCGACTGCGGGCAAACTGTGTCCTCTGCGCTGAATAGCGGGTACGCAACCCGGCCAGATAGGTGCGCACCTTGGCCAGGGGTGTACGCCCGGCATACACGGGGAAATGCTCGTTGAGGTCCGCACTGTTTTCGATCAGACGCACGAGATCCGACGGCGTCGTCACCCGAAAGCGGAGTTCCCGCACCCCCAAAGAGCTGCGGATGTGCTCTATGAGCTGCGGATCTTCCGGGTTGCAAACGATGACTTCAGCGCTGTCATCATCCCAGCGGATGGGCAACCATAATTCGTCGCGCAGTGAATCGACATTCAGTCGGCGCAAAATGGCGGCGGAAGCGGTCAGCGATTCGTCGTACTCGACCGTGGGCCAGTCATAGCGAGCAGACAGCTCCTGGAGTTGCAGATCTTTTTCTTGTACTTGTGCGTTAATCGTCGTACCTCAAATTCTTACCAAACAACGTGTGCCTGTGGCCTGATCCGGCCCAGAAAACGCTGGCATGCGGTTCCCTCAGCTAATTATTATGGTACACAAAACAGGAGCTTTCTGACCAACAACAGCGTCTGATATGCGATTTAGATTCCTTTATGAGATGGCAGCAGCGTGCAGACCGGGGAAAAGGGTGGACAAGCCATTCGCAAGAAAGGTGACCGCAATGGCGGCCAGGATCAATCCAAAAATCCGCGTCGAGATATTGATTCCGGTTACCCCCATTCTCTGGCTCAGGGGCTCGGCAAGGCGCAGGGCAGCATACGCCACCAGACTGATGATCAGGATATCGACAATCAGCAGGCCGCTAGCCAACCAGCTATCGCTGCGATTGTGGGCGATGATGACGGTAACCATGGTGCCCGGTCCGGCGAGCAGGGGAATGGCCAAGGGCACTACCGCCACCGCCTCCTTCTGCATACCCTCTGCCGCCTCTTCCGGGGTATGCTTGTACCGTCCCCCCGACTTGGCCTGCAGCATATTGAACGCGAGCAACATCAGGATCATCCCACCAGCGACCTGAAAAGCAGCGATGCTGATCCCGAAGAAATGCAGGATGTATTCCCCCAGAAAGGCAGAAATCAGGAGCACCACCGCCACCGCACGCGCCGCCATCTTGGCGGTCTGCAGGCGTTGCTCTGGACTCTCATCGTTGGTGAGGGCGATGAAGATGGGGACTGCTCCAATGGGATTGAGAATTGCGAGCAGTGCGATGAGGGTGCGCAACGCGCCATGGATGTCAGCGCCAAGCAAATCTGTGTACCTCGAAAACGACGAGAAAGAATGTGGCGGGCAGATGGTACTCCCTTGCATTGGCAAGAGCGAGTACATATTTATAATATGCTGATTGGTACAGGAAAGGAGTAGCATCGATGCCAACTTATGAATATGTATGCAAGGAATGCGGGCATCAGCTCAGCGCTGAGCAAAAAATGTCTGACCCGCGCCTGGTAGATTGTCCGGCCTGCGGCAAGCCTGGATTGGAGCGGCAGCTCAGCGCTGGCGGTTTTGCCCTGAAGGGCAGCGGCTGGTACGAAACAGATTTCAAGGGTTCCAGCAAAACGACCAAGAGCGAGGAGGGCGGCACCAGCGCGGCACCTCCTTGCGCGGGCGGCGCCTGCGCCTGTCATTGACGTAGGGCGTCGGGAGCGACACCATTAGCGGGCCCGGTCGGGCCCTCATTTTTTTGCCAGGATACACCCTATGCGCAGTCATTATTGTCACCAGGTCACAGAACAACAAATCGGCGAGTCGGTCACCCTTTGCGCTTGGGTACAACGGCGGCGCGACCACGGCGGAGTGATCTTTCTCGATCTGCGCGATCGTGAGGGTCTGGTGCAGGTGGTGGTCGATCCCGATCGCCCAGCGGCCTTTGCCAGCGCCGAAGACTGTCGCTCGGAATTTGTCGTGCGGGTGGTCGGTAAGGTGCGGGCGCGCCCTGCTGGGACGGAAAATCCGCAGCTGCCCAGCGGCAAGGTGGAGATTCTAGCGCAGGAAATCGAAATTTTGAGCCGCTCCGATGCCCTGCCCTTTCCTCTGGATGAAGAGGGCATCAGCGAGAACCTGCGTCTGCAATATCGCTATCTCGATCTGCGACGACCGCAGATGCTGCACAATCTGCGCCTGCGCCATCAGATCACGCGCTACGTGCGCAATTACCTTGATGCAGCCGGCTGTATCGATGTGGAAACCCCGGTACTGACGCGCTCCACACCCGAGGGTGCGCGCGACTATCTAGTACCCTCGCGCACCTACCCGGGGGAATTCTTCGCCCTGCCGCAAAGCCCGCAACTCTTCAAACAGCTGTTGATGGTGGCGGGATTTGATCGCTACTACCAGATTACCAAGTGTTTCCGTGACGAGGATTTGCGCGCTGATCGGCAACCGGAGTTTACGCAGATCGACATCGAGCTGTCTTTCGTCGAAGAGAAAGACGTCATGGCTCTGGCTGAGCCAATGATTCGCGGCTTATTCCGTGACGTCTTGCAGACAGAATTGCCAGACCCCTTCCCACACATGACCTATGGCGAGGCCATGCAGCGTTTTGGCGTGGATCGCCCCGACCTGCGCAACCCGCTGGAGCTCACCGAGCTGACCGATCTGATGCGCAGTGTCGAATTCAAGGTCTTTCGCGCTGCTGCCGATGCACCGCGTGGCCGCGTGGCCTGCCTGCGGGTGCCCGGTGGGGCGAGTCTCAGCCGGGCACAGATCGATGGCTACACCGAGTTTGTCTCCATCTATGGCGCCAAGGGGTTGGCCTGGATCAAGGTCAATGATCTGGCTTCGGGGGCCGCGGGCCTGCAGTCGCCCATCGTCAAATTCCTGCCTGAACCCGTATTGCAAGAGATCCTGCAGCGTAGTGGCGCCGAGGATGGCGACATCCTCTTCTTTGGGGCCGACCACGCCAAGATCGTCAACGAGGCCCTGGGTAACCTGCGCAACCGCGTCGGGGCGGATCTCGGGCTCGTACAGGCAGGATGGAAACCAGTCTGGATCACCGACTTTCCGATGTTCGAGTTTGACGAGAAAGAGGAGCGCTGGAGCTCCACCCATCACCCCTTTACCGCGCCCCAGTCCACCGATCTGGCAACACTGCGAACGGATCCGGAACACGCCCTCGCTCGCGCCTATGATCTGGTACTGAACGGTAACGAGATTGGTGGCGGGAGCATTCGCATCCATCGTGAGGAGGTGCAAAAGGAGGTCTTCGCGGCTCTGGGAATCGGACCCGAGGAAGCGCAGGACAAGTTCGCCTTTCTGCTCGATGCATTACGCTTTGGTGCACCACCCCATGGCGGCATGGCCTTCGGACTCGATCGCCTGGTGATGTTGATGAGTGGCAGTGATAGCATTCGCGACGTCATCGCTTTCCCCAAGACGCAAAAGGCGGGTTGCCTGCTCACCGCAGCACCCAGTCCAGTGGCCGACCGCCAGTTGCGGGAGCTTGGTATCCGGCTCCGGCCGGGAGTGGGAGATGGACTACAAAATCCCTAAGTCAGTACTCGTTCTTGTTCATACCGCAACCCAAGTGCTGCTGCTGGAACGAGTACGGCCTCAAGGTTTTTGGCAGTCGGTCACCGGCAGCCTCGAAGCGGGAGAAAACTGGCAACAAGCGGCAGAGCGGGAGCTGCGCGAGGAAACCGGTTTTGCCGCCACGGGTCTGATCGACACCGGCGTGCGTAACCGTTTTCCCATCGTTCCGCCCTGGTCGGAGCGCTATGCGCCAGGAGTAAAAGAAAACGAGGAGCGAATCTTCACTCTCTGTCTGGCAAGGACGGAAACGCCACGCCTGCGGCCGGAGGAGCATTGCGCCTTTGCTTGGCTATCCCCCACCGAAGCGGCGGAACGCTGCGGTTCGTGGACCAACCGCAACGCCATCATTCGACTCTTTGGTAATCTTGACGCCGGGCGTGTAGCCTCTTAGCTTGGTAGTGTTAGTGCGGATGATCGGACGGGGGTGGCAATGACGGTCGACACGGTGCAATTTCGCGGACGCAACGAAGCGGCGGAGGTCGATACCCGAATTCGCGTCGCCAAGGCGGCGCTGGGCAAGCGTGCCGTCATCCTCGGGCACCACTACCAGCGCGAGGAAGTATATCGCCATGCCGACTTCCATGGCGATTCCCTGCAACTATCGCGGGCAGCCGCCGAACTGGATGCCGAATATATTGTGTTTTGCGGGGTCCATTTCATGGCTGAGGTGGCGGACATTCTCAGCCGCCCCGAGCAGAAAAGCATCCTGCCCGACCTACAGGCGGGCTGTGCCATGGCCGACATGGCAAGTATCGAGCAGGTGGAGCGCGCCTGGGAGGAACTGCGCACCGTGCTTGATCCCGATGCGGAGATCACCCCCGTCACCTATGTCAATTCCAGCGCCGAAATCAAGGCCTTCTGTGGGCGCCATGGTGGCACGGTCTGCACCTCATCCAATGCTTGCAAGATCCTGGACTGGGGCTTCCACCAGCGTCCCAAGGCCTTTTTTTTTCCCGATCAGCATCTGGGGCGCTGGAGTGGACATCAATTGGGCATTCCCTTGCGAAAGATGCCGGTCTGGGATCCCGCGCTGCCTCTGGGAGGGCTCTCTCCCGAGGAGATTCGCCAGGCGAATATCCTGCTCTGGAAAGGGCACTGCTCAGTACATCAGATGTTCCAGCCCATTCATATCGAACGCTGGCGCGCCGCACACCCCCAGGGCAAGGTTATCGCCCACCCGGAGGCCGCCTTTGAGGTCTGTTCCATGGCCGATGCCGTCGGCTCCACGGATTTCATCCTGAAAACCGTGAAGGCCGCGGAACCCGGCAGCGAGTGGCTGGTGGGTACGGAAATCAACCTCGTCACCCGTCTGGCGGAAGAGGTGCGCCCCGAGGGGAAGACAGTGGAATTCATGTCGCCCATGGTCTGCATGTGCTCGACCATGTTTCGCATCGACCCGGAGCAGTTGGCGCTGACGCTGGAGGAATTGGTCGCCGGTCGCGAGCGCAATGTCATTCGCGTAGCCGAACAGACCGCCGCAGAGGCACGCGTCGCCCTGCAACGCATGCTGGAGCAGTCCTGAGCGCGACGATGCCGGCGGCTGCCGCCGATCAGAGCAGCGACTGGACATTTTCACAACGTGCCGTACATCGGGGAATCCTCTGCTACGCACGACAGTACCAAGGAGGCTATTGGGACGCCAGCACGGTTCCGGTGTCCGGCGCCGCCATCATCGCCTGCAATCACCTTTCGGTGCTTGACCCCCTGCTTCTTATCGCCAGCAATCAGCGCCTGATTTCCTTTCTGGTGGCACAGGAATACTACGATCTCCGCTGGCTGCGCCCGTGGCTGGACCTGAGCGCGTGCATCCCGGTGCGACGCGATGGTCGCGACCTGCGCGCGCTGCTGCAGGCGCGTCGGCTATTGCAGGCCGGGCGGGTTCTCGGCATTTTTCCCGAAGGCGGCATTGCCCGGGAAGGGATGGAAAAGGGCCTGGCCTGGCTGGTACGTGAGAGCGCGGCGCCGGTCGTCCCCGCCCGCGTCCTGGGGGTGCGTCAGCATTCCTCCGATTGGCAGACCTGGCTGCGGCGCCAGCATCCCGTGCTGCGCTACGGAGTTCCCCTGCATTTTCATCCGGATGCCGATGCCGGCGAGATCCTCGGTGCGACGCGCAGCGCCATCACCACCCTGGCATGACGTTTGCGTGGTATTTGGGCTATCATGCGCGCTATCAGCGAGTTGTGAAGGTTTAGGAGTTGGGTATGTCCGGTCATAGCAAATGGTCCACCATCAAATTCAAGAAGGCACTCAAAGACGCTAAACGAGGCAAGATCTTTACTCGCCTCATTCGCGAAATTACCGTGGCGGCGCGCGCCGGTGGCGGTGACCCGGGCAGCAACTCTCGGCTGCGTCTCGCCCTCGACAAGGCCTATGCGGCCAATATGGCCAAGGATACCGTGGAGCGCGCCGTCAAGCGGGGCACCGGAGAGCTGGAGGGCGTGGACTACGAGGAGGTCACCTATGAGGGCTACGGCCCCGGTGGCGTCGCCATCCTGGTGGAGACCATGACCGACAACAAGGTGCGCACGGTAGCCGAGATTCGCCACATCTTTTCCAAGCGCGGCGGCAATATGGGCAACGCGGGTTCGGTAGCCTATCAATTCAAAAAGCTGGGCTTGATCACCTTCCCTGCCGATGCCGATGAAGACCGTATTCTGGAGGCAGCCCTGGAGGCCGGGGCAGAGGATGTGGTCAACGAGGGAGAACGGATCGCCGTATACACCGCGGCCACCGACCTGCACGCAGTGACCCAGTCACTGACAGACGCCGGTCTACAATCCGAAGATAGCGAAATCACCATGATCCCCGAAAACACCATTGAAGTCAGCGGCGAGGATGCGGAAAAGCTCCTGCGCCTGATCGAGTTTCTGGAGGAAAATGACGACGTGCAGAACGTCTACGCCAATTATGAACTGAGTGAAGAAGAGATGGCACGGCTGGAGGCAGCGGCATCCTGAGGATGCGGTGAGCGACGAAACAAACGCCAGCAACCATGCAACGTATCATCGGCATCGATCCCGGCTCCCTGCGCACTGGCTACGGCATCATCGAGGCTGATTGCGCAGGACGTCTGCGCCATATCACCCACGGCTGCGTCAACGTGAGCGGGCGGCCGTTTCTAGAACGCATTGCCGCCATCCATCGAGGACTGCGGCAGGTACTACGAGATTTCGCGCCGCAAAGCGCTGCCGTAGAACAGGTCTTTCTCGCGCGCAATGCCGATTCTGCGCTAAAGCTTGGGCAGGCGCGCGGCGCGGCGCTGGTCGCCCTCTTGGAGCATGATTTACCGGTCTGTGAATACACGGCGCTGCAGATCAAAAAGGCGACCGTTGGTGGCGGCCATGCCGACAAGACGCAGGTGGAGCACATGGTGCGGCGTCTCCTCGGCGTGCACGAGGCGATCCAGGCCGACGCTGCCGATGCCCTGGCCTGTGCCATCTGCCACGCCCACAGCGCCGGCACGCAACAGTTCTGGCAGTCCCGGGAGATCATCGGGCGATGATCACCAGCCTGCACGGCAAGATCCTGCAGCGCCGCCCACCCTGGCTGTGGCTCGACGTCTCCGGCGTGGGCTACGAAATCGAGATGCCGCTTTCCTGCTTCTACCGACTCCCCGCCGAGGGGAGTCCGTTGCAGGTCTTTACGCATTTTGTCGTGCGTGAAGATGCCCAACTACTCTATGGCTTTCTGACTCTCGACGAGCGCGAACTCTTTCGTCTGCTGATCAAGGTCAATGGCATTGGCGGCAAGGTAGCCCTCGCCTGCCTGGCGGGACTGGAAGTGGGACAGTTGCGCGAGGCATTGCTCCTGGGCGACAAAAGACGGCTCACGGCCATTCCCGGCATTGGGGCCAAAACGGCGGAGCGCATGATCATCGAGTTGCAGGATAAGATCACTGCTGGCGGCACCCCTTTGCAGCCCGGCACGCTGACCAGTGATCCCAAGCAGGAGGCTATCGCTGCCTTGCAGAGCCTGGGTTACAAGGCCATCGAGGCGCAACGGGTAGTCGATGGGATGTCGGGAGAGCTCCCCGTCGAAGAACTGATTCGTCAATCTTTACAAATTCTTGCGCGTCGTTAACGGGAACTTTGTCGACCATGAGTACTCCCAGCGCCATGAACCGAGACCACTTGAGTGCTACCGAGCAATCTGGCGACAAGGTCGATCACGCCCTGCGCCCACGGTTGCTGCAGGAGTATCTGGGGCAGGAACGCCTGCGCGAATCTCTGTCATTGTTCATCGACGCGGCGCGGCAACGACAGGAGGCACTGGACCACGTCCTGCTCTTTGGTCCCCCGGGACTCGGCAAGACGACCCTGGCGCACATCATTGCCCAGGAAATGGGCGCTGGCCTCAAGGTGACCTCTGGCCCGATTCTCGACAAGGCCGGCGATCTGGCCGCCATCCTCACCAATCTGCAACCCCATGATGTGCTCTTTGTCGATGAGATCCATCGCCTCAGCCCGGTAGTGGAAGAAATCCTCTACCCGGCGCTCGAGGATTTTGAACTGGATATCCTAATTGGCGAAGGTCCGGCGGCCCGCTCCATCAAGATCGGCTTGCCGCCTTTCACCTTGATCGGCGCTACCACCCGTGCCGGGCTCCTGTCTTCGCCGCTGCGCGATCGCTTTGGCATCAGTTTTCATTTGGAGTTTTACAGCGTCGAGGAGCTGAGTCGCATCGTCGCACGTTCGGCGGGGATTCTGCAGGTACCTGCGGCCCCGGAAGGCGTGCGTGAAATCGCCGCGCGTGCCCGCGGTACCCCACGGATCGCGAACCGCTTGCTGCGCCGGGTACGCGACTATGCCCAGGTACGCGGCAATGGCACGATCTACCATGCCACCGCCCGCGCCGCCCTAGAGCTGATGGAAGTGGATGAGCACGGCTTTGATCCCCAGGATCGTCGCCTGCTCGGCATCATCATCGAGCGCTTTGGCGGTGGACCGGTGGGGGTGGAGAGCCTGGCCGCAGCGCTGGGCGAGGATCGGGGCACCATCGAAGATGTACTCGAGCCCTTTCTTATCCAGTCCGGCTACCTCATCCGCACGCCCCGTGGCCGCTGCGCAACGGCGCAGAGCTACCTTGCCCTGGGGCTGCCACGACCGGAATCCGGGCAGTCCGGGAGTCTCTTCGATGCGGGCTAGCGCTACGCCACAAGGTCACTTCGCCGTGCGCGTATATTATGAAGATACGGATCACGGCGGCGTGGTGTATCATGCCAATTATTTGCGCTTTATGGAGCGCGCCCGCACGGAAATGTTACGCGAGAGGGGCCTCGAGTTGGACCAGTTGGAGCGAGACGATGGCGTGATTTTTGCGGTGCGCCGCGCGCGCCTCGACTTCCGCGCTCCGGCCCGGTTCAATCAGTTGCTGGACATCGAGACCCAAATTGACGAAGTCCGTCCCCTGCGCATGCGCTTTACCCAGCAGGTTGCGCATGCCGGGATGCTGCTTTGCCACGGCGAGGTCGAGGTTGCCTGTCTGACGGCTGCTGATTTTCGCCCCACCCCCATACCCAGGCACGTGCTGCGTGCCTTCTTCCCTGACCAGCCCTGAACACGAGACCCCATGGACACCACTGCCCCAGCCCAACATCTATCCCTCAGCCACCTGATCCTGCATGCCAGTCCGGTCGTGCAGGGTATCCTGCTCTTGTTGCTGATCGCATCCGTTGTATCGTGGTTCGTCATCTTTCAAAAAGGGATGGTGTTCTCCAGCGCACATCGGGCTCTGAAACGCTTTGAAAAACGCTTCTGGAGTGGCGGTGAAATGGCACAGATCTACCAGAATGTGAGTAACAATCCGCAGTTGGAAATGGGCGCCGGAAGCATCTTCTGCGCAGGCTATGAAGAATTTCAGCGACAGCGCAAGGGGCACGCTGGCGATGCCCTGGATGCCGCGCGGCGCGCCATGCGCGGCGCCCAGATCCGCGAGATTGGCCAGCTGGAGAGCAATCTTCCCCTGCTTGCTTCGATTTCTTCCGTAGCCCCCTTCGTGGGCCTCCTCGGCACGGTCTGGGGCATCATGACCACCTTCATGAACATCGGTATGGCACAACAGGCAACTCTGGCAGCGGTGGCACCACCCGTCGCCGAGGCGCTGATCGCGACCCTCGCGGGTCTGTTTGCCGCCATCCCGGCCACTTTTTTCTATAACCGCTTTGTCCATCGCCTCGATGAACTCGATGCCCATTATGAAGTCTTCATGGATGAGTTCACCAACATCCTGCATCGCCAATTGCCTGAGAGCAAAGTATGAGAAGCCGTAAGCGCCGTCGTTTGCTCGCCGAGATGAACGTCGTGCCCTACATCGACGTATCGTTGGTGCTGCTGGTGATTTTCATGCTCTCCGCGCCACTCTTGACCCAGGGTGTCAACGTCAATCTGCCCAAGGGCGTGAGCAAACCCGTGCCGGACAAAATCCCGCCTATCGTCATCTCGGTAGCCAAGGATGGCAAGCTCGACCTCCAGTACAAGGATCAACATCTGAGCCCGCAACTACAAAACCTCGCGAACTCCATAGAAAAGATCGGGGCTGGTAATCCGGCGCAGTTACAGGTGCTGGTCGGTGGCGATGCCCATGCGGACTACGGCAAGGTGATGGCAGTCATGGCGGCCCTGCAGCAGGCAGGCATTTCCCACGTGGGCCTGCTTACCCGACCGGAACGGCATTGAACGAACAACCCCGCATCCTGCCGCTACTGCTGGCCGTCATCCTCAATGTGGCGGTCCTAGTGGCATTGTTCTGGACCTTCCACGTCAATATCCCGGCTGCTGGGCACGCCGCCATGCAGGCGACGCTGGAGAGCACTCTGCCAAGCCCGGCTCCCGCTCCAGCGGCAAAGCCTGCACCCGTCCCCGCACCGGCCCCCAGGCCAGTGCCACAGCCGGCACCAAAACCTGCCCCAGCGCCGATCCCGAGACCTAAGCCGGAGCCAGAGCCCAAGCCAGCGCCGCAGCCTGCGAAGCCCTCGCCCACCCAAGTCGAAAAGCAGGCACGGGAAGCTGCCGCCCAGCTCGCGGCGGAGCGGGCGGCTGCGGAAAAACACGCGGAGGAGCTAGCTGCCCGACGGGCCGCCGAACAAAAAGCCGCAGCGGAGAAAGCTGCGGCACAAAAGGCGGCCGAACGTGCGGCGGCCAAAGCCGCAGCGCAAAAGGCAGCAGAAGAACGGGCCGCCAAAGAGGCTGCCGAGAAGGCTGCAGCAGAAAAGGCAGCAGCAGCCAGAGCCGCCGCGCTGAAGAAGCAAATGGCCGAGGAAGCGGCCAAGGCCGCCCAGGCAGCACGGGCCAAGGCCCTGCAACAACAATTGGAGGCACAGGCCAAGGCACAGGCCGAGGCCAATCTGGCGGCAGCGCGGGCACAGCAGGCCGCTGAGGATCAACGCCTGGCGGCGCTCTTTGGACAGAAAATACAGCGTCGGGTATACCGCGCCTGGGATACCACCTTTGCCGCATCGCTGAAATGCGAGGTGGCGATCGAGCTGACGCCAACGGGAGCGATTATCGGTCAGCCACGCGTAGTCAGCGGCAGCGGCAATCCCGCCTTTGATCAGGCAGTAATTCGCGCAGTCGAAGCTGCGGCACCTTTTGTTCCTCCCATTGGTCTACCCTATAGCGCCTACAAAAGCGTCGTCATCCGATTCAACGCCGAGGATCTCAACCATGCGTAAGAGCGTCATCGTATTTCTTCTGGGACTATTGGCCCTCGCTTTCGTTTTGCCCAGCGAGGCGGCCCTGACCGTCCAGGTGACCAAGAGCGTCTCCACAGCCTTGCCGATTGCCATTCCCTCGTTCGGCCCTGGCATTGCGGGACAACCGACAGTGGCCGACGTGGTGCGGGCCGATCTTAGTCATAGCGGCCTGTTCCGGGTTCTCAGCCCAGCCAGCTATCCGAGTGACCCACAGGCACCGGGTGCGGTGCAGTCCAGTGCCTGGACCGGCATCGGCGCCACGGGTCTCGCCGTCGGTGCGGTGAAAAAAAGCGCCGCGGGTTATACGGTCACCGTCTATGTCTATAATGTGGCCACCGGCCAAGAACTCGCCGCCAAACGCTTCACCTGCTCGCCGGCAGAATTGCATATGACCGCGCACCACGTAGCCGACGTGATCTATCAGGCGTTCACCGGCAAACCCGGCCCCTTTGCCAGCCGCATCGCTTATGTGCGTCAGGTAGGGGCCGAGTATTCGCTGATTGTGGCGGAATCGGACGGCTGGAATCCGCACGTGGTGGTGCAGGGGCGCATGCCTCTGCTCTCCCCGGTCTGGTCTCCAGACAGCCAACGGCTGGCCTACGTAACGTATGTGAATTCGCGGGCCACCATCTTCGTGCAGAACCTCGCCACGGGCACGCGTCAGGCCATTGCCCCGGGAGGCCAGATCGTCAGTGCGCCCAGTTTTTCGCCCAACGGAGAAGAACTCGCCTATGCGCGCTCGGAAGGCGGCGAAACCAACATCTTCAGCGTCAATCTGCGTACTGGGCAGCGGCAACAATTGACCCACGGTGGCAGCATCAATACCTCCCCCAGCTGGTCTCCCAGTGGAGGGCAAATCGCCTTCGTGTCGGACCGAGACGGTGGTCCGCAGATCTTTGTCATGAACGCCCAGGGTGGCGGCCAACACCGCATTAGCTACAGCGGCAACTACAATGCTAGCCCGGCCTTTTCCCCCAATGGGCAGCGCATCGCCTTCATCCATCGTACCGATGGCGTCTATGCCCTGGCAGTGATGAATGCCGCGGGCGGCGATCTGAAGGTTCTCGATGCCCAAGGCAACTGTGACCACCCAAGTTTTGCCGACAATGGCGAAATGGTGATCTACGGTACCCACCGCGGCGGCCGCAAGGTTTTGGCCGAGGCCAGCGTCGACGGTCGTACCCTGGCGATCTTGCACGGCGCGGGGGAGGATAGCCAGCCGGCCTGGTCACACTAAAGAAAGGGGGGAAGTGGTAGACACTCTCCGTCTTGGTTCCGCGGCGCCGATGAGCCTGCATCTTTGGCTTCTCTATGTACTGACGGTCCTGGTCATTTCCGGAATCCCAGGACCCAACATGCTCCTGCTGATGACCCATGGTGCAATACACGGCCTGAGGCGTTCGGTCGCTACCATGTTTGGCTGCTTTTCTGCATTGCTGTTGATGATGCTGGTTTCCGTAGGCGGCCTTGGCCTGTTTCTGCAAAGCTGGCCTCGGCTCTTTACCCTCGTGCGCGTCATTGGAGCCCTGTATTTGCTCTATCTCGGCATCTCGGCCTGGCGACAGGCAGGCAGGAACGGCAGCGCATCAGCAGAACCGCAAGGGACTGACGCAGAGCCAGAAACCGGTAGACACTCACCGGGCGTCCTGTATCGCACCGGGTTTCTGGTAGCCATGAGCAATCCCAAGGCCATCCTTTTTACCCTAGCTCTGGTGCCGCAATTCATGCGCTACCAGGATAATCTGCAGCTGCAATTTGCCGAGTTGATTCTCAGCTTTGCCGTCATTGAATTCAGTTGGTATATCGTCTACTCCGCTGCAGGCGCGCGTCTTGCCCGGTGGTTACGCGGCCCCATCGCGAAAAAACGTCTACAACAGTGGACTGGAGGGATTTTCGTGCTTCTTGGACTGGCGCTGCTAGCCCTGGCGATTGCTGAGCTGCACTTTTAGCGATACGGGGCCGGATCGGCAATGCCGAGTTCGGCAAAGGCCGCCAGGCGCAGGCGACAGGCATCACAACGGCCGCAGGAGCGTCCCGCAGAATCCAGCTGATAGCAGGAACGGGTGAGACTGTAGTCGACGCCAACATCGAGTCCGGCGCGGATGATCTCTGCCTTGCGCAACTGCTGCAAGGGTGCGTGTATCTGTGGCGCTGCACCTTCCACGCCAAGCTTGGTCGCCACCGTCGCAAGATGATTGAAGGCATCGATAAAGGCAGGTCGGCAATCAGGATAGCCACTGTAGTCCTGACTATTGACCCCGACATAGATATCCGTAACCTCCAGCACTTCCGCCAAGGCCAAGGCATAAGAGAGGAATACGGTGTTACGCGCCGGCACGTAGGTGATCGGAATCCCATCGCCAACGCCGGTCTCCGGAACCGCCAGGGCTGCATCGGTGAGGGCCGAACCGCCCAACCCTCCCAGGTCGATCTTGAGAATCCGATGACTGGCCACCCCCACGGCCTGAGCCACGGCACGAGCGTAATCCAGTTCGTTTTGATGACGCTGCCCGTAGTCGAAAGACAAGGCGTGGAGGACACGACCATCGCGCCGCAAAAGACCTGCCACGGTAGCCGAGTCGAGGCCCCCGGAAAGCAACAGAATCGCTTCGTTAGCCGTCATGCCCCCTCCATTAGTGACCCGGGATGTCGCCCCAAATCCATTTGTGCAGTTGCACCTGCAAACGGACTGGCAATTGATCCGCCAGTATCCACTCGGCCAGCTCGCGCAGATCCAGCTCGCCATAACTGGGAGAGAAGAGCCACTCCGCAACCGGCAAGGGATGTTCGCGCACAACGTCGCGTGCCCATTCGTAATCCTTGCGGTCACACAGAACGAACTTTACCTGATCGCGGGCACTCAGGTACTGCAGATTCTGCCAATGATTTTTTTCGCTCTCCCCGGAGCCCGGGGTCTTGATATCGAGAATCTTGACCACTCGTGGATCGAGGTCGCGCACGGAAAGGGCGCCGCTGGTCTCGAGATAGACCTCACGATTAGCGTTACAGAGACTCTGAAGCAGATCATGCACCCCGGCTTGGGCAAGGGGTTCACCCCCAGTCACCACAACCAGTTGGTCTGTACGCTCCTCTACCCGGGCGAGGATCTCTTCGAGCTCCATCCATTCGCCCCCGTGAAAGGCGTAGGCACTGTCACAGTATTGGCAGCGCAGCGGGCAGCCCGTAAGGCGAACGAAGGTCGCCGGACGACCCATGGCACTGGTTTCCCCCTGCAGGCTATGAAAAATTTCCGTGATGCGCAGCCGCGCCATAGCTACTGGCCGCTGGCCTGTAGCTGGGTTTGTGCCTTTTGCGCCGCCGGGGTGTTGGGGAACTGCTTCAGAATCCGGTTGAAGGTGGCTCTCGCCTTGGCCGGCTGTCCGATGGCCTGGTAGATCTGACCCATGCGCAAGAGTGCATCTGGCGCTTTGCTACTCTGCGTATGCTGGGCAGCGGCGCTGAGGCTCTTGATGGCGGCGTCATTCTGTCCGAGTACATACTGCGCCTGCCCGAGCCAGTAATAGGCATCTACGACGAGGCTGCTTTGCGGATATTTATGGATGAAGTCCTGCAGTGCAGTGGCTGCCGTTCCATATTTCCCCGAGCGCAATAGATCAAAGGCACGCTGATAATCCGCTTGCCCCAACCCCTGCACGGGCGAACTGGCCGCGCTGCTGGCCTCGGCAGCAATGGCACTGCTTGGCGCCTGATTCAGCAGCGCGACATTCGAACTGCTGGCGGTGACCGCCGTGGCAGCACCGCTGCTCGCGACAGCAGCAGACAGCGCCACCAGCTTGGTATCGATTTCCTGTTGTGCAGCAGAAAGGGCGTGGGTTTTGCTTTCGAGCTCGCCGCGCAGCTCACGGATTTCCTGTTGCATCTGCTGCGAGCGATTGAGTAGATCACCGAGGGCAGACTGACTGCCCCGGCTAGCCTTTTGCACCGCGATGAGGCTTTGGATTTCGCCCTGCATCACCGCCACCTGCTGTTGCAGCTGCAGAATCTGCTGCCCCTGGGATTCTGCCCAAGCCGGAGAACTAACAGCCAGGAGCCCAGCAACCACAACTGCAGTCCACTTACCCTTCATCGAAAACGACCTCCAGATCAGCCGTTGTACCCCCCGCTGTACACAAAGTCGACGCGCCGATTGCGCGCCCAGCATGCCTGATCATTCTGGCTGCAGAGAGGGTTGTCCTTGCCAAAGCTGACCGTACTGATACGGGCAGCGCTTACTCCCTGAGACTCCAGATAGCGCTTGACAGTTTCCGCACGCCGTTCGCCCAGGGCCAGATTGTATTCCTGCGTGCCCCGATCATCGGTGTTGCCTTCCAGGCGCACCTGTACGTGGGCATGATTCATCATGAACTGGGCGTTTTCGGCAGCAATGGCCTGGCCGTTGGCATCCATACTGTCGCTGTCGAAGGGAAAGTGAACACGCAGATGGCTGGGCAATGCCGCCAATTCCGCCGCCGTCAGGCCGCGGTTACTACCGCCAATGGGACCGTTGGTGTTGAGGTCCTGAGAGCCGACGCCCTGGCCATTGTAGCCATTGGTAGCGACCGAGCTCACCGGCGCCACGGGCGTGACTGCGGTGGGGGCACCACTGCCGACATTGCGCGCGCAACCAGACAGCGCCAAAAAAGAGAGGCCGAACACGACGACGACACTGCGAAGCTGCATGGTTTCTTCTCCAAAGGAATAATAGGGATTGTATCGCAGGCACTGGAAATTCAGCAATCATTCATCCACAACTGCTTGACAGGAGTAGTGGCACTGCTATGGTGAGGAACATTCTCCGGCAATCGACGAAATTTGGCATGGACCCATTGCGTATCGGCACTCGCGCCAGCCCCCTCGCACTCTGGCAAGCAGAGCACGTGCGCGAGGCCTTGCTGACACGGGATCCTTTCCTCTCCGTGGACCTCGTACCAATGACCACGACTGGCGACCGCGAGCTGGCAGCCCCCTTGCATCAATTGGGAGGCAAGGGTCTATTCGTCAAAGAAATCGAGAGTGCGCTACTCGCAGGCGAGGTCGATCTCGCCGTCCATTCCATGAAAGATGTACCCGCGCTGCAGCCCGAGGGTCTAGAGCTGGCCGTGATCCTGGAGCGGGAAGATGTGCGCGACGCCTTTGTCGCCGCGCAGTACGAGAATGAAATGGCGCTGCCCAAAGGCGCGCGGGTGGGAAGCTCCAGCCTGCGGCGGCGGGCGCAGCTACTGCACCGGCGACCCGACCTGCAACTCGATGACTTGCGTGGCAATGTCGCCACCCGCCTGGCCAAGCTCGACCGCGGCGACTATGACGCGATCATTCTTGCAGCGGCCGGACTCAAGCGCTTGGGGATGGAGGAACGGATCCGCAGCTTCTTTGCGGTGGAAGATTCCTTGCCAGCGGTAGGACAAGGAGCGATTGGCATCGAGATCCGCGCCGATGACGAAAAAACGCGGTCCTTGGTACTGCCCCTTGCCCATCTGGAAACCAGTCTTTGTGTCCGCGCGGAACGGGCCATGAATCGCACCCTGGGCGGCGACTGCCGTCTACCGGTAGCCGCCCTCGCTCGTTGGGAAGAAGGTATGCTGAAACTCGAAGGCCGCGTGGCGAGCCCGGACGGCGAGACGGTATTGCGCGCAGAGGCAGCCGGCAGCGACCCTGTCGCCTTGGGCGAGCGGGTTGCAGAGGACCTTCTGCAGCAAGGGGCGGGAAAGATCATCAAGGAGTTGCAACCAGCATGAGCGTTATCCTGCAAAACAAAGGTATCGTCGTCACCCGGCCGAAGGAACAGTCCACCGAACTGATCGCGGAGCTGCAACGCCTGGGCGCACGCGCCATCGCCTTCCCGGCGTTACAGATCGATGCGCCTGCGACCTGGCATTCCCTGGATGCGGCCCTGGACCAACTCGATTCATTTGATTGGGCCGTGTTTACCAGCCGCAATGCCGTGCATTTTGCCTTGAGTCGATGGCAGAGTCGCGGGCAACATGCGTGGCCGGCATCGGTCCAGGTTGCCGCCATCGGCCGAGAGAGTGCCAAAGCCATTGCCGAGTTTGGCATCGAGGTAGCCCTGGCACCCAAGCGCGCAGGCTCGGAAGGCCTGTTGGAAAACCCGGAGTGGCAGACGGTGGCTAGTCAACGCTTCGCTCTCTTTGCCGGCGACCAGGGGCGCGAGCTCATCGAGCAGACCCTCGAAGAGCGGGGCGCCATGGTAGAGAAGATTTTCTGCTACCGCCGCGTCGTTCCCGGGGCGAACCCAACGCCACTGCTGCATGCCTGGGCGCGGGGCGAGCTCAATGCGGTCACCGTCACCAGCCCAGAAATTTTTCACAATTTTTACCAGATGGTCGGGGGGCTTGGGCAGCGCTGGCTGAAAAAGACCCCCATCATCGCCATCAGCCCGCTGACGGCAGAAGCTATCACCAGCAAGGGCCTACCCGCTCCTTGGGTGGCACCGGAGGCAAGCAATGCCGGCTTGATCGCCGCCTTGGAGGATTGGGCGAGCCAACAGGAGGAAAGCGCATGAAACTCCATTCCTTGCGCCATCAGCCCCGCCGCCTGCGTCGCCAGGCAGCCATGCGCGCCCTGTTGCGCGAGACCCATCTGCATCCCAGCGACTTTCTGTTACCAATCTTTCTCGTAGAGGGCGAGGCGATTCGCAGCGAAATCGCCAGCATGCCTGGAGTGTTTCGCCACAGTATCGACTCGGCGTTACGCCTCTGTGGCGATGCCGTGGATCGTGGCATTCCAGGGGTACTGCTGTTTGGCGTGTTGGATGCCCCGGCCAAGGACGCCGTGGGCAGCGCCTCGTGGGCGAGTGAGGGACTGGTACAGCGCGCCAGCCGCACCATCAAGGAACGCTTCCCGAATCTTCTGGTGATTGCCGATGCCTGCTTTTGCGAATACACCGATCACGGCCACTGCGGCGTGCTCGATGCGCACGGTGATCGCGACGACAATGCCACCCTGGAAAATCTGCAGCAGCAAGCTCTCTCCTACGCCGAGGCGGGGGTAGATGTCATCGCCCCTTCGGGGATGGTGGATGGTATGGTACTGGCCATTCGCGAGGCGCTGGATGCAGCACGGCACGAAAACGTAGCGGTTCTCTCCTACGCCATCAAGTATGCTAGCGCTTTTTATGGACCGTTTCGCGATGCGGCCGACAGCGCCCCCAGTTTTGGGGATCGCCGCGCCTATCAGATGGACCCGGCCAATCGTCGCGAAGCCTTTCGCGAACTGGACCTGGACCTGGAAGAAGGGGCCGACATGGTCATCGTCAAACCGGCTATGGCCTATCTGGACCTCATCCGCGATGTACGGGAACGTTGCGACTTTCCCGTCTTCGCCTATCAGGTGTCGGGGGAATACAGCATGTTGCGCGCTGCGGCCCAGGCCGGTTACCTAGATCTACAAAATTCGGTGTTGGAGTCCCTGCTTGCCATCAAACGTGCGGGCGCCGACGGTATCATCACCTATTCGGCCGTGGAGGTTTGTGACTGGCTCCGGTAAATCCAGCCGCTTCCCGTCGCCGTCGATCCCGGATCCGAGAATCACTGGCCTTGCCATGGTTCTGGCTTCGGGTGATTTCCATAAGTACGATGCTGTACTTGGCTCGACTATTCGTACCCAAGGCAGACGATCTCGATCAACTCTTCCCCTGGCTGCTTGCCGCTACTGCGGTCATCGGATCTCTCCTCCTGCTGTTTTGGGCAGCTCTCATGCCCGCACAGCAAACCATCCAGAATGCGCAGCGAGCGCATGATTCACGGGTAGAAATCACCCTGGCCCCCCTGCCGCAACGCCACCAGCTCCATCCGGCCAGCGATATCCCGAGTCTGGCACAAGGACCAGGGCTACCCAGCAGCCAGGAACGGGCCGAGACCCCGCCAACGACACTCAAACAACGGGAACTCGCCGACTATCTCCTACTCTGGCAAAAACATATCGTCGATATGGCCAAAGCCCAGCTCACCCGAGAAAAACTCCCCACTGGCAAGATCGTGGTCGCCGTGACGATCTCACCTTCCGGGGAATTACTGGGCATAGAGATAGTAGAGGGCGAGAACAACCAGATCCTTGCCAAAGCGGTACGGGAAATCCTGATCAGCGCAGCGCCGTTCCCCCCCCTGCCGCCAGCCTGGCAACGGCCACCACAGAATCTGCGAATCATCAGGACCTGGAACTTTCTCTAACGCGGCAGCGCCGCAGTCCAGGCCATGGCCTCCAGGGCTAAGCGATTGACGCTCTCCACCGGAACTCCCACTTGGGTCGCCCACTGTTGTATCGCCCGGTAATCTCCCCGCTCTACACTCTCGAGAAGCCGGAGCAGGACACCATCCTCACCATCACGCTCCAACAATGCCGTAGTGATTGAGGGGTGCAGTTTCAGTTCTTTCAGGATGTCTATCAGCGGCTGGTCGAACAGGGCATCAACCAGCGACAACATTCCCACCAGAAATGAGCGGTGCAACGCCTCCGGTGATTGCTCCAGATGTGTACTCTCTTGGCGCAGCAATTCCGCAAGGCGCGCACGGCTACTGGCCATTGCCAGCAGGGAGTGCTTGCGTGGCCCCTGACTGGTGAACATAAGCAGCGTCAGCCAGCGTTGCAGGGGAACTCGACCCAAGACAAGCAAGGCTTGCCGGATACTATCGATTTCGCGACCACGGCGCATGCCCGCAGAATTAAGATAGCGCAGCAGTTGCACCGACAAGGCCGGATCGCGACGAAAGCCCTCCTCAATCTCATCAATCGGTCCGTCCTCGGAGAGCAAATTCAATAGCTGAAAGAGATTTCTTTGATCGTTGCCGACACGAGGATTGGACACGACTTGCGGCCGCATGAAAAAGTATCCCTGACTCCAGTCAAAACCAGTGCCGAAACAGTTGGCCGCCTGTTCCCGCGTCTCTACACGGGTAGCAATGAGTAACGGCATGCCGGTAGCATACTTCTGTGCGCGGACTAGTTTCAGTAAATTTTGCATATCCGCCGCAGCAATCTCGTGCACATCAATTTTTACATAATTCATCCATGGTAACAGCGGAACTTCCCAGGCTTTACCAGAAAACCTGTCGAGGGAAATCCGAAAACCAGCCTTCTTCAAGTACTGTATTTTTCCCAAAAATTCGCGATTTGGTGCTTCGGTAATAGTGAACTCCGGAACGACGCGATCGCAGGGAAACAATTCCAACGTTTTTTCATCAAACAAACTATTTGTAAAATTGATAAAGGCTCTTTTCCCGTCGAGAAGCTGCTCCAGTTGGTAGATCGAAAACACCTTTACCAAAACCTGTGCCGAAGCCAGAAACGGGTCTTCGGTTGGGCTATACTCTTCCCGCGCCAACAATTCGTAGGCCTGCACGTTGCCTTTGGCATCCAGGATGGCCTGACGGGCTACCAAGTCCAGGTTTGCGGCGCTTTTATCTGATTCTTCAGTCATACAGTCGTCATGCGGTCATCAAACGATCAAGGAGTGATTTTGAGATACCGGTAACCTCCAGTAGACGGGTAGTATACGCTCGATCCGTAAGATATTGACACAAATCGAGAAGCCGAAGGGTAGCCGCGGTCAGCGCACCGTCCGGAAACTCTCGGGCAATGGCATTCTTACCAAAGGAATGCGGCAATGCCGCGCGCAAAAAGCTCATGATAAAGGCGTTATACAGGGGCGGGATTTTATGTTGTACATTTTGTTTGCCCAACTCCTCTTGTTGGCGCAGGAAGCCGGCATCGTGCGGACCCGAAAAAAGATTCGTCAACCACTGGCCGAGGTGCGCTGCGTAGTTACCATAAGCCTGGCCGAGCTTGGCGGCAATTTGCTCCTGCTGCAACAGATTGGCCTGCAACAGATCCACCACCTCGGGAACGATCGGAACAATTTTGGGTGCTGCCCGCTGCAACAAGCAAAGATCCTCTGCAGTAATCCCGGCGATTGTAATGAAAGCCTGTAACTGCGAGTCTTGCTGGGCACACTCTAACAACTCCATCCAATCCTCCAGGTTGTTCGCCATTCTCTTAATCGGGTGATCTGTTCCTACTTCCTTTGCACCCACCATACTGATGGCGGAAAGCCGAAAATAGGAAACGCTCCTCGTTCTCCTAGCTGGCAGACACATCACCCCGCAATGGTAGAGATTAGAGCATATCCTGCGCATTGCAAGGGATTCGAGTCCAGGCCGCGGAGTCGCTCGCTGCCAACCATGGTCGGACTTGCGCTGGCACGAGCAGGCACGCGACAGGAGAGACCAAAATTTGACATGGTGGGAGCGATGGGATTCGAACCCATGACCCACGGCTTAAAAGGGCAGGGACGTTGCACACTCCGCAACAAACGGGCAATAAATGCGACTATAAAAACAGAGCCTTACCATCCAGCGGCTTTTCCCTTGTGTTGTGGATAACTCCCGCTTTTCGCCCCTGAGTGTCCCGCCAGTGTCCCACGGGGCAGTTAGTCAGTGTGTCGTTACGCAGTAACAGCGCCAGCCTTTTTTATGGTTGCAGGGTGCGACTAGGGCGCGACCTCTTTTTTTTGTGGCGGCCACTGGCTACTTGCCCGGCCACTTCTTTTTTTTGTGGTTGCACCCTGCCACCACACCCGCCACCCCCCTTTTTTATAGACGGCACATTGCGCCATCAGGACGTGAGTAAAATTCATACAGGCGCTCACAATGCGCTCACAATGCCCGGCCAGCCCGCGCCAGCCTTGAGGATTGCCGCTCACAATGGCGGGCTTACGCTGTAACGGTTACGGGCTGAGAATTTCGAGAAATGTACGCGCGCGCGAGATTAAAGGGTTTTGCAGCCTCACCCTACACGCGCGAGGGTTTCAACATTTCTCAACATGGCGGCCAGCCTTACGCGCGAGAATGTGAGCATTTGTGAACATGGCGGCGAGTTTTCGGAAGGTTACGCGCGCGAGGAATTCCGAGTTTTTCCACCAGAAGGGCAGGCCTTACGCGCGAGGGTTGCAGACCCTCGGGCAAATTTGCCACAAGCTGCGGCGGCCACTCTTACGCGCGAGGGTTTTAGGATTTTTTAGGAGTTCACCCATTGCGCGCGCGAGTCTGCGTTTTTCAGCAGTGGCGGCGAGGTGTTCTTGCACTCAAACTCTTTTTATAGAGTTCAAATTGAGGCCCCCGCCACGCTTGGGGATAGCTGTTTCTTTTGCCGCGCAGAGAATCGGCCAGAAACGGCCCTAGAATCCACGCGGGCGGCTGGGGTGGTGTCCCAATCTACCAGCAAGGCCAGAGAATCGCTTACAGGGCGCGCTAGGCCCCTTTACGCCGGTTTACCGCGTCCGGCTTGCACTCGGTGAGCATTTCCCACCCTCTGCCTGCCTTCTTCCTGTCTATCAACACCCAAGGCCCTGAGCGGGTGCAGCGGTAACGGGTGCCGCCAAGGGTGAGTTCGGCCCCGTCGAGGGCTGGCAGGCTTGCGAATAGCTGGCGCACGGCGGCGCGTTCGGTTTCATTCATGGCGGTAATCCTCTGGCGTCGGTAGTGGTGCGTCGAGTTCGTCAGCACTTGGAAGACTGGCGAGTAGTTCGGCGTCGGTGAGTGGCTGGGGTAGCTCGGCCACCAGTAGGGCGGGTATATCGTCAATCTCTTGCATGGCTCTTTCCTCGTTGCGGTTGCGGTTCGGTTGCCTTGGCATTGCGTGCCTGCCTCTCGGCGGCTTTCTGTGCGTCGGTAGCCCAGCAGAGCGCCAGCAGTTGGCGCAGTCGCCTATCTGAAACGGCGGCGATGGCTTGGGCGCGTAGTTCGTCGTTCGTCATGCGGCCCCCTTGGGTGCATAGCTGGCGCACCTTCTCGGCGCCATGGGATAGCAGCAGCGCATATCGTTCCCATGGATAGGCGGCGGGGGCAGTCCCGTCAGTGTCAGGGCACAAGTTCCCATGCCTTGCGGCGGGTTTACCGCGTCCGGGGTGAAGTGCTGGCAATCCCCGCAGCGAACAGAGGCCCGTAAAGGCCCCAAATCTGCCCGCTGTGCGATTTTCTGGGGTGGGGTGGTATGGTTGCCTTCCGTTGCGTTGCTGGGCTTCATGACGCGCCCCCTTTGCGCTTACGCAATGCGCGGGGATTCGTTCCCTTGGCTCTTGGGTTTGTGCCTTGCGCTCTGGGATTGGTGCCAAGCTCGCGGGGGGTAGGTGCCGCCATAGTGGGATTTGCGCTCACCTTTGTGCGCTCTCCTATTCTCTCACACTCTCTAGCCCCAGAGGTGGGCGCGGTAGGCGCACCCTGTGGCAAGCCTGCGTCTAGTGCGCTTACCCCTGACGTGGGCGCGGTGGGCGCAGTGGGCGCAGATTCCCCGATTGCTTCCCACCCTTTGGCGGTCAAAAGCCATTCCTCGTATCGCTTGCGGTGCGCGTTGACGTACCCGGCCCGCTCGATAAGCCCATCACGTTCTGCCTGCCTCATGGCGGCGAACAGCGGCCCGGCGGCTTTGTAGGTGCGCTTTGGGAATCCCGGCTCTGGGCGCAGCATCTTCCATGCGTTGTTTCGCGCGCTCTGTTCCGGGCTGACGTGTTCCCCGCGTCGGTTGAAGTCCGCCAGCACCCGCAGCAGGGCGATTTCTGGCAGTTCGGGCAGGCCATCGGCGTCGTCTGTCTCTCTGGCGGAATCGTCCAGCACCAGTACGCCACCATGTGAGCGCACCAAGCGCAGCGGCTCGGCTGTTGCTGGTGCAAGGTTCATCTTGTCGAGGCTCAGGGTTACGCGGCTTGCGTCGTCCTTGTCTGGCGTAAGCGATAGGCGCGCGCGTGCTGAGTTATGCCATGCCGTGCTACCGCTGTAGCTCTCACCCCGGCCCCCTACCGCTTGCTTTGGCGTATGGGTGAGTAGCAGCACTGCTGGGCGGCTCTCAGTCTGGCGGCTCAGGTTCGCAAGCCCTCGGACAAAAGCCCTCACCTGCGCCCTGTCGTTTTCGCTGGCTTCGTAGGTGTCCGAGGCGTTATCAATCACGATTAGCGCGGGCTGTTGCTCGGCTATGATTTCCGCCAGTCGGTGGAATATCGGCGTAGGCTCTACGGTATGCCGTCCGAACTCGGACAGTTCCCGATATAGCCCCGGCTCGCCGGTAGCGTCCAGCACTAGCAGCTTTTCCGCCAAGGCGCGCGGGTTCACGTCCAGACTACGGCACACGGCGGCCAGCCTATGGCGCAGCAGTGGCCCCGCGTCCTCGCCAGAGAATACCAGCACCCGGCCCCGCTCGGTGCCTACACCCAGCAGCGGCGCACCCATTGCCACGGCTACGGCGAGTTGCAGGCCAAGCGTTGATTTGCCGCCGCCACCATGCCCGGACAGCAGGCAAACATGCCCGCGAGGTATCCTGTCCGCCCAGACAAAATCCGGCGCGGGTGAGGGGTTGTCGATACACCCGGCCACGTCCACGGTTGGGATTTCCACTGGCGGCGCTGGTTCCAGTGTCTCAGGCCCGGCGCTGGCGGGCTGTTCGTCGCCAGAGTAGGGCGGCACGCTGTCCCAATCGTCAGGGCTAAGCATGGGCCACCCCCTGCCGCGCGTTCAGCACGTCCAGCCAATCCGTAGCACCTGGGGGAATATCAGCAGGCGGCGGAACGATACGGGCGCGGGCCTTCTCTGCCGCTTCCTGCCCTTTTTGGCGGCCTATCGCGTCGAAGTCCGGGCATATCACAATATCCAGCGCGGGCCAGCGTTTCCGGGCTTCTATGGCTACGCTGGCGAGGTTTCCGGCGTCGAGGCCCGCGACACAGCACACTTCCGGGCGCATGGCCTGCAAAGCGCAGGCAGTGCCCCAGCCCTCGGCAATCCAGAGCGGGCGGCTTCCGTCCGGCCTTGGGCCAGCAGGTATCCACGCGGCGGCTTTCTTCATGCCTGCAATGAATCGTTTTTGCCCGTCCGGCTGTATGTACTGCACCCCGCGCAGGTATCCGCCAAAGTCGAGAACGGGCAGCACCAGCGAGGCCCCGCGCTGTCTGGCGATACCGGGCGCAAGGTGCTTGCGTGATAGGTACGGGTGCCGGGCGTCGGCTGGCTGGGCATGATTCCATACCCATGCAGCCCGCTGGGCGGCTTCCCGGTGCCGTGCCTGTTCCTCGGCCTTACGTTCGGCCTGCTCGCGTTGGATACGCTGGCGCAGTTCGTCCCTTTCCTTGGCGGTAAGTGAGCGCTGAGATTTGGCGCACCAGTTCACCCGCGCCCCCGTGCGCCAATCGCCACCAGCGCCAGCGGGCGGATTGTCGAGGTGCAGGCGATACCAGCAGGACACTTTGCCGGGCGTATCCTCGGCACTTCTGGCGCGATGCAAGACACCATCAGCGCGGATTGTTTCGGACGGGTGAAGGATTACACCAGCAGACGCCAAGGCTTCACGAAAGGCTGCAATGGGGTTATTTGCCATGTTGCACCCCCAAGGCCCGGCGCAGCTTGCGGAAGTTCCACCAAAGGCGGGCGAGGTTGCTGCGTATCTCCTTGTATGTGCTATCATTCTGCATAGCGGCGGCCTCCCTTTTTGCTCTTGGCTTCCGTCTCTCGCGCTGTTCCTTTGGTGGCGTTGCCCGCGCCACCATCCCCACCAGAGAGCGCCCTTGCTACCTGTCTCCTGTCTCCGTAGCTCAAGGCGTACAAGCCCCGGTAAACCCAAACCCCGTCACGGTCCATCGTTCCCAGCCTGTAGCATGGAAGCTCTAAACCACGGCTCCGCAGTTGGTTGACGATTTCCGGCCCGTTGGATGCTCCGGCCACTTCGTCGAGGGCTTCCCGCGTCAAGTAGGTTTTTAACAGCACCCTCAGCGCGCGGGCTTCTCGTGGATTCCTTGGCCCGTCGAACTTGGCGGGGTGTCTAGGCTTACGGCGCGGGAATTGCGAGAGGCTGGAAATATCGGCCAGCAAGTCCGGCTGGCTCGGCTGCTTGCGGCGGCTCATTTCGAGCCTCGCACAGATTTAAGGCCACCAGAGGCCACGAATTGCAGGAATACCGGCTCATTTATCAGGACGCGCCGCCCCATCTGCGCGATGGCCCCGGCCTGCTCCAGTTCGGCGCGCTTCCAAAATATGGCGCTTCTGAGTCCGCCAACGCTAAAGGCGTCATGCTTTTCAGCGAACTGTACAACGGTTTTATATTCGGGGGTTTCAGTTGCGTTTTGCATGGGTGCTGTCTCCACAGATTGCCGCGTTATTGCGGCGATGTGGAGAGCGTAAGAAACGGCAACTATTAAACGGAAATGCCCCAATTAAGGGGCTAAACAATTTAGGGGGTAAAAATGGCTATTATTGTTTAGGGTTTCTAAATAGGCGCACCAGATAGTCTCCGGTGTCTCTCTCCTTGGCACGCTCCGGCTTGGGTGCTGGTGCTGTTCGCTGGGCCTGTTTGACTACGCTATTCACTGCCTGGGGGGTTACTTTGTGCCCTATGCAAAGCGTCGCCAGTCTTGCGGCGAGAGAATACCCGCCGCCTTCCCAGAATACCGGCTCTTGGGGAAACAGCGCCGCCAGAGCCTTAATAACTGCCGCTTGCCGTGTCGCCCTCCCTCGCTTCCCCTGTAGGCTGGCGCTGAGAGCGTCTATTTCCTGTTCGGCAAAAAGGTATCTACCTTCCCACCGTGTGGGATACACGCACCCAAACTTGGCGCGCTCTGCCCATGGTGCGAGAGATGCCGCCAAGTGTCCTAGAGGTTCGTTTTCGGCCTGCTTCAAGAGTTCGGCAGCCTCCCTGAGCAAGGCGGCGGCCCTGTCGCACTTCTCGGCCCTTGCGCCTGCAATCTCTAAGGCGTCATCGCTCTCCCGCATTAGGTAGGCAAGGGTACTCAGGAATACATGCGCGGGCTTGGTGGTGAGCGGTAGCGCAGCGTCCACGGCAGGGATGCCCACGCGCTCTATTGGCGGCCTTCCCGCCGTAATACCATCGGGTATGGGTTCCGGCCTGCCTGCATCCCGCCACGCTTGCAGATGCCACGCGGCAAGTGCTCCCTCGATGCGATGGCGGGCAAATTGCCTATCTGAGATTTTCCCCTCAGCATGGGCACGCTCGAAGGCTTGTGCATAGTGCTCTGCCCCCGCAGCGTGCGCCTGCTCGAAGGCGTCGGCAATCTGGCGGCGCAATTCTTCAGGGAAAGGGGCGGCGTCATAGGCGCTCATGCCTGCACCATCTGAGCGGCCACCCGCTCGGCAATCTTGGCGGTATGGGCAGGCGACAGGTGAGCATATCGCTGCACCATCGCAAGCGTCTTATGCCCCAGCAGCGCGGCGAGTTCGGGAAGGGTTGCCCCACTCATGGCGGCATAGCTGGCGAAAGTGTGCCGCAGGTCATGCCAGTGGAAGTCTTTAATATCAGCAGCTTGCAGTGCTTTTTCCCACGGCTGCCGCAGGTCCACGGGCTGGCGCGGGTTCACCTTGGACGGGAACAGCAAGTCCGTGTCTATCCGGCGCACCTTGGCCCGTTCTCTGAGCAATTCCAAGACTGGAACGGTAAGGTGGAGAGCGCGGCGGGTGCCGTTCTTGGTTTCCTCTAGCTGTAGGGTGGCCCGGCTCAGGTCTACCTGCTTCCACGTCGCGCCCATCGTCTCGGCCTGTCTGCCGCCTGTCGTCAAGCTCAGCAAAACGGCCAAGTATAAATCGGGGTTGCTCGACTCCTTGCACGCGGTAAGCAATCGCTCGCGCTCGTCGTCACTCAGGAAACGCACGCGGCCCCTTGGCTCGGTTTTCTTGCCCACCTTCACCATTGGCGAGGCGTCCAGCCATTCCCAATTTTTGACAGCCTCAGTCAGGACGCTGGCGAGGGCCTGCCGGTAATGGTTCAGAGTGGACGCGCTCCGCAGCTTCCCGGTGCGCTGGCTGGGTTCATCGGCAAGACGTGCTAGGCGTTCCTTGATGATGGCCGGGGTAATGTCGGCAAGCGTGAGGGTGCCAAGCTCTGCCCGCCAGTAGTCGAGGTGCTGCTTTCGGGCGTCCTTGGCCCGCATGGTGCCCAGCTTCTCGCGCTCGTATCGCTCGATAGCTTCCGCCAGAGTGTGGCGTTTGCCTTCCGCCGTCTGGAAATAGCGGCCTTCCCTTATGGCGGCTTCCGTCTGGGTGCCCCACTGCTTGGCCTTGGTGAGACTGGCGAAGGTGGCAGACTGGACAGGGTGCCCCCTGAGTCTGATTTTTACCCGGTAGCTGGTGCTGCCGTCGGCTCCGGTGCGCTTCTCGATGGCGGCCATGGTTACGCCCTCCAAGGGGTGAGGGCTGGCGCTGTATGCGGTAAACTGAGGGTATCCATTGCGGCCTCCTGCTTAGGCTTTGCGGTGGTAGGGTCGGGCGGGTGCTGATTACACCCCCCGGCCTGTTTTTTATTATACATTCACGGCAAAAAAGCGCAACAAGGGCTTAATAAGCCAAAGCATACGCAACACAAGGCAATGAATTATCAGGGAATATATTCCGCCATAATGAGGCATGGGACACTCATGGGGCAGCGCGGGAAAAAATGGGGCACTTATCCACAGGCCGGGCGGTTGTCTCGGTGACGCCAAAGGGAAGGCTAAAGGGTGCGGTCTGAGTTCTCAAGGATGCCCGCGAGTTGCGGCTTAGTGTCCCAAGAGTGCCCCATGACAGCATTTTGAAAGGATGAAATAACCTGTAACTAACTGTTTTTAATGGTGGGAGCGGAGGGATTTGAACCCTCGACCCACGGCTTAAAAGGCCGCTGCTCTACCGACTGAGCTACACCCCCGGGGCCAAGAATTATGCGTTGTCCACCCCTGTAGGGTCAACCGCCGGTAATCGCAGTGTAGCAGCAAATTAGTAATGTCCGCTTTCGGCACGTTAGAAATGTCCGCCTGGAAGAGTAGAGAGGCAAGGACGAATGACGCAGGAGCGGATAGAGATGAGCGAGCGGGAGCTCAAGCGGTTTGC
>JAQVDS010000025.1 GCA_028697715.1 Acidithiobacillus sp. | reverse complement strand
TTTCGTCACCCCTTACTCGTCGCCATGGCTTTCGAGCCAGTCTTCGTAGTCCTCGCGCTTTTCATCGATGAAGTCCTCGATCACGTCGAAGAGATTTTCATCCATGGTTTCCAAGGATTTCAGCACGCCTGTCATTTCCCAGATGGTGTACATTTCCACGGAGGTCTTCAGCGAAACTTCCCAGGCAGTTTCCACAGTCTGCAGGGTGCGCACCGGGATCGCCTTGCGCAACACGCGAAGATCGCCTTCGACCTTTTGAATGTTTGGACCCCAGTCGGGGAAGTGATCCGGCTGGATCATATCGGGAGACAACTGATTGCCGGTAGTGATGAGCTTGAGCATCACGCGCCCGAAGGGCCGCAACACGTCTTTCGCAGACTGCATGCCATGGCGAATAGAAACCTCGCGCATGATCATCACCAAGCCACCAGGGGAATTCTTAAAGGGGCAACGTGCGGCACAGGTCATACACTGCGCACAAGCCCAGATTTTCTCCTGCATGGCGTCGTAAATCTGCTCCACGTTTTCCGTCCACAAGAGCTGGACGATTTCCCGCGGGCTGTAATCGTAAAACTGTGCCGACGGACAGGTGGCGGTGCAGATACCGCAGTTAAGACAACCATTGAGTTCGTGATCGTACCGGAAGTCGGCACGAATCTCATCGAACATCTCTTTCATTTCAGCGTAAGTCGCCATTTACTTGCTCCTCACTAGCAGTAGTAAGCCGATATCTGTCTGACCGCCACACCCCTGATCCGTTCCGATCAGGTGAACAAGGTGATGTCGGACTCGCCCGCAAATTCAAAGAAGGCGGCCGCTCCACCCAACTCGATGCCGTCGATGAAATCGGCCGTATCAAACTCGAACAGGTCTACCGTCATCTGGCAGGCAATCATGCGCACTTCCGCCTCGACGCAGAGTTCACGCAACTCTTCAAGACTCGCCACGCCCTTGGCCTTCATCTTGCTTTTCATCATGGAAGTTGCCATACCTTCCATTCCCGGCAAGACCATCATCAATGTCGGCATAGGCACCGGCATAGGCATGGCCGGGTTTCCGAGCGGGCTGACTCGCAAATGCCCAAGATCCTTCTTCAGCAACTGCAGACCATAAAAGGTGAAGAAGATTTCCACGCTATAACCAAGAGCCGCTGCGGTAGAGGCCAAGATAAAAGGCGGGTAACCCCAATCCAGCGTACCCTTGGTGGCGATAATCGCCAGTTTCTTTTCATCCATAATTCACTCCTCGAGGGCACCAGAAATCGATTCTCGGGCGCCTCAGGCTCATCAGGCCTTTTGAATGAAGAACACGAACTCGCCGCCGGCTTCCGCCTGGTCGAGCAGAGGATTCTTCGTCTGCTTGGAGAACGCCTCAAAGTCCTTCACTGCACCGGGATCGGTAGCAACGATTTTCAGGACTTGTCCGGCATTCATCTCTCCCAGGGCCTTCTTGGTGCGCAGGATGGGCAGCGGGCAGTTCAATCCACGGGCATCCAGCAACTTGTCTTCTTGTACCATTGCAACCTCCACTCTCAAGTCAAACAACAGCGTATGAATGTATCAGGATTTGCCCGTCAAGCAAGGCAAAGATTTTAATTTGTTGATTAGTTCGGCATATTTCAGCATATTCTTATACGCTAGGCTAGACAATGGGAAAAGAGCGGTTAGCCCAGCCCGAAATCCCACCTCGCAGGTTGTATACCTCCGAGAAGCCTTGTGCGGCCGCGAAAGCGCAGGCCTGCGATGAGCGCCCACCGCTCAGACAATAGAATACCAAGGGCTTCTCCTTATCGATCTCGGCCATACTCATTGGCAGCAGATGCAGGGGAATGTGTTTTGCGCCGCTGATCATCCCGCGGGCAACCTCGGCCGGTGAACGCACGTCAATCAAAGTGAAGGCCTGCGCCTTCTCCTGCATCTCCTTCAACTGCTCGGCGGTAATTTCTTTGAAGCCATACATGATCTTAGATCCACTCCCAAACAGAATTCGTTAATGGTAGCATCTCTACCGACCAGAATTCTAATCTATCTCATCCCCCAAGACGCATCATAAATATTTTTGAAGAGCGTTTGCGATCCTGATCGAAGACATGGCGCTCGGGTTTGTCTTGCCAGATACCCTGTGCGATCGCCTTGCCGAGTTCGACCATACCCATGCCAGCGCGGAGCAGGGGACGCAATTCCATACCTGCCTCCTGACCGAGACAAAAGACGAGACGGCCGGTTGCCGTCAGACGTACGCGATTGCAAGTCGCACAAAAGTTGTCACTGATAGGGGTGATGAAACCGATGCTGCCCTGCCCACCCGGCAGGGCGTACCGTCTTGCCGGACCTTGGTCGCGACTGTTCGCAAGCGGTAAAAGCGCACCAAACTCTCTCTCGATTGTCGCCCGAGCCTCACTCGCAGAGAGGTAATCTTGCTCCTGACTACCGCTGCCCGCGCTACCCAGCGGCATGGTTTCTATGAAGCGAATCTCCAAGCCACGGGCGACCGCGTAATCGACCAGAGACGCCAATTCCGACCCGTTGACGCTACGCAAAAGGACCGCATTGATCTTGATGCGGGGTATGCCAGCCGCACGCGCGGCATCGATGCCGCGTAGCACGCGCGGCAACATCCCCCCCCGGGTTACCTGTTGAAACTTGTCGGGGTCGAGGCTATCCAGGCTAATATTGAGACTGTTCAGCCCCGCCTGGGCAAGAGGTTCGGCCAAGCGATCGAGCAGATAGCCATTACTACTGAGGCTGATTTTACCGATACCAAGTTCGTTGGCGTAGCGGACATGCGCCAACAAGCTAGGATGGATGAGAGGTTCGCCGCCAGTAAAGCGCAGATGTCGGAGACCCAGGGCCTGAAAACTGCGCAGGACGAGGTGAATCTCGTCAGGACGCAGATGTTCCTCACGCTCGAAGTACGGTGTGCCTTCCGCTGGGCTGCAGTACTGACAGCGAAAGTTGCAGTGTTCAGTAAGGGATAGCCGCAGGTAGGTGATGCGTCTGCCATATTGATCCCAAAGCCCCCCCACCTCGGGCAGGCTACTTATCTGCCCAGAGGGAGTGCAGTAGCCTTGTTTGTCAGCAGCGCTGGCGACCATGATACAGGTTCACCACATGCTGTGCCTCGACAAAGAACAGCCAGCGCTCCACTCCCAGCCCAAACACGATGGACACCGCGGCAATGACCGCCGCAACGGCTGACTGATAAGCTACGGCAAATGCCAGTGCAATGATCGGCACGATGACAGCGAAGAAATACATCATCAGCTTGATCCCGCGAGCCTTATCGCGCGCCAACGTATGGCCGAACTCCTCGGTAAGGAAGGTGCCAAAGGTATGTCCCTGATCCAGAATGCGGACAGTGAAACGATTGAAACCCGTTGCCGTGCGAATCGTCGGTCCAGAGGGACGCGCAATCCAGAAGTAATAGATGGCCTTCATCACCGCCACGGCAGCGATCAGGGCAATGGCAATACCCACAAAAACTCCGGCACTCTCGCCCGTGACAATACGCACGGCAGCAAGGAGCGTGGCGCCGATGGCGAGACCCATGGCATAGAAATTGGCCGGTACCAGAGCCGTATTCCACTGGCGAATGGTACGCAGCACGGCGTAGATCATGCCTTGGCAGAAGATGGTGATGAGTCCGATCACCCCTGCCAGACTAGCGAGGATCAGACCGACTGTGGCATCAGGGGCGCCCGTCACAAAAGTCCAGACCAGGTAGGCAAAGGCAAAGGGATAATACGCAACCGCAAAGATACCTTCGCGTGCCAACCAGGACGTACGCCAGCGGGTGAAGGCCCGCCACGCATTTTTGGGATTGGCAAGATGCGCCGTCGAGGACAGCATGCCAATCGTGACAAAGATCAGCGACAAAATCACCGCAGCGAGGGTTTGGATGGGACTCAGTCCACCATCAATATGCAGATCGTTGACGATGGCAACGAGGGCCATCAGGCCAAATCCGCCGCCAGAAAACAGGGTGAGAAAAATAACTGCCAGTGCCGCGTGCATAACGTCTCCTTAGCGCTCCACCACACGATTGACCCACTCCTTCACCTTTGCGCCGGCCTTCTTTTTCAGGCCTTCGGTGGGGATGGGGGCGTGCACGCGCGGCGGCAGATAATGGTTGCTCGGGTCATAGTTCAATTCGGGCATGAGCTGATAGCCCCCGCGCTCCCGCACCGCCCGACTGACCGGACTTTCTGGATCGTCGAAGTCACCGAACATGCGGGCATGCGCAGGACAGGTCAGTACGCAGGCCGGTTGACGCTCTTCTTCGGGGATTTCCATGTCGTAGATGCGGTCGATGCAGAGGGTGCACTTCTTCATCGTGCCGGAGACCCGATCCAGCTCGCGGGCGCCGTATGGGCAGGCCCAGGAGCAGTAATTGCAACCCATGCACTTGCTTTGGTCGACGAGAACGATTCCGTCTTCGGGGCGTTTGTGGCTCGCGCCAGTGGGGCAGACGGTGACGCACTCCGCATTTTCACAATGCATGCAGGACATCGGAAAATTGACCGTCTTGTTGTAGGGGTACTCCCCGATTTCGTAGTGCCGAATACGGTTGAACCAGACCCCGGACGGCTTCGCGCCATACGGGTTGTAATCCGTGAGTGGTGCCGTGGTGCCGCTGGTGTTCCATTCCTTACAAGCAACCGCACAGGCATGACAGCCTACGCAGGTGTCCAGATCAATGACTAATCCAAGTCTCATGTCGCGCTCCTTGCCTACTCAGGACTTGAGATTGACGGGCTTGTGGGTGTGATACCGTAGCACGTCCGGTGCCGGAGTATCGCCAGGTAACGGCTTCATGGTCGGGAAGGTGGGCCAGGTGCCCTCCTCACCCGGCGCCGCCGGATAAATCTTCACCATCAGATCATACCAAGCTGCCTGCCCGGTAATCGGGTCGGAGTTGGTCAAGCGCCGCTCGCCTTGTTTGGGCGGCAGTAATTCCGAAATCAGGTGATTCATCAGAAACCCACGGGTGGCCTCTGCGGCGTCGGGTTTCAGACCCCAGGCGCCGGATTGCTTGCCGATGGCGTTCCAGGTCCACACCGTGTCTTCCTGGCAACCTTCGATCAGCTTCACCTGTACGCGGATCTTGCCATTGTGGCTCTCGACCCAAACCCAGCTTTTGTCCTGGATCCCCATCTGCTCGCCGCGCTGCCGATTCATGTACAGATAATTCTGTGCGATGATCTGGCGCAACCAGGCATTCTGGCTATCCCAGGAGTGATACATCATCATGGGGCGCTGATTGACAGCAAAGAACGGGTATTCCTTCTTATCGATACGCTGTTGCTCCAAGGGCTCGTAGAAGTCTGGCAACGGGTCGAAATAGGTAGCCAGACGCTCGCGGTCGACCGGATCCTTGGGCATCGGACCATCATATAGGCCCTGACCCGCCAAGCGGAAGCGCTGGAAGGCTTCGGAGTATAACTCGATGATGATAGGGTCGGCCGTAGGATTGAATCCCACCCGCTGCGCCAGCTCCAGATATTCTTTGTTAGCAAAGCGATAGAAGCGTTGGGACTTGGGCAGGTGATACTGGAAGAACCCCTGATTCTCGATGTAACGATCCCACTGATTGGGGTTCGGTTCACCGCGCAGGTGCGTCTCGCCATCCTTACCCCGCCAACCGGCCAGAAAGCCGATTCCCGGAGCACGCTCGAAATTGGCAATGAAATCCTTGTAGCCGCTGTACTTGGGCGTACCATCCTCCTTGGTGAAGGCAGGCAGTTTCAAACGCCCCCCCAGCTCCACCATCACGTCCTGCCAGGGGCGCACATTGCGGTCCGGCTTAAGGATCGGGTGGCGGATGGAGTCACAGATGGCATCCGGCTCGGAAATGGGTCGATCCAAGAGCGAGATGGAATCGTAGCGCTCCAGGTAGGTGGTATCGGGCAGGATCAGATCCCCAAAGTTCACCATTTCCGAATGGAAGGCGTCGATGACCACCAAAAACGGGATCTTGTACTCGCCATTTTCGTCCTTGGCCTTCAGCATCTCCTGCACATTGGCGGTATTCATGGTGGAGTTCCAACTCATGTTCGCCATGAAGAAGATCAGGGTGTCGATACCGTAGGGGTCCTTGTTGACGGCGTTGGTGATCACCATGTGCATCAGGCCATGGTTGGCAATCGGTGCCTCCCAGGAATAGGCCTTATCGATGCGCTTTGGATTACCATTCTCGTCGATGACGAGGTCTTCCGGCGCAGTCGGGAAACCGAGCGGCAAGGACTTCAGTGGTGTATTGGGAGCGCTGTGCTGCGCCGGCTTGTTTGGCGGCGGCACCGGCTTGGGGTATGGCGCTTTGGCGCGGAAGCCACCGGGACAGTCGATGGTGCCCAAGAGAATCTGTACCAGGTGAATGGCACGTGCAGCCTGCATACCGTTGGAATGCGCCGAGATACCGCGCATGGCGTGCATGGACACTGGCCGCCCGATGAATTTGTCATGCTTGCGGCCCGCCCAGTCGGTCCATTCGACTTCAATCTCGATGCTTTCCTTGAACGCGACGTGGGCCATTTCCAGGGCCAGCCGCTCGATGGTTTCAGCCGGAATGCCAGTGATCTTGCTGGCGTTGGCGGGGCTATAGCGGTCGTCCAGGTAGCGCTCGGCGAGAATGGACATGATGGTGCGCACGGGCCGACCATCGGGAGTCTGGAATTCGCCAAAGAGGGCTGCCTTGACGCCAGGCTGCATGCCATTGACGTAGGCCTGCTGTTCGAGATCCCAGACCAGAGGGTGCCCCTCGGCATCGCGCCAGATCAGACCGTCACCCTTCTGACCGGGGGTATTCACCACCAGGAAGGGGGCATTGGTGTAGCGCAGCAAAAAGTCCCAATCGAACTGCTCATTCTGCAAAAGCACATGCACCATGGACAGGGCGAACATACCATCGGTGCCCGGACGGATAGGCACCCACTCGTCGGCAATGGCCTGATAGCCGGTGCGCGCCGGATTGACACCCACAAACTTGCCACCGTTACGCTTGAGTTTCTCCAGACCAATCTTCATCGGATTGGAGGAGTGATCTTCGGCGACACCCCAGAGCATGAAGTACTTGGTGCGATCCCAGTCCGGGTCACCAAACTCCCAGAAGGCGTGGCCGAGCATGTACAGGCCGGCAGTGGCCATATTGACAGAGCAGAAGCCGCCATGCGCAGACCAGTTGAGGGTGCCAAATTGCTGCGCCCAAAGCCCGGTGAGCGCCTGCATCTGGTCACGACCGGTAAAGTAGGCCAACTTGTTGGGGTCCGTCGCGCGAATGTGTTCAAGGCGTTTGGTCAGAGTGTCGAGAGCTTCCTCCCAGGAAATCTCTTCGAACTCGCCGGCACCACGCTCAGTGCCTGGCTTGCGCCGCAAAGGATTGCGCAATTTAGCCGGGGAGTACTGCTTCATGATCCCCGCCGAGCCCTTGGCGCAGAGCACTCCCTGGTTGATCGGATGATTGCGGTTACCCTGGATGAAACGCACCTTGTTGTCTTCTACGGTGACCTTGATACCGCAGCGACAGGCGCACATGTAGCAGGTACTGTACTTGATTTCCTGCTTCTTGTGATCCTCGAACTCCATGACCGTAGCCATCGCCTGACCTCACTGAAATTTGAACGGACCCACCGGAAAGGTAGGGAGATGATGGTCGCCGAGCCATGGCGATAAAGCAACTCAGCTTTTTTGATTTTGTAATAAGGGAGGCTTATTTGCCTGGACAGCCCAAAGTCGATAAGTTCACCCTGTCCTGAAACGTGTGGAGACCAGAGATGAATCGTAACGATTTCAAAGAACATACCCGGATTACCGTCACCTGGAAAGACAAGGAAGGTAAGCTGCGCCCTGGCAATTTCTATGTCTATGCCCTGTTGAAGGACGCCATGATCGTCCGCGCCACCGATAAGGACGGCCTGCTACGCAAGCTGCCCTTCTCCGACGTGCTGCGGATCGTCAAGTGCCAGGATGTAGCGCCGCAGGATCGTTACATGATCCCGGATGAAATTTTGAAAGAGAGCAACTGGAAAGATCGCGACGTGATGGTGCGTTACAGCTCCTCTCCGCACCGCGGCAAGTAATAGCAAGCACCACGACGGGGAGCGCTGCGACTACGCCCCTCCCCGCTTCATTGCCCAGCGCTTGGCTTGCGTTCCCAGACGCCAGATTTGCCCCCCTCCTTGCGCAACAGACAAATCCCGGTCAAAGACATGCCCCGGTCGATAGCCTTGCACATGTCGTAAATGGTCAGCAAGGCGACGCTCACTGCGGTGAGCGCTTCCATTTCCACGCCGGTCTGTCCCTGGCAGCGCGCCTCGGCTTCGCAGCGTACCTCGCTCGAATCGGCATCGAGCGCAAAGCGGATTTCTACGCCAGTCAAGAACAGTGGGTGTGCCAAAGGGATCAATTCGGCTGTGCGTTTACTGGCCTGAATCGCAGCAATTCGCGCCACTGCCAGCACATCTCCCTTGTGCATATCTCCAGCACGGATCCGTGTGAGGGTTGCCGGGGCCATGCGAATGGCGCCACTGGCTACGGCGCGCCGCAAGGTGGCCGGTTTGGCACCCACCTCCACCATCTGCGCCTCGCCCTGTTGCGTAAAATGCGTTAGAGATTTTTCCTGCATTGGATATTGGCACTCCTTTTGCTTAGTCTAGGCGATTGCTCGGCCATCGGTTTCCCATGCGTTTACGACTTTTCTTACTGGGTATCTGCCTCAACCTGTTGCTCTGGCCCCTGCAAGGCCTAGCCGAGCTACGCTTTCTGCTGCCACCGGTCAGCAGCCCTTCGGTCATGTTCGCGGCCTTTGCACCTCTCGCGACGCACTTGCAAAAATCCCTTGGCGAGCCAATTCAGCTCAGCTTCAGTGCGGATCTTCACCAATTCTACCTGAAGGCGAGAGAAAAACGAGCGCAAATCGTTTTGCTCTGCCCGATTGCGTATCTAAAGATCGCCCACAGCGATCCATATACTCCCCTCGCTGGCCTGGTGCCACCCCCCGGCGGCAACGAGAGCGTGATCGTCGTCCGCAGCGACAGTCCGATCCACACGGTCCTGCAGTTACGTGGGAAATCCTTCATTTTGGGGAATCCCGCCTGTGCGGCATCGGCCCTGGTGCCCCTTTCTCTGCTGGATGCTGCCGGCATCAAACGACGGGATCTCAGCGAACTGGGACAAGGCGGAAGCGACAGCAATGCGTTGATGGATGTGGCAGCGCGCTTCTATGATGCAACTGCCGTTGCCGAAAACGTTGCCGTACCGTATCTACGCGCAGGCACCCTGCGCGTGATTGCCCGCAGTACCGTCGGGCCCGGCGATCTCATCGCTGCATCAGAGAGCGTCCCCGCAGCGCAGCAGGCGGCAATCCGCCAGGCATTGCTTGATCTGGCACAGCAGGACCCCAACGCCATGGCGGCAATCCATGCGCTGGCAACCCGCTTCACCCCCATCTCTCCCGGCACCTATGGACCATTGCGCAGTCTATATGCTGACCTATATGGCGAAGAGCTGACGCCGAGGTTGCAACGCCCACGTTGGCGCCTGGGCATTCCGCCCGCGTTTTCTCCTTTGACCGCAGCGCGCCTGTTTCAACCCTTGCGCCTGGCTCTGGAAAAGGCGACGGGCAAGGCCATCGAAATTTCGCTGCCGCGCGACGAAAGGCAATATCTGCAGCAACTCCAGGCGGGACGCTACCAGTTTGCGCTCTTGAGTCCGCTGATGACGAAAGCCGCGCAGGGCCACATTCGTCGCTTGGCCACTCTGATTCCGAATGCTGGATCTTCAGGTCTGGCGCTGGTGCGCATCGCTGGCGTCAAAACAGCACCAGCGCAACTGCGGATTGCGTACGGCAGCCCCTACTGCAGCGCCAGAGATCTGATCGCCGACAAGGTTGCCGGTTTTGCTGCCGGAAAACCGCTCTCCTGGTGGCCGGTGGATTCGGAACGCGCAGTGTTCACCGCGCTTGGCAGTGGCCAGGCAAATTTGGGGGTTGTGCGCAGTGCGACGGTGGACAGTCTCGCTGCCGCCATGCCGCATACTTGGCAAATCGTCGCTCGCACCGGTCCCGCGCCGGCCTGGGACCTCGTCGCCAGCCCGGCAATTTCGCGCGCCCAGAACGCGCAGGTTCGCAACATTTTGGCTACACTCCCGAAACAGGCCCTGACGGCCGCGGGCTTTCAGGAGGTCAACCCACAGCCATGAAGTTCACTAACGCCAACAGCCTTTCCCACGCACTGTGACGCCGTCAGTTCCCCACCTCTGGCAACGCCTGACCTGGCGCAGTAAGAGCATGGCCTTGGTCGCGCTTCTCATCGCCATGATTTATCTGTTGATCGCCACCTTTCTCTATACCTCCGTGCGAGCCGACCTGACCAGTCAGTTACAGACGGAAATCCGCCATCTCACTGATAGTATCGCCAGCTCGGCAGCCAATCCTCTACTTCTCAAAGATGCAGGCCATCTTGCGCAACTCGCCAACAGCGGGAACTCTCTCGTATCTGCGGTACTGATCGTCGACCGCTCCAACACCGTGGTTGCTAGCACGGATCTTGCGCAGGTAGGCACGCAGATACCGCCTGCGGCGACCAAAATGCTGCCCCGGAAATATGGCTACTCCGCCACCATCATTGCCGGCAATCAGCGCCTGGGTACGGTATGGCTGCGCAGTGCCACTCCAGAAATCGATCGTCTCATCGCCCAAAAACTCGAGCACACCACCAGTCGACTCCTGATCCTCGGCATCATCACTGCCATTATCGGCCTCATTGGTGCCTATCTGGTCAGTCTTGCCATCACGCGACCGATATCGCGACTCATGCATGAAATGGAAGCCATGCAACGGCAGTTCGGTATCCGCGAGGAAGCGCAAGCAGAAGAGACAGACGAATATCGGGATGAACTGCATCGTCTCGAACTTGCCTTTCGCTCCCTTGTGACACGGCTGCGCGAACACCTGCTGGAGTTGCGCAAACTCAATCAGCGGCAGCAGGCCATGCAGTGTATGGTGACCATCGGGCAAATGTCGTCGCAGGTCGCACACGAGATTCGCAATGCCTTGTCCTCGGTGCGCGGGGCGGCACGCTATCTGGTGCGCTACGACGATCGCGACAACCGGGAGGAGTTTTTACAAATCATTGAAGAAGAGGTGCAGCGCCTGTACGACATGACCCAGGGATTTTTGGATTTTGGCCGAAGCTATGACACCCATGTCGAGCCACACGAACTCTGCCCATTCCTGCAGCACTGCATACAGCGGCACGTGACGGACTTCGATACCCGCGCAATTCGCGTGACCCTGGACTGTAGTCCTGGCCTGCAGACGAGCTTCGATGCCTCCTTGATGGGGCAGGCGGTCAGCAACCTCTTGCTCAACGCCTGTGATGCCGTTCCTGCCCAAGAAGGTCGCATTCTGCTGCGGGCCGCAGCCCTCACGGACAGTGTCGAGATCAGTGTACAAGACAATGGACCGGGCATTCCCGAAGCGCAATGGACGGAGGTTTTCAAACCTTACGTTACGAGCAAAACCAAGGGGAGTGGACTTGGTCTGGCGATTGTCTCCAAAATCATGATGGTCCACGACGGTAGCGTAGAGTTGCGCCGGGTGCAGGGATATGGGGCCTGTTTCGTGCTCACGTTACCACTCGCACGCAGCAACCGGGCAGAGCTCATTAACGAAGGCTGAGGAGCAGTATGGATACCCAAATTCTGATCGTGGAGGATGAGCGCAATCTGCGCCGCGTCCTCGCCGCCATCTTGGGCGCTGAGGGCTTTGTAGTGCTCGAGGCAGAGTCAGGAGAGGAGGCCCTCGAACTCCTACAGCAACAAAGTCCCACACTGATCCTTACGGATCAGCGCTTGCCGGGGATGTCTGGCATGGAACTTCTGCGTCGGGTGAAGGCCCTGTATCCCTCGATTCCGATCATTGTCAGCACAGCCTATGGCGAGATCGAACAAGCAGTGGAGGCGATCAAGGAAGGGGCGGAGCACTACCTGACGAAACCCGTGGACGAGGGCGAACTACTGGCGCTGATTCGGCAAATCCTCGAACGCGGTGGCCGGAGCGTCCCGCCTCTGCGACAAGCCCCGAAACGGCATGGTCTGATCGGGGTAAGTCGGGCGATCGCCCAACTTCTCGAAACCATAGATCTGGTTGCTCCGGCACCTTCCAATGTCCTAATCAGTGGCGAATCCGGCACGGGCAAGGAACTGGTGGCCCGTGCCTTACACGAGGCCTCTCCGCGTGCTGGCGAACCCTTCGTTGCCTTCAACTGCGGCGCCATTCCTCTGGAGTTGGTGGAAAGCGAAATTTTTGGCTACGAACGTGGCGCCTTTACCGGCGCGGTGCGCAGTCAAGCCGGAAAGCTGGAAATTGCAGCCGGCGGCACACTGTTCCTCGACGAAGTTGGCGACATGCCTTTACCGATGCAGGTCAAGCTCTTGCGCGCCCTGCAAGAACGGGAATTCACGCGCCTGGGTACCCACCAGCCGATCCGCTTGCAAGCGCGGATTGTCGCCGCCACCCACGTCGATCTAAAACAGGCCATTCAGGAAGGACATTTCCGGGAAGACCTGTACTATCGCTTAAATGTTATCCCACTGCATATCCCTCCGCTGCGGGAACGCCGCGCCGATATTGCCCCGTTGGTCAGCCATTTTCTCGAAAAAATCTGTCACGAGATCGGCCGCTCACGCATAGAAATCGACAGCGATGCCCTCGCTGCCCTAGAAAGTTACTCCTGGCCGGGCAACATCCGGCAATTGGAGAATCTTCTAGAACGCTGTGTGGTGCTCACCCGGCAAAACAGCATTGGTCGGCGTGATCTACCAGCGGAAATCCGCGAGCAGGAAGCTAACAGTGAGGGGAATCCGTCCAGCCCCTTTGATCTGCCCGCCATCGAGCGGCAAACGGTGCTCAGCGCCCTGGAAAAGACCCGTTTCAACCAAAGCCAGGCAGCCGTGCTGCTGGGCATCAGCCGGAAACAGTTGCGCACCAAGATGAAGAATATGGGGTTACTGGCCGACCAGGCGGACGAGGAAGAGGGATTGGATAGAGACTAGTCTGTGCCTTTCGGCACAGTGAAGCCCCGGCGCTGGTCCGGGGCTTTTTGTTTGCGCCTGCGAACTGCCCCGCTATCAGGCCATGGCTCCGGCAAGGAATTGCAGGATAACAAACTGATTTTCCGATGTGTAACAGGGTTTCCCGCGCCTCGTCCATCCGGAGCCAACGCCCCCCGCCAGACCTGGCACGACATCTGCTAAATAATGGCGCACCGGGCAAGGAACCGGGCAGCACCACAGGAGTCATCATGAACGCTCACAGACGCACACGCGCGGGGATTCTGACTGGATTGGCTGGCGCCCTATTGTTGGTCGCTACGGCTGCCAGCGCTGCCCCAGCGGTCAATAACATTGAAGCTGGTCGCGCCTTGGCTTTTGACCGCGCCAAGGGAAACTGCCTGGCCTGTCACGCCCTTCCCGGCGGCACGCAAGCAGGTAATGTAGGCCCGGCCCTACCGATGAAAGGCGTAACCTTTCAACAAATGTTTCAGAGCAAGGAAAAATTGGTCGCCTTTCTGTCTGATCCGGAAAAACTTTTTCCCTACGCAAACATGCCGGAGTTTGGAAAAAACAAGGTTCTGACTCACCAAGAACTGGAACAAGTTGCTGACTATCTCTGGTCGTTGAAATAAATCATCCGTTGAGGAGTATATATATGAAGCAAATGCAACGTAGACAATTCCTCGGTACCGGCGTCACCGCCGCTGCCGTAGCTGCCGTCGCTAGTACCGGCCTTTTGCGAGCAGGCAACGCCTTCGCCGAAAACGTCGCAGGCTGGCCAGTCAAGGCCTTCGACGCCAAGGTGCTTGATGAGGCCATGAGCGACTCGGTCGGCAAGACCAACGTACCCGTTTCGTCCAAGGTTTCGCTCAAGGCCCCAACGATCGCCGAAAACGGCGGCGCTGTGCCGGTCACGATCGAAGTCGACTCTCCCATGACGGCGGATGACTACATCAGCACAGTCTGGCTCTTCGTCGATCATAATCCTACCCCTCTGGCCAGCCAGTTCACCTTCACTCCAGCCAGTGGTAAGGCCTACATTCAGGAACGCATCAAAATGGCGAAAACCGACAATGTTCGGGTCGTCGCCAAAACCAACAAAGGGGAACTGATGGCCTCGGCACCCCGTGAAGTCAAGGTCACCATTGGCGGCTGCGGCGGCTGATTTTTTTCGATTTTCGTAAGGAGCAACATACCATGGCAGAAGCACTTGGCAACCCGATGATCCGCATGCCCGGTAGCGCGAAAAAGGGAGAGATCGTGGAGATTCGCTCCCTGATCATGAACCCGATGACTACTGGTCTCCAGAAAGACAAAAAAACGGGCAAATTGATCCCAGCACATTTCATTCAGACGGTAACGATCACCTTCAACGACAAACCGCTGTTGGATGTCGACTGGAGTACTGCGGTCAGCGCCAACCCCTATCTGGCGTTCAAAATGCGTGCGGAAGAAAGTGGTACCTTAAAAATGATCTGGAAAGACAATACCAATGGTAGCTGGAGTGCAGACTCCAAAATTACCGTGAGTTAGCAGTACTCTACAGCGCAGTGCATAACGCACTGCGCCGATTTCCATAAAAAGGGAGGGAAATCGCAATGAAAAAATGGCTCGTACCCGTTGCTGTCGTGGCGCTTGCCGCTAACAGCATCGCAGCCAATGCGGTGAATTGGTGGGATCTAGGAAACACCAAGGTGGGACCAGAACAAACCCTGCAACAATTTCATGAATATTTCAAACAGCAATTCCCCGATATGCCGTTGGAGAAATACGCACTGGGTGCCTATGCCTTCAATCCCCAGCTCTACGCGCAATATCAGGAGGCCATGCAGTTCAACCCAGGAGATTTGACTCTCTCCGAAGGGCAGAAGCTCTGGGATAGCAAGTTCAAAAATGGAAAAACCTACGCCAGTTGCTATCCCGATGGCGGCAAAGGGGTGGCGGCACATTACCCAACGTTTGATAACAAGACACAGCAAGTCGTTACCATTGGTATGAGCATCAATGCCTGTCGCAAAGCCAACGGCGAGGCGCCGCTGCCATACGGCAGTCAGGACATGATCGCGCTGCAGACCTATCTTGGGTCGCTGTCCAACGGTGTGCCGGTCGATGTGCAGGTGAAAGGGCCGGGCGCGGTGAAGGCATTTGAAGAGGGCAAGGCCTACTTCTTTATGAAGCGCGGGCAACTCAATTTTTCCTGTGCGTCCTGCCATGTTGCCTATGCCGGAAAATATCTGCGCGACCAGATCATCTCACCCGTCGTTGGGCAGAGTGCCCATTTTCCCACCTATCGGGCGGCTTGGTCGACGGTAAATACCCTACAAAAACGTATGGAAGGCTGCGATAAGCAGGTGGGTGCGCAACCCGAAAAATTGGAGAGCGTCGACTATCGCAATCTGGAATATTTCATGAGTTATCTCAGCAATGGCATCAAGATGAATGTTCCCGGCTACCGGCCGTAAGGCGACGAGCTTTCTACTGATCCAAACTGTCGTACCAGAGGAGTCCTCCATGTTTCGTATCGCACCCCTTGCGGCAAGACTCAGCGTTACCTTGGCCAGCGCTGGCTTCGCCTGTATCGCCCACGCTGCACTCGTTGCGGCGCCGGTTTCCGGCATGCCCAAAATCAATACGGATTCGCCGTTGTATGTTGTAGCTGTAGACCGAGGGGTGACGCCCGCCCAGATCAAACTCGGTATCAACAGCGGTGCCGAGGCGGAAAACATGAATGTCGTCGGCACGCTGGATGTGCAGCAGGGTTTGCAGCAGCGCGGCATCAAAAGCAATACACCCTACGTGATTTATGAAGTGTGCAATCTCGTACTAGGTGCGAAGATTTTACAGAGCACTCCGGAGTTTGGCGCTTTCGCCCCGTGCAAGATCGTCATGTATGAAAGCCATGGTCAATTGAAACTCATGACCTATTTGCCCACCTACGCGCTGCGCTATTTTCCAAAAAATGCCGAAGCGGAAAAAGTGGCCAAGGAACTCGATAAACAGATCATCACCGTAATGAAGCAGGCCAAATCCGGCGGACTATAAACAAGAATTGGGGAGGTATTACTGTCATGCAATTGGGTAGAAGAGATTTTTTGCAACTTTTGGGTGTGGCCGGGGCAAGCGGCTTTTTTGCGCCCGGCGCCATCCAGGCCGCCTGGGGGAGCGACAAGGACCCCTACGATATTCCCGCCTACGGTAATGTCACACTGCTGCATATGACTGATTCGCATGCCCAGCTTCTGCCGGTCTGGTGGCGAGAACCCGATACGAACATCGGTGTCGGCCCGGTTCTGAATCAGACCCCACACCTCTGTGGCAAGTGGATGCTCGATTATTATGGCCTGGCCCACAGCGGACGCGATGAATACGCCTATTCCTGCCTGGATTACGATACCCTCGCCAAGCACTACGGAAAAATTGGTGGCTACGCGCATATCGCTACGCTGGTAAAACGCTATCGCGAACAGCTCGGCAATCGCGCACTGCTGCTCGATGGCGGAGATACCTGGCAGGGGTCCGCAACCGCACTCTGGACCAAGGGCGAGGACATGGTTGGCGCACAGAATCTACTCGGCGTTGATGACTTCGTCGGCCACTGGGAATTCACCTATGGTCAGAAGCAAGTCGAATATCTGGTAAAAAACAAGCTGAAGGCCAAGTTCCTGGCGCAGAACGTGTTCAGCAACACCTGGCAGGAGCCCGTCTTTCAGCCCTATCAGATCCACGAAATCAGTGGTCGTCGCATTGCCGTGATTGGCCAGGCATTCCCGTTCACGCCCATTGCGAACCCTGGCTACATGATTCCTGACTGGGGCTTTGGCATTCATACCGAACACATGCAGAAGATGGTAGACGAGTGTCGCAGTGACAAAAAGGCTGACCTGGTCGTCGTCCTGTCGCACAATGGCGCTGACGTGGACAAAAAAATGGCCTCTTTGGTCAGGGGGATCGACATCATCCTCGGGGGGCATACGCACGACATCATGGGTCCCAAGCCTTTCCAGGTGAACCAGACCTTGATCATCAATACCAGCACCAACGGCAAGATCCTCGCCCGCTTCGATCTCGATGTTGGCAAAGGCAAGCTCAATGGCTGGCGCTTCCATTATCTGCCGGTGTTCTCCAACCTGATCCCCGCCGATGCCGCAATGAGCGAGTACATCGGCGGGGTGCGCAAACCGTATCTAGAAAAATTGCAGCAGCCTTTGGCGACCACCGGCAGCCTGCTGTATCGGCGTGACAACTTCAACGGCACTTTCGATCAGCTCCTCTGCGACGCCTTGCGCGCCGAAATGAATTGCGAGGCCTCGTTCTCACCCGGTTTCCGCTGGGGCTACTGCAAGCTGCCTGGGGAAACCATCACCATGGAAGATGTCATGGGGCAGACGGCTATCACCTACCCCCAGGTCACGGTCAACAACTATACCGGCGAGCAGATCAAAAACATCATGGAGCAGGTAGCCGACAACATCTTCAACCCCAACCCGTACTACCAGCAGGGCGGTGACATGATCCGCGTTGGCAACATTCAGTACGACTTCAACCCCGACGAGAAGATCTATCATCGCATCAGCAACTTGCGTATTGGTGGCAAACTGGCCAGTGCCAGCAAAAAGTACAAGGTCGCCGGCTGGGCCGCCATGCAGCCGGTGGAAGGCAAGCCGGTCTGGGAGGTCTTTGCCAGCTGGCTGCAGAGTCAGAAGCATGTGGAAGTGAAAAAGGTGGACCTGCCAGTGTTGAATGCCGATATGCGCAGCAATCGCGGCATCGCCTTTCCCAAAACCTATAAATTGTAACAGGACAACCTGGTAACGAGCGGACTCGGCCGGCCATATGCGCCGGCTTTTTTGTAGCCAAATCACCACAGTTTCAGTCGCTTACCGGTTCTTGGGCTTTGCCATGGCTTCTGCTAGACTGGCCGAACATTTCTTGGACCGCTGCGCAGGCGCACGGCCCGCTAACAGCATCGGCTTCTGGACCCCCCATGCAGGATCACAACTAAATGATATTCAAGCGCTTTCTTGGACTGTTTTCGAGCGACCTGGCAGTTGACCTCGGCACGGCGAATACCCTGATCTATGTGCGCGGCAAAGGCATCGTCCTCTCTGAACCCTCGGTGGTGGCGATCCGCATCGGTCGCCACGGCGCGGACCGACGCACCCAAGCCGTTGGTGAAGAAGCAAAACGCATGTTGGGGCGCACACCGGCCAACATCATTGCCATCCGTCCACTGAAGGATGGCGTCATCGCCGACTTTCAGATCACCGAAGCGATGCTCAAGCACTTCATTAAACGCGTCCACCCCCAGCGCTTTCTGAGCCCGAGTCCGCGCATCATCGTCTGCGTACCCTATGGCGCAACCCAAGTCGAACGGCGCGCCATTCGGGAGTCCGCCCAGAGCGCCGGTGCCCGGGAAGTGCACCTCATCGAGGAGCCCATGGCCGCAGCCATTGGCGCGGGCTTGCCCGTTGCCGAACCCACCGCCTCAATGGTAGTGGATATTGGCGGTGGCACTACCGAAGTCGGTGTGATTGCCCTAGGCGGCGTCGTCTACTCGCAGAGCGTGCGCGTCGGCGGCGACAAGATGGACGAAGCCATCGTCAATTATATCCGCCGCAACTATGGTATGTTGATTGGCGAAAGCACTGCCGAAGAAATCAAGAAAACCATTGGCTGCGCCTACCCCTTGAGCGAAACGCTGAGCATGGAGGTGCGCGGACGCAACCTTGCCGAAGGGGTGCCACGCACCTTCAGCATCTCCAGCAACGAAATCCTCGAGGCTCTGCAGGAGCCCCTCGGCGCGATCGTCGGCGCCATCAAGCTGGCCCTAGAGCAGACCCCCCCAGAACTCGCCGGTGACATCGCCGAGCGCGGCATGGTGCTGACGGGCGGCGGTGCCCTAGTGCGCGACCTCGATCGTTTGATCATGGAAGAAACTGGCTTACCGGTCATCGTTGCCGAGGACCCTCTCACCTGTGTGGCCCGTGGTGGCGGTCGAGCGCTCGAAGAGTTGGAGCGTCTGGGCGAGGTATTTGCAGAAGAGTGAAGCGTAGATGCCAATGCCCGGCATGTCGTTGAGTCGTCCGCTTCCTTCGCTATTGCGCCTTGTTCTGCTGGGTGCAGTCAGCGCAGCACTGAGCTTTTACAGTGTTGGACACCCCAACCTGCAACAATTCGGTCTGAGTCTGGCGCGCCCAATTCTCTGGCTCAATAGCCAGGTGCGTGATGCGTGGTTGGCTGGTAGCCAGTACCTACAGGGACAGGCGGCACTGCAGAGCGAAAACGCGGACCTTCGGCAACGCCTGCATGCCTTGGAAATACAGGACCTTGCGCTCCCCGTATTACGTGCGGAGAATCGCCAGCTTCTTGCTTTGCTGGATAGTTTTCCCACTGCGCCAGGCCGGGTGACGGTGGCGCAGATCGAGGCGCAGAGTCTGCTCGCCGGAAGTCAACAAATCACCATCAATGCGGGCTCGGCGGAAGGTGTCTATGTCGGTCAGCCGGCCCTCGCACCCGGCGGCGTAATTGGGCAGGTGGTCACCGTCAGCTGCGACAACGCCAGAATCAGTCTCCTATCGGATCTATCCAGTTCCATTCCTGCGCAACCTCTGGGAGGTGATGAACCAATACTGGTGGATGGGCAGGGGAACCTGCAGGCATTGTCCGTTCCCTTTCAGTCACGTGACACAAAGCTTGTACCGGGGACGGAGCTGGTCACTTCCGGACTGGGTGGCCGCTTCCCGCCAGGTCTGCCATTGGGCGTGGTGGAAACCGTTGAACGCAAAAACGGCGGTCCTTTTGCCCAGATTACCGTGCGCCCAAGTGCCAATCTGGCGGCGCTGAACACCATCCTACTGCTTTGGCCGCAGACCCGCCATTCGTCGAATCGATGAAGGCGGGGGCTCTGTTCGTCGGCTTTCTCCTGGCCTTTCTCTTGGAATCGCTGCCGTTTGGCCCCCTCTACGCGCAGTTGCACCCCGACTTTGTCGCGCTGCTCATCCTGTACTGGGCTCTGAGCAGCGAACAGGCACTGAGCTATGTCCTTATCTGGCTGATCGGTCTGCTTCAGGATTTGCTCCTTGGCGATCTTCTCGGCGCTCAGGCAATCTCCCTCGTGCTCATGCTGGTCTTGCTCTATACCTGGATGAACCGGGTACGACGGCTTCCACCATGGGAACAGCTCTTCTTTATCTTCTTTTTGCTTCTCGCCCAGCAGCTCACTGCCTGGCTCTGGCCGCTTTTGCTGCGGCCGATTGCCTGGCACAACGCTCTCCTCATTGGACCAGCGCTGGGTGCCGCTCTTTGGCCGCTGTTGACGTATCTTCTCGATCAAATGCAGCGCCACTGGCCGCAACTGAGGAGATGAGCAGATGAACCCCAGCAACTGGCCACAACGTCTCGCCCGCATTCTCGGCCACATCGATCCCGCGTTGATGACCGGGATCTTGCTACTTATGGGAATCAGCTTGGCAGTGCTCTATAGTGCCAGCCAACAGAACCTTCACGTGGTATGGGCACAACTCCTGCGCTTCACCATCGGCATTGGCGTCATGATCGCTATCGCCAATACGCCGCCCGAGCGCCTACGGGCTTGGGCCCCGCCCCTGTATGCCGTGGGTATCGTGCTCTTGCTGCTGACCTTAGTCATTGGCGAAACCAGCATGGGGGCCAAACGCTGGCTGGGCGTTGGACCCCTGAGTTTTCAGCCTTCCGAGCTGGTCAAACTCGCCCTACCGCTGATGCTCGCGTATTACTATTCGCAAGTAGATGATGTACGCCTGTGGCGACCCACGGTCATTGGCTTTGTGTTGATCGGCGTGCCCTTTCTCCTCATCGCCAAGGAACCCGACCTCGGTACTGCCGTGCAAATCGCGGCGGCGGGGTTCTTTGCGATGTGGCTGGCGGGCGTGCGACGACGCTGGTTCATTGCCCTGATTTTGCTTGCCGCCGTCAGCGGTCCGGTGCTTTGGCATTTTTTACATGGCTACCAAAAAGAACGCATTCTCACCTTTCTCGACCCGCAACGCGATCCGCTCGGTGCCGGCTATCACATCATCCAGAGTATGATCGCCATCGGTTCGGGCGGCATCTTTGGCAAGGGCTGGTTCCATGGCACCCAGGTCAACCTGGATTTCCTGCCCGAGGCGCAGACCGATTTCGTCTTTGCCGGTTTCGCCGAGGAGTTTGGCCTGGTCGGAGTGCTACTGCTAATGGCAGTATACCTGCTCATCGTTCTGCGCGGCTTGGTCATTGCGTTCGAGAGCCGCTCCCGCTTTGGGAAATTACTCGCCGGCACCCTCAGCCTTACTTTTTTCCTCTATGTTTTCATCAACATGGGAATGACCAGCGGGATTCTGCCCGTGGTAGGTGTACCCTTGCCACTCATCAGTTACGGTGGCACGGCGATGCTGACCTTTCTCGTCGGTTTGGGTATTCTCATGTCCATTCATTCGCACCCCCGACTCCACGACTAACTCACCTTTTTAGCAGGATGTTCATGGCTTCTATGCGTACTTTCTTCAACAGTGTACTGGCTACCTTACTTTTTGCTTTCTCCGCGTTGGCAATGGCCGTTACCCCAACGCCGCAGTTGCCGATTCCACCGGCACCCCCCTTGCCGAATGTGGCGAGCTACGTTCTGATGGACTCTCAAACTGGGCAGATCATTGCGGCGAAAGACCCGGATCTGCGCCGCGCACCCGCGAGCCTGACCAAATTGATGACGGCCTACCTCACCTATCAAGCAATAGCTAATGGTAGCCTGCAGTTAGAGGAATCAGTTCCGGTATCGGAGACTGCCTGGAAAACCGGTGGTTCTCGTATGTTCATTCAGCCACGTCTGCCGGTGACGGTAGACCAACTACTGCACGGGCTCTTGATCGACTCGGGCAATGACGCGGCGGTAGCCCTTGCCGAGACCATCGGGGGAAGCCAAGAGGCTTTCGTCACCTTGATGAACAATGCCGCAGCAAAGCTGCAACTGCATTCAACACACTATAGCAATGTAGATGGTTTACCCGACGACAATCTGTATACGACCGCTTACGATGTCGCCGTTTTATCGCGTCATCTGATCCAACAATATCCGCAGGTGCTGCAGATCACCAAGCTCAAATCCTATACTTACAATAAGATTACGCAGCGCAGCTGGAATCCGGTATTGTTCCGCGACCCCAGTGTCGACGGCTTGAAGACCGGGCTTACCGATGCCTCTGGGCACTGTATCGATGCCACCGCCGAGCGCAATGGCAGGCGCCTGATTGCCGTGGAGATGGGTGCGCCTAGCTGGTCTTCCGGTACGGACGCTATCGAAGCCCTTCTGAATTATGGTTATCGTTTCTACGAAAATCAGGCACTGGCGGTGGCGGGCAAGCAGGTAGGGGTGGCATCCCACAGTGATTGGTCACCCATGCAAGTGCCCGTCACCGTCGCCGAGCCATTGATTGTCACTATTCCGCGTGGCCACGCCGCCGATCTGCAAACCCACTTGCTATGGGATCCAAAGGTGCAGGCACCCTTCAGCAAAGGGACAGTACTGGGACAACTGCAGGTGACTCTGGATGGCAAGGTCGTGCGCAGCGTACCGGTCTTCGCCAGCACTGCAGTGAGCAAGGCATCCTGGCTCGGCCAGCTGTGGCACCGCGTCCGCAGCGCCATCTAAGGCCTGGGACTTCACCTGATGCCGTGGAAGCACTACCATGCAGGGATAGATGCCTCGGACGAGACGAGGCGCGACGAGGAGCAGGCATGGAAACGCCAGGCGAGGGGCCGGACGATTTTCCCCATATCCATCACGTGAAGGCCATTGGTCAGCACGACGACCTGCTCAGTGCCGTGCAGGCAGCCATCGCCGCGCATGTGCCAGATGTACCGCAACAGGCGTTCAGCGTGCGCGCTAGTGGTGGTGGCAAGTATAGCGCCGTCACTTGCTCAGTAACGGTAACCAGTGCCATGCAGCTGCAGGCCATCTATGCGGCAGTACAGGAAATCGAGGGGGTGATGCTATGCCTGTAAAGCTCTCCGACGAAGCCATTTCTGTGCGCTGCTGGCCGGGTCTGCTGCCCTACTTCACCGTACTCGACGCCATGCGCGAATTCACTCGGCAACGTGACGAGACGACTCCTGATCAGATCTGGTTGTTGCAACACCCCCCAGTCTTCACCCTGGGGCGCAATGCCGACGCGGCGGACGTTCTCGACCCCGGTCCCATTCCCGTCATCCGCAGCGATCGCGGCGGAAAGGTGACCTATCACGGTCCCGGCCAATGGGTAGCGTACCTCCTTATCGATCTCGCGCGCTGCGGCTGGAATGTGCGGCAGTTGACGCAGGCCATGGAAAATGCCGTCATCCACCTGCTTGCACAACACGGCATCAGCGCCCAAGCACGCCGCGACGCCCCGGGGGTCTATGTACAGGGCGCCAAAATTGCCTCCCTGGGACTGCGCATTCAAAAGGGCCGCAGTTATCACGGATTGAGCCTGAACACCGACATGGATCTCAGCCCTTTTCAGCGCATTCATCCTTGTGGTAGCCCTGGCCTGGAAGTCACGCAAGTGCACACCCTCTGCCCAGATCTGCCCTCGGAAACCGTGGCCCAGGAGCTACTCGACAGTCTCTCTATTGCCCTCGGGCGGCCCTTGCACAAAGGGGGTAACTGATGGCAAACGCCGAACGAGGTGAGGAAAAGGTCCGTCGCAATCCCGTGCCCATTCCCGTCATTGTCGAGCCGTCGCCGCGCCAGCGAAAGCCCGACTGGCTGCGAGTGCGCTCGCCATTGAACCCACGTGTGGACGAATTGAAGACGATTCTCAGACAGGCAAACCTGCATACGGTCTGCGAAGAGGCTTCCTGCCCCAATCTGGGAGAGTGCTTTGGTGGTGGCACGGCTACCTTCATGATCCTCGGCGATTTATGCACTCGGCGCTGTCCCTTCTGTGATGTTGCCCATGGCCGACCAACGGCTCCTGATCCGGAGGAACCTGCGCACTTGGCACAGACCGTTGCGCAGATGGGGTTACGATTTGTTGTGGTGACCTCCGTCGACCGCGACGACCTGCGCGATGGCGGTGCCGGGCACTTTGCCGCGGTCATCGGCGCATTGCGTCGGCAATGTCCGGAGCTGCAGATCGAAATCCTCGTTCCAGACTTTCGCGGACGTCTGGACAAGGCCCTCGATGCGCTGGCCGAATGCCCCCCCGATGTGCTCAATCATAATTTGGAAACCGTACCCAGGCTCTATTCCCAGGCACGTCCAGGCGCAGACTACGCGCATTCTTTGGAGCTACTGCGCCGCTATGGGGAGCGCCATGCAAATGTCCCGACCAAGTCAGGCCTCATGCTGGGCTTGGGGGAGGAAATCGGGGAGATCATCGAAGTGATGCGCGATCTGCGCGCTGCCGGTTGTTCGCTGCTCACCCTCGGGCAGTATCTAGCGCCCTCGCGCCATCATTACCCCGTGCAACGCTATGTGGCGCCCGATGAGTTTGTGCAACTGGAGCACATCGGCCGGGAGATGGGGTTTCGTCACGTGGCAGCCGGCCCCTTGGTACGCTCCTCCTACCATGCCGAAAATAGTTTCCGCGAGTGGTCTGACCCACTGTAACGCGTGACGCCGATTTATCTTCTCAGCCTCGGCTCCGCCTTGGTCCAGCCGCCAGGTATTTTTTTGAGCTTGGCTGGCATTGGAATCCTGGTGAGCGCCCTGCTGGGTTGGCATTCCCTGGGTAGACTCCTGATCGCATTCGCTCTACTGGGGATCTATTTTGCAGCTACTCCGTTTGGTGCGCGTCTCCTGCTGCAGCCTCTAGAAGATCGCTATCCACCGCTCTTGCATCCCTTGCATGGAGACTCGGCACCGCAAGCGATCGTTGTGCTGGGTGGTGGCGAGATCGTCAATCCGGGTCGACCGATACCCGAAATGGCCAATGCACGAACGTTGATGCGCTTACAGGCGGCCGCCGCACTGGCACAACAAGTCGATCTACCCGTGGTACCCAGTGGCGGTGCGCCTAGTTTTGGTGCGCCCAGCGAGGCAGCGACCATGGCGGCGTTACTGCGGAACAGTTTTCATATCGACAACCCCATCTGGTTGGAAGGGAAGTCGTACAACACCGCGGCAAATGCGAAGGATAGCGCCGCGTTGTTGCGCCAGCATGACATTCGTCGTATCTACTTGGTGACTTCGGCGGTCCACATGCCCCGGGCCATGGCCTGGTTCCGTCATTATGGTCTCCTGCCAACGCCCGTACCCTGCGACTACCGGATGGGACAGGCGACGCCTCTCTCCTGGCAGTCGTGGTTGCCACGCGCAATTTATGAAGAAATCAGCAGTGAGGCCATGCACGAGTATGCTGGCCTCCTCTGGTATCGTTGGCGCACCGGGCAGTTTTAATTAGGCTTCTGTCCGGGCAGATAGACCTTGACGTTGATCTGATCCTGGTTGGCTGCGCTCGCAAGCGGAAGTGGCGGAGGAACGGCAGCACCATTGGCAGCGGGTCCATATGGCGCGTACGCATAAGGCTTGGCGGGCAACGCCTGGGCCAGGGTGGCGTAGGTGGGTGTGCCCACCCCAATCGGCAAAGCGACGGTATTGTGCTCGGCGACCATACGCCGCACCCTTGCCCAGTCGATCTCCTCGTGTAAATGATTGGCCGCCATAAACTGCTTGATGGCAACTACTGCGCGTTGTAGATCCGTTGGTCCTTCTTTGTTATACGCATGCAGCGGCTTGTAACACTGCAGGTAGATCTGTCCGTTGCGTTCGCCCACCATGTTGGGCTCATCGATGATACGCACTGAGGTCCCCACCGGCACCATAGGGAAGAGCTGCGCGACATTCTCCGGATACATCTGGAAGCAACCCTGGCTGGCTCGCATACCGACGCCCCAGGGGTGGTAGGTGCCATGAATGAAGATCCCGGAGAGCCCCGTCTCCATGGCCAACTCCCCCATAGGATTTTCTGCACCTGGGGGCCAATACCACGGAATATCCATATGGAACTTCTTTTCAAACCAAGCGTGGATGTTTTTGGGAACGTTCCAGGCCGGCATCTTGAATTTCTGGATGATGCTGGTGGTGGTCAGGCTCTCCTTCCAGCCCGGCAGGAACACCCCGACAGGATAGGTGAATACCACCCCCCGTCCCTCCGGGAAGAAATAGATACGTCGGGCGGGAATGTTGACAACGATTCCGCTCCAAGGTTTTGGGGGAAGTACGTACTCGTTGGGAATGATGACTTTGCTGGCCTGTCCTGGCAGCCAGGGATTCACCCCGGGATTGGCGCCAACCTCCTGGTTATAGCCAATGTCGTAGAATCGACCGATATCGAGCAGTGTGTCATCGCGATGGCTGGTGACGGCTTGCAGGTTCCCGACCATATTGCCCTGCTCGGGCAGGGGGAACACCGTAGCCAGGGTGGCGAGCGGGGCCAGCGCGGTACAGCCGGCAAGAAAAATTTTTCGTAGTGTGTTTTGCAGCATTGCAACCTCATCCGGGAGGCTGGCAGAATCCACAATTCTATCTGCGCGGCCAATTGATCCTATTGTAACCCTGCAATTTTACCGAAAATGGAGCAAAAAGTGGAATCACCCTTTCTTCTCGAGCTACGGCGCCATCTGCAAGAGAAAACGCCCGGGACTGAGGCCCTACGTGCAGCCTTCGTTCCTCTGGACCATCTCCTCGCCGACATCGCCACGGACCAGCAGATCACCTACGACGGACCCGGTGTTGGGCTGGGTATGCAAGCCAACCTGCATCGCCTGCGTATCGCCCAACACCATTGGACGGGTACCGAGCGCGCATGGGGTCTGGCGGTGTGCAGCTACGCCGGACAGGGAGAGCCGCGCAGCGAATGGCGCATTGCGCGCGCCAGTCGCGAACGGCTACCGGTGATCCTGCGCGCCTTACCCGAGTTTTTCCACGGCTACGCCGAACTGGCCCGCAAGGAACACCCGGGACGCAGCAGTAGCAAACGCCTGCAGGAAATCGCAGATCTACTCGAGCGTTGACAGGCCGACAAAAGCATCTATCTACCTCCTCGAAGTCCATTGCGGATCATCCAGGAGCCTCGGGTCTCAAGCCATGCATCTCCCCACAACGAGTCTGATACTGATCGGTGCAGCCGTGTTTTTGGTGGTGGCAGCGATTCTCTGGAAGTTACGGGGGCGCAACGCCGCAGGCACTCGAAAAGTATCTGAAAACCCGATGACGACAGCCATGCCAGCTCCGCAAGCGCCGCTGCCAGAGCCAAGCGCTCCGCCAGCGAGGGTGGCAGAAATTGAAGAGGTCAGCATACTGGATGAGGTAGAAATCTACCTCGCTTATGGACATATCGATCAGGCAACGACGGCCCTTCTCTGGTATGTCGAGCGTCACCCGCAGGACCAGGAGCAAAGAAACCGACTCCGCAACCTCTATATCGAGGCAGGTGATTATCAGCATCTCGCGGAAATGTTGGAGGAAGACCTCGATCAACAAATTTTGGACATCCCCGTGGTCCAGCATCTAGTCCTACAATGCCTGCAGAAGGACCCACAAAACCTGCCACTGCGCGTGTTGGCCGAAGCCCGACTACATCTCAGTCTGGAAAATATCGAACAGGAACTGGGTCGTCAGCAACCCCTCCAAAAGGAGAACTTTCTGGCGCGCGAGCAGGAACAGCTGGAGCTGGGTTCTGTCCATCGCGACCTGCAACAGGCAATCGTGCATCCCGAGCCGCTCGAACTGAACGATATTCCCCTGCACGCGTTTCAGCGGCATGCAGCGGAGCAGGAGCGAAAGGAGGAGATGCCCGCAGATGCCTTGCTCTATGGTTCAGAGCCACTACCTCCGCTCGATGAGGAGGAAATTCGAGTCGTCAGCACCCTCGTTGGTACGGGGCATGCTGTCGCTTTACTGAGAGAAGCGGGTCAGGACGCAGCCGCGGTCACTATTCTACAACGCAAGGTGGTTCTCTACCCGAAGCGACTGCGCCTCCATGTACTGCTTCTCCAAATTTTTTATGAACAGGGGAACGAGCGGGATTTCGCCCGAGGCTTGCTGCGTTTGCACATCATCCTCTGGGGTCTGGGGAAGGCTTTACGCCAGCGCTTGCTCAACGTAGGAAGGCAACTGGGGCAAGACAGTCTATATAACGAGTTGGAAAATAGTGAAGGGAGAGAAAATCAGGTGCTGCCGAGTCTCGCAGAAAAATATCAATTGTATACTCCCACCAGCACGATCCCGGTGACTAGCGTGCAATTGGTGGAAGAGCGCCTGCGGCGCGACCGGGAGATTGCTGAAGTGGATGCCGATGATCCAATTCTACGCGATTTCAACATGCTCATCGATTATGGCCAGGTAGAGGAAGCCGTCGATTTGCTGGAGCAGTCAGCCCTTGCCTCACCGCGAAAGTCGGGCTATTTCCCCCCCTTACTGGAGATGTATGAACGTATGCAAGCGCGCGATCGTTTTGCTCGATTCAGCAGAAAGATCATCCATAGTGACCCGCAACCTGACGAGGCCATCCTGCGCCAGCTGTACCACCTGTCCGAACGCCTACAGCGAGACATCAGCGCTACCGCCTGAGGAGGAAAACCATGACTGACAAGGCACAGATTGCGGGAACTCCTTCGATTCTGGTACGCGGGATTGGCCTCGATATCCGAAAAGAGGCCGTATTTCGCATGGCCTTTCGCATGAACCGTAAGGCAAATTATAGCCTTCTCGAAGCGGACGATCACCAAGTCCCAGATGTGGCGATTGCCGATCTGGATTCCCCCGACGGGCTGGCGGAAGCCGACAAATTTCGTAAGGAAAACCCCGGGATTCCCCTGCTCGCCACGACGGTAGTCCCCAACAGCTTTCCCCAGTTCGTGACGCTGACCAAGCCGATCCGCATGGAAACCCTGTTCCCCGCGCTGGAACAGTTGCTGCGTCCATCACCAATGACCCGTGAATTGCCTCTGCAGCAGCCCGCTGAACCGGTAGAGCAAGTCCAAAATACTGCAGCAGCAGCGACTCCAGCGAAGCTCTCCACGAGTGTGCAACAGCCTCCGCCGGCAAGAGAGAAACCCAGTTTTGATCCGAATCAAATCGAATTCTTCGATCCAGAGCAGGGCCTTCTCGCGCTGGTTCAACGGGCGATACGCGATCAAATTCCCGTAGGAATCGTCGATCGACGCAATGGAAGATTGCTCTGGCGGATCCTTCCAGAACAGGGGAAAGTCGATGCTAGCGTCAGCATGGAGGAGGCACAAGCAATCTTTCGAGAGGGAGAAGAGAACCTCGTTCTCCGAGATGGCGCATCTTTCGCCGACAACGACTCCGTTCATTCGATGACAGTCACGGAATACCTTTGGCAGATTCACGCAATCGCTGCGGATGGTCGCCTGAGCAAGAAAATTCCATTGAATCGTCCGGTAAAACTGCGTCGGTGGCCCAACCTTACGCGTTTGTACCCACTACCCGAGGCATTGCGTTTGGCGGCCTTTCTCGCCCGTTCACCGGCATCCCCAGCATTGACCATACGGATGTTGCAGGTACAACCTCAGGCGCTCTTAAACTTTCTTGCCGCGGCTGATGCTTTGCAATTATTGGAATATAGCCCCGCTTCCGGGGTGGCGTCAGAGCCGGCGATCCCCTCGAGCACACTAGCGGAAGCGCAACGGCCGAGCCCCGCGAAGCGTGGTTTTCTTGGCCGTCTGCTGGCAAAAATTGCGGGGCTATAGTGATGGAAATGAAAAATAACCGGGAGACTTATTTATGAGAGAGGACAATAAAATCGTTTTCACTGGCCCGGTTGGCGCAGGCAAAACTTCAGCGATATCTGCTATCTCTGATGTACCCATCATATCTACCGACGCCAAAGCCTCAGACATGACCATAAACCGTAAAGGCCACACCACCGTAGCTATGGACTATGGGATTCTGCACCTTGGCGACAAGAGCAAGGTACATTTATATGGCACTCCCGGGCAGGAGCGCTTTGATTTCATGTGGGACATCCTGACTTCCGGCGGTCTCGGGCTGATATTGATGCTGGACAACACCCGCCCCAATCCGCAAAAGGACATGCATTTCTTCCTGCATGCATTCAAGGACTACATTGCCGATGTTCCGGTGGTCCTGGGCATCAGCAAGACCGATCTCAACCCCCGCCCGAACACCGCAGACTACGCAAAAATGCTCGCGGAGGTCAGTCAGGATCTGCACATGCTCAATCCTGTTCCACCAATCTTTGAGGTAGATGGACGCAACAAAGAAGATGTGAAGAACCTGGTCATGGCACTACTTTTCTCCATCGATCCTGGTCTGGGAATGCTCCCATGAGCATCGAACTCGTCACTTCTGAGCGCCCTCTGTATGCCGAGTTGACGCCAGCGGGTGCATTCTATATCAGCTCCGGCCCGGAACTAGAAGGTAACCGATCGATCCTTTTCCACATTCTTCGCGAAGGATCGCGCGACCCCTTCGGCCGGGAAGCTGCCTGCCGCTGGACCCGACTGGACTCACCGGATGACGCCTTGCGCAGTATTTTCCGCCTGCAACGTCTGGGTTTGATCCGCGGAAGTCCCGAGCCACGCCACACCCCCGAGCAGCGTCTGGAAGACATTCTCCCCGGGTTGCTGGCGCAGCTATCGGACGTGCAACGCGCTTTACTTGCCGATGAAAACGGTTTTTACCTGTCCACATCAGGCTTCTTACATGAATCCGCGGAGGAGCTTGCCGGACTTTCCGCTGATTTGCTCAGCCTGCAGGACCGACATGGGAGGTTATTACGCAACAATCTCCGCATCCACAGTGAAACTTGGGCACTGGTCGACCCTGCGGGACAGTCCGAGCTCGGATTCTGGCCGCTGTTTATTGGTCCACAGCGTTTTATGTTGATCATCGGCGGCGCCCCTCTACTTCAGAGCCAGCCCTTCGTCACCCTCGTACAAATACTCGATCAACGGTATCGCTAAACATCTTCATCCTTATTTTAACGGGAGTTTTAATGCCATGCGTGAAGAAATGCTTAAATCTATCCTCAGTGACCTCAACGGCTCTTCCGCCGACATCGAGGCGTCTGCAGTCATCTCTACCGATGGGCTGACCATCGCCTCCCTGCTGGCCGGCAACATGGACGAGGATCGCGTCGGTGCCATGGCTGCCGCGATGCTGTCCCTGGGCGACCGAACGGCAGCGGAGCTGGCCCGCGGTGACCTGGAACAGGTGATGATCAAGGGAGACTCTGGATACGTCCTGCTCATTCATGCCGGACACGATGCCGTTCTCACCGTAATTGCCAGAAAAGAAGCAAAACTCGGCTTGATTTTTCTGGATGCAAAGCGCGCCGCCCAAGGTATTGCAGAACTTCTGTGAGCCCAGACTTTCCTGATACCGGGCGTTCGGCCATAATTGGCGTCCTCGTGCAGCGGGGTCGCCATGACTTTTCAGGAAATCATCCAACAGTTACAACAGTTCTGGAGTGAACAGGGATGTGTGGTGTTGCAACCCATGGACATGCCCGTGGGTGCAGGCACCTTTCACCCGGCAACCTTTTTACGGGCAATCGGTCCGGAACCCTGGCGTGCTGCCTACGTACAACCATCACGCCGCCCCACCGATGGCCGCTATGGCGACAACCCCAACCGGCTACAGCACTATTACCAGTTTCAGGCGGTACTCAAACCCAATCCCAGTAACCTGCAGGAGCTCTATCTGGAATCCCTGCGCCGCCTCGGCATCGACATTGCGTTGCAGGATATTCGTTTCGTTGAGGACGACTGGGAATCGCCCACCCTTGGCGCCTGGGGTCTAGGCTGGGAAGTCTGGCTGAATGGCATGGAAGTAACGCAGTTCACCTATTTTCAGCAGGTTGGGGGCCTGGATTGTCGTCCGGTAATGGGCGAAATCACCTACGGCCTGGAGCGCCTGGCTATGTATCTGCAAGGCGTTGAAAGTGTATATGATCTGATCTGGACACCGGGCGTGAGCTACGGCGACGTTTATCACCAGAACGAAGTGGAGCAGTCCCGCTACAATTTCGAGCTGGCTCCCGTAGACGATCTAAGGCAACGCTTTGACCGCGCCGAAGCCGATTGTCAGAGCCTCATCGCGGCCAAGCTGCCCCTGCCCGCCTATGAACGGGTGCTCGACTGCTCCCACACCTTCAACCTGCTCGATGCCCGCCATGCCATCGCCGTCAACGAGCGGGCACGCTTCATCGGCCGGGTACGGAATATGGCGCGTGCGGTAGCGGAAATCTATGCCGAGGCTCGCGCCGAGCTTGGCCACCCCTTGTTGCAGGGAGGTGACGCATGAAGTCCCATCCCATGTTACTGGAAATCGGTTGCGAGGAACTACCGGCAGCGGAACAACAGCAGCTGCAGCTAAGCGCCGTAGAGATCATGGCCCGCCTGCTGGACGAAAGCGGCATCGAGTATGGCGAGATCCTCCCCTACGTTTCTCCGCGTCGAATTGCGCTACTCATTCACGAGCTCGCCAGTGCCACACGGGCCGAGGAAGAACTCCGCCGCGGACCGGCGCTCGAACGGGCTTTTGTCGACGGCAAGGCAACGCCGGCGGCTGAGGGGTTCGCCCGCTCTTGCGGTGTCGCAGTCAGCGATCTACAACGCTTGGAAACCGAAAAAGGCGTCGTGCTGGCGTGGCGTATCCAGCATCCGTCCCGCCCCGTAGCGGCGCTCTTGCCGGATCTGGCGACGCGCTGGGTGGAGTCCTTACCTTTGCGCAAGCGAATGCGTTGGGGCAAGCACGAAGAAAGCTTCTCCCGTCCCATTCGTTGGCTGCTGCTCCGCTTCGCCGACCAGTGCTTATCCTGGCAGGCCTTTGGCCTGCAAAGTGAGGCTCATAGTTTCGGTCATCGCGTCCATCATCCTGGCCCCGTGCCAGTCGTGCAGCCGCAGACCTATGCGCAAGCCTTGCTGCAAGCACAGGTCCGCGCCCATTGGCAGGAGCGCCGCGCCTATATCGCAGCGGAACTGCAACGCTTGGCGCAGGAGCTGGATTGTACACCCATGCTTGGCGATGCCCTCCTCGATGAGATCACCGGGCTCTGCGAATGGCCCGTTGCCCTGGCGGGCGGCTTTGCCGAAACATATCTGCGGCTCCCGGAGGAAGTGCTGATCACGGTGATGATTCAGCACCAGCGCTATGTCCCCCTGCGCGATCGGCAAGGGAAGCTGGCAGCACGTTATCTCTTTATTGCCAACCTCGAAAGCCGTGATGCGCAGGTCGTCATTCATGGTAACAATCGGGTACTGCGCGCGCGCCTAGCTGATGCGGCCTTTTTCTGGGATCAGGACCGCAAAAGCAGCCTGGTCGCCTGGATTTCCGATCTGGACAAGGTCTCTTTCCAGGACGGCCTAGGGAGCATAGGCGACAAGGTACGGCGCCTGCAAAATCTTGCCCCCAGTGTGGCGGCGATGCTCGGCGCCGATCCCGAGGATTGCCGGCGTGCCGCGCAACTCTGCAAAAGCGATCTGCTCAGCGGCATGGTCGGAGAGTTTCCGGAACTACAGGGCATCATGGGGGCCTACTATGCCGGCCATGACGGCGAATCGGCGGCCGTGGCCCAGGCCATCGGCGAACAGTACCGGCCGGTAGGGCGCGATGACGCCATCCCGGCTTCGCCTACCGGGCAGGCGTTGGCTCTGGCGGATCGTATCGACACCCTCTATGGATTTTTTGCGCTGGGGAAAATCCCGACCGGCGACCGCGATCCCTTTGCTCTGCGTCGTGCCGCTCTGGGCATTCTGCGCATTGCACTGGAAGGAGAACACTCTTTCTCCCTGGCTGCGCTCACGCAGATGGGTCGCGATGCCTATGCCGCGACACTGCCTCCTGGCGCGGAAGCCAGCGCGAAGCTCGGCGAGTTCTTCCAGGACCGGCTGCGCGTGATCTTTCGCGAAGAGGGCTTCGCCGCCGACCAAATTGCGGCGATACTGGCGGTGGCCGGTGATGATCCCCTCGACGCCCAACATCGCCTGGAGAGTCTCAGCACCTTCCTCGCCGGTGATCCGCGCGCCGATGATCTGGCGGCGCTGATCAAACGCGTCAGTAATCTCTTGCGCAAGGAAGGAAGCCAGGAAACTACGGACCTGCGTCCCGGCCTGTTACAGGAAACCGCGGAAAAGGCGTTGTGGAACGCCTGGACGGCCATTGAGAAAACCGTTGAAGATAACCTCAAGGACAGGAACTACCATCACGCACTGGTGACCCTTGCCAGCCTGCACGATCCGGTGGACCGTTTCTTTGCGGAAGTGATGGTACTCTGCGAGGATCGTGCGCTCCGCGGACAACGTCTGGCGCTGTTACAGGCGCTGCAAGGCGCGTTTTTGCACATCGCCGATTTTTCCCAGCTACAGGGCCGCGGATGACGCATCTGCTCATCCTCGACCGCGACGGCGTTATCAACGAAGACAGCGATGCCTACATCAAGTCGGCTGCTGAATGGCGGCCGATTCCCGGTAGTCTAGAGGCCATTGCCCGCTTCAATCGCGCCGGCTACACCGTCGTGGTGGCCAGCAACCAATCGGGTATTGGCCGGCGTCTGTTCAGCCTGCGCGCCTTGGGCTCCATCCATGCCCGCATGCGGCGGGAATTGGCGGAGATGGGGGGACGGATTGATGCCATTTTTTTCTGTCCCCATCACCCGGAAGCTGGTTGCGCCTGCCGCAAACCCCAGGACGGGATGTTTCGCGAGATTGCCGACCGCTTTCAGGTCGATCTGCAAGGAGTGCCGGCCGTCGGGGACAGCCACCGCGATCTGCTGGCGGCACGGAGTGCCGGTGCCAGCCCCATCCTGGTACTGACGGGTAAAGGCAAGAAGGCGGCAGATACTGCGCGGGCCGAGGGTGTTCCCGTCTTCGCCAATCTGGCCGCCGTCGCCGACGCCCTGCTTGGCCACTGAGTCATGGCCCGTGCCCTGCGCAGCATACTGTTTTATGCGTCATTCACGTTATGGACCCTAGTATGGGCGCTGCTGCTTCTGCCCTTCCCTCTCTTGCCCCAATCCTGGCGCTACTGGGGCTGCGGTACCTGGGCGCGGGTCGCGAGCCACATCTTTTCTTGGAGTATTGGTGTGCGTTATCACGTACAGGGGCTAGAGAATATACCGGCCGGCCCCTGCGTCATTCTCAGCAATCATCAGTCCTCCCTCGAAACCCTGCTGCTATGGCGTTACTTCCCGCGTCTGTCTTTTGTCCTCAAGGCCGAACTGCTGCGTTTTCCCATCATCGGCTGGTATCTACCCCTGAGCCAACCCATCGCCATCGACCGTCAAGCGAGACGCCAGGCCCTCAAACAGGTTCTGGAAGAGGGAGAAAAACGCCTGCGGGCAGGAATTCCCGTTCTCATTTTTCCGGAGGGCACGCGGCAAGGCTGCGGTGAATTGGGCGCCTTTCACCAGACCGGCGTTGCCCTCGCGCAGCGCGCTGGCGTACCCATCACCCCCCTCGCCCTCAACAGTGGCTGCTTCTGGCCACGCCACGACTGGCGCATGCGATCGGGCGAACTACACCTGCATTTTGGCCCGGCTGATAACGGCGAAGGGCGCAGCAATCAGGTGACCGACCGTCTACGCGAGTGGATCGCCGCGGAAATCAGGCAGATGCCTGCACACGACGACTAAGAGCGAAGTCCACGATCTTTCCAGCAATATCAATGCCACTCACGCGCTCGACGCCCTCCAGGCTGGGGACGGGATTGACCTCTAGGATGACAGGAGCGCCTTGCTCATCGAGCATCAGATCTACCCCGGCAAAATCCAGGTCCAAGGCTGCCGTTGCGGCAAGCGCCAACTTTTCCAGGCGCGCCAGCACTTCCGCGTCCTCCACGCGCTCCGCCGTCCCGGCCCGATGTAAATTGCTACGGAACTCTCCCGGCCCCGCCCGTCGGCGCATGGCCGCCAGCGCCCCGCTGCCGAGGACGATCACCCGATAGTCCTCTCCTGTGGGCAAAAAGCGTTGCAAGAGGGTTTCGTGTTGCAACTGCAGCAGGGTATCCACCAGCGCCCGCGCGCCCGCGCGGCTCTCCGCCAAGTTAACGCCGACCCCCTGGGAGCCGCTGAGCAGTTTGCTGACCAGTGGTTTTCCCAATTGCGCGAGCGCCGTTTCCGTCGCCGAAGCATCGGCAAGATACCAGGTCTCCGGCACAGGCAAGGACGCGCCGGCGAGGATTTGCAGGGACAGAAATTTGTCGCGCGCGTGCAAGATCGCATCACCGCCATTGAGGCAATAGCTACCCTGCGCCGCCAGCTGCCGTAGCAGGCGCACACCGAGCTGGGTCAAGGGACTGCCAAAGCGTGGCAGTACCAGTTCGGGAGGCGGCAGGACCTGGCCTTCGTAATATAGATAGAATTTTCCTTGCTGGACATGCAGGGCGCAGCGTTCGGGCTGCAGGACGCGCCCATCTACCCCCCTTGCGCGTAGCGCCTCCTGCAAGCGGCAGGTGGAATAGAGCTCCGGGTAGCGCGACAGGATCGCGACGGAGGTCAAGAGTCGCTCTGGTAGGTCAGTAGCGGCAATTCTCCGTGCGCAATGGAGCGCTCGATAAAACCCGCGCGACCCGGGTGCCGTTGTTCCAGGGCAGGCCGGCTCGTCGCCTCTACCCCGACAATCGCCGCCAGTAGCACCTCCAGTTCTTCCCCATCGACGCGCAGGCTCCCGTAAGGATTTTGTGGGTTTTCCGGACGCCAGAAGAGATTGCTCCGCCAACCCTTGGCGCGTACGGCGGGATTCTCGAACAATGTGCGACAGCGCTGTCCAATATCGGTTTTTGCCTCCATCTTCACTCCCATTTGACTACCTGCAACAAAATCCTTGACTTGGCTTTGGAACAATAGAAGAGCATAATAGTCAACTATAAAGAGATCCAAAACGGACACGGCAACGGATCATAGTCTGGGCCCACAGGGCCGACAAGGAGTTTACG